>JBDTKZ010000043.1:0-38633 GCA_039935075.1 Bradyrhizobium sp.
CAAGAATAAGCCGGTGATTTGGGTCGGATGTGAAGCGTTATTTTTCACGCGACGACTGGACAGGCGTACCCATATTGATTCCACTCAAAAATTTCCGTGGCGCGCTCAGGCGTCCGAGGCCCATTCGGTAGCCTGCCTGAGCCTCAATCGGGGAAGGACATACGGTCTCCGCTCATCCGGGCTACGGTTGCTCAAGACGCTCGAAACGTCGTTGCAGATATTTGAGACGCGGGGGTCGATCTCTCGGCGTTCTTCCAGAGCCACTTCGAGCGCTCCTGCCGCTTGGTCACCAACGATGACAGCGCGCCGCATATGCCTCAATCGAGCGCCCATTTACCTAATTTCTTAGCAAACCGTGAATGAATCCCTGAGATTTTGTTAGCATCCCAGGAGGGATACATGACAACCATTGGCCCGACATATCCGGCGCAATTCGTTGTTGCCGAGGCAGAAGTGAAGCTTATCGCAGACCAGACTTCTGCGGCAGGCTCTTTAGCGATCAAAGCCGACGAACAAAATCTCGCGAACGCGCAGGAGATCGAAGCTGTCGCGTCGCACGAAATCGATATTGTCACCTGACGGGCGGACGGCGCGAGAGTTATTTGCGCCTTCTTGCGGCGTGCGATCCTAGCCGTTGCCGGTTGCGCCTCTTGGCTGATCGGCGCCGGCGGCCCGACCGCGTCATCCGAAGCTGCGCAGTCGCGTGGATCATGACGAACAAAATCGGCGTCGAGTTCGATAATAGGCGCCGATCATCCGGGTTCGCTTTCGGCCGCGAGCAGTACGCTCCTTGAGCGAAACCCGCGTCTTTGTGCGCCTTCTAAACCACGGCCTTACTCCGCATAGCTCGGATGGGTTGAGCCCGGGTTGCGCTCGCTTGGTCGTCTTTTTTCGTTGTCCTGCCCTCATCGGCATTCGTTCGAATGACCGAGAACACCGTGCATTACGATGACGGCGCACCAAATCGATTTATTCGCACCCTGCGCCGAGTCTTGACTGGCTTCTATAGGTATATTACTATAACACAATGAAAGATTTACTGCGCTCGCTCAAGCCGACGATATTTGTTGGTTCAAGCCGGAAAGACCTGCAGGCTTTCCCTGCGGCCGTTCGCGGCGAGATCGGGCAGGCCCTTTTTGAAGCGCAGCTCGGGGACCATCCTCGTAGTGCGAAGCCGCTGAAGGGCTTCAAAGGAGTCCTCGAAATCCGCGACAGCTTCGACGGAGACACCTACCGAGCCGTTTACACCGTGCGATTTGAGGGTGTCCTGTACATCCTGCACGCCTTCCAAAAGAAATCGACGAGTGGAATTGGCACACCGCAGCGACATATCGAATTGGTCAGGCAGCGCCTTAAGGACGCCGAGACCATTCACAGAGCAACAAAGGGAGGCCGATGATGAGTACAAAGAAGAAGCTGCCGACCCACGAAAAGGGCTCCGGCAACATTTTTGCGGATATCGGCCTGCCTAATGCCGAGGAACACCAGCTCAAGGCCGCCCTTGTGGTGCAGCTCAAGAGGCTAATCGCCGAACGTGAACTGACACAGATCGCAGCCGCCAAGCTGATCAAAATGAAGCAGCCCGATCTGTCGAAGCTGCTCAGGGGCGACTTCAGGCTGGTTTCAGTCGAGAAGCTGATGCGGATGTTGACCGCATTCGCCCAGGACGTAGAAATCACGTTGAAGCCTCACCGGAAACGGGGTCAGGCCGGACGGATCACGTTCATTTCAATCGCAACCTGAAATTTCAGGGAAGCGCACTCAATTATCTCGGACTACAGCTTCGCCTCGCCTACGATGCGTCACCGAAATCCTGCGGCGTGAAACTGAGATCGAGCACTTTCCACTCATTGTATTTGTCCGCCGGCATCATCGTATACGGCTGACACGCGCGCAGGGCGCTGATTGCGCTCTGCATCAGGAGCGGCCCCTTCATGGACGCGCTGGCCTCGATCAGTTGCGGCTCGGTGGCGAGGTGGCCATCGGGCGTCATGGCGACGCGCAGCTTGATCGCGACCTTGTCGGAAGCAGCGACCTCCTTCGGCAGCGTCGAGCATGTCTTGAGATGACGCCTGAACTCCGCGATCGGAGTGGATCCGACATCGGCCTTCTCGGTTGCCGCGGCATCGAAGCCATCGCCCGGCCGGGCCTGCGGAAGGCCGAGCAGCACGTGATATTTGATCGAGAGATCGGGTTGCGCCGGCAGATAGGCCGGCGGCGGTATTGGCGATTGAGCTTGCGTCTGCGGCTGCGCGGCAGGCCGTTGCAGACCGGGGGTCGGCATGGAGGCCGGCTGCGGTAAAGCCGCCTGCTTCTGCGCGGGCGCCGGCGGTTGTGACGGCTGGGCCGTCTGTTGCGGGGCGGCAGGCGGCGAAGCAGCTGGTGGTGGTGTGGCTGCCGCCGGTGGTGACGCCGTCGCTGGCTGTGCACTGGCCGGCACTGGCGCGGCCTTCGCGGCAAGGTCGAGAGGACTCGGAGCCTTGTCTGGAACCTGGTCCTGAGCCTTGGGCGACGGCGGCAGCTCTGGCGGCTTCTCCGGCACCTGATCCGGCGTCACGATATCGACGGAGACGGTGTCGGTCTTGACCGCCCGGAACGGATGAACTTCGGTAAAGAAGATCAGCAGCAGCAGGAACGATAGATGAACGATCGCCGACGCCGCGATGCTTGAGCGTATGATCTGACGCGGTTCCAACGTACTCAATCAACGATTCGATGACGTCCCTGCCCCGGCAGCAGCATACCTCAATCCCATTTCGGTGCGAAACCGAAATCGGTCAGCCGCCCCCTGGGGCCTCCCATCGCCGATATCCGGCGCATTTCGTCATCGGACAATTGGAAGTCGAAGATATCGATGTTTTCCGACAGCCGCTCGACCCGCGAGGTCCGCGGGATCGCGCAAACATTTTGTTGCACCAGCCAGCGCAGGCACACTTGGGCCGCGGTCTTGCCGTAAGCCTGCCCGATCCCGGCCAGCGTCGCGTCGTTCCTGATCCGGCCCTTGGCCACCGGGCTATAGGCAACCACCGCCATGCCGTTTTGCGCGCAGGCCTGGCGCACCTTGCTCTGGTCGAGATAGGGATGGAATTCGACCTGATCGCATACCAGCGGCTCCGGGCAGGCTTTGACCGCCTGTTCGATCAAGGCCACGGTGAAATTGGAAACACCGATGTGCCGCGCCAGACCCAATTTCCTGACGTTGGCCAGTGCGCCCAGGGTCTCTTCCAGCGGCACCCGCGGATTGGGCCAGTGCAGCAGCAACAGATCGACGGCGGCAAGGTGCAGCTTGCTGAGGCTGTCCTTGGTGGAGCGTTCGAGATCGTGCGGCGCGAAATGCGTGGTCCAGACCTTGGTGGTCACGAACACGTCGTCGCGCTTGATCCCGGAGGCGCGCAGGCCGTCGCCGACCTCGCGTTCGTTCTCGTAGATCTGCGCGGTGTCGATGTGGCGATAGCCGAGCCGCAACGCCTGCTCGACCAGACGGGCGCAGGCGCGCCCGCGCAATTCCCAGGTACCGAGCCCGATCGCGGGAATGATGGCGCCGTTGGCCTCGACGACAAGCTGCATGGACGGATATCCGATGGATCGCGCCTAGTATGTCGCGACGCAGCCGCGCTGCCAACTCCGGATGAAGGCTTTGCACGGCCTCATGGTGAGGAGGCGCTCTTGCGCCGTCTCGAACCATGACTGCTCTGCTCAAACCTTGCCGTCCGCGCGCTTGCAGCCATCCTTCGAGACGCATCGCTTACGCGATGCTCCTCAGGATGAGGCTGAGGATCAGACCGGCGACGGTTCCGGCGCCAACGCCGCGAATACGGTGTCGGGCGCGTGCGCGATCACGGCAAGCAAAGCGCGAGCCGGTCCGCGCGGCATGCGTTTGCCCTGTTCCCAGTTGCGAATGGTCTCAACGGGAACGCCGAGCCTTGCGGCGAATTCGAGCTGGGTCAGCCGCGCCCGGCGGCGCAGGTCGCGAACTCCGGGTTCGCGGCCGAGGTCACGAACTGCCGGCTGTGTCGCGCAGTCCGCATGAACGACGGATGTCCTGACCGGGACAATCGACGCTACCGTCGAAGACGGCTGCTCGGGGGCAAGGGGAAACTCCTGCCCGTCGCGCAATTCGACGATCCGTCCGTCCGCCTTGAGCCGCAAGCGCTGCATATCCGACCTCACGCGCGGATGTTCGCCGATGCGCGTTAAGGCCCGATTAACGATACGGGGCCGGCATTATTTGAGCCCGAACCACAGCGTGGCGATACCGAGGAACGAGAAGAAGCCGACCACGTCGGTAATGGTCGTCACGAAAGTGCCCGATGCCACGGCTGGGTCGGCCCGCACCCGGTCCAGCACCATCGGGACCAGAATGCCGCCCAGCGCGCCGGCAAAAAGGTTGCACATGATCGCGAGGCCGATCACGACGCCGAGGCCGGGAATCTTGAACCAGGCCACCGCGGCGATGCCGGTAATGACGGCAAAGGCCAAACCGTTGACGAGGCCGACGAGGGCCTCGCGCATCACGACGCGGAAGGCGTTGTTGGAGCCGAGTTCGCGGGTCGCGAGCGCCCGCACCGCGACCGTCATGGTCTGGGTCGCCGCGTTGCCGCCCTGGCTCGCGACGATCGGGGCGAGCACGGCGAGCGCCACCATCTTTTCGAGTTGCCCCTCGAACAAACCCAGCACCGACGACGCCAGGAAGGCGGTGGCGAGATTGACCAGCAGCCAGTTGAAACGGCCCCTGGCGATGGTCCAGACGCTGTCGGACAATTCTTCGTCGCTGGTCACACCGCCGAGCGCCTTGAGGTCCTCGTCGGCCTCCTCCTCGATCACATCGACCACATCGTCGATGGTGATGACCCCGACCAGCCGGCCGGTGGTGTCGACCACGGGGGCTGCAACCAGATTGTATTTGCCGAACAGCCGCGCGACCTCTTCCTGGTCGTCCAGCACCGAGACCCGGCGGCGATCCTCGTCGATCAGGTCCGCCAACGGCACCGGACGCCGCGAGCGCAGCAGCGCATCGAGCGACACCGCGCCCTGCCAGTGCTGCGCGTGGTCGACCGCGTAGATTTCATAAAACCGGCCCGGCAAATCCGGCGTGTCGCGCAAGTAGTCGATCGCCTGCCCGACGGTCCAGTCCGGCGGCACCGTGATGATCTCGGTCTGCATCCGCCGACCCGCGGAATTTTCCGGATACAGCAGGCTGCGCTCGAGGTTGTCGCGCTCCTTTGGCGGCAGCTTCTCCAGGATTTCTTCCTGGTCCGCCTCGTCGAGGCCTTCGAGCAACTCGACGGCGTCATCGGATTCCAGCTCGCGAACGCCCTCGGCGACCGTCGCCGGCTCAAGCTCCTCGAGAATTTCCTCACGGACGGAATCGTCGACCTCGTTCAGCGCCGAGAAGTCGAAATCGGTGCCGGTCAGTTCCACCAGCTGGACCCGGTCATCGGGCTCGAGGGCCCCGATCAGGTCGCCGAGATCGGCCTCATGAAGTTCCCCGACGACGGCGCGAAGCAGCGAGGTGTCGGCGTCGTGAATGGCGCGGGTGATTTCCGCGACGAATTCCTGACGAATCTCGCCTTCTTCATCGCGCATCGGAAGGCGGTCGAGCGCCGCTGCGGCGGCCGGCCGGGCGATATCCACTTCTTCGGCCATGCCGCGTCCCACCGGTTTGACAGGATTGCTGAACTCGTTTGAGCTGTCGCCTGACGCATTACCCAAAGGGTATCACCGAGCGCAATGAAAAATATCGACCAGCCGAAATCGACCCGGGCGCCGATGCGCGCGCTGGTGGTCCGCCTTGAGGTCCCCCTCAAGGTTTCCCTTGTCGCCGCGATGATGTGGAGCGCGGATGTCCGGGCCGCGCCCTGCGCCAACAAGGACGCGCTCGGCACCTCGCGTATCCTTGTCGTCGATGCGGCCGCCACGCCCCGGGTCGGCCTGAAGAGCTTTCCGCAGACCTTGCCGCTGGAGGACCACGAGGTCGTGCTGACCTTCGATGACGGCCCCTGGCCTCCGACCACGCCGAAGGTTTTGGCGGCGCTGGCGCATGAATGCGTTCTCGCGACGTTTTTCCTGATCGGCAAGCCCGCGTCGGAGCATCCCGAACTGGTGCGGCAGATCGCGGCCGAAGGCCATAGCATCGGATATCATACCTGGACCCATTTCAGCCTCGCGCAGATGAAGCCCGCCGACGCCGTCGAACAGATCGATCACGGCATATCGGCGGTCGAAATGGCATTGCACGGGGTCGCTACCACAACGCCGAGTTCACCGTTCTTTCGCTTTCCCGGCTTTGAGAGCACGCAAGCGACGCTCGATTTTTTGCAATCACGCGGCATCGTGGTGTTCGGTGCCGACCTGTGGGCGAGTGACTGGAATCCGATGACGCCGAGCCAGGAATTGAAACTGCTCACCGACCGGCTCAAGGCCGCCGGCCGGGGTATTATCCTGCTGCACGACCCCAAGGGCCACACCGCGGCCATGTTGCCGGCCTTCTTGCGATATCTGAAGGAAAACCACTATCACGTGGTCCATCTGGTGCCGGCCGTGCCCGGCATCCATTCCAGCGCGGTTCCTTGAGCCCCAGCCATCTTGAAGAACCAGGCCAGCTTGAACCTCAAGCAGTGGTTGGAAGTCCAACGATTAAGGCGTCGTTCATGGCGCGGCGTATAATGACGATGACGAAATTGGGAATAGCGGTGCTTCATGATCGGTAAGGCTTCGGCTGACGTTTTGACGCGGTTTTCGGCCGTTTTATGCACCGTACTATCCGTGGGATTGCTCACCGCCGCCGCCGCGCAGCCGGCATCGGCCGCGGCCGATTGCCCCGGCCATCCCGACGCGCTCGGCGTCTCCCGCGTCCTGGTGGTGGATCCCCGCGCGCACACCAAGATCGGCACCATGCAATATGCCGAGACCCTGCCGCTGCGCGATCACGAAGTGGTCCTGACGTTCGACGACGGTCCGCTGCCGCGCAACAGCAATCAGGTGCTGGCCATTCTCGCCTCCGAATGCATCAAGGCGACCTTCTTCGAAATCGGCCAGATGGCCCGCAGCTTTCCGGAAGGCGTCCGCAAGCTGCGCGACGCCGGCCATACCATCGGTACCCATAGCCAGACCCATCCGCTGAACATGAACAAGATGCCGATCGAGCGCGCCAGGGCGCAGATCGACGACGGCATCGCGTCGGTGAAGGCAGCCCTTGGCGACGACGCCGACAAATCGCTGGCGCCGTTCTTCCGGATTCCCGGGCTGATGCGCGCCGAAGCCGTCGAGGACTATCTGGCCTCGCAGGGCATCCAGACCTGGAGCGCCGATTTTCCCGCCGACGACTGGCGCCATATTTCATCGCAGCGGGTCTATGATCTCGCGATCCAGCGCATCGAGGCCAAGGGCAAAGGCATCCTGCTGCTGCACGATATCCAGGCCCGCACCGTCGCCGCATTGCCGAGGATCCTGGCAACGCTGAAGGCGCGCGGCTATCACATCGTCCAGGTGGTGCCGGCGACGCCGGATCGGCCGGCGACGCCGACCGAGCCACAGCAATGGCTGTTGCACCCGGCATCGGAAAATGTGGCGATCTCGCATTGGCCCAAGGTGCCGAATTTCGTTTTGACCGAGGCCAACACGGTCGCGCGCCCCGTGCTGTCGGATTTCGACGGTGCGGACGCTGACCTCCTGCTACGGCCCGAGCCGTTCAATCGCGCCACGCGCCATCTGCGCGGCACGCCGATGCAGACGCCGTGGCCGCAGGAATGGCTGCTGCCCGTCAGGAGCGCCTCGGCTGGCCTGCCCGTTCCGGCCAAGAGCGTGTTCGAACTGCCGGAACTGCCACACCCGACCGCGGAGGCCGTCGCATTGCTCGGGCCGCGCTCCAAGCCTGCCGCAGCCTCCAAGTCCGAAGCCCTGGCAGAACGGGAATCGCCGCCCGAGGCCGTTCCGGTCAGCGGCGGCGATACACCGCGCATGCTCCGCGGCAAGCACGGCAAGTATCGCCCTGGCCACGGCAAACAAATGACCGCGTCGCGCAAGACCCGCCACGGGACCGTGGTGGCGGCGCATGGCCGGCCCGGCAAGGCCCACGCGCACGGGGCCCCGCTGAAGCATCTCGCCCAGATCAAGAAGAGAAAAGTCTGACGGCTACTCATAGCGTTTTCGAGCGAAGTGGTAGCCGGTTCGCGTGAAGAAAACGCGTCAAAACAAAAATCTAGTCCGTCACGATCTTCGAGATGCACAGCAACATGACCAATGCGAGAAACATCAGGTCGATATAGGACTTCATTTCGCCGTCGCGGCGCAGCGCCCCGACGCCACTGACGATCTGCTTGCGCGAGGCATCGGCGGCGGGCCTCTCGCCGGCCAGCCCCGCCAGACGGCGCGCCTCGAGTTCAAGGCGCTCGACCCGCTGGAAGAAATAGAACGAACGAAACGCCGACACCGCGCGCATGCCGGCATAGACCAGCACGAGAATCGCGAGGATCGCGCGCTGCTGGTACTTCTCCATGAAGTTCAGGCTGTAATAGGCCAGCGCCAGGAAAATGAAGTTGGAGATGATCCGGTAGGCGAAGCCCAGGAATTTCATGCACGTGCTCCGATCGATATCAGCCGGTCCGTCTTGATCGAACTCGATCCGAAGAAATCCGGTCGCCAGACAGCCTCGTCAGCTCGCCTGAAATCCGGATCTGAAACCCGGACCTGTCGATGTACGCCAGGGTTGCTACAACGAGGCAACGAATGCGTGGTTCAGCACGCCGCAGCGTTCCGGCTCGGGAACCCCAGTGCCGCAAGTTTTTCTGCCCGCGCACGACCCCTTGGGGCCACCGGCGTCATTTTACGATGTTTCTTGGTGCGCTCGGAGGGACTCGAACCCCCACGATTTTACTCACTGCCACCTCAAGGCAGCGCGTCTACCAATTCCGCCACGAGCGCTTGTTGGGATCGATTCCGGACAGATGCCCGACCGGATCAACGGCGCGGGATGTAACAAATCGGGGATGCAGGGACAAGGCCTGCCAGGGAGTGTTTTCGCGGTGTTTTGGCCGGCGCGGCGGGCCAAACCGGCCTAGCGGACGCCGGGCAGCCGCGGCAGCATTTGCTTGACTTCGACCGCGATCCGGTTGCGATCGACAAGCACCACGCCGCTGGCGATCGGCAGGTTGTTGGCGAGGATCTTGACCTCGTCCGCCTCGGTCGCATCCAGCTCGATGATGGCGCCGCGGCTGAGGCGCATTACCTGATGGATGGGCATCGACGTGGTGCCGAGCACCACCATGAGATCGACCGTGACTTTATCGAGCGTTGGCACTGGAACCCAGACTTACAAATGCAAAATTGCGTGGTTTGAGATCACCACGTTATGGTTAGCCAATGGTTAACGACCGCCAAAACCTCGATTTGACGACATTTTCCCAGCCTTTTGCCGGCGCTGAGGTCGAATGGCGGATCTCCGACGCCCCGGTGTCCTACCCTGAGGCCGTGGCGCTGATGGAATCACGGGCTGCCGCCATCGCGGCCGGCGAAGCGCCCGAGTTGGTCTGGCTGCTGGAGCACCCGCCGCTCTACACGTCCGGCACCAGCGGCAACGAGGGCGATCTGCTGGAGGCGCGTTTTCCCCTGTTTTCCACAGGGCGTGGCGGCCAGGTCACCTATCACGGTCCCGGCCAGCGGGTGGCCTATGTGATGCTCGATCTGAAACGCCGCAAGCCGGACGTGCGGGCCTATGTGGCCGGCCTGGAAGCCTGGATCATCCGGACGCTCGATGCCTTCAATATACGCGGCGAACGGCGTGAGGACCGCGTCGGGGTCTGGGTCAAGCGCCCAGACAAGGGACCGGGCCATGAGGACAAGATTGCCGCGATCGGGGTGCGGCTGCGGCGCTGGGTCTCGTTCCACGGCATCTCCATCAATGTGGAGCCGGATCTGTCGCATTTCGACGCCATCGTGCCCTGCGGCGTGGTGGACCCGCGCTACGGCGTGACAAGTTTGGCCGATCTTGGCCATCCCGTATCGATGATGGATGTCGATATCGCACTCCGGCGGGCCTTCACCGAGGTGTTTGGCCCGACGATGGCCAGCCTGCCGCAAGCGACGATCTAGATCGTCGGCAGCACCGAAAACCCTTCGCCCGGCCGCCGCAGATTCAAGGCGTCGGGACCGGCGGGTTCATCGGTCACCGTTTCAACCCGCGCCGATGACGGACCGCGCCCGCACAGCGTGACCATGTTGGCGACGATCTCCACCTGTCCTGCAAACAACGCTTCGACGCTGCCGTCCCGGCGGTTGCGGACCCAGCCTTCCAGCCCCGATAGCCGCGCCTGATGGTCGACCCAGGCGCGGTAACCGACGCCCTGCACCCGGCCCCGGATCGCAACCTGGCGGATCGCGCGATCCATCTATTTCTTCAGCCCAAGTTCTTTTAGGCCAAGAAATTCGGTGCTGCGCTTTTTCATTTCGGCCTCGCGCATGGCGCGACCGGTCAATTCGGAGGATGCCAGGCCCTTCAAACTCTTCGGCGACGCGCCTTCGCGCAGCGCCTTCAAGGTCTCGTAGACCGCTTGCGTCGCGGCGGCGAACGGCGCGTGGCCCTGCAAGGCGATGCGCACGCGCTGGGCGCCGAGATAATCCAGCGCATTCATCTCTTCGGGCGCGCCGCCCAGCACGATCGGCAGTTTGGTCGCGGCCGCGATGGCTTCGAGCTCGGCGCGGGTCTTGATCCCCGTGAAGAACAGCGCATCGACGCCGGTGGCTTCATAGGCTTTCGCGCGCTTGATCGCATCGTCGAGCGAGGTGATCGATACGGCCCCGGTGCGCGCCACGATCACCAGCGAGGGATCGCCGCGTCCGTCGAGCGCGCCCTTCATCTTGCCGACACCCTCCTCCAGCGAAATCAGTTGCGGCTTGGCCTCGCCAAAGGCCTGCGGCAGCAAGGTGTCCTCGATGGTGAGGCCGGCGGCGCCCGCCGTTTCCAGTTCCTGCACGGTGCGGCGGACGTTGAGCGCGTTGCCGTAACCATGGTCGGCATCGACCAGCACCGGCATTTCAGCCGCGCGCGACATCCGGCGCATCTGCTCGGCTAACTCGGTCAATGTGATCAAGGTAATGTCGGGGTCTCCAAGCACCGCCAGCGAGGCAACGGAGCCTCCGAACATGCCGACGACAAAACCAAGGTCTTCGGCGATCCGGATCGAGGTGGCGTCATAGACCGATCCCGGATGAATGCAGGACGATCCCGCCAGGATGGCGCGCAATGCGTCGCGGCGTTTACGGAAGGCCATGGTGAACTCCTAGAGTTTCTTTTTTCATTGCGACTGACTTTATCCTCGTCATTGCGAGCGAAGCGAAGCAATCCAGAGCAAACAGAAAGAACTGGATTGCTTCGTCGCTACGCTCCTCGCAATGACGGAGTAGCCGCCGGAGAAGGATTGCGCGCTTCTAAGCAAATTCCAGAATCAACGCGTCCACCGCCAGCGTCGCGCCGGCGGAGGCATGGATTTTCTTGACGGTGCCGTCGCGCTCGGCGCGCAGCACGTTCTGCATCTTCATCGCCTCGACCACCGCGAGCGTTTCGCCTGCCTTGACTTCCTGGCCTTCGGTCACCGCGATCGACACCACCAGACCCGGCATCGGGCACAACAGTTTCTTGCCGGTATCGGTCGCGGTGGCGATCGGCATCAGCCGTGCCGAGGCCGCTTCGGCTTCGGTGAAGACGTAAACCGGCACCTCAAAGCCCTGATGTGCGAGACGAATGCCGTTGGCGATCGGGCGCACCTGCATGGCGACCAATTGGCCGTCGATGGTGCCCTGCCAGACCGCTTCACCCGGCGTCCACGCCGAGACCAGCACATGCGCGTTGCCCGAAGCACCGTCGGCGCCGACAAATCGCACCGCGATGCGCTCGCCTTCACGGGCGATGTCGAGGATGATTTCGCTGCGCTCGAGCCACACCGCGCGGCGGCCTTCACGCAACACCAGCCGACCGTTCATCTGACCGGAAATCTGCCGCTTGCGTTCGCCGAGCACGTGATCGATGGCGGCGCCGACCGCGGCCAGCCTCCGCGCGATCTCGCCTTCCGGGGTGCGCGAGGTAAATCCCTTGGGAAATTCCTCGGCGATGAACCCGGTCGATAGATTGCCCTCGCGCCAGCGCGGATGGTTCATCAGCGCCGAGAGGAATGGAATATTGTGGCGGATGCCATCGATGTAGAACGCATCGAGCGCCCGCGACTGCGCTTCGATCGCGGCCGCACGTGACGGTGCATGGGTGACGAGCTTGGCGATCATCGGATCATAATAGATCGAGATCTCGCCGCCCTCCTGCACGCCGGTGTCGTTGCGCACCGTGATGCCGTCGTGGCTTGATTCCGCCGGCGGGCGATATTTTACCAGCCGCCCGATCGACGGCAGGAAGCTGCGGAAGGGGTCCTCGGCATAGACCCGGGATTCCACCGCCCAGCCGGTCAGGGTGACGTCCTTTTGGGCCAGCTTAAGCTTCTCGCCGGCGGCGGAGCGGATCATCTGCTCGACCAGATCGATGCCGGTGATCAATTCCGTCACGGGATGCTCGACCTGCAGCCGGGTATTCATCTCCAGGAAGAAGAAGCTCTTGTCCTGGCTGGCGACGAATTCGACGGTTCCGGCGGAATCGTATTTCACGGCTTTGGCCAGCGCCACCGCCTGTTCGCCCATCTTGCGGCGGGTGGTCTCGTCGAGCAGCGGCGACGGCGCCTCCTCGATCACCTTCTGGTTGCGGCGCTGGATCGAGCATTCGCGCTCGCCGAGATAGATGACGTTGCCGTGCTTGTCGCCGAGCACCTGGATTTCGATGTGGCGGGGATCGACGATGAACTTTTCGATGAAGACGCGGTCGTCGCCGAACGACGACTTGGCTTCGGCCTTGGCGAGATTGAAGCCTTCGGCGACTTCCGACCTCGAATGCGCGATCCGCATGCCCTTGCCGCCACCGCCGGCGGAGGCCTTGATCATCACGGGATAGCCGATCTCGTCGGCGATCTTCACCGCATGCTTTTCGTCCTCGATGACGCCGAGGTGCCCCGGCACGGTCGAGACGTTGGCCTTGGCGGCGGCCTTCTTGGATTCGATCTTGTCGCCCATCGCGGCGATGGCGCCGGGATTGGGACCGATGAAGACGATGCCGGCAGCTTCCAGCGCGCGCGGAAACGCCTCGCGCTCGGACAGGAAGCCGTAGCCGGGGTGGACGGCTTCGGCGCCGGTCTTGCGACACGCCTCGACGATCTTGTCGATCAGAAGGTAGCTTTCGGCGGCGGCCGGCGGCCCGATCAGAACGGCCTCGTCGGCCATTTCGACGTGCAGTGCATCGCGGTCGGCCTCGGAATAGACGGCAACCGTCTCGATCCCCATGCGACGAGCGGTCTTGATGACCCGACAGGCGATCTCGCCGCGATTGGCGATCAGAATGCGTTTGAACATGTTGTTGTTTACTTGCAACCTTTTGGGCGGGATCCTCCCTTCCAATCTGGCACGGGCGGACGGCTGTAACAATTCCGTCCTACAGCAATTCCGGCCCGAGGCAACGGTATATGTCGGCCCGGAGCCTCCCGAATCTGCCGGGGGCGAGCGCCGGAAGCGGGACGGCCCCTCGCCCGATGTACCGAGACGACTTGTTCAAAGCCAGCCCACCGTCCTTGACTGGCAGCACAAACGTGCATGTAACAATTCTGTCACACAGCAAAACTAGACAGGGGCCGCGGCCCGTCAGCCGCTCAACACGCCATTCGGGGAGATTTCGATGCGCCGCTCACTCATGCTGCTGTCCGCTGGCTTGACCATGTTTTCCACTGGGCTCGCATCGGCCCAAACCAGCGCGCAGCACAATGTGATTCTGTTCGTGCCGGACGGGCTGCGCGGCCGCATCGTCACACCACAGACCGCGCCCGCGATGGCCGAACTGCGCGACAAGGGCGTCCATTTCAAGAATTCGCACTCGCTGTTTCCGACCTTCACCACGGCCAATGCCTCCGCGCTCGCGACCGGGCATTACCTCGGCGATACCGGTGACTTCAGCAACACGATCTTTACCGGCTATCCGGTTGCGGCGGCCGGCGACACCGTCGCGCCGTTCCTCGAATCCGATCCGGTGCTGCGCGATGTCGACGAGCATTTCGGCGGTGATTATTTGAACGAGGAGACCGTGCTGAAAATGGCCCGCGCCAGGGGCTACAGCACGGCCGCGATCGGCAAGCTTGGTCCGACCTTGATCTTCGATCACACCGACAAGATCGGCGCCGATGGCCTGCATTCCATCGTGCTCGATGACTCCACAGGCAGCAAAAACGGCGTTCCGCTGTCGGAAGAAATGCAGGCCGCCCTCGCCAAGGCGGGCCTCGCGCTGGCAACGCCCTCGCGCGGCGCCAATGGCAAGGCCGGCGACTTCAAGACGGCGGGCACCACGGCGCCCAACACCGTCCAGCAAGCCTACCTGGCCGACGTCGCGTCCAAGGTGGTGCTGCCGATGTTCAAGGCGCGCAACAAGCCGTTCGTGCTGGTGTTCTGGTCGCGCGATCCCGACGGCAGCCAGCACAATAACGGCGACAGCCTCAACACCGTCACACCCGGCATCAACGGCCCGACCTCGCTTGCCGGCATCAGGAACGCCGACAACAATCTGGCGCAGTTGCGCAAGGCGCTCGACGATCTCGGCCTTGCCGCCACCACCAATATCATCATCTCCTCCGATCACGGCTTCTCGACGATCTCGAAGGAGAGCAAGACCAGCCCGTCCGCGAAACTCAGCTACGACGACACGCCGAAAGATTTCCTGCCGATGGGATTTCTCGCGCTTGATCTGGCCAAGGCGCTCGAACTGCCGCTGTTCGATCCGAACGACAGGAACGCGGCCGTGGCCGACGGCGCTCATCCGAAAGCCGGCAACGGCCTGCTTGGCAAGGATCCCGCAAAGCCGGATCTCGTGGTTGCCACCAATGGCGGATCGGACCTGATCTATCTGCCGAACCGGGACAAGAAACTGGCGGCGCGGACCGTCCAGGCGCTGCTCGAACAAGACTATGTCAGCGGCATCTTCGTGGACAGCAAACTGGGGCGCTTTCCCGGCACGCTGGAATTGTCGCAGCTTAATCTCGAAGGCAAGGCGGTAACGCCGCATCCGTCGATTGTGGTGAATTTCCGCTCCTACACTGCCGCGTGCGACGAGCCGACCAACTGCTCTGTCGAGGTCGCCGACACCGTGCTGCGGCAAGGCCAGGGCATGCATGGCAGTTTTGGCCGCGGCGACACCCTGAACTTCACGGCCGCGATCGGGCCGGACTTCAAGGCCGGCTATGTCGATCCGCTGCCGGTCAGCAATGCCGACGTCGGCAAGACCATCGCCCAGCTGATGAAGTTGCGCGCCAACGCCAACGGCGGGCTGGAAGGCCGCGTGATGTCGGAAGCGCTCCCCGGCGGCATCGTTCCGAAAGCGGCCGACGGTTCGATCGTCTCGAAGCCCGCGGCGAATGGACTGAAGACCGTCGTGAAATACCAGCGCGTGCTGTCGCAGCGCTATTTCGACGTCGCAGGATTTCCGGGCCGCACGGTCGGGCTCGACGCCGATAGCGGCAAACAAAAAACGGCGGGGAAATAACCCCCGCCGTTCCGAGCTGGCATCGCGGCCGGCTGAATTACATTCCGATATCGAACACGTTCGGCAGCTGGACCAGCGGCAACGCGGCGACGCCGACGACGGTGGCGACCAGCCTCATCAGGGTGCGGTTGCTGCGGCGCTTGCCGCGCATCTGGCTGGCGATCCACTGCAGCACTTCGCTATCGACGTTGACGGCCTTCGTGGGGCCCCAGCTCTCGATCGAAGTCTCCGGCGACAGCGCCACGGTGCGCGGGGGCACCGGCAGGCCGGAGACGGAAGCCGCATGGTGAACGACGGCCTTGGCCAGCAGGTCGTCAAAACGGCCCTCGTCGGTGCACTCGGCAGCCGCATCGTTGATCTCGAACAGGGCTTCGGCTTCGGCCCGGCTGACCGGCTGATGCTCGACGGCGGTTGCGGTCAGGATACGCGCGCACCAGGCGGCGTCGGCGGCATCCAGTTCGCGGGAAAAATGAACCCGGCCTTTGGTGGTCGGACCCTCGCCGGTGATGACGCCATCGCGCACGACGGCAAGGGCTTGGGCTGCGGTATTCCGGCAGGAAATCTTCGAGGTTTCCAAAATCTTCGAGGATTCCAAAATCTTCGAGGATTCCTGGGCACCGATCGGCTCGGCGAGTTCAACAAACGGGGCAGACATTGGTAGTTACTCTTTTCAGCTTTTTGTTCTGGGCCAGCATTTTCATGCGGGCGTAAACGAGTAGTTAACGATTCGGAACTCGCTTCACGAGTTTTTTAAATGGTTGCTAATTGGTCGCTGTGACCCGCGACACGGTTCAGCACACGGTTCAGCGGTCAGGCCCCGCGTGATGGGGGTCATAAGAGGCGGAATCGGGGCGGTCCAGTGCTTTGGGGACACGATGGCCCTTTCGTCGCAGGCGCCTCGAGCGCAAGAAGATGCTAGAAATTCGAGCGCTTGTGAAATGATCTTGTTCTTTTGCACGGGCCGTTCCGTTCGACCACCTTCCCGCTATATTCAAAAGCGAAAATTCACCTGTAACTTGAATGACATGAGGAAACACCATGGCTCTCCAGATTGGCGCAGTGGCCCCCGACTTCGAGGCCGAAACCACTGAGGGGAAAATCAAATTCCATGACTGGATTGGTGGCAGCTGGGCGCTGCTGTTTTCGCACCCGAAGGATTTCACCCCGGTCTGCACCACCGAACTGGGGGCGCTGGCCAGGCTGAAGCCGGAATTCGACAAGCGGGGCGTGAAGCTGATGGGGCTGAGCGTTGATCCCGTCGATCGGCATGCGAAATGGTCCGAAGACATCAAGGAAACACAGGGTACCGCGCCGAATTATCCGATGATCGGCGACACCGACCTGAAAGTCTCGAAACTGTACGACATGCTGCCGGCCTCCGCCTCCGGCGACGTGTTGAAGCGCACCGCCGCTGACAACCAGACCGTCCGCAACGTCTTCATCATCGGGCCCGACAAGACGATCAAGCTGGTGTTGGTCTATCCCATGAGCACCGGCCGCAATTTCCAGGAAATTCTGCGTGTCATCGACTCGCTTCAGATGACCGCGAAACACCGTATTTCGACACCGGCCGACTGGAAGCAAGGTGAAGACGTCATCATCTCGGGCTCGGTCAGCGACGACGAGGCCAAGACGATCTATCCGCAGGGCTGGAAATCGCCGAAGCCGTATATCCGGATCGTCCCGCAGCCGAAGTAAGGGTTCGCGATTGCGAGCCAGGCGAAGCAATCGAAAACGTCATTCCGGGATGCGCATCTTCGCGCAGACCCGGAATCTCGAGATTCCGGGTTCGATGCTTCGCATCGCCCCGGAATGACGGTTTGGGTGTCGCGTCAAACCTTCGGCGCCAGCCAATCGGCAATAAAAAGTCCCGCGGTCGACGACACCGCGGTGACGAACGTCCCCCAGGACACGTCGACCACCACCACCGCCCAGGTCCAGTGCTTCAATAGCGACAGCGACGTCAATTCGAACGTCGCATAGCAGAACAGGCCGAACAGCGCGCCATAGAGCAGCGTCGATGGCCAGGTCGCGGCCGCGGAGCCGCTGACGAAGATCACGATGCCCGCCACATACAGCAGGTAAAACAGGATCGCCGGCGCGAGCCTGATTTCACCCAGCATGTCGCCAACCTCTGACGCGAAGAAGCCCTTGGCTACCAAACCGAGAAACAGGAAATCGATCGGGATCAGTACGATCAACGTCGCCAGATAAAGCACGACAGTTCGGTTCACATTGATCTCCAGCCGTTTCTGTCCGTACCCTTCATGTAGTACGTCTGAAGCCCGATCGAGTTGCAACATCTTGCCGGGCGCATGGACCTTACGCGCAAGAGCCGAGTTAATCGCCCGATGACCCGCCAATCCGTCTCCCCCTGCATCGTCTGGTTTCGCGACGATCTCCGCCTTTCCGATCACCCTGCCCTGCACGCCGCCGCCCAAACCGGCGCGCCGGTGATCTGTCTCTATGTGTTCGACCAATCCGATCGCTCCACCGCGCGTCCGCTCGGCGGCGCGGCGCGCTGGTGGCTGGCGCAGTCGCTGCGGGCCTTGCAAGCCAGCCTGCACGCGATCGGTTCATCGCTGGTGCTGCGCCATGGGCCGGCGGCCAAGGTCATCACCGCCCTGGCACAGGAGGCCGGTGCCCACGCCGTCTACCGGAACGACGTCGCACAGGCGCCCTATCAGGCGCAGGCCGATCAGGTCACCGCCGGACTGGAAGCGATCGGGGTCGCCTCGCACAGCTTTGCTGGCGACCTGCTGGTGAACCCCATCCAGATCCGCAACAAGGAAGGTCGCGGCCTGCGGGTGTTCACGCCGTTCTGGAAGCGGGTGCAGGCGCTGGGCGATCCACCCAAGCCACTGCCGGCGCCGAAGGCGTTGGGCAACGACCTGGATTCTGCGCCATCCGTCGCAAGCGACCGTCTTGAAGACTGGGATCTCGAGCCCACCCGCCCGGATTGGGCCGGCGGATTGCGTGAGCGCTGGAACCCCGGCGAGAAATCGGCGCAGGCCCGGCTTGGCGAATTCCTGAAAAACCATGTGGCCGGATATGCCGGCGATCGCGACCGGCCCGACCGCGCCGGCACCTCGGGCCTGTCGCCGCATTTGCGCTTTGGCGAGATCAGCCCGCGGCAAATCTGGTACGCCGCCCGCTTCACCGCCGCCGAACGGCACGCTTTGTCTGATGATATCGACAAATTCCTCAGCGAGCTCGGCTGGCGCGAATTCTGCCGTCATTTGCTGTTCGACGTGCCTGATCTTGCGACCCGCAACCTGCAGCCCTCGTTTGACGCGTTTGTCTGGAAACACGACGACAAGGCGCTCACGGCATGGCAGCGCGGGCAAACCGGCTATCCCATCGTCGATGCCGGGATGCGCGAGCTCTGGCACACCGGTGTGATGCATAACCGGGTGCGGATGGTGGTCGCATCATTCCTGGTCAAGCATCTCCTGATCGACTGGCGCGAGGGCGAAAAATGGTTCTGGGACACGCTGGTCGATGCCGATGCCGCCAGTAATCCCGCCAATTGGCAGTGGGTGGCGGGCTCCGGGGCCGACGCGGCGCCGTATTTCCGGGTGTTCAATCCGATCCTGCAGGGTGAAAAGTTCGACCCCGACGGTGCTTACGTCAGGCGCTGGGTGCCGGAGCTATCTGGCTTGCCTGACGGCTTGATCCACCAGCCATGGAGTGCGGCCCCGCTCGAACTCGCAAGTGCCGGCGTGGAACTCGGCAAAAACTATCCCCGCCCGATCATCGATCACAAGGTCGGCCGCGAGCGTGCGCTCGCCGCTTACGCCAAGCTGCGCAACGCGTAAATCGAAGCGCTCTGTTTGACGCGCGAAAAAATCTGGCTATCGTCATGGCATCGTTAAACACTGGGGGATGACATGGACGACGATAAACCGGTTCTCGAGCAGGTGACAGACGCGGTGAGCACCGCGGCCACCGCGACCACTGAAGCCGTCAAGACGGTTGCCAAGAAGGTCAGGAAGGCCGCCAAGAAGGTGATGCCGAAGAAGGCCAAGAAAGCGAAGAAGGCAAAAAAGGCCAAAAAGGCTGCCAAGAAATCCACGAAGAAGTCAGCCAAGAAGTCAGCCAAGAAGAGCAAAAAAGCCGCCAAGAAAGTCGTAAAAAAGGTCGCCAAGAAGTCCAGGAAAAAGAAGGCGAAGAAGTCGAAGCGCTGAGCTTTGAGCGCGCGCAAAGCCTCCGGGTCGAAAGCCCGGAGGCTTTTATTTTGCCACCACGGCTTTATTTGCGGAGGTTGCAGGCCCCTGCACGCGCCGGTTGACCAGAAACACCGCGGCGGCGCAGGCCACCATGCCGGTGATCGCGACACCATCGAGCCGCTCGCCGAACAGCACATAGGCCATCACGGCGGTCACCGCCGGCACCAGATAGAACAGGCTCGCCACTGAGGTGGAGGCCGAACGCCGGATCAGCCAGTACAGCAGTCCGATCGAGCCGATCGACAGCACCACCGCGAGCCAGAGCAGCGACAGCACGAACTCGCGGCTCCAGTGCACCACATTGCTCTCGAACAACCATGCACCGGCGCCAAAGAAGATCGTGACCGCGATGAACTGAACGAGGTTGCCGGCGCGCCAGTCGATCCGGCTGCAGTAGTGCCGCTGGTACAAGGTGCCCAAGGTGATGCTGACCAGCGACACGCTGGAGGCGAGCCAGCCCCAGCCGGCGTCCCCGCTCATCGGGCGGCCGTGCAGGATCAAGACCACGCCCCCAAGCCCGATCAGCAACCCCGTCCACTGCGGCGGCGTCACCCGCTCGCCGAGAAAGCGGTTCGCCAGGGTCGAGGTCAGGATCGGCTGCAGCCCCGGAATCAGCGCCGAGAGCCCGGCGGGAATCGAGTGCGCGATCGCGATCGCCGTGCCGCCGAGATAAAACCCGTGCACCAGAATGCCGGCCACGATGCTGTGGCCGATGCCCGCGCGATCCGGCCATTGCGGCCGGACGATCGCAACGATGATGGCCATCAGGACCACCACAAGCGCCATGCGGATGGCAAGATAGGTCAGCGGTTCAGCGCCAACGAGCACATATTTGGTGCCGATAAAGCCGGTACTCCACAGCACGACGAAGATCGCCGGCGCCGCGCGCGCGGCAAGAGTCTCAAAATCCCTGTTCATCTCGGGCGGTGATTGCCTGAAGCGGCGCGGTCAGGCAATCGCAAAACGCGCAGAGTTCCCTGCCCGGGATGACATGGCGCGAAACCCGGCTGCGGGATTGAGGACGGATTGGATATTTCTGGCTGTGGTGCCGGGGATATTGTCGGCCGGCTCGGTGCGGCCCCATCGGCTGCGTCAACCGACCGCTTGATCGGCCGCCTGCCTGGCCTTTTGACCGGTGCGTTCGACCGTGGCCTCACCGACTTTTTCCGCCTCCGCGCGCAACTCGCACTTGGTCCGGATGTCTTCCAGTTCGTCGTCGGTGAGGTGCTCGATGCCGACAAAGGAATTGTGGGCGGCGCTGACCCGAATGAGTTCGTCGAGTTTGACCTGAATGGCCGCGCTGTCGCGGTTCTGCGAGTTCTGGATCAGGAAGACCATCAGGAAGGTGATGATCGTGGTGCCGGTGTTGATGACCAATTGCCAGGTGTCGGAATAGCCGAACAGCGGCCCTGTGACGGCCCAGATGACCACGATGCCGAAAGCCACCATGAATGTCGCTGCACGGCCGGCTGCCTGCGACGTCCGATTGGCGATCTTACCGAACAGGTGACTGGCCCCGCGCGGTTGAGTCCTGCCTGCGTTCGATTGTTCAGCCTCGGCCTTCAACGGCATACGCCTTGGCATTGCGTCCTTTCGACAGGAAACAGCCCGCGGCTAACCGCGATGCGCGACTGCCCTATCTCGGCCGCTTCCTTCCGACTTAACAACATTGTGGAACTTTTGTTCCTGTCGGCAGCAGACCACCGCCCCATTCCTCGTTCCGGGGAAGCCCGTCTAGAAGAATTCTTCCGGACAGGGATCGACGATCTTCCAGAGATCCTCACCGTTCTTGATCTTCTTCATTTCGGTGGTCAGCCCGCCATTGCGGCGGATCCAGTCCTTCACCGTATTGGGGTAGTAGGACATCAGGTCGGCAGTCCCCTCGGTGCTGGTGACCTTGATGCCGAAGGTGAAAGCCTTGTCGTAATAGGCCTGGTGGAAGCCGACGCTGGCGCGCGGCGTGACGCAGATCTTGTTCAGCGGCACGATACCGAACACCAGGGTGCAGGCCGAATTGCAGATGCCGTCGATGATGACGCGCTCGTGGCGATCCCGGATGCGCTGGTACTTGGCCTTGTATTCCTCGACATATCCGCCGTGATCCCGGGTGATGCGCAGGTCGGCGCGGGCCGGCTTCACCGCCAGCAGCGGCAACGACAACAGCAGGATCAGGGGCGTGATGCGCATTTCGATCGGCGAGCCGGATAGAGCTTGTTGGACGCTGGATGGTCGGTCTGAAGACCAGACGGCCGGACTCTGGCCGTACTGTGTTGGGAATTGGTTAAGCATCCGAATCCGGGCAAAAATCCGTCTGCTGGCACAAATTTCCGGACTTTCCCGGTCAAATCGGCTGAGCGGCGGCCGACCGGCCCTGCCGGCCAGCCCGGTCATCGGGCCCTTTGGGTGAAGTCCATTGCGGTGCAGTTCAGCCCTCCCCGTCGACTTGCCGGAGGCTGGCTTATTTCCGCGCTGGATTGGCGAGGCGCAATCGGTGTAGCACATCAGCGCGTTGCCAATTTGTGAAGGTGGGGAATGGCTGAAGCAGACCTGGATGTTCTGATCCGATCGATCGCGAAGAAAACCACGAAAACCCTGATGGACGCCGCCAGGAAGCGCCGCGGCAAATACATGGCGATGGCGGCCAAAGCTGCCAACAAGGACGCACGGGAACGCCACAAGCTGACGGCGAAGAACACCCTGCTGTTCGCAACCGCCGCCGCCAAGCGGATACAAAACTCGGCCGATAACGCCGCCGACAGCTATATCAGGTCCATGAAGCACGCCGCCGAGCAGCCGCTGCCCAAGAAGCCCGCTAAAAAGAAAGCTGACAAGGCGGCGAAGGCCGGCTCCTAGCGACGATATTCCGCCGCAGCACCGGCCGGCGGGGGATTGAAAAATTTGCAGCCAAATGCGAACAACCTGCGACGCGCCGGAACGCCGCGGCCATCATTGGGGCCACAGCGTTTGGACGTCGAAAAGACCAATGCACTCGTAGCTCAGCTGGATAGAGCATCGGATTTCGATTCCGAGGGTCGGGAGTTCGAATCTCTCCGAGTGCGCCAAGGCCGGTTTACCGGGCCTCACCGAGCCTCACACAACCTTAAAACAAATTCAAATAAGCCCTGTGCTGCAACGATTTCTTGCATCGTGCGGCCTCACCGGACCTCACCCCTCAACTTCCGCCAAACACCCGGGCTTGGATCGAAGAACATCAGCAGCCGTTGCCGCACCCGGCGAGTGATCGGGTGCAGTGAGTTGTCGTTTTGTCCCCGTAGAACTACGGAGTGAGCAATATTGCTCACAAATCGGGAACGCATCACAAGTGGAAGTATTGGTCTGATATCACCGCAACGTTCGGGCAGTCATCGGTGACTGAGAGTGTCGTGCTCCCGCCCTCGGCCCGGAGCATCACAATGATTAACGTGTCAGAAACTTTTCGGTTTAAGGCCCTTGCGTGCGAAGGATTCGCGCGCGACGCGACAGACCCCGCCATAAAGGCCGCGTGGACCGACATCGCAATCGAATGGCACGCACTGGCCCATCGAACTGCGAAGGAGACCTCTGTTGGTGTCGTAGCTGGACAGTGTTCTAAGTCGCCTCCGAAACCAAACAGCCCGACCGCCGTCACAGCATGACGGGTGGCGAAGGGCGGAAACAGATGTGTGAAAAGTGCGTCGAGATTGAGAATACGATTGAGCGATATCGGCGAATACAGCGCTCGATTGGCGATCAAATCACCGTTGACAGGACCAAGGAACTGATCGCCGATCTGGAAGCTCAAAAGGCGGCACTTCATCAGGAGTAAGCACCGTGACCCGCCTCAATCGGCGGTCTCCTTTCATTCGTCCCTTTTCAGCTTCCGCTTGCCCCAATGCGTCTCTTTGCGTTCGGGGTTGAACTCCCGCGATACGTGCCAGCATGGTGTGGCCGTCGCGGCTGCGGCTGCACAGCATCAGGGCCTCGATCGCGGTTTGCCATTCCGGAAGGGCGGACTCTTTCTTTGGTAGGTTGGTGATGTAGGTTGCCGCGTCCCATCCGCCAAGAGGGGGATCGTCCGCTCCGAACAGGAGAGAGACATGACCAACGAAACTCGCGAATTGAACCTCAACGAACTCGACGCTGTCAGTGGCGGAATGACGAACTTCCTTGACCGGTAGTGCCGCGGCAAAGCAGCGGTGCCCATCTTCATCGGCCGTGGCGCGCCACTTCATATCCCAAAAATAACGTGCTTCCTGCAATTATGGCTTCGTCCTGCCGCCCGCTATCGCATTGCAACGGCGGAGCCGCGCTTCGTGATCTCGCCTGAAATCTCCCGGCGATATCGCTACGCCATTGCCAGCCCGTTTTCTCGGGCGCACCTTTCGGGATGCGCGTTAGACGCACCCAAGGGAGAGAACCATGAAAGAACCAGGGCTTGATGCCCGCCACCGCGACAAGGATGGCGAAATCAGCAAAAAACACGGCAACACGCTGGTCGGCACGCTCCGCAAGATCTACGGAAAAGGTTTCGCGGCGGGCTATCCTGATTCGGCTACCCTCAGCGAAGTCCTGCTGCAGCTGAACGAGACATCGCTCAGCCAATTGCGCCGCGATCACGGCACCGGGCATCTGGCGCACAAGGTCGACGTCGCGTTGAAGTAACGTCCGCGCACCTTCCAGCTGGCGCGTAACGAAACGCTCCATTGGTTCGAAAAGCTGTGGCCCCGGGCAACATCGCTTTTTTCCCGCGCGAGAAATGACGGAAGCCGCCTCCAGACCGGAGGCGGTACTCGCTTGGGTCAACTCCGTAGCCCGCTTTTTCGAGTCAACCCACTTCTTTCCGCCCTCCCCCAATTGACTTACGCCCGGCACGGCCCTGAGATCGACCGCGAACAATTCCCGGCCATTTGGGAGGTTAATCCATGCGCCGCCCCGTCGATGTTGCCACCATGTTCGGCGTCCTTTGGCTATTGGGATCCATGGTGATCGATGTTTTGACGCCCAAGGAATTGACGGTTTACATGATCGCCGTCGCCACGGCACCGACGGCGGTCGGGATCGGGCTCTGCTACTATCTGGAATTTCCGGTGATCGATTTCACGATCATATCCGCGACGTTCTGGCTGGTCGCGGCGCTGGCGATCGAATGGATATCGCCGAAGCCGTTGCCTTCCTACATCATCGGTGCGGCGTTGGTACCGGCAGTGATCGTCGGTGCGGTGCTGCACTGGCGCCGCTATCGTTCTGGCGAGAGTTGGCGGACATCGGCGTATGACCGGTCGGCGCCAAGATCGACTGCGAGCTGCCGCCCCTTGCCCGGCGGCGCCGAGAAGGAAGATCAGGCATCGGTGCGCGCCGACGCCGCGTCCTGACCAGGAAACTCTACCCGCGAGGCACGCTTGCCGCGCGCATTCGCCGCGTCATCGGCACGACATTCCGGCCGACATGTCCCCCCAGAAGCCGCATTGCGTCACCGGCTCGGCCAGCCGGTTCAGGCTGTGAGGACCATGGGCGTGAAGTTCGCCGCGGAACACCAACAGAATGGCAGTTGCCAATAGTGCAGCGGATAGCAGGATGGAGAATCTTGTTTGCATTCCCGGAATATGCTCCCCGATCCGCTCGTTTTCCAGACCAAATGCCGGCCTAAATCAGTCAAACAAGCCACCCCGCGCCAGGCACGGCGGAGGGCGCGCGACACAGAAACAGGTGCCGCGTGTCAAACGCATCCTGGATCGAACCGACGGCCGCATGCCCCCGCGAAACGATCGCGTGAGGTAACTCACAGTGAGCGACCGTTGTTGCCGGCATAGTGCGCCAAAGGAGGCTCGCCATGTTCAAATATCTGATGATCGTACTCTGCGTATTTTGCATCGGCGCGAAAGCGACCCACGCCTATCGTCATTTCCATCAGGCACCCCAGAGCTCAATGCCCTGAAATCGCGCCCTCGATGTGCGGCAAGCCCCCGGTTTGCCGACGCCGGGTCATCGATAATTCGCGGCCGTCCCAGTCAATGTCGCGCTCGTCCCGGTGAACGCGGCCAACTGTAATCCTGCTGTCGCAAATCCTGAGAGAAGACGATGGCCAACCGGATGCGAAAAGCATTTGCCGTCCGGACGAGTTGGGACCAGCGGCTTAACGAATGGATCGCTACGGATATTCGATTTTCTGTGACGACATTCGCAACGAGGTGAAGCCTCGTTGTGCGCGCGCTGCATTTTGCAATCGACAGGCAATCGACATACTGGCGATATTTTCAGGCAAATACGCGCGCATCGGCACCGACTGCCATGCCCTGTGTGATCTGCTTCACCTCGGCCGCGCGCGGATGACGTTACATCAATTACGTCGAACCCTTTCCCGGGGCATGAATTCAGAGGTCGCAAATGGCTGCCATTGTCAGAGTCCTCTCGCGCGCGCTCCCCAGGGAGTCGCTTGAGATCGAAATCCTCAAGCAGGTCGCGCTGTTCTGCGGTGCCGGACTGCTGGTATCCCTGCTGATGCTGATCTATGGCCTGGATCTCAGCGCCGGGCTGTTCTAGCAACCATTCTGTCGGCCACGATCGCCATCGCGCCTCTTCTGCTCACCGCGGCGCCGGTGGCCCATGACATGGCAGTGCATTTCAAGCGTGCGCCGTGAAGATGCATCGTATGCTGCGAAGCGAGCGGCTTACCAGATGTTGTTGGCGAAAAGCCCGAACTGCGGCCGTTGCGCGATCTGGATTGGCGCCGGCGCGACATGCTTTTTCGCGATCTTGCGCTTTTGCCGAGGCTTGGAGTCCAGCTTCTTCGGATCGGACGGCGTAAGCTGCGCGTAAGCATCCCGCGCGGTCATTTTGGTTCCAGCGTCGGCAACATCAGCAGGTACTGCGGCGCGCGTCTCGTTCTTCGCGGTCTGCATCGGAGCTGGAACAGCCGCGACGACGGTCGCTGGCACGATCGTTGGAACGCTGGTATCGAAAACCACCCGCTCCGGCCATTTGCGATCGCTGTGAATCCGGATCATCGGAGTATCAGCCGCTGCGGTGTTGGTGCTCTGCGCCGCGGGTAATGCCGGAAAGGCCCCACCCACCATAAACAGCAGCGCCAGCAAGGCTGCGCCGACAAACACAAAGTATCGCAATACGGGCATTTCAGGTCGCTCCATCCGCGTCATCCCGCGGAGTGTCAGCACAACTAGATGTCAGCTAATTGGTTCCTGCCGTTCGGATAAGGTTCAATCCGGCCAAATCGCTTCTTTGTGAACGCGATTTGAATCAAACGCGGCTGGCGGCCACCGGCGCGCATTTGGCCCGGTCGGCATTGATATTCACGAAGCCGACATGGACGCCGGCAAAGGTTTTCCGGCCCCTTGTTTTGACCGTGTCATGGATCACCCGCGTACGGTTGGTCACATGGCTGCCGTCGCCGCGGCTGAACGCGCAGGAAATCTCGATGTCCTTGACCGCGTAATCATTGCCGTTCCGCAGTGTGAAGGTAACCAGCGCGTTCGATCCCAGACCTCCCCGCCGCCAATGCTGCGATGATATCTTCAGGCGGTCCGCCGATGCCGCGGCTTCGGGCAAGGCTCCCGGTGAATGGGACACGGCCACCTCTGGCACGATAGCTGCCGCCTGTGCGGCAGTCGGTGCTACCAACGGGTCCGGTTCGGCCAAGAGTTCCAGCATGACCGGTTCGCCCTCGGCGCCGCCACCGAATTCGCCTGAGAGCAGCATCCACGCCCCGCCTAGCGCGGCCAAGGCGACCGCCGACCAGATCAACCCGGTTTTGGTACAGCTGATCCCAACCGGCACCCAGGCCGAAAGCCGGTTGCCTAGACCAGCGGGCCCGGTCCACTCGGTGCGATACAGCCCGGTGTTCATAGCCACCCCATCGCGCTGCGACGCTTGCCTCCAACAACAACGGCCGAAGGTGGTTTGCGCCGCTAATGTCTAATCCGCAGCACCGGAAATGGTTGCATCCAACGCAAAGGCCACCGGGCCGCCTCGTTCGAGGCATAATGGGATGGTGTTGCCGGAATGAGGCCGCTAAGTTGCCGGCCGCAAGCCGATACGACAAGCGCCGCGGCAAGCGGCGCATAAACCGTCAAGGGGAGGCCGACGATGCCGATAGTGACCTGGGACCATGTTCATTTGCGAAGCCCCGACCCTGAGGCGACGGCCGCCTGGCTGGAAAACATCCTGGGCGGCGTGATCATCCGCGGCCCCGGGCGCATCGACGTCAAGCTCGGTGGTGCCAACGTGTTCATCGCGCCGGTTACGGCTGGCGACGGCGTCAATGCCCCGCCGACAACGCCGTATCAGGGGCTCGATCATTTCGGCCTGACGGTAAAGGATATCGACGCGGTGGCGGCCGAGATCAAGGCCAAAGGCGTGGAGTTCACCAAGGAGCCCACCACCATCCGGCCCGGCGTCCGGATCTGCTTTATCCGCGGGCCGCAAGGCATTTCGATCGAACTGCTCGAGCGCGACAAGAAATACGTCTGAGCCCCGCGGCGGGCCGGTGGTCGCCTCCGCGCGACGATCCCGGCTGCCCGACTGATCCGGCGCATCCCGCAAGGCGCCGGCAGGCGCGCGATGGCGTCCACCAGGGCCGCTACTCCTGGCGTTCGTCATATTTCGGTCATGCGGCAAGACCGTGCGCAAGCACCCACGTCCAAACAGGGCCGCGGGCAACCTGTCGCGTTGACGCTGCATACCGCTTTGGAATATCAAAAAGCGACCCCGTCGGGACAACGGGGTCATCGGGACACAATGAAAAACGGGCTGTATTCGATTCACGTCACCTTGCAGGACGGGCGTTCCGGCAAGGGCAGCGGTGTTGTGATGTTCCGGGACGGCAAGATCCTCGGCGGTGATGCCTATTTGTTTTACGTCGGCAGCTATACCGTCAAGGGAGACAACACCTTCAAGGGTGAGGTGCTGGTGCAGCGCCACACCAGCAGCCCCGACGCCAACCCGCTGTTCGGCGGCCCGACCCCGGTCGGCGTCGGCGTGTCCGGCACCTATACCGACAACTCCGCCGTCATGAACGGAACCGCACTCGTCGGCAAAGCCAGCCAGATCTTCAAGGCGACGCTGCGCTTCCTGGCGGATGCCGATTAGACGGGCACCAGCCCGGAGCTGACCGGCTATTCCGCCGCCTGCTCCAGCGGCGCCACCCGCGGCAGGATGATCTGGATCCGCGTGCCCTTGCCGGGCTCGGAATCGAGATTGAGCCGACCGCCCAACCGGTTGGTCACGATACTGTAGACGATATGCAGGCCGAGCCCGGTGCCGCCCTGGTCGCGCCGCGTCGTGAAAAATGGATCGAACGCGCGGCGCCGGACGTCGAGGCTCATGCCGCAGCCATCGTCGGAGAAGATGATCTCGACATTGTCCTTGCCGGACTCCCGCACCTGAATATCGACCGCGCCGGGCCTGCCGTCCGGAAACGCGTGCGCCACGGCGTTCAGGAACAGATTGGTGAGTACCTGTCCGTACGGGCCGGGATAGCTGTTCATCGAGAGATTGGGCTGGCAGTCGACATTGAGTGTCAGATGATGCTTCCGCAATCCGGGCCGCAGGCTCATCACCACCTGTTCGGTCAGATCGCCGAGATCAAACGAGCGCTGATCGCTGTAGTTGCGGTCAGCGGCGACCTGCTTGAAGGACTGGATCAATTCAGCGGCGCGGTTGAGGTTGGCCACCAATTGCCCTGATGCATCGCGACTGGTTTCGAGAAACTCGGTCAGGCGCGAGCGCCGCAGATCGCCCCGTTCCACTTCCGCGGTGAACAGCGCCGTCTTGCGTTCCAGCGATGAGGCCACCGTCAGGCTGATTCCGACGGGGTTGTTGACCTCATGGGCGACACCCGCCACGAGGCGCCCGAGGGCGGCGAGCTTCTCGGCCTCGATCAGCGAGTTCTGGGTTTCCCGCAGATTGCGCAAAGCGGCCTCGGCGGCGTCCTTTGCCTTGCGCATTTCAAGTTCGCCCCGCTTGCGCTCACCGATGTCGAGCGCGACGGTGACGATGCGTTCGATCTCACCGTCTCCATCGAGCAGCGGCAGCTTGTTGACCAGCCATTGCCGCATCTCGCCGGAGGAATCCATGTATTCCTCCTCGTAGAAGCCAAGTCCCTTGCTGGCCGCCAGCACCCGCTTGTCGTTTTCATCGGTCTTCTGCGCACCATAGCGCGACATCAGATCGGACGTGGTGCGACCGAGCGCATCCGCGGGATCGACGCCGAAAATGCCGGCCATATAACGGTTCATCAGGACGTAACGAAGTTCCTTGTTCTTGACGTTGATCACGGCGGGCACGGTATCGATCACCTGCTGCAGCAGCCGCCGGCCCTCGGCGATCGCATCCTCGGCGCGCTTCTGGTCGGTGATGTCGCGGATCGTCCCTTCATAACGGACGACCACCCCAGCCTCGTCCCGCACGATGGTGGCGCTGTCGGATATCCAGAGGATCGCGCCGCCACGCTGGCGCACCTGGTATTCAAACTCCCGCACCATGCCGTGGCGTTCCATCAATGCGCGATACTGCTCACGCGCATGCGGATCGACGTAGATGGTGTTGGAGATATCGCGGACACCGCCGATCAATTCTTCCGGCGTTTCATATCCCATCATCCGCGCCAGTGCCGGATTGGCATTGAGTAGCGCACCGGCAGGCGTCGTCACATAAATTCCGTCGACCGAACCTTCGAACAGCTTGCGATAGCTTTCTTCCGCGAGCCGCTGCTCGGCCAGCGCGTGGATCGCGGCCTCGCGCGCGGCATCGGCATCGACCAGCGAGCGGCGAAACACTTCGGCGGCGCGGGCGATATCGCCGATCTCGTTCTGGACGTCGGTCGCGGGGATCGAGGTCCGCTTCTCGCCGCCCGCCAGCGCGCGGATCGATTTGGCAATCGACTTCAAGGGCCGCACGGTCCGGCGCACCACGAACAAGGCCGCCACGATGCCGGCCAGCACGCCCGAGATACCGAGGATGATGCTCTGCCATTTATCGTCCCGCAGCGTCCGGCCAAAATCCTTGGCCAGCACCCTGCCCCGGCGAGAACTGACGTCGCGCAACAGATCGGTCACCCGCCCGATCTGCCGGCCTTCGGTGCCGAGCACATCCTTGTCGAGCTTGGCAATCTCGGCTTCCGCTTCCGAGATCGAACTGATCGCGTCGGCATAGCCGTCGGTGGCGGAACGAAGTGCGGGATTGCTGATCGGCAACGCCCGCATCTGCTGGGCCGACTGCTCGGCGGACAACGGATCGCGCGCCAGCAAGGCCGCGGCGATCTGGTTTTGCGCCCGAAACAGGCTTCGCGCGACACCCCGGTCGGGTTCGTCGGCGATGGCGGCTTCGAACCGTTCACGCACCGGCGGCAAAGCCGCGACCAGTTCGGCGCGGCGCCCGATCAAGGCGGTGACGCGATCGATCCCCTCACGATAATTCGTAAAGCGCTGCGCCACGCCATCGATCATGTCCTGTTGCTCGGGGGCGAGTTCCAGCCGGGTCTTTTTCAACAGCGCGCTCAACGCCGAAACCGCCGCGCTGACCCGATCGGATTGAGCGCTCGGATCGGTGACGAAATCGCGCGCCGCGAGCCGCAATTCGGCAACGCGACGGTCAATTTCCTCGGCAATGTCGCCGACGTCCTGCAACCGCTGCAACTCGCCGAAGGTCGCGTCGATATGGCGAATGGCGATGACGCTGGCCATGCTGGTCGCGGTGATGACGGCGAGCACCAGCAGGAAACCGCCAAAGGTCAATTGACCGATCGAAAGCGAAAACGACCGTATCCGTTGGACAATGATGGCAAAGGGCATGGTATTCGGGACCGGCTCCGGGCAGTCCAGTTTTATACGCCGGAATCGCCCCTCAGGGGAACATCGGGAACCGGCCCTGCGAGGTTGATACGGGGTCAATTCGAGCCGATTCGCGGGCTCAATCCGGCGGAATGCCGGCGTCCTTCACCACCTTGGCCCATAGCGTGACATCGGCCTTGATGATCCCAGCAAACTCCGCGCGCGACGCCGGCTTTGGCGGGCACCCGGCGAGGTCGAGTTTATTCCGCACGTCGGGCGACGCCAGTGCCGTGTCGAGCGCGTTGCTGATGCGCTCCACGATCGGCTCGGGCGTGCCGGCCGGAACCACGATGCCGAACCACGGCGTCACCTGGGCGCCCGGATAACCCTGCTCCGCCATGGTCGGCACATCAGGGAAATATTTCGAGCGGCCGTCATTGATCGCGCCGATGATCCGGATCGAGCCGGTCTGCACCTGCGCCAGCGCCTGGTTGGCGGACAGGAAGGTCGATGTAATCAGGCCGCTCGAGATATCCGTCACCATCTGCGGATAGCCGCGATAGCCGATCCCGGGAACATCGATATCGGCCAGCTTCTTGAACAATTCGAAGCCGAGATGCCCGGTCGATCCCTTGCCGGGGTGGCTGTAGTTCAGCTTGCCCGGCTTCTCCCTGGCCAGCGCGACATATTCCGCGACGTTCTTCACCGGCAACGAGGTCGGCACCGCGAAGAAATTCGGCGCACCGCAGATCTGCCCGATCGGGATGAAATCGCGTATCGGGTCCCAGCGCAGCGAGACGTTGAGCGACGGGCTCGCGGTAAAGAAGGTCGTCACCATCAGCCATGTGTAGCCGTCGGGCGCGGCGCGCGCGACTTCCTCGGCGCCGATCGAGCCGTTGCCGCCGGATTTCGATTCATTGAGGATCGTTCCGTTCCATTGCTCGGCCATGTTCTGCGCGACGATGCGCCCGAACACGTCGACCACGCTGCCGACCGAATAAGGCACGATCAGGCGGATCGGATGATTGGGGAAATTCTCCTCGGCGATTCCCGGGGTGGCTGTCGCGAGACAGCCGAGCCATGCTGCAACGATCACGCCGATGCGCCGGATCTTCATGATGCGTGCCCTGCCCTGTTTTTTTCGGCGCCGTTGAAGCGCTCGTATTTGGCGCAACCTCAGCCGAGCGCGCCGACTTCGAACACCTCGCCGTCATAGCCGGATTCCTTGGGAATGCGCAGTTGACGGCCGCCGTTGAGCTTCGTCATCACAGGCATCACCGTCACGATCGGTTTGCCTCGCATATCCTCGAGCGCCGCGCGCACGTTGGGCTGCTTGCCGAGCCGGATCAGATTGCGCGTGGTCGGAAACGGCAGCTTGAAGCGTCCGCTCTCGCCGCCCTCGAGTGCCTCGCGGGCCGACACCCAGATCGAGTCGGTGGATTCCTTGCCGTCATGAGCGCCCAATTGCGCCGGCGGCGCGGACGCCAGGAAGAACCAGGTGTCGAACCGCTTCGGCATGCCTTCCGGCGTGATCCAGTGCGCGTAGGGCACGAGTTCATCAAGCGCGAGCGACAGTCTGTTGTCGGCCAATACCTTTGGAAACGTGGTCTTGCTCTCGCACAGCGCAGCGCGATGGCCAGCCTCGATCTCGGCGGCGTGCTTGGCATCGACTAGAACAGCCGAACCCTGCGGCCGGGCCAACAGGATACCGCTTTCCTCAAAGGTCTCGCGAACCGCGGCGATGCGGAAGCTCAGGTCCGCGGCATCGAGCCCCTCGCCGCCGGAATAAAGCTCCGGCCGCGCGATGATTTCCTTGTCGCTGGCATCGACGCTGCCACCGGGAAACACCAGCGCACCCGAATTAAAATCGATCTCATAATGGCGCACCATCATGAAGACTTCGATTTCCTTGCGGGCGGCGTTGTCCCGCAGCAGCAGAATCGTCGACGCCGGACGCGGAACAGCAGCTTCAGCCATATTACGTCACTCCGCCGCGCTGGCTTGCGGCTGCAGATTGGCGCGCTTGTCGACACGGGCGACACGCGACAACAAATAATCCACCTCGGCCTTGGCGGTCGCCGTGATGGTCGCGCCGGGCTTGCGCTGGGCGCTGGTCGAGATGATGCCGCGCTTCTGCAGCACATATTTGCGCACCGACAGGCCGGCGCCGGGCTGCTGCTCGTAGCGGATCAGCGGCAGATGTGCGTCGAACAGATCGTGCGCCGCGTCGCGCTTGCCGGCCTTCGACAGCTTGACGACGTCGATCAGCAATTCCGGGAAGGCGTAGCCGGTCATGGCGCCGTCGGCGCCGCGCTCCATCTCGAAATCCAGAAACAGGCCGCCATTGCCGACCAGGATCGACATCGGCTTCAGCGAGCCGTCCTTCTGGTATCCGCGCAGGGTCGAGATCTTTTCCAGTCCCGGCCAGTCCTCGTGCTTGAGCATCACGCAGGACGGGCTATCCATCACGATCTTGCGGATCACCGCGGGCGTGAACACGACCGACAACGTCAACGGATAGTCCTGCAGCACCCAGGGAATATCGTCGCCGATCGCTTCCTGGGCCTGTTTGAAATAGCTCGTAATCTGATCATCCGTGCGCAGATGCGGCGGCGGCGCGATCATGACGCCGGCAGCACCCGCATCCATCGTGGCCTTGGCCAGCGAGCGCATGGTGGCAAATCCCGGCGCGGAAACGCCGACGATGATCTGCATGGTCTTGGCGCGCTTGACGAAGCGGATTGCCACCGCTTCGGCTTCCGCGGCATCGAGCTTCGGCGCCTCACCGAGAATGCCGAGCACCGTGACACCATCGCAGCCCACCTCGGCATAAAAATCAGTCAGCCGGTCGATCGACGTATGGTCGATGCGGCCGTCCTCGTGGAACGGCGTCGGGGCAATAGCGAAGGTGCCGGCGGCTTGCGCGGTGAGTTTCATGGTTTTCCTCTGATCTCTTTCGTCATTCCGGGATGGTCCGAAGGACCAGACCCGGAATCTCGCGATTCTCAGATGTGCAATAGCACATCATAGTTCGATGCTTCGCATCGCCCCGGAATGACATACTCGTGTTATAGCCCAGTCAAAACCGCCGCGCGCCCATCTTGATCTGCTCCTCGGAGAAGAAAATCTCCTTGGCGTGCTCGACCACGTCTTGCGCGTTCCAGCCGGTATGCGGCGGCTTCCAGCCGTCCATTTCCATCATTCGCATCTCGCGGACGCCGCGGGGGCCGGAAACGCCCAAAACCTTGCCGGTCTGGTCGCCGGAGAGGTCGCTGACCATGTACAGCACGGCCGGCGCGATGCCGTCGGGTCCGAGCGCTAACCCCGGATTTTCCTTGTAGCGCGGCAGATCCGAGGTCATCCGGGTCAGCGCGCCCGGGGCCAGGGTCCAGATTCGGATGTTGTATTTGCGGCCCTCGATCGCCAGCACGTTCGACAGTCCCCAGATACCGCCCTTGGCGGCGCCGTAATTGGTCTGGCCGAAATTGCCGATCAGGCCCGAGGTCGACGAGGTATTGACGATGACGCCGCCGCCATTATCGCGCATCCAGCGGAACACCGGTTGGGTGCAGCAGAAGGTGCCTTTGAGATGCACCTTGAGGACCTTGTCCCAATTGGCTTCCTTGGCCTTGGCGAAGGTCTCGTCGAGAAGGATGCCGGCATTGTTGACCAGAATGTCGGCGCGGCCGAAATTCTTGATGGCGTCGTCGAACACCGACTGCCCGCCGGCCATGGTCGAGATGTCGGAACCGTTGGCCACCGCGCGGCCGCCTTCGGCCTTGATCGCCTCGACCACCTTTTGCGCCATGGTCTGGTCGCCGCCGGAGCCGTCCCGCGGGCCGCCGAGGTCATTGACCACCACCGCCGCGCCTTCGCGCGCGAACAATTTGGCGTAGGCCTCGCCGAGTCCGCCGCCTGCACCCGTGATTATCGCAACCTTGCCGTCGAGCAATCCCATGATGTTTTTCTCCGTTATTGGTCGCCGTCATTCCGGGGCAGCCCGCAGGGCTGAACCCGGAATCCAGAGATTATTTCAACGAGATTCCGGGTTCGCGCTACGCGCGCCCCGGAATGACGAACTTTGCTAACCCAGCACCGTCCTGCCGCTCTTGATCACGGTGACGTTGCGCGACTTCACCTTGGCTTCGAACGAAATCAAATTGCCGTCCTTCCAAAAATCCATCGTCACGGTCTCGCCGGGAAACACCGGCGAGGAAAACCGCGCAGAATGCTGTTTGAAGGCCGACGGATCGTAATCGGCATAGGTCTGCAACACGCCGCGGCAGGTGATGCCGTAAGTGCACATGCCGTGCAGGATCGGCCGTGGAAAGCCGGCCCGCTTGGCGAATTCAGGATCGCTGTGTAACGGATTGCGGTCGCCGCACAGACGGTAAACCAGCGCCTGGTCGGGACGGGTCGATATATCAACCGATTTGTCCGGGCTGCGGCCCGGCACCTTGTGCGGCTCGGGCTGGCCTTCCGAAGGGCCGCCAAAACCGCCATCGCCGCGCGCGAAACGCGACGCCACCAGCGTCGCCAGCTTCTCACCCTTCTCGTCCTTGAGCACGGTCTGGTGCCGGATCACCGCGCCCTTGTCCTTGCCCTTGTCGAACACGTCGATCACGCTGGAATCGGCGGTGATGTGCGCAGCCGAGGCAAACGCCTTGTGGAAGGTGATATCGCGCTCACCGTCGACCACCATCACGCGGTTGAGGTTCATCTCGCCGGGACCGGCGCCCCAGGCCGCGACCGACGCGAAGGTCGGCACGATCTTCAGCGGACGCGGCGTGGCGACGCCTTCGTTGACGAACGCGAGCTCCTTTTCATCCATCGGATCGGCACCCATGCCGATGCCGTAGGCATAAAGCATCACGTCGCGATCGGTGTAGGCGTATTTCTGCCCGAGATTTTTCAGCGCCATCAGGTCTTCGTACTTGATCGGCATCGCGGTGCTTCCTCCCGTTTTTTGTTTTCGTCATGCCCGCGAACGCGGGCATCCAGTAATCACTAACGCCTGCGTTTACTGGATCCCCGCTTTCGCGGGGATGACGGCTGTTGTGTTGCCAGCACGTGCGCTGCCTCTGGCCTTACGCCGGCGTGAAGAACGGCAGCGGCGCGCCGTCGGTCGGCTTCCACACCACCTTCACCTTCTGGCCGATCTTGAGCTTGTCCATGTCGCAGTCGACGATGTTGGTCTGCAGCGACGGGCCTTCCTTCAGGGTGACGTAAGCGATCGCGTAAGGTCCGGTGGCGGATTTGCGCATCAGGCTGAAGGTATAGATCGTGGCCTCGCCCGAGCTTTCCTCCCACACGGTCTGGTCGGAGAAACAGAACGGGCAGATCGAGCGCGGAAAATAATGCGGCTCGCCGCATGCGGTGCAGCGCTTGATCATGAACTTGCCCTGCTTGGCCGCTTCCCAGAACGCAGCACTCTCGGGATTGCCTTGCGGCGTCGGGTATTTCTTTGCGTCGGCCATTACACGCGCTCCAGAATGCAGGTTGAGGCGGCATGGCGCACGCCGAGCAGTCCGCCGGTGCCATGGGCGATCGCGAGATCGCAATTCGGCACCTGCACTTTCGGATGGGCTTCGCCACGCAGCTGACGCACCGCTTCGAGGATCTTGGTCATGCCACCGCGGTTGACCGGGTGATTGCTGCAGAGGCCGCCGCCGTCGGTGTTGAACGGCAACTTGCCGACACCGGAAATCAGATTGCCGTCGGCGACGAACTTGCCGCCCTCGCCCTTCTTGCAGAACCCGATATCCTCCAGCTGCATCAGCACGGTGATGGTGAAGCTGTCATAGATCGAGGCGTATTTGATATCCTTCGGCGTAACACCGGCTTCCTCGAACGCACGAGGTCCGGACCACACGCCCGCCGAATAGGTCAGATCGAGATCCTTGCCGCCGCGCGGTCCCTTCATCGCCTCGCCATGGCCGATCAGCCGCACCAGCGGCTTCTTCAGGCTTTTTGCGATCTCGGGCGTGGTGACGATCATGGCGCCACCGCCGTCGGTGACGACGCAGCAATCCATCCGGTGCAGCGGATCGGAAATCATCGGCGAGTTCAGCACGTCCTCGACAGTGACGACCTCCTTCAGCATCGCATGCGGATTGTATTGCGCGTGGTGCGAGGCCGCGACCTTGATCCAGGCCAGTTGCTCGCTGGTGGTGCCGTAGTCGTGCATGTGGCGCATGGCACACATGCCGTAGACGTTATGGGTGGTCGCCCCGTAAGCGAGTTCGAAATCGGCCTCGGCTCCGGCGCTGCGCGGCGGCATCGCACCGGTGCGCGGCTTGCCGGCCAACGTCACCAGCGCGATCGAGCACTTGCCCGCCGCGATCGCTTCGGCGGCGTGGCCCAGATGCACCAGATAGGAACAGCCGCCGGTATCGGTGGAATCGAAATGACGAACCTTGAGGCCGAGATAGTCGACCATCGGCATCACCCCGCCCGGCGCGTCGCCGGCGCAGAAATAGCCGTCGATATCGGCTTTGGTCAGGCCGGCATCCTCGATCGCGCCCCTGGCGACCTCGGCGTGCAGCTGCGCGGTGGATTTATCGGGTACGTGCCGGGTCGGATGTTCATAGATCCCGGCAATGTAGGCCTTGCCCTTGATGGTCAAATTGTTCTCCGCTGGCGTTTCTTATTCGCAGCCATTTTCTCGCCTGTCGGGGCGGCCTTGGCAAGCGCGGAAATATTCCGTCAGGCGAGACGGCGCAATCCACCGCGTTCTCGCGGCACGATGCGCCCGAGTTTTGCTGATCGTTTCGCCCTCAAGGAGGGCGCGGCGCGACCCTACAAGAGGGCGCGGGGAATGCCGGGTGCCCGATGCACCCGCAGCCTCGTGTGCGCATGGTAGTGGTAGATGCACACGAGTATTCACAGCGAGGTCACCGGAATCGCCCGGCATTCCCGCACGCAATGGTTTTAACGGTTTCCTTCGTGCTCTCCCCGGTGACCGGCTTGTTGTCACCGTCGCCCGCGTGATGCGAAGCATCATCGCGAACTTGACGCCAGCGCCGGGGCGTC
>JBDTKZ010000044.1:0-58207 GCA_039935075.1 Bradyrhizobium sp.
CGAAAGACCTGCCCATCCTGAATTGGCTCGGAATCTACCAGTCATAATCACTGTGCCGAGGTACTAGTTGAACCTTCACGCCTGTGCCGTCACACCCAAAATAGCCCCATCAAGTGACCGGCGCGCCGCGACAGTGCTGGCGTTCAGCGCGAGTCCGGAGGGCGGAGTGAAGCTGAAACTGTGACGGCCGCAGCCGAGGCCGGCCCGCTCGAGGTCTGCACGATAGCGGTTGGCAAGAACCTGCCCGATCAACCGGTCGCCGGCGTAAATGTCCAGACAAACCGGTGCCTCGGGATGATCGGTGTTCTGCGCCCAGCCTTCGATGACGTCTGGCGTGACCCGATCGACGAAACCGCGCAAATTGCCGGTCCGCGACGTTTCGTTTTTCGATTCCAGTCCGGCGCGCCGCGCCACGCGTTGCCGTATCGCCTCAACCTCGTAGCCTCGATCAAGCCGCGGCGCGCAATATTGCGCGATGGTTACCGCTCCTGGATACAACGCGCGATATTCATGGGCGTTGTGGAACATGCCACGGCTGTCGTCATCCACAAACGTCTCCGACAGCGCACCCTCGGCGATAAGGACGTCGTGCGTGTCGAGCTCAATGTGAAAATATTCGACGTCGTCGACCTGCGCGGCCTGCACGATCGAGACGCCGTTGACGAGGTCCTTTGCTTCGATCAGCACGCCACCGCTTCCGTATTCGAAATACATCGCGTGATGCGGCGAGATCCGGAGATCGCGCTTCGGTACATTTTCGCCGAGCGACCCGGCCTTGAAGCAGATCGGCAGAATGTCGGTGCGCCCCATGATGAAGCGGCCGCCATAGCTGCGTCGCCCAATCCATTTGATGGCACGGAGAGCGCCTGAGGCGGTCACCACAGAGTCGCCGATCGCAAGCCCTTCCACTGCCACTTCGCCCTGCGCCGTCGCGATCAGTGTGCCGCGAGCGTAGCAGGCGATGGCTGTTCCGCCATGACCGTCATCGAACACGGTATCGACAAAGGCCGTCGCGTTCGGGGTGTCGAACTTCCAAATCACGCCATCGTCGGTAAAGGTAAGCGTCGAACCATCATCGACGGCCGTAGCGCCGGCCACGAAATTGAGGCCGATAATGTCGATCACGTCGTCGGGGCCCGTGAAGCCGACGATCGGGTTGGCGAAATGGCCGCCGCCCGCGGGCAACGCCGAGACGTCGATTTTCAAGGTCGGATCGACATCGGCGTGGGCAAAGGTGATCGCGCCGGTGCCGGCCGCGCCAGCCGAGGCGAGCCACAGCGTACCACTCTCGATCGTGATACCGCCGGTGAAGGTGTTGCCGGCGGGTTCGTCGGGATCGAGCTTGACGGTGCCGAGGCTCGTCCCGTCGCCAATGATCAGCGATCCCTTGCCCGATCCGTTTGTGGTCCCGCCGGTGCTATCGACCGAACCTGACATGTCGGCGATGACGTCGGTGATGGTCTCGGTCTGGCCCGTGAGCGGTGCGAGCGTGATCGACTGGTCGCCGCCCTGGAGGAAGATGCCGCTGCCGTACGCCGCGCCCTGGTTGTTGCCGCCGCTGCGATGGACGGCTCCGTCTTCAAGGGTGCCGCCGGCGATGGTCAACGAGCCGCCGCCCTGCACGAAAATGTCGCCGCCGGCGCCGAGACCGCCGCCACCGGCGCCCCAACCGCTGCCACCGTCACCAGCGCCGAAGCCGCCGAGGCCGCCTCCATTGACGGCACTGCCGCCACCACCGCCACCGCCAAAGCCGCCGTACCCGCCGGAGCCGGTGCTGCCGAAATATGTAGGTCCTTCGCCGCCGCCACCGCCGCCACCGAAACCGCCGCTGCCGCCGCCGTACCTGCCGCCACCGCCGCCGCCGCCGAAGCCGCCGCCCCCGCTAGGGCCGATGCCGCCGCCATAGCCGCCTATGTCGAACTGGTCTGGCGCGCCACCACCACCATCAGCTTCGTTGAACGCAGTTGCGGGCAGATTGGGAATGATGCCAACGCCGGCGTTGCTGGAACTGCCTGCGCCATTGGCGCCGCTGCCGAGACCGCCACCGCCGCCATCGGCGCTGCCTGCGCCGCCCATGCCGCCGCCGCCGCCGGCCGCGCCGTTGCTGCTGCCGGCGGCACCGCCGGCCGCCTGGTCACCGTGGAAGCTCACATCGTCGAGCGTCACCGAGGCACCCGATGCCACGAACAGCCCACCGCCGAGACCCGCGCCGCCGCCGCCGCCACCACCGCCGCCCGCACCACCCTGCGCCCTGGCGTTGGCGATCGTGAGATCATTGACGGATACGGTGCCGCTGTAGACGAACAGCCCGCGCTCCGTTCCACCGCCGTCGATCGTGTCAGCGACGCCGTGATCGAGACCCTCGATGGTCAGGCTCGATCCATTGGCGAGGTTGATGGCGTTGAGCGGATCGGTCAGCGTGAGCGTGTGACCATCCGCTTGCGGCAGGTCGAAGTCGATGGTGTAGGCGGTGTTATCGAGCGCATCCGTGCCACCGACATCGATTGCCGCAATGGCCCCGTTGAGCGAGGCCTCGTCGGTGATCGTGAAGTGAGTCTGCAAGATCTGCACAAAGGTGCCGCTCGTTGCGGGATCGGATGACAGGATGAAATCGTCTTTCGAATAATCCTTGTTGGAATCGAGATGGAGGGTCGCCGTCGCGTTGGCGTCGCCGACGAAGCCCGAGAGCGTCAGGACATTGTTCGCGCCCAACGCCCAGCTTGCGTTGGTGAGTCCTTCGATATCGATGATTCCCTGCCCGATGTCGAAGCCGTCGATGTGGTTGCTGAAGAGGGCCGTGTCGACCGGGTTGAATGCGAGCGCGAGCGTCCCCAGGCCCGGCCCGAAGCTGATGTCGCCTTTGCCTGCCGCACCGGGCGTGTCGAGCTCGAGCCGCCCGCTGTCAATGCGCGTTCCGCCCGAATAGAAGTTCCCGACGGGCGTTCCGTCGGCCTGGGTTGGGTTGAGCACGACCATCCCGGCACCGCCAATGACGAGGCCGGTCGAACCGCCAATCACACCATCGATCGTGAGTTGAACATGGCTGGCCAAATCGATCGCCGGCAAGGGCGCGTTCTGCACGCTCGCATGGGGCAGCAGCACCTCGAGACTCGTCGTTCCGCTTCCGGGCGAAGGTTCGGCATTCGCCGCGAGGATGGCGCCGGCCAACGAGCCGAACAGCGCGATGCCGCCCTGATCGTCAGAGCCGACCACTAACGTGCTCGGCACCGAATCCAGTGTGATTTGATCGGTGGTGGCTCCATTCGATATGCTCACGACATTGCCCGAGACCGAAACGGTGTCGGCGGTGCGATCCGGATTGAACGCCAGCTCCGTGAAGTCGATCTCGTCGCCGGCGCCAAAACCCTGGATCAGGGGCAAGAACGTATTGGTGTCCGGAGCATTGTCCGGATCGAGAACAACCATCGCCTCCTGGTCGATTGCCAGAACGGCGGTCGAGCCTGCCTGCGACGCAAAGACAATCGGACCGGACAGGCTGGGACCGTGGATCGCGAGCGTTTCGCGACCATCGGCCGAACCCAGCGTGATCGGATCGTTGAACGCACCATTCCAGGCCAGATCGACGCGATACGTGCCGGGCGCGGAGCCGCCTTCCGCCGCCAGCACGTCGTTCAGTGCAAGCAGGTCGTTGTCGTCGTGAACCGTGTATTGAGTGGCGCCGGGATCGACCAGCGTCGCCAAGGTGGTGGGAACGATGTGGTAGAAGCCGTCCGACCCCAGCTCCCGATAGGAAGCATTGGTGTTGCCGTCCGAGGTCAGCGACACCAGCCGCAGCACGCCGCCGACCTTCAACACGCTGTAATGATCGCCGGTGTAGGCCGTCTCGAACAGGTCGATCGACTGGACGCCGTTATCATCGTAGCCCCAGTGGATGATGTTCCAGGGCAGGATGCCGTCCGGCGTCGTGGCCGACAGGTCGGGCGTCCACTCCAGATCGAAGGGAGCGTCGGGGCCGACTTCGAGAAAATCGACGGTGCCGGAAAAACCGGAGCCCGCATCGATCGCCAGTATGCCGCCGGTGTAAGCGCTGATCGTGATGTGGCTGTCCGAGAACGTGGCGGTCGCTGCGATCTCAAGTCCGCCATTCAATCCAATTCTGTTTCCAATGGTGTCGTAGAGGTCGAATTCGAGATGGAACGAGTTGATGATCTGCTCGGCGTTTGCGATGCCGGCGGCGTTGCCGATCGTGATGTCGCCCTCGAACGTATTGAGGCCGTCGAGGTCGACGTAACCGGTTCCGGTAATGTCCAACGAGAGATTTTCAGCGTCCTGGCCGCTGATTCCGTCCGCAAAGGCGACATGCCCGTCGTCGAATGCGAGCATCGCCCCGCCCTGGATGAACAGGTCGTTGCCCCAGCCCTGCCCCGGGTTGACGGCGACGCCGCCTTGCGCGACGTCGTCGAGGAAGTAGGTGCCGCCGCCGATGTTCAAGGTGCCGCCGCTCTCGACGAAGACGCCGCCGCCGGCGCCGAGGCCGCCGCCGCCCATCGCCAGCGACGGCGTGATGACGCCCGTGTCCGGATCCCGGAAGATGCCGTCGGTGCCGGCGCCGGCGCCCCAGCCGCCCCGGCCACCTGGCGCGTTGATGCCGCCACCACCACCGCCGCCGCCAAAGCCGCCATTGCCGCCGATGAAGTCCTGGTCCTTGCTCGGCGCGCCGCCGCCACCGCCACCACCGCCGAAACCGCCGAAACCGCCGATGCCACCGCCGCCGCCACCGCCGCCACCGTAGCCGCCGTTGCCGCCCGCCGTGGGTTCGGCGGTCTGGAAGTCCTCGCTCTTCTGCAGCGTGACATGGCTGTCCTGGCCATCAAGCGGCGGCAGCGATTTGAAGACGTCCGGATTCTCCTTCAGATAGTTGTAGGCCATGTCGAGGGCGGCCCGAATGTCCGGCCGCTCGTCCAACACCTTGTCGAGCGCAAAGCCCGGAACGTCGATGTCGAGGACACCCGTCTTTACTCCTGTCGACAGAAAGGCGAAGAGGCCCTTGAGCCCCGCCTTGAGGCCCTGACTGGCAGTGATGTCTTCAAATTCCGAGGCGATCGCCTTCTCGGCGGTGAGCTCGGAACCGACGGGGATGGCGACGCTCAGGGTGTCCTTGACGATCCCCGCAATGGCGGCAGGGTCCCAATTGTTGGTCGTGATGGCGTTATAGAGGTCTGCGCTGAGCTGGGTCGCGGCCTCTGCGATGCCGAGCGGCGGGACAAGGATCCCGCCGATAGTCTCGAGCGCGCCGAGAATGTACTGGACGATGGGGTCCTCGACATATTGCGTCGTCCCATCGTTGTAGTAGTTCGAATTCTGGCCGTTAGCGCCGCCGCCGCCCCCACCCGATTCGGGGGAATCGCCCGGGCCGCCCTGACCGCCCTCGACGCCGCCGGCCAGATCTCCCGAAGTTGTCGTAAAGGAATGCGTCCAGACATCCCAACCCAGCACGTTGATTCTCTGTTCGACGTTCTGCTGCTGACCTGCTCCGTACCCGGCCTGATCGCTCAGGCTGGTGTTGGTCCCGTAATTGCCGGCGGATGAAATATAGGCGTATTCGCTGTCGGAACCCGGCTGCAGAATGATCGTGTTCACCGCTTGCGCGCCGATGCCGCCGCCGCCGCCGCCGCCTATCCCCTGGTAGATGCCGGTGCCGTCGCCAGCGCTGCCGCCGGCGCCGCCGAGACCGCCGCCGCCGCCGCTGGCCGTGGCATTGGAGTCCACCGTGCCGCCGCTGCCGCCGATCGCCAGGTTTGCGACGAACCGGTCGTTCAGCAGCGACACCGTAGCGCCGCTGCCGACGAAGACGCCGCCGCCAAGACCGGCGCCGCCGCCGCCACCCGCGAGCCCGCTGCCGCCGTCACCGCCGTGGGCGATCGTCGACTCGATGGTGAGGTCCTTGATCGTCACATTTCCGGCGAAGACGGTAAAACCGCCGATGCTGTCCCGGCCATTCAGGACGGATCCGTTTCCTTCGATCGTGAGATTGAGGTTGGAATTATTGACGGCCGTCAGGTCCAGGACATCAGTGTTGTTGGCGTCAAGAATACTGGCGACGTCGATTATGATGTTGTTGGTGTGGACCACTTGATGGCTCACGGAATCCCGCGCCACGCCTTCATTGGCCGACTGGATGGCAGCGTTCAGCCCGTCCAGGCTCGTGACGACGACGGTGGTGGGGGTGTCGGCCATGGATCCCAAATCTCCGCAATAGATTGAACCGAACGCAGATCCGCGCATGGCGGCGCATACGCCGTCACGGGGGTGTCAGGTCGTCGCAATAGTCAGGAGGAGCGGCCGTAATGATCCGGCTCGACCGGGCGTCTCGTCGTTGTCTTGCTATTGGTTTCGATTATCGATCCTGGAGGGTGTCGAAGATCGCTTTTCAGAATTCGCCCGCGTGTCCGCATCGTAATACGATATGAAATCATTGCTTAACCAGCCTGCTCTTCTTCCCCTCGCAACCTAGGCAGGTGTTTCCGCACCGGCAACCGAACATTTGACTATGATCGGGAACCGTCCGGAATTCTGACAAAAAATTTCAATACAGAAATGTGACATAAATCATAGACGGTCATGTCAGCTCGCGGAGCGTGAGCTGGTAGCGAAGATCGAACGCGCTCATGGCGTCGGCGATGAAACGGTCGAAGACCTGCAGGAGCTGAGGCTTCAGTTCGACAAACCGGCCGCCTGCTTTCGTCAAACGGACGAGATCCATCTGTTCTGCCGCCACCAGGAGGTTACGGACATGGGTGGGCGATACGCCGAAGCGGCTGCCCAGGCCCGAATAGGAAATCTTCAGCGGCTCGGCGCCGCGCGCCTGTCCGGCCATCTCAATCATTTTGACCAGGATCATGACGCCGGCGTCGCGGCCCAGGAACAGCATCATGACGGGACTGCCGGCCATGAGCTGAGCGCTGTGTGCAAACAGGTTCAGACACACCAGACGATGCTTCAATTGGAACGCGGGATCGCGCGTCATGATCAGCGGATAGCCAGGATCGGGAAACAGTATCTGCAGCGGCAGATGATGCGACACCAGGAAATCCTGGTCCTGCGCGATCAATTTCTCGGTCGGAATCAGGATACGGACGCGGCGGTCCTGCGGTATCACGCGCTGTTCAAGGTAGCCGCTCTTGCCGAGCCGCGAGACGAGGTCTTCGACGCGGCTTGCACTGGCGAGCCGATATGCCGCCATGGAATCCACGACAACTCGCAGCGTCGGCCAGGTCGAACGATCGGCCTCGTCGTAACGCGCATAGAGACACATGATCACGCCGGCGAGCGTGGCCCGGCTCGCCTCCAGCAGCAGCCGGTTGAGAAATGGCTTGTGCTCGTAAAGGGCGAGGATCGCCTTTACGAACTCGTTGCGTGCAAAGGAGAAACGTGGATGGGTTAGGATTTCTTGAGAAGAGTGAAAGGCAGGAAAGGCGCCGGGCGCGACGTCGGACATAGACAAACCTTAGCTTATGATGCGGTTCAGATCACTATCTGCTCTCATAATCCGCATCACTTTTGCACAACTCCGACTTCCGCCTTGGGTCCAAACCCGCAAGTCGGCGGACCTTATTCGATCACCTCGTCGGCGCTCGCTCGATGCTGCCTCATGGCGGGGAGCGCGCCTTCGCGCGTCTCGAACCGTGCGCCACACATGTAGCCATCGAGATATCCTGCAATCAGACTCTAAAACTCCCCATGTCCCTGCGGATCGACCAGCCGGTTGATGCGCTGCGCCGCGGCCATCGCAAACCGCACCGTCATCGATTTTCGGGTCGGCGCCGGCAAGCGATGCTCGGGCGCCTCGCGATGCAGATGCGCGCCATAGGCGTCGGCAATGATCAGGCCGGTCTGTTCGGGAAATATGTCGCACGGCATGTCTTGCGTGAACGCAAACAACAGCCGGTCGCAATGGGCGCGATACTCATGCCATTTCTGGTCGGCGCGCAGATCCTCGACCGATGATTTGATCTCGACGATCCAGATCTCGCCGCGCTCGTTCAGCGCCACCAGATCGGCGCGCCGCCCCGACGGCAGCGGCAATTCGCTGATGCAGGAAAAGCCGAGCGACCGCAACAGCCGCGCGGCGCCCCGCGCGATCGCCAGCGCGGTCTCCGACTGACGGCCATCCGGCGGCGGTACGCGATCGATCTGGCGGGCGCGCGATTCCATGGCGCAAATCATAGGACGCCAACGGGCAAAGGGAAATGCGGATTTCGCTAGAGCGCCGGACGGGCGGGAACCGGCGGAGCCACCGTGGCTTATCAATTGGCCGCTGACGACCCTTTGACAACCTTTGGGCGGACCGACGAGGGCTGCCCGGCATGATCGACGACCTCTGGTACAAAAATGGCGTGTTCTACTGCCTCTCCGTCGGCACCTATATGGATGCCAATGGCGACGGCATTGGCGATTTCAAGGGTCTCGGGCGGCGGCTGGATTATCTGCAGGGGCTCGGCATCACGACGATCTGGCTGATGCCGTTCCAGCCCTCTCCCGGCAAGGACGACGGCTACGATATCTCAGACTATTACGGCGTCGATCCCCGCTACGGCACGCTCGGCGACTTTGTCGAATTCACCCATGGCTGCAAACAGCGGGGTATCCGCGTCATCATCGATCTCGTCGTCAACCACACCTCCGATGCGCATCCCTGGTTTCGCGAGGCGCGAAGCACAAAGGATTCGCGATACCGAGACTGGTACGTCTGGGCCGACAAGAAACCCGCCAATGCCGACAAGGGCGTGGTGTTTCCCGGCGTGCAAAAATCCACCTGGACCCGCGATAAGGAAGCCAAGGCCTGGTACTTCCATCGCTTTTACGATTTCCAGCCCGATCTCAACACCTCGAACCCGCACGTGCAGGCGGAGATCCTCAAGATCATGGGATTCTGGATTCAGCTCGGCGTGTCCGGCTTTCGCATGGATGCGGTGCCGTTCGTGATTGCAACCAAGGGCGCCAAAGTCAAAACGCCGGTCGAACAATACGGCATGCTGCGGGCGTTTCGCGAATTCCTGCAATGGCGGAAGGGCGACGCCATCATCCTGGCCGAGGCCAACGTGCTGCCGAAAACCGACATGAAGTATTTCGGCGACGACGGCGACCGCATGCAAATGATGTTCAACTTTCAGGTCAACCAGCATCTGTTCTATGCGCTGGCCGCGGCCGACTCGCGACCGCTGGCCAAGGCGCTCAACGCCACCAAGCCGCGCCCGGCCACCGCCCAATGGGGCCTGTTCCTGCGCAACCACGACGAACTCGATCTGGGACGGCTGACCAAGGCGCAGCGCGACATCGTGTTCGACCGTTTCGGTCCCGACAAGAATATGCAGCTTTACGACCGTGGCATTCGCCGTCGGCTGGCGCCGATGCTCGCCGGCAACCGAAGACGCCTCGAACTCGCCTATAGCCTGATGTGTACGCTTCCAGGCACGCCGGTGATCCGCTACGGCGATGAAATCGGCATGGGCGACAATCTCGCATTGCCCGAGCGCAATTGTGCCCGCACGCCGATGCAATGGTCGGACGAACCCCATGCCGGGTTCACGGAAAGCGACCGGCCGTGTTCACCTGTGATCGACGAAGGCCCTTACGGGTTCGGGCATGTCAATGTCGCGAAGCAGCGCCGCGATCCCGACTCGCTGCTGAACTGGACCGAGCGCATCATCCGGATGCGCAAGGAAGTGCCGGAGATCGGTTGGGGCGACTTCAAGGTGATATCCGCGCGCGATCCGGCGGTTCTGATCATCCGCTACGACTGGCGCAACAATTCGGTGCTGTTCGTGCACAATCTCGACGAAAAGCCGCGTGAAATCTCGTTTGCGTCAGGCGTTCCCGGCGACGCCGGCAAGCTGTTGATCAACCTGCTGTCCGAGGATCACAGCCGCGCCAGCACCAGCGGCCGGCACAAACTGGTGCTCGAGGGCTATGGATACCGATGGTACCGCGTCGGCGGGCTGGATTATCTGTTGAAGCGCAGTGACATCGATACCAAAGCGGCGGGTAACGCAGGTCACTCAGGCTGATCGTTCGACTTGCCGATAATCACGCCCTCATTGCCGCGCAGCTCGAGCCCGCCCTCAATGCTTTCGCCGTTCCGGTCAAGGAACGTCGACAGCAGAATTTCGTTGCCGAATCCGATCGCACTCGAGGTGACTGAGGCAGGCTCGGCGCCGAGGTTCAAGGCAATGAAGAGCGCCTCGCCCTCGGCCCGGCGGCGATAGAGCAGCAGGTCGCCTTGCGCTGCGACCGGCTCATAACTGCCGCTCGCGAGTTGCGGCAATTGTTTCCTGAGCTGGATCAGCGCCCGATACAGGGTAAGGATCGAGCCGGTATCCGCATCGAGGTTGACCACGTTCTCCTGCGCAAAATCGCTCGCCAGCGGCAGCCACGGCGTCCCTACCGAAAAGCCGGCATTGCGGGTCGCATTCCATTGCATTGGCGTCCGGCAGCCGTCGCGTCCGACGCCGATGCCCGGAACGTTCTTCTCGAAGGGATCGCGCACCTGATCCGGTGCGATCGCGACCTGATGCATGCCAATCTCGTCGCCGTAATACAGCGTCGGCGTGCCGCGCAGGGTCAACAGCAGCATCGCCGCGACGCGCGCCTGCTCGGCGCCGACCCGGCTTGCGACCCGTGGCCGGTCATGATTGCCCAGCACCCAGTTCGGCCACGCCCCCGGCGGCAATGCGCTTTCGTAATCGCCGATGATCTTCTCGATCGAGCGCGCGCTCCACAGGGTCGAGAGCAGCGCAAAGTTGAACGGCATCTGCGCGCCGCGCAAATCATTGCCGTAATAGGCGACCAGGCGCTGCAGCGGCAGATAGATCTCGCCGATCAGCACGCGGGAGTCGAATTCCTCGGTGACACGGCGCATTTCCGCGACCACCTCATGCACTTCCGGCTGGTCGGTCGAATACTGCGTCAGGATGGCTTCATGCGGCGGGCGGCCGGCGTGATAATACGGATTGGGCGGGTTGTCGCGGAATTCCGCGTCCTTGATCAGGTGCCAGAGCACATCGACGCGGAAGCCGTCGACGCCCTTGCGGAGCCAGAACCGCATCACCTCGTAGATCGCTTCGCGAACTTGCCTGTTGCGCCAGTTCAGGTCCGGCTGCTGGGCAAGGAAGGCGTGATAATAATATTGTCCGGTGGTTTCATCGAAGGTCCAGGCGCTGCCGCCGAATTCCGACAGCCAGTTGTTCGGCGCGCTGCCGTCGGGCTTCGGATCGCGCCAGAGGTACCAGTCGCGCTTCGGATTATCGCGTGACGCTCTCGCTTCGATGAACCAGGGGTGCTGGTCGGAGGTGTGGTTCGGAACCAGATCGAGAATGATCTTCAGGCCGGCTTCGTGAGCCGAAATCACCAAGGCGTCGAAATCCTCCATGGTGCCGAACACCGGATCGATCCCGACATGGTCCGAGATGTCGTAGCCGAAATCGGCCATCGGCGACGAGAACACCGGCGACAGCCAGATCGCATCAATCCCGAGTTCGCGCAGATAGGGCAGCCGATTGACGATGCCGGCGAGGTCGCCGACCCCGTCGGCATTGGAATCCTGAAACGAGCGCGGATAAATCTGATAAAAAATGCCGTTCTGCCACCAGGAATTGCTGATCTGATCCATCTCGCCGACCATCCCCCATATCGCGCTAAAGCACGATAACGCCTGAGACCGCAGACTGGTTCAGATTGCACGGCGGGAAGATGACGGCGCCGCGGCGGGTCAGCGGCTTTTCACCTAATTTTTGCTTGGCGGAACGTCAAAAATCGGCATTGTGCGGCCATGGCACAAGAAAACGAAACCAAATCCAAGGCTGGCGCCGTCATCATTCCAGTGACGCTGTTCGAGCAGAACTGCACCCTGATCTGGTGCGAGGCCACCAAAAAGGCTGTCGTGATCGATCCCGGCGGCGACGTGCCGAAGATTTTGCGGGCGATCGAGCAGTCCAATGTCACCGTCGAGCAGATCTGGTTGACCCACGGCCATATCGATCACGTCGGCGGCGCCGCCGAATTGCGCGACGAACTGAAGGTGCCGATCGAGGGCCCGCATATCGACGACAAATTTCTGCTCGATAATGTGGTGGCGAGCGGCGCCCGGTTCGGCATGACCGGCGTGCGCGATTTCGCGCCGGACCGCTGGCTCAATGAAGGCGATCAGGTTTCGATTGGCGAACTGACCTTCGACATCCTGCATTGCCCCGGCCATTCACCGGGCAGCGTGGTGTTCTACAACAAGGAATTGCACTTCGCGCATGTCGGCGACGTGCTGTTCAACGGTTCTGTCGGACGCACCGACCTGCCCGGCGGCAGCCACGAAACCCTGATCAAGTCGATCACCGAGAAGCTGCTGCCGCTCGGCGACGATGTCAGCTTTGTCTGCGGCCATGGCGCCGGTTCCAGCATCGGCCAGGAGCGGTTGACCAATCCGTTCCTCACCGGCGAGATGTAAGTCACGACGGTCGAATTGAATCTGACAAGCGTCTAGTCCGACACCATGGTGCGAACCCGCCGTGACAGATTGCCGAGATCGAATGGCTTGGTGATCATTTCCATGCCCGGCTGCAGAAAGCCGTCGGCCATCGCCACGCTCTCGGCGTAGCCGGTGATGAAAAGAATTTTCAGGCCGGGCCGCATCTCGCGGGCCTGGTCGGCCAGCTGGCGGCCGTTCATGCCGGGAAGGCCGACGTCGGTCACCAGCAGGTCGATCCGGGCATCGGTGCGCAGGATTCGCAAGCCCGCCGGTCCATCGCTCGCCTCAAGCGTCCGGTAGCCCTGCTCCTCCAGCATTTCAAGGATCACCCCCCGCACGACAGATTCGTCTTCCACCACCAGCACGGTCTCGCCGGTGGCGGCGTGCTGGACTTTGCTGGCCGCGGCCGCGGCATGCTCGGCCACATGGTCGCCGTTGTGACGCGGCAGATAAATCCTGACCGATGTTCCCCGCCCGATCTTGCTGTCGATGGTGGCGTGGCCGTTGGATTGCCGGGCAAAGCCATAGATCATCGATAGCCCAAGCCCGGTGCCCTGCCCGATCGGCTTGGTGGTGAAGAATGGGTCGAAGGCGCGCGCCGCCACCTCCGGGCTCATGCCGGTTCCGGTGTCGGTGACATCGATGCGGATATATTCGCCGGGTGAAAGCGCCGGCGCATCGGCGGTGATGCCGTCGATTCGCGCGTTCGCGGTCGAAATGATGAGCTTGCCGCCACCCGGCATCGCGTCGCGTGCGTTGATGGCGAGGTTGAGCAGCGCGCTTTCCAGCTGATTGGGATCGCAGAGCGTGGTCCATAGACCGTCCGAGGCCACGATCGAAAGATCGATGGTCTCGCCGATGGTCCGGCGCAGCAGGTCCTCCAGCGACACCACGAGCTGGTTGGCATCGACACGTTTCGGAATCAGCGGCTGCCGGCGCGCGAACGCCAGCAGACGATGCGTCAGCGCCGCGGCGCGGTTTGCCGACGTCATGGCGGCATCGATGTAGCGCCCGACATTGTCGGTGCGCCCCTGATTGAGACGGGTCTGCAGCAGGTCCAGCGATCCGACGATTCCCGTCAGCAGATTGTTGAAGTCATGCGCGATGCCGCCCGTGAGCTGTCCGACGGCTTCCATCTTCTGCGATTGCAGCAAGGCCTCTTCGGTCGCCTTCAAGCGTTCGGCCGCGGCTTTCTCCGCGGTCACGTCGCGCGCAACCGCATAGATGTGGTCCCGATCGGGGACACCGGTCCAGGACAGCCAGCGATAGGATCCATCCTTGTGACGGAAGCGGCTTTCGAATTTGACGGTGGCGTCGCTGCTGCCGAGTTCTTTGACGCGAGCCCGCGTGACCCCGCCGTCGTCGGGATGCTGCAGCCATTCCGACGTGCGGTTCAGCAATTCGGCTTCGCTCCAGCCGAGCGTTCGGGTCCAGGCCGGGTTGACGGTCTTCCAGATGCCTTTGCGATCCGCGACCAGCAGCAAATCCTGCGACACGTTCCAGATCCGGTCGCGCTCGCGGGTCTTTTCCTCGACACGTTGCGCCAATGTCGCGTTGAGGTCGGCGAGTTGGTCCGCCATGTTGCGGAAACGCTCCTCGCTCTGCCGCAAGGCCTGCTCCGCCATCACCTGCTCGGTGACGTCGGTGTGCGCACCGACCAGGCGGATGGCTTTGCCGTTGGCATCGCGCTCGATGGTGGAGCGGACCGAAATCCAGCGTGTCTCACCGTCGTTGGGGCGAACGATCCGGTATTGCACCGTATAATCGCGAACCTTGCCCGCGACGGCATCGCGGAATTTCTTCTCGGTGGCTTCGCGATCCTCCGGATGGACGCGCCGGACCCAGTCTTCGTGGGATTCATGAGCCGCGTCGGGCGGCAAGCCGTGAATCAGCAGATATTCCGGCGAGCGGCGGTTGCGAAAGCCGGTTCGGAGATCGACCTCAAGACCGCCGATCCGGCCAACCGCCTGCACGCGGGCGAGTTCGGCCTCGCGTTCGCGCAATGCGTTGGCGGCGAGATAATCCCTGGTGACGTCGCGGCACACGACCAGCACGCCGCCGATGCCGTCTTCTTCGTCGATCGGACTGAAGCCGTAGGTCCAGTAGACCTGCTCCAGCCTGCCGTGGCGCGTCACTGGGACGAGCTGGTTTTCGTGCCAGGTCGCGCCGCCACCGCGCATCACCTGCTCGATCTGGGGACCGATGACGTCCCAGATTTCAGCCCAGCATTCCCTTCCGCCCTGACCCAGCGCGCCCGGATGACGTTCGGGACCCATGGTCTGGCGATAGCCGTCATTATAAAACTGAATGAGGTGTGGACCCCACCAGATGAACATCGGGTGGTTGGTGTTCAGTACCAGCCGCACGGCGGTTCGCAGACTTTGCGGCCAGGTCGCCGGCCGGCCCAGCGGGGTCAGCGACCAGTCGTACACCCGCATTAATGCGCCCATCTCCCCGCCGCCGGCGAGGAAATCCGCAGAACTCGGTACACTGATTTTCAACATAAGGAACGATCGGAGCCAATTCAGCCCAAATTAGCAGCCGGAACTTAACCGCCTGTCACGATCCGAACAAACGCGCGGACGGGGATTTAGTTCAAAATAATTTAGCTGAAAATGGAACAAAATCAGGGGCGGCGGCGGCGGCGTTAACCACATTGTCCGGTTAAATCCGACGCTGCACATCCGACGCTGGCGGCATACCGGATGCCGCCAGACGCCTATGTCACAAGACTTGTTATTTCATCAGACCGGCGGCCGTCAGCGCACGGGTAATGACGGCGCCGACATCGATCGCCCGGCGTCGCGGCTGAGGGGCCGTCTCCGGGGCGCGGTGCAGTGTCGCAAGCGGCTGGAGCACCGCGACAATATCAGCCGTTCGCGGCGAGGCCGAAGCAGGCTGGGGAACGGGCTTGGCGGCCTGTATCGGTGCTTCCGATGCCGCTGCGCGGGGCCGGCTGATCCGCTCGGTCAAACCAAAGAAGCTGGCGATGTGATGGGAGGACGAGATTCCCGCTTCGATCAGAAACGCGCCTCCGGCGCCATATCGCTCGTCATTTTCGGCGACGCCGAGCGGCGTGCCATGCGCCATGTCCGTGATGGTGTAGGATTCGACAATGGTCTCGCCATCCGCGTTCCACCACACCTGGCGCGGATAGCCATCGACCATTCCATTCGACATCGGCGTAACCGGCAGATCATGCACATCAAGCCATTGCTTGACGATCTCATTGGCGTTCGCCGGATTGACGGTGCGGTCGGCGCTGCCGTGCCACACCGACAGCCTTGGCCACGGTCCCTTGTGTTCTGACGCGCTTCGCACCAGATCACCCAACTCGCGGGCCGGTAGTGCGGGCGATTGCAGCATGCCGCTCAGGGCTTCCCGTACATTGGTGGCAACACCGAACGGCAGGCCTGCGATCACAGCACCCGCCGCGAACAGTTCAGGATAGGTTGCGAGCATCACCGAGGTCATGGCGCCGCCGGCGGAAAGCCCGGTGACGAAGATGCGATGCCTGTCGACGCCATGATCGCTTACCATATGCGAGATCATCTGCCGGATCGAACCGGCTTCACCATGGTCGCGGGCGATGTCTTCCGGATTGAACCAGTTGAAACACCCCTGGCCATTGTTCGAACGCTGCTGCTCCGGCATCAGCAATGCAAAGCCGTATTGCTCAGCCAGCGTCGACCAACCGGCGCCAAGATCGTAGCCGGCCGCAGTCTGACCACAGCCATGCAGAACGACCACAAGCGCCGGCGGCTGCTGAAGATCGTCGGGAACGAACGAAAACATCCGGAGATCGCCCGGATTGGCGCCAAAACCGGTGATCTCGGTCAGCGGGCTGCCGGCCCCCGGCGTCAAGCTTCGCGCGAAATCTCCCAGACCATTGATTTGATGCAGCTTTGGCAGATTTCGCAGGAATTCAACATTTTTGGCAAGCGACACCGGCAGCTCCTTGGTGAGAGACTTCTATTAAGCCCACCAAGACCAGATAGTTGCTGCACTGCAAAATAAAAAGGATGTGTACTGTCTCTCCCCAACTGTAGCCAACGCCCCTGATTGAGTTTCAGGCAGCGACGCGCCGCATCCAGGCCAGCAATGCCGCGGAAGTGGCAATTGACAGCGCAAACAGCGCCAATGCGGCAAACAGCGCCGGGACCGCCGAGCTGATGGCTTCGACCGAAAAAAATACCGCACCGATCACCGCCACGCCGGCGGCGTTGGCGATTTGTGACGTCGTGCCATACATCCCGGCACCCGATCCTGCGCTGGCCGGCTTTACGGTCGAAAGTACGACACCGGATAAAGGCGCCATCACCAGCCCCTGGCCATAGCCGAAAACGGCCAGCACCAGCGCCAGCAACAATGGGCCGGGCTTTTCAAGCGTAGCGACCGTCAGCGCCAATATCGCGAGGCCGGCAATCTGCACCGCGCAGCCTTCGATCAGCACCCGCGTGCCGTGATGCCTGGCGCGCGCGCCGCTGTGCCGCGAGGCGACCACGAATGTCAGCGCCAGCGGCACGAACACCAGGCCCGCCTGCAGCGGCGGAATCTGCAGCGCCTTTTGCATGAACATGGTCACGACCAGATAGAACGACAAATTGGCAAGGAAGAAAAAGAAAGCGGCGTACAGACCGCGCATGAAGGCGCGGTCGGCCAACAGCGCGAGGTCGACCAGCGGCAAGCCACCGCGGCGCGCGACCGCGCGCTCAAGCCGCAGAAACGCAGCCAGGATGACGACGCCCAAGGCAACCACCAGCCAGAGCCACGGCGCCCAACCGAGATCGTGCCCGAACAATAATGGCCCGATCAGACACACCAATCCACAAAACAGCACGACCGCGCCCGGTACGTCGAGCCGGGTGCTAGGGCGGCGCGGCACCGACGGCATGATGCGCCAGGCCGCGGCCGCGATCAGAAGCCCGAACGGCACATTGACGAAGAACACCACGCGCCAGCCGAGGCCTGCGAGATCGGCTGTCACCAGCACGCCACCGAGCGAAAAGCCCGCGGCACCCGCCAGGCCCAGCACGATGCCATAAATGCCGAAGGCCCGGCCACGCGATGCATCCGAAAACAACAAATGAAGCGTCGCGAGCACTTGTGGCACCATCATCGCGGCTGTGGCGCCTTGCGCCAGCCGGGCCACGATCAATTCGGGACCGGATCGTGCCAGTCCGCACCACAGCGACGTCAGCGTGAATCCGAGCACGCCGGCGATGAAGATGTTTTTAGTGCCGTAGATATCGCCGAGCCGGCCGCCGGTGACCACCAGCGTCGCATAGGCAATGAGATAGATCGCGATCACGGCCTCGATCTGCGCCGAGCTCGTGTGCAATTCGACCGCGATGGTCGGGATCGCCACGTTGACGATGAAGGCATCGACGCCGAACATGAATTGGGCGGCGACAACGATCGCAAGCACCCACCAGCGGCGCGAGGTCTCGACAGGAGTTGAAACCATCTGATGCATGCGAAAAGGCCTTGGTGTTGCGGATCTGATGCATCGGACCATCCCAGCTTTCGGTCATGGCTGCGATTACCTCGGAGGTAAGGATTACCTCCGAGGAGAATTCCGGGCGGCGGTATGTACGCGGGGTCTGCGACCATGTCGCGCCGCCGCCTTTCCACGATTGCGTTGACCTCTCGCAGCCCGTAGTTTGGGATCAAGCAATCCACAAGAACAAAGCCCGGAGAGAAAACCCATGGCGCGCCTCAAGTTTGGAGCCTTCCTCGCCCCGCATCATCCGATCGGCGAGCATCCGCTGCTCCAGTTCCGCCGCGACCTCGATTTCGTCGAGCAGATCGACGCGCTCGGTTTCGACGAGTTCTGGTGCGGCGAGCATCACTCCTCGGGCTGGGAAATGATCGCCTCGCCGGAGATGTTTCTGGCCGCCGCCGGCGAGCGCACCAAACGCATCAAGCTCGGCACTGGCGTGATTTCGCTGCCCTATCATCACCCCTTCAACGTCGCCCAGCGCATGGTGCAGCTCGACTATATGACGGGAGGCCGCGCCATGTTCGGCTCCGGCCCGGGGGCGCTGGCCTCCGACGCGCATACGCTGGGGATCGATCCGATGACGCAGCGCGACCGTCAGGACGAGGCGATCGCGATCATCCGCCGGCTGTTCAAGGGCGAGCGCGTTACCGCCAAGAGCGACTGGTTCACGATGAACGATGCCGCGCTGCAGCTGCTGCCGCTGCAGGAGAACATGCCGTTCGTGGTGGCGTCGCAGATCTCGCCCTCGGGCATGACGCTGGCCGGCAAATACGGCATCGGCATCATCTCGCTGGGCTCGATGTCGACGCAGGGCCTGATGGCGCTGCCGACGCAATGGGGTTTTGCCGAAGACGCCGCCAAGAAGCATGGCACCACCGTCAGCCGCTCCGACTGGCGCGTGCTGTTAAGCTGGCACATTGCCGAAAGCCGCGAGCAGGCGCAGCGCGAAGCCGGCGCCGGACTGATGCGCTGGCACAATGAATATACCGTCGGCACGCTGCAGCGACCCGGCGTGCAGCCGTTCACCTCGCCAGAGGACGCGATCGAAAAGACCGCCGGCGGCGAAAATGCCGCCTCCACCATCGGCACGCCAGATGATCTGATCAAAACCATCAAGAGCCTGATCGACGTCTCCGGCGGCGTCGGCACCATCGTTGGCTTCGTGCATGACTGGGCCAACCCGGAAAACACCCGCCGCAGTTGGGATATGGTGGCGCGTTACGTGGTGCCGGAAATCAACGGCTATGTCTCAAGCTTGCGCAAATCGCGGCAATTCCTGGTCGAGAATCGCGAAGTGTTCGAGCGCGCGGGACAGGCCGTGATGGCCAAGATCATGGAAAACGACAAGGCCGCGGCAGCACTTACCTTGACCGGCCCCGGCCGCGTCGCCATCCCGACCATCAACGCACCGGACCTGCAAAAGGAAGCCGCGAAGCGCAAGGCGTAAGCGCATACCGGCACGCGATCGTCGTCCCGGTAAGCGGCCTCACTTGCCGCAACAATTCTGCAGTTGCCCTTTTTGCCGCGCTGCCTGCGACGTTGTATCGCCTTCTAGACCGGCCTAAATCCGACCGGAGGACGCGGCGCACCTTTGCACCGCGGCGCCGACACGCTATTTATCGATGCGGGTGATGTGATCCTGCACATCATACTCGGGATCAACCGGAGCGATTGCCATGTCGATGCAAACTGTGGCTTCCCCCGCGATGACTTTCACGCCGCCGAAGCGCAATTCGCTGACGCATATTCCCGGCGACGAAGGTTGGCCCGTGATCGGCAAGACCCTCGATGTGCTCGCCGATCCCAAGGGACAGGTCGAGCGCTCCGCCGCCAAATACGGCCTGGTCTATCGCAGCCATATCTTTGGCGAGACCAGCCTCGTGCTGCTCGGGCCCGAGGCCAACGAACTCGTGCTGTTCGACCAGGCCAAGCAGTTCTCCTCGACCCATGGCTGGGGCCGAATCCTCGGCCTGCTGTTTCCGCGCGGGCTGATGCTGCTCGATTTCGAGGAGCACCGCCTGCATCGCCGCGCGCTGTCCGTCGCGTTCAAATCCGGGCCGATGAAATCCTATCTCGCGGCGCTCGATACCGGCATCGCCGCGCGGGTGGCGCAATGGAAAGCAACGCCCGGACCGATGCTGTTTTATCCGGCGATGAAGCAGCTCACGCTCGATCTTGCGGCAACCTCGTTCCTGGGCGCCGAGATCGGGCCCGAGATCGACGAGATCACCCGCGCTTTCGTCGACATGGTAGCCGCCTCGATCGCGGTGATCCGCAAACCGCTGCCTGGCACCAAGATGGCGCGCGGCGTCAGGGGACGCGAGCGCATCGTGGCTTACTTCTCGGAGCAGATTCCGATCCGCCGCGCCAAAGGCGGCGAAGATCTGTTCTCGCAATTGTGCCACGCCACCCATGAAGACGGCGCGTTGTTGTCGACGCAGGATATCGTCGACCACATGAGTTTCCTGATGATGGCGGCGCATGACACACTGACCTCCTCGTTGACGTCGTTCGTGGCGGCTCTGGCTGCTCACCCGGAATGGCAAGACAGACTGCGCGAAGAGGTCACAGGCCTTGGCATCGCGCCCGGCGATCCCACCACCTTCGATAATCTCGAAGCCATGCCCCTGTCCGAAATGGCGTTCAAGGAAGCGATGCGGATGAGGCCGCCGGTGCCGTCGATCCCGCGCCGGGTGATCCGGGACGTGACGTTCAAAGGCTATGCGATCCCGGCCGGCACCATGGTCGGGGTCAATCCCGTATTCACCCATCACATGCCAGAGATCTGGCCCGATCCGGAGACCTTCAATCCCCTGCGCTTCACCGAAGACGCCCAACGCGCGCGCCATCGCTTCGCCTATGTGCCGTTCGGCGGTGGCGCGCATATGTGCATCGGATTGCACTTCGCCTATATGCAGGCGAAATGTTTCGCGCGGCACTTCCTGCAAAATCTCAAGGTCTCGCTGGAGCCCGGCATTACGCCGGATTGGGCGATGTGGCCGATCCCCAAGCCGCGCGACGGCTTGCGCGTGGTGATCTCGCCGGTGGGATAGTCACCATCACGCCAAGGCGGGGACCGGCGCGTCGATGCCGACGACGTCAATACCGTCGATGCGGCCGCGAATCGGCAGCCTGCCGAGATCGCGCACCGCGAATGGCGGCACCGTGCTGAACCGTTCCATCGCCGCACGCGACGCCAGAAAGCCGCCATCCACCTGGCGGCTCATCTCCTCGAGCCGTGCCGCGGTATTCATGACGTCGCCGTTGAAGACAATGGCCCGTTTGACATCGCCGATCTCGCCGATAATGACGGGGCCGAAATGCAGACTGCCGCGAATCCGGGGCGTAACACCGAATTCGCTATCCAGCTGGCTCGCGGCCCCGGCCAATTCGTTTCGCATCGCCACGAAGCAACGCAGCGGGCGGCAATCGACCGCGCCGTCGCGTTCGGGCCAGGTTACGATCACTTCGTCGCCGACATAGTTGAGCACTTCGCCGCGATAATCCACAACCGACAATGTCAGCAAACGAAAGATTCGATCGAGCAGGCGGTGAATCGCCAAGCCGCCGAGGCTCTCGGCCAATCCGGTCGATCCCGCGATGTCGACGAACAGCACGAAACGGTTTTCTTCAACCGGCGCATGATACCGTCCAGTCAAGAAATTCAGAAGCGAGCGCGCTCCAATCAGGTTTGTAATTGCGAAACCGAGGTTGAAGAGAACCGACACGGCGGCGGAATAGATGAAGCCGTACCAAAATGACGCGCTGGCCGATTCGGGAGGAAGACCGGCGACGAGTTCGCCCGGCTGCAACCATTGCAGCAGGGCAATAATCACGGCGTAGATCGCACTCCGTATGGCGAAGGCAGCCGTGAATGAAAAGCGGCTGAGCCAATCGCGCATCGGCCCGTTGAGGATGAACAGCTCGATAGCTCCGAGCGTTCCGCTCATCGTTACCCCGTAGCTGATTCCCACGATGGCCGAGTGGCCTTGCGGAGCGCTAAAGACGAGCCCGGCACTTGCGCCACAAGCCACGACAGCCAACAGTAGTCGGAGGTTCCTCTCTAACCTTGCGTCCATATCGTCACCTCCGCGCCGCCGCCGATCCGGTACACCCTACGACACGAGACCGCTATTCGAGCAATGTGGTGAGCTGCGCGCCTTCGTCGGCAACGAACACCGCGATCAATTCCGCCGGTTCGGTGTTGCTGGCGTTCGCCGACACCAGATGGGTGGCCCCCGGCGGCTCGAAGAACGACTGGCCCACCTTGAAGGTCTCGACGGGGCCGCCGCCCAGCTGCGAACGGATCTCGCCTTTGGTGATGTAGGCGGTAACGGAGCCGGAATGCCGATGCGGGCGGGTAAATCCGCCCGGACCATAGAATACGCGCACGATGGTAACGCGTTTGCCCGGCACGTTCGGCAAGGCGTAAGAACCAATCGGTTCGACGGTGTCGAGCGTCGACCCCGTAGGCTCAGCGCTCGCACATAATGGCTCGGAAATGATCGAGACTGCGTCCATCATCAACGGCAACGCCTTGCCAGCCGCGAAGGCGCAGGCAAGACCGGCGACAATGGCCAGATAAAGCGGGCGACCGTCCCCGCGAGTGACCGACGTAGCTGACGTTGCGAACATTGCGATCTCCTTTCCACCGTCATTCCGGGATGGTGCGCGGCAACAGACCTCAGATGCGCAAGTGCGCATCGGGGAATCTCGAGATTCTCAGATGTGCAATTGCACATCATAGTTCGATGCTGACGCATCGCCCCGGAATGACGATCTTGAGTTAGCCCTTGCCTTGATCAAACGCCTTGCGCAGTGCGACGTAGCCCTGTTGTTGCTGGCTCCAGTTGCGGCCGCCGGTGATGGCGCCATCGATCACCAGATCGTGGCCATTGATGAAGCTGGATTCGTCGCTGGCGAGAAACACCGCGGCATGGGCGATATCCTCGGGCAATCCGGCACGCGGGATCGGCTGCGCGGTCTTGTAGACTTCCCGCATCACATCCGGCGTCTTCTCCGCCGCCTCGACCGAGAGGCCGAGCGCCTTGCCGAAGATGCCGGTGGCGATCGCGCCCGGCGAAATCGAGTTGACGCGAATGCCGGATTCGCCGAGCTCCATCGCCACGCATTTGGTCAGGTGAATGACGGCTGCCTTGGCGGCGCCATAGACCACCGAGGAGGAAAACCCGGCGAGCCGTCCGGCGATGCTGCCATTGTTGATGATGCTGCCAGAGCCCTGACGACGCATGTGGGGAGCGGCATGCTTCATCCCGAGCATGACGCTGCGCACCAGCGTCGCCATCGCGGCGTCGAAGCGATCGACTTCGAGACCTTCGATCCCGCCGGTCTGGGCGGGGCCGCCGGCATTGTTGAAAAGGCAATCGATGCGGCCGAATTTTTCCACCGCCTGGGCGATCAGCGCGCGCATCTGCTCTTCAACCGTGACATCGGTCTGACGGAAGACGCAGGCCGCACCAAGCCTCTTCGCCAGAGCCTCGCCCTCCGGCGCGCGCCGCCCGGCGATGACGATCCTCGCGCCTTCGGCAACGAATATCTCGGCCGTCCGCAAGCCAATGCCGCTGGTCGCGCCGGTGATCACCGCAACCTTGCCGTCAAGCCGTCCCATATGGTTCTCCCTGATTCCAACTGTCTTGTTCCAAATATCCCCAGCCCGCGGGAACAAAGCAAGCAACGCTTTATTGCGTTGGCGCGGGATGCGTGAGCCCCCAACTCCGGCGTTTTGCTCTATGCTTGGCCTTATTTTGGATCAGCTGATCGGGCTCAACTGACGCATGGCGAGATGGATCGACGAGTTTCGGCGGGGCTGGCAGGGAATTTCGCAACCGTCACCACTTTTTAGCGTCGGATTTGCCGTCTGCTGCCTTGCACTCGCGACACTTGCCCGATGGTGCCTTTCCCTGATCCGGCCGGACGTATTTTTTACGCCTTATTTTCCGGCCGTGTTCTTTGCCGCCGCGTTCGGCGGCTTGCGGGTCGGGCTCGCAACGGCACTGCTCAGCGGCATGCTGGGGGTGAGCGTCAATTTCAGCGACGCTTCCGTTGATTTCGCACGGATTGCGTTACTGGCGATCTTTCTGGCGGTATGCGGCCTCACATTATGGGGCATCGAGCACTATCGGTCGGTTGCCGCGCGTCAAAGGGATATCGCCAGGCGGCTGACCCAGGAGGAGGAATACCGCAAGCTCGTCGTCGATGAGTTGCAGCACCGGCTGAAAAACAAATTATCGACCGTTCACGCCGTTCTTCATCAGGTCTTGCAGGATCAGCCGAAAATCTGGGCCAGCATCGATGGCCGGATACGGGCGCTGTCGGCGACCGACGATCTGATCGCCCGCGTTGATGGCAGCGGTTGCGACATCAAGGATCTCCTGCTTTCCGAACTCGGGCCTTACGGGCATGTACGATTTACGCTGAACGGCGATCCATTGTTTCTTCCCGCCAAACTGGCGGTCAGCCTGGCGCTGATATTTCACGAATTGGCCACCAATGCAGGAAAATACGGCGCGTTCGCCGCCCCGCGCGGATTATTGCAGGTATCATGGGCGCTGTCGGACGATCGTCTCATCATTGTCTGGGACGAGACCGAGGGGCCGCCGGTCGGCCCGGTCGGTGAGGCCGGATTTGGCACGAAATTGCTGAATTCCGCGCTGAGGCCGTTCGACGGCCGGACCGAGATTTCGTTTCTGAAGACCGGAATCCATTGCACGCTGCAATGCCGCGTCCCAAAAGGTGACCTGCCCTAGACGATGCAGCCGACCTACCGCGCAAATCGACATTCTGATCGGCCGTTGACACTCTGTTAATGACAACTGGCCGCGACCGGTTTGAAATCGGCAGCCGCTCGCGATGTCACGGTGTTTTTTGTTCCCGCTTAACCAAAACTAAGAGGGAGATCGGCAAGCTGGGCGGCATGCAAAGCCGTCATTTCAATCCGCAGATTACCGCACCTGAAGGCGCGGACGAGCGCGCCGACGGCGAACTCGACATGCTGCGGGATGTTTTGAAGCTGCTACCTACCGGGGTCACGGTTCAGGACGAACAAGGCCATTTCCTGCTGATGAACGACGCTGCCGCCACGCAGCTCGGAATCACCACGGTCACAGTCCCGTCGACTTCGAAAGAACTGGATCATCGGCGGGAAACCGGCTTCGAAGTGCTGCGTTCGGGCCGCGCTGCCGCCGTCGAGGAGACCGTCACCCACGGCTCGGCCAAGCAAGTGCTTCTCACGACCCATCGGCCGGTCCAGATCGCCGAGCGTCATCTGTTGCTGTCGAGCTCCGCCGATATCACCGAATTGAAGGCGGTCGAAGATCAACTGTTTCGGTCGGCTTATTATGACGAGCTGACCGATTTACCGACCCGGCGCGTGATCGAACACCGCGCCAACGCTCTTTTGCGTCACGATGATCCTTCGGCCAGGTTCGCGCTCGCCTTCCTCGACATCGATAATTTCAAGCACATCAACGATTATTACGGCCATGGCGCCGGCGATACGCTGCTTGTCGAGGTTTCCAAGCGCCTGGGGCTGAATTTGCGCGATTCCGACATGCTGTCGCGGATCAGCGGCGATGAATTCCTGTTGCTGCTGAATCCGATCCAGAACGAGCAGGAGGTGGCGGAATATATCGATTTCACGCTGCAGCGGCTGAAGGCGCCGTTCTTCATCGACGGCTCGGAAATATTCGCGTCGACCTCGATCGGGGTCAGCCTCTATCCCGAGCATGGCCGCTCTTACGAACAGCTGCGCCAGAACGCCGACATTGCGATGTACCGTGTCAAGAGCGACGGCAAGGGCGCTGCCGTATTCTTCGATGCCAGCATGGAACGCGAGGCGCTGGCGCGGATGAAGGTCGAGCAGTCATTGCGGCTCGCCATTCTGGAAAAACGATTTTGCTGCGCGTTCCAGGCCAAGGTCGACATCCGGACCCAGGCCATCAAGGGCATCGAGGCGCTGGTCCGGCTGCGCGACGACGAGGGCGTCATTCAGGCCCCCGGCACCTTCATCAATCTCGCGGTTGAACTCGGCCTGATCGACGAACTGACGCATCTGGTGCTGGCCGAGATCGTACGGTCGATCGACCTGATCAACGACACCTTCGGCCACAACACCTCGATCAGCATGAACGTCGCAGCGAAACAGGCCGGCAATCCGAAATTCATGCACTCGCTGGCGCGGGCACTCGAAGCGACCGGCTATCCCGAGCGCTTCATGATCGAGGTGACGGAAGACGCCTTCGTCACCAAGAGCCATTTTCAGACCGAAATCCTGCCGATCTTCCGCAAACTCGGGGTCGGAATCTCGATCGACGATTTCGGCATCGGCTATTCGTCGCTATCAGCGCTCGCCGACATCACTGCCGACGAGATCAAGATCGACCGCTCCTTCATCACCGACATCCACAAGCGGCCGCGCAGCCAGGGCATCCTGCGGGCGATCGAGTCGCTGAGCGAAGCGCTCGGCATGACCGTGATCGCGGAAGGCATCGAAACCTTCGAGGAGCTGGCTTACTTACAGGCCGCGACCAAGATCCGCTACGCGCAGGGCTATTATTTCTCCCGGCCGGTATTCCTGGAAGAACTCAAGCCGGTGGTTCAGATCCTGAGCGAGACGCGTTTCAGTTCGGCAAGCCGGCCGCGCGAGGAAGCCCGTCCGGTCACCGCGCGCGGCGAGCGCTATCGCCGCTGAGCGGCGCGAGCTGAAATTGCGCTCGCGCCATCGCCGTTTCCTGTGAAATCTATTTCGTCGGATTGTTATTTCGACAAGGCCGGCAACGGTGGAACGCTGTCATTCGGCGCGCCCACCTGAATGGTGATCAGCGTCATCGAGACCATATCGTAATAGCCGATGATGCCGATGATATCCATCACGCCGCGCTCGGCCCTTTCGCCAGATTATTCTTATGGAGATTTGGTTCAATGGGCTATAATCGCGACACAGGCCCATTTCAAAAAGTCATCGCATGCCCGCTGTTTCGATTCTGCTGAACGTCCTCTGGATTCTGATCGGTGGCGCGTGGATGGCATTCGCCTGGCTGGTCGCGGCCGTGATCATGGCGATCACGATCATCGGCCTGCCCTGGGCGAGGGCCGCGTTCAACATCGCGGTCTACACGTTGCTGCCGTTCGGCCAGAAGGCCGTCAGCCGCGAGCATGTCACCGGCCAGCCCGACCTCGGCACCGGCCCGCTTGGCCTGATCGGCAACATCATCTGGCTGGTGCTCGCCGGCTGGTGGCTGGCATTGGCGCATCTCATCACCGCCTTGGTGTGGGCCGTGACGATCGTCGGCCTGCCTTTTGCCTGGGCTCATCTGAAACTTGCCGGCATCGCGTTGTGGCCGATCGGCAAGGTGATCGTCCCGGCGTAAGCGCGAGAAAATCCTGGCGCGTGATAACCTTTCTTCGGATCGTCATCCCGCTCTATCGCTTTATTTCGGCAAAGATGGTCAGCAGCCCTATCGCTGCGTGACCGGACGTCCGCTGGCAAGGATAGCGGCGATCGCTGGATTGCCTTCCGCTTCCAGCGCCGCGATAGCCTGGCGGGCCCAGAGATAGGATGATTGAAAAATCTCGGTGTGGCGCTCGAATTCGGTGATACGCAGACCCGCCGGAAGCGGCGGCCGCATCACGTGATCCAGCGGTGTCGCCGCCAACGCGTCATAACGCTGATGCGCCACAAGGCTGCGCCACAGCACATTGACGGCGCTCGGCGCCTTCGGAAGCAGTTTCTTGCGGAACGGCAGCAACATCGCAGCGGCCAGCTCCAGCCTGCCCGGCAGCGCCGCATAATCGACGTCAAACCTCTCGGTCGCAGGATTGCCGAAATGCACAACCAGATTGGGGCCGCTCTTGAGCTGATGCATCGGCGCCAGCGGGACATTGTCGACCAGGCATCCATCGACCAGCATGGCGCCCTCCGGCGTATAGAACGGCGGCAACAGGCCGGGAATCGCGCTTGAGGCGCGCACCGCCTGCCAGAGCAAGCCCGAGCGGATCAACTCGAGATCATGGCTTGAAAGATTGGTCGCGACCGCGGCAAAGGGCCGCCAGCAATCCTCGATCCGGCAGTCGGCTCCGTATTGCCCGACGAGCGCGCGATCGAACGCCTTGTGGTCCAGCAGCGCATAACGCGGCCAGGTCGGACGGCGGAAGCTGCGGCTCCTGACAAAGATCTCATGGGCGCCGCGCTCGAGATCCTCGGCCTCATAATTTTTCGCAAACCCCGCGGCCATCGCCGAGCCGACGCTGGTGCCGACGAAGATATCGAACATGACGCCGCGTTCGCGAAACGCCTTGTAGATGCCCGCATGCGCCGCGCCGAAGCTGCCGCCGCCGGCGGCAACGAATCCAATGGCACGGCCGGACAAAAACCGGATCAGCCGGTCGATATCGCTGCCGTCCTCCAACGCGACGTGGTGATGCATGAAGCACGGCAGCCGGGCCAGCCACGCCGTGGTGCCGCTGACTTCGCCGCTGCGGCGATCATGAATGCGCACCAGCCGTCGCGCCGATGCGGGATGAACCTCGCAGGCAAAGGCTTCGACCGCGGTCAATCGCTCCGCCGGCGCATCGCCACGACACGCGAAAACCACCATGTCGGCCTGACGGATCGCCTTGCGGGTCCAGGCCGAAGCGTCGCGACTACCGAGATAAACCACCAGTGGCGCGGTCTGCTCAAGTTCGTTGAGCCAATCGGTGACTTCGGGGGCATCCAGCGCCCGCCCGGGAAACGTCGCCGCGACGCGGGCGGGATCGACTATTTCAGCATCGGTCCCGGCGAGGGCTTCTCGCATGCGCCGGTCGAAGGCGACCGGAACCGGCTCAAGCCCGCCGTCGATCAGCGCCACCGTCCGCGCCATCGGCGAGGTTCTGATGGTCGGCAGCCGCTCGGTCCGTTCGGCAAAGCGCAGCGCCAGCGCCGCGAGCAGCGCTTCGGCGATCGCCGGGGTATCCTCCGCAAGGCTCTGGTAGGCCCCGCGCGTCAGCACCAGCACGCTGGTGTCGCGGATCGCGATCACATTGGCGGTGCGCGAGACATTGGCGAAGAAGCCGATTTCACCGACCAATTCGCCGGCGCGAAGCTCGGCGAACGGCAGGGAATCGCCGGTCCGGCGCACGGCGAGCGCCCCGTGCAGCACCATAAACAGCGAATCCGACGGATCGCCCTGCGCGACCAGCATTTCGCCGCGCACCAGATCCCGGCGAACCATCGCGCCAAGGGTCTTCGCGCGCTGTTCGGAACTGAGCGTTCGAAACAGCGCGAAGTCCTCGGATCCGTTTCCCCAGCTAAACGGCGCATTTGGTCTGTTCATTGACATTATTCTAGCGTCGGCCGGGCTTTACCGCGAGCCTCATGGAATGGGCCCCCTATGGCGAGCCCCCCGACTTCCCGTTGCCGAGGCCGGGCCAATCGGCTAAATGAGGCCCCAATGCACCCGTAGCTCAGCTGGATAGAGCGTTGCCCTCCGAAGGCAAAGGTCACACGTTCGAATCGTGTCGGGTGCGCCAAATGGCCATTATTCCGGACAAAATAGCGTTCTTTCGCATTCAACGATGGCGTTTTGGCCGCTGATGGCTTAAAGCGTCGCCATTCCATTCACATTAGCCGGGCTGCGCAGCTTCGATTTCGAAGCCATCAGCTATTTCCGGCTAAACACGAACCAAGATCGGTCATCTCGTGACATTCATGCCCACAAGCCCGCCGCTCGCCCGAGCGTTGGCGGAGCGCAATTACGACCAGCCGACGCCGGTCCAGACCGCCGTGCTGGCGGACGACGCCGCCGGCCGCGACCTGCTGGTTTCGGCGCAAACCGGCTCGGGCAAAACCGTCGCCTATGGGCTGGCCATTGCCAATGATCTGCTCGGAAGCGCCGAACGGTTCGAACGAGCCGCCGCCCCGCTGGCCCTGATCGTTGCGCCGACGCGCGAGCTGGCCTTGCAGGTGCATCGCGAACTGGAATGGCTGTATCAATACGCCGATGCGCGCGTGGTTTCCTGCGTCGGCGGCATGGATCCGCGCCGCGAGCAGCGCGAACTGGCCACCGGCGCGCATATCGTGGTCGGGACGCCCGGACGGCTCTGCGACCATCTGCGCCGCGGCCGCCTCGACGTCTCGCAATTGAAGGCGGTTGTGCTCGATGAGGCCGACGAGATGCTCGATCTCGGCTTCCGCGAAGATATGGAATTCATCCTCAAGACCACGCCTGCCACCCGCCGCACGCTGTTGTTCTCGGCGACATTGCCGCGCGGCATCGTCGCGCTGGCCAAGCAATATCAGCAACGGGCGTTTCGCGTCGATGTCGCGGGCGACGAAGGCGGTCACGCCGACATCGAATACCGCGCGATCCGCATCGCCGCCGGTGACGTCGAGCACGGCGTCGTCAACGTGCTGCGCTTCTTTGAGTCGCCGAGCACGATCGTGTTCTGCAACACGCGAAATGCGGTCAATCATTTGCAGACGGCGCTGCTGGAACGCGGCTTCTCGGTCGTCGCCCTGTCGGGAGAATTGACGCAGAACGAACGAACCCAGGCGTTGCAGGCGCTGCGCGATGGCCGGGCGCGCGTCTGCGTCGCCACCGACGTGGCGGCGCGCGGTATCGATCTGCCGAACCTCGACCTCGTCATCCACTCCGACCTGCCGAACGACGCGGAGGTGATGCAGCATCGCTCCGGCCGCACCGGCCGCGCGGGCCGCAAGGGTGTCAGCGTGCTTCTGGTGCCGCCGGCGCGACGGCGACGCGCGGAATTGCTGCTCAATCTGGCGGGCATCGACGCCATCTGGGGCAAGGCTCCCGGCGCCGATGAAATCCGCAAGCTCGATCAGGAGCGCATGCTGCAGGACACGCTGTTCGCCGAAGCAACCACCGACGAGGATCTGGTGCTGGCGCGCGCGTTGCTCGCCGAGCGCTCGCCCGAGGATATTGCCGCGGCGCTCGCACGGCTTTATCGCGCCCGGCTGCCTTCGCCGGAGGATATTCTCGATCCCGATCAGGGTGGCCGTTCCCGTGACGATCGCGGCCCGCGCAAGGACACGCGCGCACCGCGCGGCGACGATCGCGACGTCAGGCCGCCATCGAAGAAGAAATCACCGCGCAACGGCATGGATGGAGGCAGCGTGTGGTTTCGTGCCGGGATCGGCAAGCGCAAGAACGCCGAAGCGCGCTGGCTGCTGCCGATGATCTGCCGTCGCGGCGGCATCGAGAAGCAGGACATCGGCGCCATCCGCATCCACGACACCACAACCGAATTCGAGATTTCCGAACGGGTCGCGGACTCCTTCGCCGCGAAGATCACGCGGCCCGACAAGGAAGACAACATCCGCATCGAGTTGCTGACAGATACCCCGGCCAGCGCTTCGACGTCGCCAAAGCCGTGGGACGGGCCGAAGCACAAAGGCAAAGAGAACAGCCGCGGCGAGCGTCATCCGGATCGGCCGCGCGAAGAGAGACCGCGTGACGGGCAAGGACCCAAGCCGTACGCCAAGCCCCATCGCGAAGACGCGCCGCGCGTTGATCGGGGGCAAGATGCCAAGAAGAAAAAGCCGCGCCAGGATTGGGCCGAAAACGCCGGACCGGCGCGGCACCCCGGCGCGTCCGCCGAGAAGCCTCACTTCGCCAAGAAGCCAAAGAAGAAGCATCGCGGGCAATGATGTCGCTTGGCGCACCGTAAGTGCGCCAAGGCAACGTTAGGCCGCGCGAACGGTATCCATGAACTTGCCGACTTCGCGCTTCAGCCGGTTGCTCTCGTTCGACAGCGACTGCGCGGCCGAAAGCACCTGCGACGAGGCCGCGCCCGTCTCGGCGACGCCGCGCTGAACGTCGGAGATATCGGCAGCTCCCTGCGAGGTACCTTCCGCGGCGCGCTGCACGTTGCGGGAGATCTCCTGGGTGGCGGCGCCCTGCTCCTCGACGGCGGATGCAATGGTGGAGGAAATTTCCGAAATACGGCCAATGGTCGCGCCGATTTCCTTGATCGCGACGACCGAATCCCCGGTCGCCGACTGGATATCGGCGATTTGCTGGCTGATCTCACCGGTGGCCTTGGCGGTCTGTTCGGCCAGCGTCTTCACTTCCGCGGCGACAACCGCGAAACCGCGGCCGGCCTCGCCGGCGCGCGCCGCTTCGATGGTCGCATTGAGCGCGAGCAGGTTGGTCTGTTCCGCGATGGTCTTGATCAGATTGACCACATCGCCGATCCGCGCCGCGGCTTGCGACAATTGACCGATACGTGCATCGGTCTTTTGCGCCTGGCCCACGGCCTCGCTGGCAATCCGGGCTGAGGCGTCGACCTGGCGGCTGATCTCGACCACCGAAGACGCCAGTTCCTCGCTGGCGGCAGCCACCGAATGCACGCTCGCGGAAGCATCGCTCGACGCATTCGCCGCGCGTTGGCTGACCTTTTGAACGGTATCGGCGGTCTTGCTCAGGGTGCCGGCCGACGATTCCAGCTGGCCGGCAGCGGTCGAAACCAGCGTGATGATTTCGCCGACCTCGCTTTCGAACTGGTTGGCAAGGCGGTTCATGTCGGTCTTGCGCTGCTCCGCCTGACGGCTCTCCGCCGCCGCCTGCTCCTGGCGCAGGCGATTGGTCTCGATCATGGCGTCGCGGAACACGCCCACCGTGCGCGCCATCTGGCCGATTTCGTCGGACCGGTCGGCGTTGGCGACGGGAGCCTCGAGTTCGCCAGCGCTCAGCGAGGCCATGCGCTCCTTGAGGCCGGAGAGCGGCTTCACGACGCTGCGCGTGATCGCCCATGCGATCGCAATCGACAGCAGCATCAGGATCACGATGACGACGGAGGCGGTCCGGACCATCGACCAGAACGACGCATCGATCGCCGATATATACTGGGCGGTTCCGATCATCAGATGCCACGGCACGAAGCCGCGCGCGAAGGCGACCTTGTCGAGCGGCGTCGGATCGGTGCTGCTGCGCAGGAACGTATAGCGAATGCTGGAGCCTGCTCCGCCCTGCCTTGCGATATCGACCATCATGGAAGCAAAGGGAAGACCGTTGGCATCCTTGACCGGGCGCATGTCCTTGCCGAGCAACGTCGCCACGCCGGGATTGGCGACGCAAATCCCGGTCTCGGTGTCGTAGATGAAGACGTAATTGGTGTGCCCCTCATACCAGACGGAACTGGCGACCGCGAAGAACTTCGCCTTGGCATCGTCCTCCGTCATCTTGCCCGCGGCGGCCGCCTGCTGAAAGCCATCGGCGATCTGCCAGACGGCATCGACAATCGCCTGTGCCTTCTCTGTACGTTCGGCGATCAACTGGTTGCGCGCGACCAACAGCACGGCGGTTGCGACCAGCGCCATGCAGATGGCGCCGACGATGGTCATGGCGGCCAACTTTGAGGCGATCGAGCGGTTGGAGAACAGGCTGGAGAGCTTTGACATTCGAATCCGTCCAATAGGCAGCGCCGGAAGCGCCGTCCGTGCGATATGTGGTAACGGGCTAAACTAGAAGTGAATCGTTAACATCCGATTCACTTTTGCTCGAGGCGTTCAGCAAAAATACAACCCGTCGCAGTGGCCGATCGCAACGATACGCGTGAGCGGCTTCAGCGCTCGTTAGCGATATTCATCAAGGTAAACGACCGACTCAAGTTGACGCGGCCCGCTGCCCGATTAGACCATTCCCGCAGTGGGGGTTGCGGTGCAGCCTCGCAGCCATCTCAAGCCAGCAGGTATTCTCATGTCTCGCGTAACCGCCGCTTTTTTCGCCACCGCGATCCTCGCTGCAGCCATCCCGACCGCCGCTTCCGCCGGTTGCTATAGCTGCTACGTGCCGCCGCAGCCCTGCGGCACCTGCTATCAGCAGCAGGTCGTTCCCCCGCAGTATCGCACCGTCGAGGAAACCGTGATGGTGTCTCCGGGCCGCACGATCGCTCACCGCACGCCGGCGCAGTACCGCACCGTGATGGTGCCGCGGACCGTGATGGTTGCGCCCCAAGGCGTTGCCTATGAACAGGTCCCGCCGGAATACGCGACGCAAGAGCACGTCCAGATGGTGTCCCCCGGCTATAGCTACTACGCACCGGTGCGGCCGCGTTGCGGCTCCTGCGGTTACTGAGCCGGGCGCCACAATCGATTGAAGCGGGTCACGGGCTTTAAGCCCGGCCCGCCGACCCCGGCGTCGGCAGGACCGCCGACGGTCTCGGAAATCGCTATTCCATTGGTGTAAAAGCCGATCGGGCGGTTTGTCGTCCTACGACGTCCGTCATTCGCTCAAAATAAAATTCCGCACCGCTTTGGCAAAGCCTTCGGCCTGATTGCTATCGGTGACCGCCGATGCCTGCGACTTGACCTCGTCGCTGGCATTGCCCATGGCGATGGAAAAACCGCTCTTGCGGAACATCAGGACGTCGTTGGGCATGTCGCCGATGGTTGCGATCTGTTGCGGCGAAATGTTCTGCAACTTCGCAAGGCTCAGCACCACCGCGCCCTTGTTGGCCTGCGGATGGGTGACATCGAGATAATAGGGTTGCGAGCGCGCGGCGCTGGCCCGCTCTCCCAGTCTTTGCTGCGCCAGCTTCTCGCACGCGGCGACCTTGTCGAGATCGTCGGAGACGCCGACGATCTTCACGGCGTCCTTGAGATGCGCGTCGGTGAAGTCGCTCACGACCTTGGCGTCGAACTTGACCGTCCACGCCTCGCGCGCGACATGCGCCGCCTTGGCATCGCGGATCAGCCACTCCTTTTCCGTGTAAAGCCATGCGTCGAGGCCCTGATCGAGAATCAGCTGAAGCGTCTCTTTGGCGGTCGCAAAATCGAGCAGATGGCTTTCGATCACCGACAGATCGGGATTGACGAAGACGCCGCCATTGAAACCCGCGATCGCCCCCTCGAGCTTGAGCGGCGCGATCAGCATGCTCATGCCGCGTGGCGGCCGGCCGCTCGTGAGCGCCAGTGTGACGCCGGCCCCGCGCAATTCCTGCGCGGCGGCCACCGCCTGCTCGGTCAATACCTTGTCCTGCGTTACCAGCGTGCCATCGACGTCCGCCAGCAGCAGCTTGATGTCCTTTTTGCCGTTCATCGTGTTCAATCCATCCTGTCGGAGTTGCCGCGGCCGGCTGGGTCATGCCGGCTTGACGACCGCGACCTGGAAGTCGACGCCTTTCCAGCGGTTTTGTTTCGGCCAGAAAATCGTGAAGCGGATGATGCCGCCGTCGGTCAGACCGGCGGTTGGCAGATCGAGCAGATACAGGCCAAGACCGGTCGACACCGTCAGGCTGTCGGCGATCGTGTTCCAATGATCGGTCGACCAATGAATCCGCGCCTCTTCCATGAACTCCAGCCGCAGCACGCGGCCAGGCGCGACACGCTCGACCCGCGACGCAAGTTGCCAGACGATCGGCGCCGGCGGCGGCGTGTTCTTGACGTACCGGTTGAGCGTCTGCGGCGGCATGTCGAACACCGCGCCGTCGCGCAGCGAGCGCAACAGCTTGATGTGTTCGGCGTGCGCCCAGACCAGCGGCATCGCGCTGCCCGAGGGACGACCGAGAAACAATTCCCGCCGCGGGATGTCGTCACTGTCCCAGATCTGTTCGGGGATCAGACCGCCTGAACTCGCGGAGGCCTCCAGTGCGGCGAGCAGCCGCCGTGCTTCGTCTGGCCGGCCGGCCGCGAGCTCGTAATGCGCGCGCTCGCCGGTCAACAGCGGCCACAACCGACCGATGCCCGAGCCGTCGAACGGTGCGCCGTCTTCATGCTCGCCATAGCCGTCATCGTTGTAGCGATACCAGTAGGAGCCCGCCGGCAGCTCCCGCCGCAGCAGCGAGTCGATCGCCTGCACGGTATTGAGAATGCGCCGGTCATCCGCCGCGCGCAGGCCAAACCGCACCAGCGCCAGTGCGTCGGGGCTGATCAGAAGCCCGGCTTCCAGCGCTTCATTGCCATTCGGCCGGTTCTTGATCGGTATCAGCCCGTGCGACCGCGCATTGGCGTCACCGGATGAGTAACCGATGCGCATGTAATAACCGTCGACGCCGAGCTTGCGCGAGATTTCGGTATCCCTGGCATAGGCCCAATCGTCGATCTGCTCGTTCCAGCCATCGGCGGTTTCGGTCAGATATTTCGCGATCGCGCCTTCGCCCGCGGCTTGCATGGCTTCGGCGGCGGCGAGCAGCGCCGAAATCTCGACCGCGATGGTGAAGGCCGAGTAGCCGCCGTCTTCTTCCCAGCGATCCTGCTGCGTCGCTGGTCCGTTGCGCACGATGTAGCCCGCCGCACCGCGGATCATGCTGGTATAGCGCGCGCAGTCCGCGGGTTCGATCGCGCCCGCCCGCAACAGCATGTCGTAGAGCAGGATCGGAAAGCCGGTCTCGTCGATCTGGATGCCGCCCCAATAGGGCCGGCCGTCGAGCCAGGAATTCTGCGACCAATGGCCATCCGCCTCCTGGATCGCCACCAGATAATCGAGCACCGACTTCGCCGACGCGGTGGCGCCAGCGGCCAACAGTCCGCCGGCGGTTTCGACCAGGTCGCGCGGCCAGACCAGATGATAGCCGCCGAGATCGTCGTCGCCTTTGGCAAAGCCCCAGGGAATCGAAAGGCTCGCAATGATGGCGCCCGAGGCCTCGTCGCGATGCGTGGCCAGCACTGCCGTGCTGACGCGGTAACGATTTAAGCCTTTGGGATCCCGCGGTTCGTCGAGCGGCAGCAATTCGGCCTGCCTTTGTCGCCAGCCTTCACAATAATGATCGAGCGCGGCGGGCAGCGGTTGCTGCAGACTGAGCAGCGCGCGCAATGCCGCTTCCTCGGGCAGCGTTCCGAAACCGATCGCAAGCACGGCGCGCCCGTCACGCGCAGCCAGATCGAGCGTCCCCGAAATGGCGACATTGCCATTTTCCGCCCGGTCGAGTTCCTGCCGCAAGCCCTGCCCGCGCGACAGGCTCTGCCAGCCGTCGGAAATCCCGACAAAGCCGGCCGACCGCGCCAGCCACGGCACCGATGATGCTACCGCGAGCGAAGTTCCACGGCCCTCGGCGAACAGCATCTCGCTGCCTTTGAAATTGCCGCACCAGCCGGTGTTGTCGGCGCCGGCATTGACGAGATGCGGCGCGATGAGGGCGTGGACCTGGTAATCGGAGAGCGAGCCCGCCAGCACCTCGAAGTGGATCTGTTGCAGCACCACTTCGCGCAAGGGATCCGAGAACACCGTCTTGGAAATCCGATAGCGGCCATCGATGGCGGTGTTGACCAGCCGGAACGCGGGAACGCCGTCTTCGATCATCTCAACGGTTTGACTTGTATCGCGCTTCTCTTCTGAAAAATATCCCTTGGCCGTGACGATGAATCCGAAATCCCTGATACAGGCGGTATCAAGCCGCGGTGCGTAGATTTCATTGAGTATGCCGTGGCTGACAGTGAACCAGACGCGACTTTCCGCGCGCGCGGCCGTGCCCACCGCGCTCTTGGCGCTCGATGTCCAGCGCGGCGGAATTCCGCGCGGCCCTGCCAAATCATTCAAACGATCAAATCCTGTTGGTAGGCTTTTTCTGAAGTACGCCTTTTCTGGGCGGATGCTGAAGCAGTGGGATGAACACGGCCTTTCGCGATCCAATCACAGTTTCACCAGCGCATGCTACCGCGTCCCGCGGTGCGAACGAAATTGTGATGTCAATCACATAACAATGAAGCGCCAGCTCCTATTCTCGACGCACTGGAATTGGAGTGAAGGCCATGACCTGGAGCACATGGACCTACAAGGAACTCGCGCTCGTTGCTGCCATCCTGATGCTGGCCTGCACCGCCGCGTTTCTGTCGATCAGATTGACCCGGCCAAGGCCGTTCGCCAGCACGGTTTTGACCCGGCAATGGCAATGCACCAGGACGGCGGGAGTCCTCACCGTTTGCACCAGGAAGCCCGGCTGAGGCGCACGTAGCCGCGTCGCAGCACCAACCGCTTTTGTTGTGCAGACTTTCCTTGCTGCCGCGCAAACCGTCCTGACCGGCGATCGAGCTCCCGCTATTCACCCGCCGGATTCTGTGGAACACTGCGGCCTGCCCTGTCGGCCGAGGTATTTTCCATGGCTATCGCAGCGTTGTCTGGCTGGACCAGCGAACAAAGGCACGTCGTCGCCGCAAGCTTTCTCGGATGGTCGCTGGACGCCTTCGACTTCTTCCTGCTGGTGTTTGTGCTGAAGGACATTGCCGCGGAATTCCAGGTCGATATCACCTACGTCACGCTGGCCCTTTTGGTTACATTGGCGATGCGCCCGGTCGGCGCATTCCTGTTCGGCCGCGCCGCCGACCGCTGGGGCCGCAGGCCGACCTTGATGGTCGACATTCTCTTGTATTCGGTGCTGGAATTCGCGTCGGGTTTCGCACCCAACCTGACCGTGTTGATCATCCTGCGCGCGCTGTATGGCGTCGCGATGGGCGGCGAATGGGGCGTCGGCGCGTCGCTGACCATGGAGACCATCCCGCCGCATGCGCGCGGATTCGTCTCGGGGCTGCTGCAATCGGGGTATCCGTCCGGATACTTCATGGCCTCGATCGTCTACGGCGTGTTGTTTCCCTATATCGGCTGGCGCGGCATGTTCATGGTCGGCGTGATCCCGGCGCTGCTGGTGCTTTATATCCGGCGTAATGTGCCGGAATCGCCGAGCTGGAGCAAAGAGGCGGCGGCCGAACGCGGCAGCACGCTGAATGTCCTGAAATCGTACTGGAAGCTCGGCCTCTACGCCGTCGTTCTGATGACCGCGTTCAATTTCCTCAGCCACGGCACGCAGGATATCTATCCGACATTCCTGCAGGTCGAACACAAGTTCACGCCGCATGTCGTCAGTATCATCGCGATAGTCTATAATGTCGGCGCGATCTGCGGCGGCATCCTGTTCGGTACGTTGTCGGAACGCTTCGGCCGGCGGCGCTGCATCATCATTGCAGCCCTTCTCACGCTGCCGGTGATCCCGCTATGGGCGTTTTCAACCGGCCCCGTGATGCTCGCGATCGGCGCTTTCCTGATGCAATTCATGGTGCAGGGCGCGTGGGGCGTGATACCGGTGCATCTCAATGAATTGTCGCCGGACACCGCGCGCGGCACATTCCCCGGATTCGTCTATCAGCTCGGCAACTTGCTGGCGTCGGTGAACGCGACGCTGCAGACCAGCATCGCCGAGCATTTTGGCGGCAATTATGGCCTGGCGCTGGCGATCGTCGCAGGCACCGTTGCGATCATCATCGTAGGGCTGACCGCCGCCGGCACCGAAGCAAAGGGAGTGGTGTTCGCCAAAGCAAAGCCGGCCGCGGCGTAGGCACCGCGAAGAAGCCAGACCGCCCGCATGATTTCGTCGATCTGCAGGGGTTGCTAAAGGCGCGGCTGACGGAAAAGCGGCGCACAGGTGCCGAACCATAGCGCAGGGCCTGCAGGCTCAGTAACTACAGGCTCAGTAACTACAGGCTCAGTAATTATAGCGTTGGCCACGGCGCCGCGGTTCCGGCTGCGGCGGCTCAAACGCAACCCGAGGATTGATGTTGCAATAAAGACCCCGTCCGGAGGCCGCCGCCATGCAAGCCTCGTAGCTCGGGTACCGGCAATCGCCGGGGACACCCAATTCCTGGCCCTGAAGGCAGTACGGATAGTCGAATGCGGCAGCCGACCCCGTGCCGGCCATCGTAACCGCGCACGCTGACAACAAACCGAATAATGCCAACATCGCGTGCCGCATTTTCATCTCCTCCGCATCAACAACGTCAAGGGCTTTAGCGCTGCCTTACGATCAAAACAAGGCGGCTGCCGCATGTTTCCGGGTGTGTCTAATCGATCCGCAGCCCCGCGAACTTCACCACCTTTTCCCACTTTACGGTTTCGGCCGCGATCATCTCGCCAAAAGCCTCCGGCGTGCTGATCAAGGGCTCGCCGCCGAGCTCGGTCAGGCGCTTCTTGACTTCCGGATCGGCCAGCACCGCGTTGATCTCCTGGTTGAGCCTGGCGATGATTTCCGGCGGTGTCTTTTTCGGCGCGCCCATGCCGAACAATGCGCTCGCCTCATAGCCCGGCACTGTCTCGGCAACGGTCGGCACATCAGGCAATTCGGGAGACCGCGTTGCCGTCGTCACCGCCAGCGCCCGCACGGCGCCGCCCTTGATGTGGCCGATAATCGACGGCATGTTGTCGAAGATCACCTGGACACGGTTGCCGAGCAGATCGGTGATCGCCGGCGCCGCCCCCTTGTAGGGCACATGCAGCATCTTGGCGCCGGTCATCGCCATGAACATCTCGCCGGACAAATGCACCGACGTGCCGTTGCCAGACGATGCCATGTTCACCTTGCCGGGATTGTCCTTCACATAGGCAATGAATTCGGCGACCGTCTTCGCGGGCACGCCGGATGCCACCGTCATCACATTCGGCACCCGGTTGAATGAGGCGACCGGTGCGATATCGCGGATGAAATTGAAGTTGAGGTTGGCGTACAGCGAGGTGTTGATGAAATTCGCGGGATTGATCAGCAGCACGGTGTAGCCATCGGGCGCGGCATTGACCACCGCTTCGGTGCCGATATTGTTGCCGGCGCCCGGCTTGTTCTCGATCACGAATTGCTGGCCCATCCGCTCGGAGAGTTTCTGGCCGATCAGCCGTGCGATGATGTCGGTGGCCCCGCCAGCCGGATATCCGACGACAAAGCGAATCGACCGGGTCGGATAGTCCAGCGCGGAAGCCCCACCCGTCGACCAGACCAGGGCCGAGAGGCCCATCGCGACCAGACCGATCGCAGCGCGACGTGATGTCATGCGGTTTCTCCCTGCTGTCCTTACGAATCCGTCAACCACGGTTCGTTCTTGTTGAATTGACGCCGGCGGGCGTTGTAACAAACAAAGCCTGACGCGGCCAGTGCAGCACAGCCGTATCGAAGCGCGACGAAAGGATAAGCCATGCCGGTCAAAGTCCATGCGCTGGACCATATCGTGATCAATGTCTCCGACGTCGCGCGCTCCGCCGAATGGTATCGGAAAATCCTCGGCATGGAGATCAAGGTGTTCGACCCGGGCCAGGGCAAACCGACGCGCACTTCGCTGATTTTCGGCACCCAGAAAATCAACGTGCGGCCGCGCGGCGCCGACAAGGTGGAGTGGTTCACCGCGGACCATGAAACCGCCGGCAGCGACGATCTGTGTTTTCTGACCGGCGCAACGCCGCAAGAGGTGGTCACGCACCTCAAGGCGTGCGGCGTCGCAATCGAAGAAGGTCCGGTCGCAAAACAAGGCGCCGTCGGCACACTGCGCTCGGTCTATTGCAGGGATCCCGACGGCAGCCTGATCGAGATTTCGTCGTATGAGGACAAGGCGGCGTAATAAACGCCAACGCCGCATATGGTCGTCCGTCATGCCCGGGCATGACGGTGGCCTATCCCCATTTGATCCCCGTACGATCCAATGGCACAACACTTCCCAAGCATAATGACAAAGCAGCCGCCAAGGCTGCGCGGGAGGAAGCATGTCGAACGCACACAGCGCATCGGGTGTGGTGGGACCGTTTGCCGGGATGGACGTGCCGTGGCTGTTACGGATGCGTAGCCAGACGCGAAAGGTTCATCCGTTTCTGATCTGGGCGCCGTTCGAGGCGCCGGCGCGGAACTGGACTTACGGCGAATTCCACGAGCGGGTCGGCGCGCTGGCCGCGGGCCTCGTCAAACGCGGCATCAAGCCGGGCGAGTATGTCCTGATTCATTTGGACAATTGCATCGAGGCGATGCTGGCCTGGTTCGCCTGCGTCGAACTCGGTGCCATCGCGGTCACCACCAACACCCGCTCGGCCCCAGTGGAAGTGCAATATTTCGCCGGCCATTGCCGGGCGGTCGCCGCGATTACCCAGCCGGCCTATGCCGAAATGATCTCGGCGCATTGCCGGGACTTGCGCTGGCTCGCGGTGATTTCGCACGACGCCGGCGCCGCGCCCGCGCAAGGCACCGCCGCGGCGCGCGGCGACCGTTTTGAATCGCTGTTCGCCGACAGTGCTGACCGGCCGCGTCGCAGCACCGATCCCGCCGCACCCTGCAGCGTGCAATATACCTCGGGCACCACATCACGCCCGAAGGCGGTGCTGTGGACCCATGCAAATGCGCTGTGGGGCGGCAAGATCAACGCGTCGCATCAGGATTTGCACGCCGGCGACGTGCACCAGACCTATCTGCCGCTGTTTCACACCAACGCGCTGGCCTATTCGATGCTCGCGACCCTGTGGGTCGGCGCGACCTGCGTGATCCAGCCGCGGTTTTCCGCGGGCCGGTTCTGGCCGGTGGCGATCGAGCACGGCTGCACCTGGACCTCGACGATCCCGTTCTGCATGAAGGCGCTGCTCGATCACGAGATCCCGAAGCAGCATAAATTCCGGCTGTGGGGCACCGCGGTATGCGCGCCTCCACCATTCGCCGTGTTCGGCATCAAGATCATCGGCTGGTGGGGCATGACCGAGACCATCACCCACGGCATCATCGGCGAGGTCGATCAGCCGAACACGCCGATGTCGATCGGAAGGGCGGCGGCGGAATACACGATCCGTATTACCGACGACGACGGCAGGCCGACCGAGGTCGGTGGCACCGGCAACCTCTCGATCAAGGGCGTGCCCGGGCTGTCGCTGTTTGCCGAATACCTGCACAACGAGAAGGCCACCGCCGAGAGTTTTGACGAGCACGGCTATTTCATCACCGGCGATCGCGTGACCCTGCTCGAACACGGCTTTGTCAAGTTTGGCGATCGCGCCAAGGACATGCTGAAAGTTGGCGGCGAAAACGTCGCCGCCTCCGAGATCGAGCAGGTGATCGCGGTGGTGCCCGGCGTGCGCGAGGCGGCTGTAGTGGCCAAGAAGCACCCGATGCTCGACGAGGTGCCGGTGGTGTTCATCATTCCGCATGCCGGCGTCGATGGCGCACCGCCCGAATTGCACGACACCGTCATGGCTGCCTGCCGCAGCGCGCTCGCCGACTTCAAGGTGCCGCGCGAGATTCGCTTTGTCGACGAAATGCCGCGCTCGACCCTGGAAAAGGTGGCGAAAGCGGAACTGCGCAAAATGCTGGATTGAGACGCCGCAAGTGCGCCTTTTACCTGCCCTGCGCCACCTTTCGCGGCGGACGGATGGCGCTCAATTCACCTCGAACCGGATCGGCAGTTTCTTCGGCCCGTTCACAAAGGTAGCCTTCGTCATCTTCACCTCGCCGTCGAGCGCGATCGATTTCAGTCGCGGCAGCAGTTCCTCGAACAGGATCCGCATTTCCAGCTTGGCGAGATATTGCCCGAGGCAGAGATGCGCGCCATACCCGAAAGCGACGTGACGGTTCGGCTTGCGGTCGCAGCGGAAGCTGAAGGGGTCCTCGAATACCTCCTCGTCGCGATTGCCGGACGCGTAGCACAGCATCAGCCAGTCGCCTTTGGCAATTTTGCGCCCGCCCAGTTCGGTGTCTGATGTCGCCGATCGCATGAAATGCTTGACCGGGGTCATCCAGCGGACCGCCTCATCGACCAGGCCCGGAATCAGTTCCGGATTGGCTTTGACCTTGGCGAATTGCTCCGGATCTTCAGCCAGCGCCCAGATCGCGCCGGCCGTCGACGACGACGTGGTGTCGTGGCCAGCGGTCGCGACGATCATGTAATAGCTCGTCGCATCATGGTCGGGCATGTACTCGCCGCCGATCCTGGCGTTGGCGATCACGGTAGCCAGATCGTCGCGCGGGCTACGGCGCCGATCCTCGGTGATCCCCCTGAAATAGGCGCCGAAATCATTCACGACCGACTGCATCATGTCGGAGAACTGTCCGGGTGAGAGGGCTTCCCTGATCCGCGCCGTATCAGGGTCCTGCGGTCCGAACAGCTCCTGCGTGAGCTTGAGCATCCTTGGCTCGTCCTGTTCCGGAACGCCGAGGATTTCCATGATGACGTGCAGCGGATAGCCAAGCGCCACGTCGGCGACGAAATCGCAATGCCCGCCTTTCTCCAGCATCCGCGCCACCGTGCCGCGGGCGATGTGGCGGACCCGCGCTTCGAACTTCCCGAGATTGGCCGGCATGAACCAGCCCTGGGTCAGCGCGCGGTATTTCGGATGATCGGGCGCATCCATCTGAACCAGAGAGCGCACCAGATTCGGTCCGCCGGTGATCTCGCGGATGCGCTCGATGCCCGCCCGCGCTGTCAGGACCGTCGCACGGTCCGCATTGTGGAAGAGCTCGTTCTGGCGGCTGATGGCCAGGATATGCGCGTGCTTGGTGACGACCCAGAACGGGTCGAATTTCTCGGTCCGCGCAATTCCCAGCGGATTGTTGGCGCGGAGCCAGCAATAGCTGTCATGCAGGCGATGATCGGCGTAGGCGGCGGGATCGACGAGGGTCGCCGTAATCTCCGGGGGAATGTCGACATCCCCGTTCAAGGTCGTTGCCATATCCATGGATTTTCCTCCGCTCTCCGGGAGCCGTTATATACCGGCTTGGTCTTGCTGGAGAGCAAGACTGAACGATCGGCGGCCTGTTTTCCCGCCCGAGACTCGTCTAGATTTAATAGGCTGCCATATTCGGTGCTTGCGTTGAGCAGCCCACCATGGCGGTCACCGCGTGAGATCAAAAGCAAGAAAATCGGGGAGCGCAGATATGATGGGGCATCGCCTGCAATCAAGAAGAAACGCCAACCGGCTGGCTCGGTCTCTCGCGCTTGCGGCGCGGTGTGTTGCGTGGCCGGTGAGCATCGCCTAGGCGCAGTCAGCCGACACCGTGCTGTTCAATGGCAAGATCCTGACCGTCGACAAGGACTTTTCGGTTCAACAGGCGCTGGCGATCGGAAGTGGCAAGGTCCTGGCAACCGGCACATCGGCCTCGATGAGGAAACTGGCCGGCGACAGAGCGAGGCTGCAGTTGATTTCGGTGCCGAACGTCAGTGCGGCGCGGATGCCGTGGATATGCCCGTCAGTCAAGCCGGGAATCACGGTGCGGCCGCCCGAGATCGATCCTGACGAATCCTCTCCAGCGCTTCCTTGAGCGTCGGTGCGCCGATCCATGCGCGGTCGGCCGCCGCTTCTCGGCGAATTATTCTTCGGTCCAGCGGCCGCGAAAGCGCAAGCGCCGGGCTCGTGGATCGTCGTGGCGGGCGGGAGGTGGCCGCCGTCGCGCCGGACCATCCGGTCTATATCCAGCATCTCTATGACTGGCTGCTGTTGACGCCAACGTTCAGGACGGTCTTTATTTCGGCGGCGAGCGGTTGCAGCACGATAACGGTATCGATCAGCCAGGGTGATACCGCGGATCGTAACCGCCATGAAGTTGGGCCTGACCGTTGCCGGCGGCACCGACGCGCACCGCGTGTCGTCCTACAATCCGTTCGTTGCGCCGCAATGGTATCTCGACGGCACCACGATCGGCGGCACGCAAACCCGCGGAGCCGACGAAGCGCCGAGCCGCCAGCAGGCGCTGACCATGTACACGCGCAATTCCGCCTTCACGGCCAATGACGATGCCAGACGCGGGACGCTCGAGCCCGGCAAGTCAGCCGATCTGGCGGTGCTGTCAGCCGATTACATGACCGCGCCGGTCAAGGAGATCGGCAAGATCAGGTCGGTGCTGACGATGGTCGGCGGCGAGGCGGTATATGCGGCGGCGCCGTTTGCGAAGCTGGCGCCGGCCGAAGCACACTAAAATCCGTCATTGCGAGCCATTGGGTCGCGCGAATGGCCGATGACGGGAGCGTCAATGTGTTCCCATCGCCACCGCGCGGAATGCCTGGAGCAAATGCTGGTCAAGCTTGCCGCCCATCTGCTCCATGACTTCAAAAGCCTTGGCGTGGGTGAACGGCAGCCGGTAGGCGCGCTTCTCCACCAGCGCGGCATGGATATCCACGATCGTGGTCAGGCGCACGATATCGCTGATCTGGTTGCCGCTCAGTCCGTCCGGATAACCGGTGCCATCCAGAAACTCATGATGGTGCAGGATCACATCCAGCATTTCGGGCGGGAAGCCGCCCTGCTCGGCCAGCGCGTCGTAACCCAGCCGCGGATGCTCGCGGATCGCGCTCATTTCCTCGACAGAGAGAACTCCGGGCTTGTCGAGGATCGCTACGGGAACAAACGCCTTGCCGACATCGTGCAGCAATGCGGCGCGCGCCAGCCGTCGCTGGTCATCCTCGCGCATGCCGAGATGCTGCGCGAACGCCACCGCGAAACCGGTGACAAACAGGCAATGTCGATAGCTGTCGGTGTGATGGCAGCCGACGGTCGTCAGCCACTCCCGCAGCGACGAGTGCTTGATGGCTTTCAGGATCTTGTTCTCGGCCTCTACGATGTCTTCCAGCATCAGCGGAACGCCCGCCGGAAGCTTCTCGAATATCTTGACCATCACCGTATGGGCCGCGGCCACACCGGCGTTCAGGGTCTGGCCGCGATCCGTCGCGTCGTAGCCCTCGCTGTCGGGGAATGCGGAACGGATGCGCGCCAGAATTGCCTGCGCGTCGAAGGGGCGCGCGATCGTATCCGTCGCGCCCAGTGCCCAGGCCTGCATCGAGCCGTGATGAAGCGCGTCGGCGAGAACGAACAGGCGTGGCAACGGCCGGTAGGCTTCGGCACGCAGCTTGTTGCGGACCAGTTGCACGCTCTCGGCGGAACGCAGATTGATGTCGACCACGATCCCCGAAAGGCCGCCGGCGGGCGCGTCGGGAAGATCGGAGGTCGAAATGGTATCGACCTCGCTCACGGATTGAAGAATGTTGGCGAGCTCACTGCTCTGATCGCTTCGATCCGACGCCAGCAGCAACCGGCGTTTGGTCAAAGTCTTGTTCGCGAGACCGTTCATGGATCCTCTTTGACTTGCGGCAATTGGCCGTAGCAAAGACTACCTCAAGGCGAGTTCCTTACGGCTTAAGAGGCGTCGTGAACGCGCACCTACCGCGAACCGGACAAATTTAACGATCGGCCGGTTCCGTGGTTCCGCGGGCTCCCGGATCGACGCGCAAAAAAATCCGCCGGAAGCGATGCTTCCGGCGGATCGATGCGATGACCTGTGACTGATCGTGCTCAGGCCTTCATGGCTCCCTTCACCGCCTCCGCCGTGATTGGCAGCGAGCGCACGCGTGCGCCGCAGGCATTGAAGATCGCGTTGGCCAGTGCCGGCGCGATCACCGTCACCCCCGGTTCGCCGACACCCGTGGCATGCTCGCCATTGGAGATGACGGTGACGGCGACTTCGGGCATCTGGCTCATACGCAGCGGCGTGTAGGTATCGAAGTTGGTCTGTTCGATACCGCCATCCTTCAGCGTCGCCTTCTCGTACATCGCAAGCGACAGACCCCACAGCGCCGCACCCTCGACCTGGGCCTTGATATTGTCGGGATGCACTTGCGTACCGACATCGGTAGCCACGGTAAGTTTCTTCACCTTGACCTCGCCGCTCGGCGCGACTGCAACATGCGCAACGCAAGCCGTCCAGCTTGCGGTCTTTCTTTCCTGCGAGGAGACACAGGCAACGCCCATACCTTCGCCCTTCGGCAGCTTGAGCGAGCCGTAGCCCGCGAGCCCCATTGCGGCAAGCAAGGTATTGCGGAGACGCTGCGCGCCGCCGTCGTTGTCACCCGTGCCGTCCAGCATCGCGATCCGGTACTGCGCCGGATCCTTGCCGGCCGCATGGGCGAGTTCGTCAACCATGCTTTCGACCGCCCAGAAGGTCCAACCGGGCGCCACCGAACGCAGCTGTCCGGACGGCGTGGCCTGCTGCGCCATCTCATTGAGGATCGCGCGGACGTTGTGATTGGGCACGGTGTAGAAGAAGTCCGCGCCGTTCACGGTGAAGCCGTCGAGACCGCCCTTCTTGTCGACCGAGGGGGTGAGGAAATCGGGAATTCCCCATCGCTTGGTCGGCCACGCGCTGACCACGTCGTGATTCAACGCGATCAGCTTTCCGTCACCGTCGAGACCGGCCTTGATCTTCTGGAACGTCAGCGGACGCGAGAAGTCCATGGTCATGTCGTCTTCGCGCGAATAGATCACTTTGACCGGCTTACCGACGGCTTTCGCCGCCTGCACCGCAGGGACCGTCATGTCGCCGTCAAGCCGCCGGCCGAAGCCGCCGCCCAGATACATTTGATGCATCACGACGAATTTGGGATCGACTCCGGCAGCGCCAGCCGCGATCGCACCGGAGCGCGTTGCGAACTGGTTGCCGGTGTAGATGTGCCAGATATCGCCCTGAAGCTGCGCCGTAGCGTTCATCGGTTCCATCGGCGCATGGATGTTGATGCTGGTGGTGTATTCCGCCTCTATCACCTTGGCCGCTGTACCGAGTGCCGCGGCGGTGTCGCCGTTTTTGACGAAGAACAGACCGGAGTCATCGAGGCCCTGCAAACGCTTGGCTTCGGTGAGCAGCGATTCGCTCGACAGCTTGGCATTGGGTCCGCCGTCATATGTCACCTTGAGGGCCTCGGCAGCCTTCTTGGCGTTGGTATAGGTGTTGGCCACCACAACCACCCATCCGGTCGTTGTCGAGGTCTTGTCGTCGAGGATAACAGCCTTGATGAAGCCGGGCACTTTCTTCGCCGCGCTGTCATCGACCGATTTTACCGTCGCGCCATAGCGCACCGGAGGCATCACGACCTTGCCGTACACCATGCCCGGCAACATCACGTCGATGCCATATTTGGCGGTGCCGTTGGTCTTCGACGGGATATCGAGCTGTGGAACCGAAACCCCGATCATGGTGTACTGATCGGCAGTCTTGAGCTTGATCGCCTTCAGCTCGTCGGGCGTGAAGGTCTTGGTCGCCTTGCCGCTCTTGACGATGTCGGCGAACGTCATCGATTTCTTCGACTTCGGATGCGAGATCACGGAATCGCGCACCACCAGGTCTGCGGCAGGAACCCCCATCGAGGCAGCCGCGGCTTCGGTCAATGCGATCCGCCCCGCGGCGCCGGCGCGGCTCATCGCATCGTAGTTCATCATCGTGCTCCAGCTACCGCCGGTGATTTGCGCGCCGAGCACAGGGTCGTTGAATTTCGGGTCATTGGACGCGAGCTGGACCCGCATATCCTTCCAGTTCGAGCCGAGTTCTTCGGAAATGATCTGCGCCATGGTCGAGGCGATGTGCTGGCCCATGTCGGCCTTGCCGCAGGTGACCGTCACAAGCCCGTCGGGCGCGATCGAATACCAGACGCTGGGATCGAAATGGCCCGTTGCGGCGAATGCCGCATCGGTGCCGAGCAGGCCAGGTACGCCGGAATAGCCGAGCGCGAGACCCGCGGCGGCACTGCCGACCAGAAACGAGCGGCGGCTCAGATCGGCGGGCACTTGGACGGCCGGATCGGTGCTGATTTTCACATGCGTATTCATGTTGCTCTCCGATCAGTGCCAGTGGATGCGGTGCGCATTTCGGAGGCCGCACGCATGATCGCCTTCTGGATCCGCGAATAGGTCATGCAACGGCAAAGGTTGCCGTCCATATGCTCGATCACTTCCTCCTTGGTCGGATTGGAATTCTTGGCGAGCAGTGACGCCGCCTGCATGATCTGCCCGGACTGGCAATATCCACACTGCGGAACCTGCTCGGTGATCCACGCCTTTTGCAGCGGATGGTCGCCCTTGGCACTGAGGCCCTCGATGGTGGTGATTTTCTTGCCGGCGACATCGCTGAGCGGGGTCTGGCAAGATCGCACGGCCTCGCCGTTGACGTGAACCGTGCAGGCACCGCACAGGCCGGCACCACAGCCGAATTTCGTGCCGGTCATCTGCAATTGTTCGCGGATGGCCCAGAGTAGCGGCGTATCATTAGCCGCCTCGACGGACATATTCCGTCCGTTGATGTTCAGAGTAGGCATTTCCTCTCCCCCTTCCGGTGTAGGAAGCCGCTTACGGCGGCAACTCACTGTTGGGTATTGGCCGGCGCCCACCGGGCAAGCGCCAGTTATGCGCAGGATGGTCCGGTTCCCACCACGAGGCAATACAAATTAGAATCGGTCAAAGAGAATATAATTTTTTGAACCGCGTTGTGCATTGCGGCAATCGCATGTGCCCGGACCGTCGATCAAACTGCACGGGCGCCGACACCCTCCTGCGTTTGCGCATTTCACAACGGCTGACGGATCGCGCTAGGATGAGGCCGCGCAAGGTTTATCCAGGACGCCGCCGGGAAATTCCAAAATGCCGAAAATCGATCGCGACGGGGTCAATATCTATTACGAAGTCCATGGCAGCGGCCCGCCGCTGATCCTGACCCACGGCTATTCGTCGACATCGACGATGTGGAACGGGCAGATCGAGGCGCTGTCGAAAAAGCATCAACTGATCCTGTGGGACATGCGCGGCCACGGCCAGTCCGATTACCCCGCCGATCCGGCCGCCTATAGCGAGGCGCTGACGGTTGCCGACATCGCGGCGCTGCTCGACGAGGTCGGTGCGGCCAAGGCGATCGTCGGCGGATTGTCGCTCGGCGGATACATGTCGCTGGCGTTTTATCGCGCGCATCCCGAACGCGTCCGCGCGCTGCTCATCATCGATACCGGGCCCGGCTTCAAGAAGGATGACGCCCGCGAGGTCTGGAACGAGCGTGCGCGCGCCACCGCCGACCGCTTCGACCGCGAAGGCCTCGATGTGCTGAAATCCGCCAGCCGCGAACGCTCGACGGTGAGCCATCGCGACGCGTCGGGGCTCGCCGGCGCCGCCCGCGGCATGCTGACCCAGTGCGATGCCAAGGTGATCGAGGTGCTGCCCGAGATCAAGGTGCCCTCGCTGGTAGTGGTCGGCGCCGATGACACGCCGTTCCTTGCCGCTTCCGATTATATGGCGGCGAAGATACCCGGCGCCAGAAAGGCCGTGATCCCGGCCGCCGGCCACGCCGTCAACATCGATCAGCCGCAGGCGTTTATCGAGGCGGTGGTGCCGTTTCTCGACGGGCTGCCGCGCGCTGCCGAAAAAGTGGCCGGATCGTGAGCAGATCGGTACTCCCCGCGTTGCTGCTGATCGTGCTGTCGGTGGGATGGCACCCCGCGGCCCATGCCCAGCCGCTTCCGCCGCTGGACGCGACGCGCTCGCCGCCTTTCACCGCAACCTTGTCGAACAATTCACCGCTGGCCATCGGGATGAACGTCGAAGACACGTCGTGGGCGCAGGAGCAGCGTTGAACTATGTCAGCGGCCATCCGGGCGACGAAATCTTTTTGGCGTTCCGCAATATCGGCGGTAGTGGATTGTTCTTCCACAAGGACCGGCTCTATCCGCGGTTCCGCCGCGGCAGGCTGGCCGGCTGGAAAGGCGATTGGGGTCAAAACCGGATGTAGCAATAACCGCGCGGGCCGCGTCGCAAGACGGTCGGCAAGATCATCGCGAAGACAATCAACGCTCAAAGATACCAATCTCGACAACTGCAACCCTCAACAAATGGATCAACCGTGGGACAAGATATCAAGCTGAAGGCTTCGGATGGTTTTCAATCGGGCGGCTATCGCGCCGACCCCGCAGGTACGCCCAAGGGCGCCATCGTGGTGATCCAGGAGATTTTTGGCGTCAATCATCACATCCGTGCGGTCTGCGACCGGCTCGCCGGCGCCGGCTATGTTGCGATTGCGCCATCGATCTTCGATCGCATCGAACCCGGCTTCCAGTCCGGCTACTCGCCCGACGAAATTGCCGTCGCGCGAAAATTCGTCGCCAATCCGGATTGGCCAGCCATGCTGCTAGACACCCAGGCCGCGATCGACGCGGTGAAGAGCGTGGGGCCCGTGGGAATCATCGGCTTTTGCCTCGGCGGCAGCGTCGCCTATGCGGCGGCGACCAAGCTGACGGGGTTATCGGCAGCGGTCGGTTACTATGGCGGCGCCGTGGTCCGCTTTGCTGACGACAAGCCGACGGTACCGACGCAATTGCATTTCGGCGAACAGGATCAGGGCATTCCGCTGACCGACGTCGACACCATCAAGGCCAAGCGGCCCGAGGTCGAGGTCCATGTCTATCCGGGCGCGCAGCACGGCTTCCATTGCGACGAACGGGCCAGCTACAACAAGGCAAGCGCCGACATCGCCTGGCCTCGCAGCCTCGACTTCTTTGCCAGGCATATGAAGAAATAGCGCCCGCGATCTCCGCGTCCCTCTTCATCGTGCTTCCGGGACATGCGTCTTCGCATGGACCCGGAATGACGGCGGCGCTGAATTCAGAACCAGCGTTCGCCGACCAGAACGGTATCGCCCGGGTTCAGCGGCGTGCCGAGCGGCACCACGATCCGGGATGAACCCGCGCCGTCGGTATGGGTCAAGGTCACGAGGTCACGCCTCGCCCGCGGCGAGAAGCCGCCGGCGATCGCGACAGCGCTTTCGACGCTCATATTGGGCACATAAGGATATTGGCCGGGCGCTGCGACCTCGCCCAGAATGAAGAACGGCCGATAGGATTCGATTTCGACGGCCACCGACGGATCGCGGATGTAGCCGTTGCGCAGGCGCCCGGTGATTTCGGACGCCAGACCGGCGGGCGTTCGCCCGCGCGCCGGCACTGCGCCGATCAGCGGCATCGTGATCGAGCCGCCGGCGTCGATCGCGTAGGTGTTGGTGAGACCTTCCTGGCCAAAGACCACGACGCGCAGCTTGTCGCCGGCATCGAGCCGATAGCCGGAATCATAGGCGACCGGCATCGGTGCGGCCGCATATGCCACTGGAACGGGAGCCGCGACAGGCGCCGCCGCATAATAGCGCGGGCGCGATGAAGCAAAACTGGTGCGAAGCGCGCTGATGGCGCCCCCGCCATCATTCGACGATGCCGCAACATAGCCGCGCGGGGCCGCGCTGTAGGGCTGGCCATAAGCCATGTAATCGAGATCGCTTTGCGGCCGCGCGGTCGCGACCGGTCCAGACGTGTGCATGCAGCCCGACAGGCCGAGCGCAGTCATGGCGGCAATGATCGGCAATCGAAACGCGCGCACTACCCGCACTGGAGCCATCCCTCATAGCGAGACAGCCAAATTCTTGCACCGGTTATGGTTAACAAATCGTATGTAGCGGGTCAGTTGCCCAGGGCCGCGGCAAGATCCAACGCCGCATCAGCCCCTGGACATCAGATCTTGGACATCAGTTCCTGGAATAGCCGATCAGCGGTTTGCGTGGCCGGAACAGCAACATCAGCAAGATGCCTGCGATTCCCATTACCGCAAACACCGGTTGATCCAGCAAAATCCTGATCACGCCATTCCAGAGCCAGGGTGCATGGCTCTCGACCCAGGCCCTGGACGCCTGTTGGCTTGCCTGGTTGATATCGTTCCAGAACTCGCCGAACCGGGTGAAACGCAAGGTCTGGTCGGCCACCCAGCGGGCGCCGTCATAGACCATGAAGATAAATCCACCGGCCAGCAGCAACAGCCCGACAAGCCGGAAAAAACCGCGGATCATCCGTCACCCTCTATATTCCGCGCCCCGAACGCCGTCAGCCATTAGCGGGGCGGCGGGAGAAATTCAACCTCATCAGCATCTTATCGGCGCGCCTGGGCCGGATTTCCCGGTTCCGGAGCGGTCGGAAGGCGTTGACGCTGCCAAGCGCGCCCTCTATAAGACCGGCAATGGCGGCGGGCGCAATCCCGCCGCCGCTATTCTTTGAACGGCGCCATCATGTGAGCCTTTTCGCTCCACGAACGGCATCCAGCGAGAATATCCGGAAATACACCAGCGTCGATCACGTGGTTGAACGGCCGGCGCGTTCAAGCCCGAGCACCCACGACCGATCACCGCCGAAGGAATTTGAGAACATGGCCAATACCACTTCCGCCAAGAAGGCGACCCGCAAGATTGCCCGCCGCACCATCATCAACAAGTCGCGTCGCACCCAGATGCGCGGTGCGGTTCGTACCGTCGAAGAAGCGATCAAGAGCGGCGACCGCGATGCGGCGCTGAAGGCTTTCGCCAGCGCGGAGCCGGAGTTGATGCAGGCAGCGCAGCGCAACATCATTCACAAGAACAATGCGAGCCGGAAGGTTTCGCGCCTCGCCCATCAGATCGCCAAGCTCGCCAAGTAACTCGTGGGGTAACTTGCCGAGTAACTTGGCAGCCATTTGTTTCGAGCCCTTCATTCGGCGTGAAACAAATCAACTGATCAAAACTGATATTCGTCAAAGCCCGGCTGTGCCGGGCTTTTTGTTTTGCGCTCGAATTGTCTCATTGCCGCACATCGATCCGCGTGTCATGTTTCTCCCCGTAGTTCTACGTGGTGCTATTTGCTGCACCCGCGATGTCGTGCGCGACCGCAAGAGATCGGCTCGTTACACCATCTGAACGGAAGATCGCTCGGCTTCGGTCCGAAAAATGCCGAGCGGGAGTTACCCTGAAAAACAATCGCGAAAAACGACGCTTCGCTAATCACTTATCCACATAGCGAGGCCAAGCGGTTTGAAAACCCACCCCCGTGAGATCAAACGTAAAAATTTTATGAAAAATTTTCGCGATTGCGGCGAGATTTGTGACAGTGACCGCTTTGCGCGATTCTATGCGCTGATTCAAAAACTTGCTTTCGAGTTTCGCAATTGCAGCGCGGCAACACCGGCGAAGACTCGCTCGCGAACCGCGAATCAACGGATTGTCAGAAGTTGTGCATAGTGTATTTCTTTAATCGTTCGCGGCGCCCACGGTTCTCCAGATCAGCGCGGTTTGAGAATTAGGGGCGGACGTGCAAATCGGCGGCGGTGTGCGCGTAGCGACGTTTCCAAGCGATGATCGGGTTGAAACTCATAGCAATATGAGGACGGCGGATCTGTGTCGAAATTTCTCAAGCGAGGCTTCGGGTCTCGCTCGCTATAAAAAGAGAGATACGCACCGGCCGGCGAATCCAGCAACGCGGAGGCGGCGCGTGAACGTTGACGCAGACGGGTTGAGGGTGTCCGGTTAGCGGCTGAACGATTTTAAATTTCAGGCGTTGCCGACCGAATTTGAAACATGTGTGGAATGACAACTTGCCGTGGGCAACCGCGGCAGGACGGGGAGGTTGTATGCTTTACGGAATCATCGCGGCGGACGATCAGATTTCATTTTCGAACGATACCGTATTGAATGCCCTGGACGCGGCAAGTACGCGTCCTCCCGCGCGCACTCCGGACAGACCGTCGAGTACGCGCTGACCTCGCGGAAGCCACTCTCTTCCAACCGATGATTTGCTGCGCGGCATTCCGCCGAACGGCTGGTCTATGGCTGAAGACGATGCCCCGCTTGAGGTCACGCCGCGCGAAACTCCGCACGGCGTTTTTCATCAACCCACCATTGCTCATTGCAGAAAAGTCGTCGGAAAATGTCAAATATGGAACAGGATCGCTGGTCACGCGTGAAGGGTCGGTTGCGCACAAGCGTGGGTGAAGACGTCTATACGAGCTGGTTCGCGCGGATGGATCTCGAAAGCGTGCAGGACGAAAACGTTCGGCTCTCGGTTCCAACCCGCTTCCTCAAGAGCTGGATCCAGGCCCATTACGCCGAACGCGTGCTCTCCTGCTGGCAGGCCGAGATGCCGGAGGTGCACCGGATCGACCTCACCGTGCGCACGGCGATGCGATGCGCCGCGCCCACCAAGGAGGCGCCTGCGCCAATCGATGCGCGCCGCACCGAGCGGTCCGACGGCCGCCCGGCGCCCGAGTTGCGCGCTACCGCGATCGCGCCGGTTTCCGCCAGCCATGATGCGCTGGGCGGTTCGCCGCTCGACCCGCGCCTGACCTTCGGCAGTTTCGTGATCGGCCGCTCCAATACCCTGGCGCATGCCGCGGCCCGTCAGGTCGCGGAAGGCCGGCGCGGCGACAGCGTGATGTTCAATCCGCTCTACATCCATGCCGGCGTTGGCCTCGGCAAAACCCATCTGCTGCAGGCAGTGACCTGGGCCGGCAATTCGGGCAGCGAGCGCAAGGTGCTTTACCTCACCGCGGAAAAATTCATGTACGGCTTCGTCGCTGCCCTGAAGACGCAGACCGCGCTTGCCTTCAAGGAAGCGTTGCGCGGCATCGACGTGCTCGTGATCGACGATCTGCAATTCCTGCAGGGCAAATCGACCCAGGCCGAGTTCTGCCACACGCTGAACGCCCTGATCGACGCCGGCCGCCAGGTCGTGATCGCGGCCGATCGTCCGCCGTCCGATCTCGAGAGCCTCGATGATCGCGTGCGCTCGCGGCTGGCCGGAGGCCTCGTGGTCGAGATGGGATCGCTCGGCGAGGAACTGCGGCTCGGCATTCTCAAGTCGCGCGTCGCCGCCGCACGCGCGCATCATGCGAGCTTCGATGTGCCGGAACCGGTGCTGGATTATCTGGCACGCACCATCACCCACAACGGCCGCGATCTCGAAGGCGCGATCAATCGCCTGCTGGCGCACAGCAAGCTCAATGCCCAGCCGGTGACCTTGGAAATGGCGGAGCGCGAAGTCCGCGACCTGATCCGCCCGCAGGAACCCAAGCGCATCAAGATCGAGGACATCCAGCGCGTAGTGGCCCGGCAGTATAATGTCAGCCGCTCCGACCTGCTGTCGTCGCGTCGAACCGCCAATGTGGTCCGTCCGCGCCAGGTCGCGATGTACCTGGCGAAAACGCTGACCTTGCGTTCGCTGCCCGAGATCGGCCGCCGCTTCGGTGGACGTGACCACACCACGGTGTTGCATGCCGTGCGCAAGATCGAAGCCTTGGTATCCAAGGATGTGGCACTCTCCGAAGAGGTCGATTCGCTCAAGCGCCAGTTGCAGGAATAAGAGCCTATTCCCGGCCATCGCCGGTTCGGTAACAGCCCTTCACGGCCCGTTCCGGCATCTGCTGGAACGGGCCATCGCCATTCAAATTGCCCCGCAAAACGTGGGGAGCGGGGCCACGCATCTCTTGCGCTTGCGGGCCATCCGCGCCACCTTGGGCTCCCCCCACGGGCTTGATCAAATCCAGCTTTGATCGGGCCTTTCGGGTCTCAAAGCGCCCGGCGCGCCCCTTGGGCCGCCCGGTTTTTTCATCTTTCGGATCGGGCGGATATTGCAATGAAGGTTACCGTCGAACGCGCGCAACTCCTGAAATCGCTGGGGCACGTCCATCGTGTGGTCGAGCGCCGGAACACCATCCCGATCCTCGGCAACGTGCTGGTTCGCGCCGAGAGCGCGCGGCTGTCGCTGAAGGCGACCGATCTTGACCTCGAAGTGACGGAAACACTGCCGGCGGAATCCGGAACCGTCGGTTCCACCACCGTGCCGGCGCATATGTTCTACGACATCGTGCGTAAATTGCCTGACGGCGCCCAGATCGTGCTGGAAGGCGACGGCGATCGCTCGGTGCTGGCGATCCGCGCCGGTCGCTCGCGCTTTACCCTGCAGACGCTGCCGGAAAACGATTTTCCCGATCTGGCCGCCGGCGACATGACGCATTCGTTCGCGCTCGCCGCCTCCGACGTGAAACGGCTGATTGATCGCACCCAGTTCGCGATCTCGACCGAGGAAACCCGCTACTATCTCAACGGCATCTATCTGCACGCCGCCGGCACCGCCAAGGCTGCCACGTTGCGCGCGGTCGCCACCGACGGGCATCGTCTCGCCCAGGTCGATCTGCCATTGCCAAAGGGCGCGGCCGGCATGCCCGGCGTGATCGTGCCGCGCAAGACTGTCGGCGAAGTACAGCGCCTGATCGAGGACAGCGAGGCCGAGGTGCTGATCGAATTGTCGCAAGGCAAGATCCGCTTCACCATCGGCAATGTGGTGCTGACCTCGAAGCTGATCGACGGCACATTTCCGGATTATGGCCGCGTGATCCCGCAGAACAACGACAAGGAACTGATCGTCGACAAGAAGGATTTCGAGGCCGCGGTGGACCGCGTCTCGACGATTTCCAGCGAGCGCGGTCGCGCGGTGAAGCTGGCGCTGTCAGCGGGCAAGCTCGTGTTGTCGGTGACCAATCCGGATTCCGGCAGCGCCACCGAAGAGCTCGAGGTCGAATACGCTTCCGATGCGCTCGATATCGGATTCAACTCGCGCTATCTCCTCGACATCGCCGCCCAGATCGAAGGCGAGGTCGCCGTGCTCCGCCTCGCCGATCCCGGCTCGCCGACGCTGGTGCAGGACAAGGATTCGAAGGGCGCGCTGTACGTGCTGATGCCGATGCGGGTGTAGGGCCCTTTGTTCGGGCCTGAGCTGACTAGATTGCGTCATGGCCGGGCTTGTCCCACGGCTGTCCGGCTCGATTTTTGCTGTGCAAGGTGCACGGCATTGATTCTAATAGTGTCCAGAGTTTTGCGACTCAACTGGACATGAAAAGGATCAGCGCCGTGCC
>JBDTKZ010000045.1:0-12314 GCA_039935075.1 Bradyrhizobium sp.
CCAGTTTCAAAACGTCGCGGAAAACAGTATTCGTATGCGGCACGGCGCTGATCCTTTTCATGTCCAGTTGAGTCGCAAAACTCTGGACACCATTAGAATCAATGCCGTGCACCTTGCACAGCAAAAAACGAGCCGGACAGCCGTGGGCTTGTTCCGGGCATCCACGTCTTTAATATTCAAAGCAATACGTGGATTGCCGGGACATAGGCGAGCGGAAGCGACGCCGTCCTTTGGACGGCTATGCCCGGCCATGACGCAAATTTACAATCCGAGTCCCATCATGTCCCTTCAAGTCTATCTCGCCTTCGTCGCCGCCTGCATCGCGCTGGCGCTGTTGCCGGGTCCGATGGTGACCTTGGTGATCGCCAATGGCCTGCGGCATGGCACCCGCGCGGCGCTGATCAATATTGCCGGCGCGCAGCTTGGGCTGGCGATCGTGATCGGGGTGGTCGCAATCGGGCTGACCTCGCTGATGGCGACGATGGGCTACTGGTTCGACTGGGTGCGGTTCGCCGGTGCGGCTTATCTGGTCTGGCTCGGCATCAAGCTTATTCGGTTTCCGGTTGAAGGCATCAACGCCGAACAGCCGCCGCGCCCGCCGCGCGGCGGGTTTTTCCTGCAGGGTCTGCTGGTGCTGTTGTCGAATCCCAAGGTGCTGGTGTTCTTTGGCGCGTTCATTCCGCAATTCATGGATATGAACCGGGATCATTTCTCGCAGGTCGCGTTGCTCGGCGTCACCTTCATGGTGATCGCAGGGCTAACGGATGCGATGTACGCGCTGTTGTCCGGCCGCGCCCGCTCGATCTTCTCGGCACGGCGCACCCGCCTGCTGTCCCGCGTCTCCGGCGGCTTCATGATCGGCGGCGGCATCTGGCTGGCGCTGACGCGGGCGCGGTGAAGTAAGAGCACGCGCCGCTACCGCCGAGGGCGTTTATTTTTCTCCGGTCCAAGACGCATAGCATTCCTATAGCTTTTCGGTTGATAAACCCGCCAACGCGTCAACCAGATCTGCGCGCTATCAAATCGTATCCCGGTTCGGGTCCATCAATCGTGACCGACATGAAATTGCGCGATGGACCGACTGACGGGCACGCCTGGATGATACGGGCGTGGCACCTCGCGATCCTGCGCTTTGCAGTTACGCTGGACGATACCGACAGGCTCAGCGCATTCGCCATTGCCGCGGGAATCGACAGGCTTGGCGGAAGTTGCGACGAGACACGACAATTTCGTTTCTTTCGGAAGATGAGCGCGGAGCTCTGCGCGGCCATTTTGCGGCCAAACCAAACCGGCGACGCGATCTTGCGGCAATATCTTGCAGGCATCGACGATATCAGGCTGAAACGGGTGTTTGCCGCCGCGATTGCGATCGAGCAGCCGGAGACGATGGCGATCAAGCCGCGTTCCAAACCGGAAAACAAATTATGGAGGGGGCTGCCGTCGCGAGACGATGCTCACCTTTAAACTCGGCAATTGCACGCTAAAGACCGGCTGTATTTGTCCGGGCTGCGCATGCTTACAATTTTATCCATTCTTGAGGCCGCTCCGTAACGCCCTCGCGTTTAGCGTGCGGCCGTTCAGGAGCCGTACGCATGTATGTCGTGAAAAATTCGCCGCGCGCATTGCTGGTTGCGCTGATCCCGCTTGCGCTGGTGCACGCTGTACTGGTCGCGATGGCAGCGCTCGGCGCCCAAGCCACGCAGCCGACCGAGGTTCTGGCGCCGGATCAGATCCTCGTATTTTACCTCACTCGCCTGACCACGGATGGCGCCTTGTTGTTCGCCGGGCACTGGCTGTTACGTCAGCGCGCCATCTCCAGCCGGATTGCCTATGCATTCATGGGCGGTATCATGGCCGCGGCAGGTTACGCGATAGCGATCCGCAACAGCCTTCAGCTACTCCCTCCAGGCGGCGGCACCGTCCTGACCATCGGTCTGCTGCCGACCATTGCGGGGATGATTTCCGGATTTCTTTACGGGCAATTTGCTGGGCTCGCTCCGGCGGCTGTCTTTCCGAAATTCTCATATGAAGGGCTCGCGACGTCGATCGCATTCAATGGCCCCACACGCGTTCGCACGTCGGTCGCGGCCGTCGCGATTGCCGCGATCATACCGGCGGCATTGACGACGGTTCTGTCGATTACTGTCTTGTCCCTGCTTCCCGGTTTCCTGATTTCAGGACCGGGTCCGGTTATCGCCGCGGCGATTCCGGCACAGTTATTTCTGACGATGCTGGTCGCGACGGTCTTGCCGTCGGCCATCTTCGTCCTGGGCCTGCATCATATTGCGCGGGCACTTCATCGTCATCGCGCGTCCGAATATGCCATCGTTGGAAGCCTGATGGCATTGATATGCGCCTTCCTGCTGTCATCCTTTGCACCGTTTGCATCGAAATCTTTCCTGCTGATACTCGCGACCGCCTACGGCGCTATCATGGGCGGACTATATCGGCGGTTTTCCGGTCTCGAGCCGGTGCCGCTGCCCGAGGCGGTGATCGCAACCGACGCGAATGCGCTGGTGGACGCCGATCATCCTGCGCGGCACCAGCATCGCGTGATCCTCACCAACTAGGCCGTCGGGATTTTCAGGAGCTTATGATGAAGGGACTTGCCGCGCTGGGCACCGCTGCATGCATTGCCGCCGCAGGTCTGCTCTGGTTCATGACAAAGCCTGTGCTGGTGACCGCCGAAGTCCGGCCGTTGCAACCGAACGCTGCCATGCCGACCTTTAGAAGGGTCCCTAACGTGCACTCGATCGGGGCGGCAGATAGCGATTAATGTGCGGCGGCCGCTATGACGCGCTAAATCATTGCCTCCGTCCTCAACGTCTGCTCGATCACAGCAAAAATCCGTGCCAGCCGTTCCGCCCATTGCTGCTGGCCCGAGGGATCGCCGATCAGGTCCTGGCGGATTTCGATGCCGGAATTCATCAGGCCGCGCGCCTCGCCGTGAACGGGAATGGTGTAGTCGGTGTCGTCGCTGACCGCATAGGGCTCGTTGTCGCCGACCACGAGATCGGCCTCGGCGCGCAACTGCTTCAGCAGCAGCGGCGGCAGCCTGGTGTCGCGGTGATAGAGCGTGCCGATATGCCAGGGGCGCGCGATGCCGGCATAGACCGGCGTAAAACTATGCAGCGACACCAGCGCGGTCGGCCGTCCCTCGCGTATGCGCTGGTCGATCACCGCATCGATGCGCTGATGATAGGGATCGAAGATCTGCCGGCGCCGCGCCTCGGCGGCCTCGCGCGCGATGCCTTCATTGCCGGGGACGGTGGTCGCTTCGCTGATGATGGGAATGGAGCTTGGCGCCGACGGTGGCCGGTTGCAGTCGATCACCAGCCGCGAGTAACGCTGCGCCACCAGATGCGCGTCGAGATGTGTTGCCAATGTCTCGGCGACGCCGGCGATGCCGATGTCCCAGGCGATGTGCCGGGTCAATTCGCTTTCGAGCAGGCCGAGATCGCCCAACACGCGCGGAATCAAGCGGCCGTAATGGTCACACGTCAGCAGAAACGGCGAATGCCCCCCGGCATTTTGTTCGTGAACGGGTGGAACCTCGGCGTTGCCGAGGAGTAGTGATGTGGCGCCGCCGTTGATCAAAGCTGCTTCCTTAATCGCTGCCTACCGAAGCAGCATACCGGTTTAGATTTAAGCAGGGTTCGGTGTAGATTAATGTGCCTGAAATCACGATGATTAGTTCGACGATGCCGCTCCTGACGATCCATCACAAGACCGAATATCGCTATGACCGCCCGGTGGCGTTCGGCGAACACCGGATCATGCTGCGCCCGCGCGACGGCCACGACCTGCGCGTGCTCAAGGGCAACCTCGAGATCGAGCCGAAGCCGGCCTCGCTGCGCTGGATCCACGACGTATTCGGCAACAGCGTCGCGATCGCGACCTTCGATGGACGTGCGAAGACGCTGACCTTCAACAGCACGGCGACGGTCGAGCACAATCCGGCCGAGGAATTCGCGCTGACGGCGGATGATCCGGCCTATTTCTATCCGTTTCTCTACGACGACGAAGAGCTCTCCGATCTGGTCCAGTTCATCACGCCGCAATATGGCGATCCCCATGGCGAGCTGTCGGCATGGGCGCGCAAGTTTCTCGACCCGCGGGGCGCTACGCCGACCTTCAATATCCTCAGCGGCATGACCCACGGCATCCGCGAGGCTTTTATTTATCGCAAGCGGTATGAGCACGGCACCCAGCATCCGCTCGATACGCTGCAGACCGGCTCGGGAACCTGCCGCGACTATGCGCTGTTCATGATCGAGGCGTTGCGCCGGCTCGGCATCGCCGCGCGCTTCGTGTCGGGCTATCTGTTCATCCCGGGCGACCGCGCGCATGGCTATGTCGGCGGCGGCTCGACCCATGCCTGGGTGCAGGTCTATCTGCCGAGCGCGGGCTGGATCGAGTTCGATCCCACCAACGGCATCATCGGCACCAAGGATCTCATTCGCGTCGCGGTGGCGCGCGATCCGCGCCAGGCGATCCCGCTGCACGGGACTTATGTGGGCCCCGCCGATGCGTTCGTCGGCATGAATGTCAGCATCAATGTCGTCTCGGCCAGCGAGCAAGCGGGAGCCTGATCATGGAAATCAAGGTCGGCTTCGAGATCACCTATGCGGCCGTGCAGCCGACGCCGATGGTGACGATCCTCAACATCCATCCGTCGCGCTTCGCCGATATCGTCGGCACCGAAAGCATCGTCACCGAACCCAGCGTGCCGATCGGATTTTACCGCGACGGTTTTGGCAATGTCGGCGGCCGGCTGGTGGCGCCCGCCGGCGGCGTCACGTTTCGTGGCAGCGCGCTGGTGCGGGATTCAGGCTTGCCCGACGTGGTGATGCCGACCGCGCAGCAGGTGCCGATCGACCAATTGCCCGACGAGGTGCTGCTCTATCTGATGCCGAGCCGTTATTGCGAAACCGACAAGCTCACCGATGTGGCGTGGTCGCTGTTCGGCAATACCCCGCCGGGGTGGGCGCGGGCGCAGGCCATCGTCGATTTCGTCCACCATCACGTCAGCTTCGGCTACCAGCACGCCCACCACATGAAATCGGCGCACGATGTCTATGAGCAGCGTGCCGGCGTCTGCCGCGACTTCGCGCATCTGGCGGTGACGTTCTGCCGCTGCATGAACATCCCGGCGCGCTACTGCACCGGCTATCTCGGCGACATCGGCGTTCCCAGGGATCCCGCGCCGATGGATTTTTCCGGCTGGTTTCAGGTCTATCTGTCGGGCCAGTGGTACACCCTCGACGCCCGCCACAACCACCCGCGGATCGGCCGCATCCTGATGGCCACCGGCCGCGACGCCGCCGACGTCGCACTGACCACGAGCTTTGGACGGATGGATCTGGTGAAGTTTCTGGTGGTCACCGACGAGGTCGTGCCGGCTTGAATGTCGACCACACCGTCATTGCGAGGAGCGTCAGCGACGAAGCAATCGAGTCTTTCCTTGTTGTCCTGGATTGCTTCGCTTCGCTCGCAATGACGTGTAAGAGCAGCTCCCATGACCTCAGATCGCCTCTTCGTCTACGGCACCCTGATGCGTGACTTCGATCATCCGATGGCGCAGTTGCTGTCGCGCAGCGCCGACTTCATCGGCCAGGCGCGCTGCCAGGGCCGGCTTTATCTGGTTAAGCATTATCCGGGGATGGTGCTGTCAGACACGGCCGATGAATTCGTGTTCGGTGAATTGTACCGGCTGAAGCAGCCCGAAGCGCTGCTGCGCGAATTCGACATGTACGAGGCCTGCGGCGAAGGTTTTGCCGAGCCGACCGAATATATCAGGCGGCTGCTGCCGGTGACGCTGGTCGATGGCGCCGACGAGGCGCAAGCCGCTGAAGCCTGGACCTATCTCTACAACTGGCCCGTCGCCGATCTGCCCCGGATCGCCTCCGGGCGGTTCATGGAGAAGTGACCGACAGGTCATTCCGGGGCGATGCGAAGCATCGAACCCGGAATCTCGAGATTCCCCGATGCGCAATTGCGCATCTGAGGTCTGGTCCTTCGGACCATCCCGGAATGACGGTGCCTGTGAATAGCCGGGAGAAAGCCTGCAACCCTGATACTTGAACGGTTCGTCCCTATATCGATGATCGGTTGGCATATGCCTCCGACTCGGCAACACATCCCCCATGCGCTTCACGCCCGAATTCCTCGAAGAACTGCGCGCCCGGCTTCCGGTTTCGGAAGTCGTGGGCCGGCGCGTGAAGTTGAAGAAGGCGGGGCGGGAATATAAGGGGCTGTCGCCGTTCCAGCAGGAAAAGACGCCCTCGTTCACGGTCAACGACCAGAAGCAGTTTTATCACGATTTTTCCACCGGCAAGCACGGCAACATCTTCGACTTCGTGATGGAGACCGAAGGCTGCTCGTTCCCCGAGGCCGTCGAGCGGCTGGCCTCGCAGGCCGGGATGGCGCTGCCGGCGGTGACGCCCGACGCCGCGCGGCACGAGCAGCGCCGCAAGACGCTGTATGACGTGATGGAACTCGCCGCCAAATTCTTTGCCGACACCTTGGCGTCGCGCAACGGCGCGAAAGCGCGCGGCTACCTCGGCGACCGCGCGATTTCGCCGGCCACGCAACTCCAGTTCCGCATCGGCTACGCGGCCGGCGAACGCTTCGCGCTGAAGGAATTTCTGGGCTCGCAGGGCATCCCGACCGAGGACATGGTCGAGGCGGGACTTCTGAACGGCGGCGACGAAATCCCGGTGCCGTACGACAAGTTCCGCGATCGCGTGATGTTTCCCATCACCGATGTGCGCAACCGCGTCATCGCTTTTGGCGGCCGTGCGCTGGAAAAAGACGTTCCCGCCAAATACATGAATTCGCCGGAAACCCCGTTGTTTCACAAGGGCGACAATCTCTACAACCTCTCCACCGCGCGACAGGCGACCCACAACGGCGCGCCGCTGGTGGTGGTCGAAGGCTATGTCGACGTCATCGCCATGGTCACCGCGGGCTTTGCCGGCAGCGTCGCGCCGCTCGGCACCGCCTTGACCGAAAACCAGCTCGCGCTGCTGTGGAAGATGGCCGACGAGCCGATATTGTGTTTCGACGGCGACAGAGCCGGCCAGAAGGCAGCGTGGCGGGCGGCCGATCTCGCGATGCCGCATCTCAAGCCCGGCAAGAGCCTTCGCTTCGCGCTGCTGCCCGAGGGGCAAGATCCCGACGATCTCGCGCGCTCCGGCGGACGTGCGGCGATCGAGGAAGTGATCGCGGCGGCGCGCGGGCTGTCCGACGTGATCTGGTCGCGCGAGATCGAGGGTGGTTCGTACGCGACGCCGGAACGGCGCGCGGCGCTGGAAGCCAAGATCGGCGAACTCACCAACGGCATCCGCGATGAAGTGGTGCGGCGCTATTATCGCCAGGATCTGGCCGAGCGGCTGCAGCGCACCTTCGCGCCGGAAGGCGGACGCGGCGGCTACGGCCAAGGAGCTTACGGAAAAGGCAGCTATGGCGGCGGCCAACGTGGCTTCGGTGGCAACGAATCAGGCCGCCGTTTTACGCCCCGCCCCCCTGGCAGCCGATTCGACCCCCGCAACCGAGGCCGCGGACAAGACGGCGCCCCGACCCTGGCGCCCGGACCCTACCAGGCCTCCAGCCCGCAGATGGCGACCAGCCAGATCATGCGGGGACAGCGCAGCGCGGTCTCGCGCCGCGAGGCGCTGATCCTGCAATCCCTGATCAACCACCCCTGGCTCCTGAACGATCACCTCGAAGAAGTGGCCGCGCTGGAGCTGGCGCACCCCGAGGCGCATAAATTGCGCGCCGGGATCATCGCCGCCTATGCCCATTATTCCCACCACGACGATGCCGACGAGGAAACCGCCAAACTGCTGGCGTCGCTGGAGAAATCCGGATATACCAAGCAAATTCAACTGGTTGAACGGGCGCTAACGACCAAAGACGTCTGGGCCACCCAGCCCGGCGCCGCCCATGAGGACGTTCTTTCGACCTGGCATCAGCTGGTTGCCTTGCATCACAAGGCGCACGCCTTACTTAGAGAAAAGAAAGATGCCGAGCTGGCGTTGGGCGACGATGCCAGCGAGGCCAATTTCGCGTGGTTGCGCGATGTTCAGGCCAGGATGGCCGAAATGGACGGAACCGAGGCGCTGATCGAGGGTTTTGGCGAATCATCCGGCCGGTTCCAGCGCAGCGTCTAATGCCGCAAGGCTAAAAAATGATGCGGACGGCGGGGCGCCGGGCTGCGAAATGACTCGCCAAACCCATGGTTTGGCTGCAAAAACAGGGTTAATCGACGCTTAACAGCTCGCGGGCTATGAGGTCGTAACCGGTTAGATTCAATTCGGGGGTGGCGATGTTCTGCGCCGCCCTTTGTGCGTCATACGTGACGTTTCCGATTACAGCACGGGCGCGGCAACGCATCCTGCATGAGCGCGTTTTAGGAGCACTGAATGGCCACCAAGGCAAAGACGCTGCAGGTCAAGGACAAGGAAAAAGACGACAAGGCAGCCGACGCGCCCGAGAAGGATTCGCCCGACGCGCCGTCGCCGTTGCTCGACCTGTCCGATGCCGCCGTCAAGAAGATGATCAAGCAGGCCAAGAAGCGCGGCTTCGTGACCTTCGATCAGCTCAATGAAGTCTTGCCGTCCGACACCACCTCGCCGGAGCAGATCGAGGACATCATGTCGATGCTCTCGGAGATGGGCATCAACGTCTCCGAGGCCGAGGATTCCGACAGCGAGGAAGACAGCAAGGAAGAGGCCGACGACGAGACCGACAACGAGTTGGTCGAGGTCACGCAAAAGGCCGTCACCGAAGTCAAGAAGTCCGAGCCCGGCGAGCGCACCGACGATCCCGTCCGCATGTATCTGCGCGAGATGGGCACTGTCGAGCTGCTGTCGCGCGAAGGCGAAATCGCCATTGCCAAGCGCATCGAGGCCGGCCGCGAGGCGATGATCGCAGGCCTGTGCGAAAGCCCGCTGACCTTCCAGGCCATCATCATCTGGCGCGACGAACTCAACGAAGGAAAGATCTTCCTTCGCGACATCATCGATCTCGAAGCCACCTATGCCGGCCCCGACGCCAAGAACAACATGAACCCGGCGCTGCTGCCCGCCCCCGTCGGGGCCGACGGCCAACCGGTCGCGGCGGACGCCAATGGCGCCGCACCCGCCCATGTCGCCCCGCCCGCCGCTCCGCCGGCGCCGACCCCGTTCCGTGCCGCGCCCGCCGCTGCCCCCGCGGGCGAGAGCGTGTCCACGGAAGGTGCCGCCGACGGCGACATGGATGACGACGAGTTCGAAAACCAGATGTCGCTCGCCGCCATCGAGGCCGAGCTGAAGCCGAAGGTGGTCGAGACTTTCGATAAAATTGCCGACAACTACAAGAAGCTGCGCCGCCTGCAGGAACAGGACATCGCCAACCAGCTGCAGAGCGAGACGCTGTCGCCGTCGCAGGAGCGCAAATACAAGAAGCTGAAGGACGAAATCATCGTCGAGGTGAAGTCGCTGCGGCTCAATCAGGCCCGTATCGATTCGCTGGTCGAGCAGCTCTACGACATCAACAAGAAGCTGGTGTCGTTCGAAGGCCGCCTGCTGCGTCTTGGCGACAGCCACGGCGTCGCGCGCGAGGACTTCCTGCGCAACTACCAGGGCTCGGAGCTCGATCCGCGCTGGCTCAACCGTGTCTCGAAACTCTCGGCCAAGGGCTGGAAGAATTTCGTCCATCACGAAAAGGACCGCATCAAGGAACTGCGCGGCGAGATCCAGCAGCTCGCGGCATTGACCGGCCTTGAGATCGGCGAATTCCGCAAGATCGTGCACGGCGTGCAGAAGGGCGAGCGCGAGGCGCGCCAGGCCAAGAAGGAAATGGTCGAGGCTAACCTGCGTCTGGTGATCTCGATCGCCAAGAAATACACCAACCGCGGCCTGCAATTCCTCGACCTGATCCAGGAAGGCAATATCGGCCTGATGAAGGCGGTCGATAAGTTCGAATACCGCAGGGGTTACAAGTTCTCGACCTATGCGACCTGGTGGATCCGGCAGGCGATCACGCGTTCGATCGCCGACCAGGCCCGCACCATCCGCATTCCCGTGCACATGATCGAGACCATCAACAAGATCGTGCGCACCTCGCGCCAGATGCTCAATGAGATCGGCCGCGAACCGACCCCGGAAGAGCTCGCCGAAAAGCTCGGCATGCCCCTGGAGAAAGTTCGCAAAGTTCTCAAGATCGCGAAAGAGCCGCTGTCGCTGGAAACCCCTGTGGGCGACGAGGAAGATTCCCACCTCGGCGATTTCATCGAGGACAAGAACGCGATCCTGCCGATCGATGCGGCGATCCAGAGCAATCTGCGCGAAACCACCACCCGCGTGCTGGCCTCGCTGACCCCGCGCGAAGAACGCGTACTGCGCATGCGCTTCGGCATCGGCATGAACACCGACCACACCCTGGAAGAAGTCGGCCAGCAGTTCTCAGTCACCCGCGAACGTATTCGTCAGATCGAAGCCAAGGCGCTGCGGAAGCTGAAGCATCCGTCGCGGTCGAGGAAGCTTCGCTCGTTCCTCGACAACTAGCTCCGCCGTCATCCTGACGGGCCGTGCAGCTATCCCCAACGTCATCCTGAGGAGCCGCGCAAAGCGCGGCGTCTCGAAGGATGGCCGCGAGCCGGTGCGTTACATCCATGCTTCGAGACGCGTTGCTCCGCAACGCTCCTCAGCATGACGCAGAAACTGTTGCAGAAGCTCGCTTACCGAGGAAGCACATGACGGGGCAGGGCCTTGTTGTCTGGTACAACACGCGCTGTCCGGTTTGCGACGCCGGTATTGACTGGCAACGCAACAAGCTGCTCGCCGCCATCCGCGCCGACAAGATCTCGTTCAAGGACATCAACGACGACCCCGATGCGCTGGCCGCCTGCGGCGCCTCGCTCGATTACATCCGTCGTCGCCTGCACGCGACCGACGAAACCGGCCGCCTGATCGTCGGCGCGGATGTCGCGATCTCGATGTGGCGGGCAACCCCGGGCGAAGGCTGGCTGGCCTCGCTGTTCGGCAACCCGCTGATGCTGCCGATGACACGATTTGCCTATGATCGTTTCGCCGATGTACTGTTCGCGTGGAACAAGCGGAAAGGGCATTGGTGATGCCGACGATATCGATATTCTTCGGCATCGTTGTTCAGATGTACTGGCGGGATCATCCGCCGGCCCACTTTCATGCCTATTATCAGGGCCATGAGGCCCTTTTCGCCATCGCGGATGGTGACCTTCTGGAAGGCACGATGCCTCCCGGAGCGCGCCGGATCATCCAGTCCTGGACAAGGCGGCACAAGGCGGAATTGCTGGGAAACTGGGAGCGGTGTAAAATGCACCAGCCGTTGCACACCGTTACAGGAGCTGATGAAGAATGATCAAGATGGTCAAGGTCATTGCGCTCAAGCCGATGGGTGGACACCTGCTGTGGGTGAAGTTTTCGGATGATAGCGAAGGCGTCCGCGATTTCAGTGATATTCTTGCGGAAGGCGGCCCGATGGTCGAGCCGCTGCGCGACCCCCAATTTTTCGCCAAGGCGTTTATTTCGTTCGGTGTCCCAAGCTGGCCGAACGGCTTCGATGTCGATGCGATCAATCTTCATATGGAAATGGAAAAGGCCGGCGCCTTGAAATCGGCCTCGGCGGCGTGACGCGCGGATCGTCGTCTTACCCGCGCTTGGGCCGCCGGCGTGATCTCGATGACTTCGCCGCTTCTCGGTCCAGTTTTGTCAATCCATCGGCAAGAACGTCTAGCGCTGATTTCGATCTCTTAAATTTGCCAAACGTTTCGTCGAACTTTGCGAAAGTCTTTTGCAAATATCGGGCGGCTAGGTGCAAATAATGCGGATCTGGCGGCAAATCGATGATCGCCGGTACGGAATGATGCCTATGGAGCGGATTATTGCAGGGGATAAGATTATACCTCGCCACATGGTGCCATGTGGAGTGAGTGCATGAGCTGAACGGGGTGTAAACGTAGTTGTAGAAATCAATGCAACCTGCTTCGTCCGCCATAGTCCGAGTTGATATTCCCGACCAGCTACCAACATTCACATCTGTAAGAAAGATAGCTCGCTGTTGGTTGATCCAATCCTCCTGCATTTGGATGCGTTCGACTTCGCCGCTCTTAGCCTTCCTCGTTTCCAAACCCACGATTCCAAAAGTAACTCGGCCATGGAGCATCTGAGTAATGGATTTGCGAGCCGAAGAACATATTAAGCCCGCTTCTGATGCTGGCACCTATTCTCTGGGATATTTCGGTGTCAGGGTAATGTTCGATCTCAGGAAATCGGGCCAAACTCAAATCC
>JBDTKZ010000046.1:0-22066 GCA_039935075.1 Bradyrhizobium sp.
GCCTATCCTCCACGAACTCCATCAGGCGACGGCCTTGCGCCGATCCCGTACAGAAGCAAGTCCCCGGCGAGTGGATAACGCAAAAAGGGATTGACTCATCGAGGCCCGTTACAGAAGCCCGCATGAGCCCTTGCGATAGGCGGGGCGATGGTCGAGACCCGGATGTCGCAAGGGCTCATCCGGGCTACATCCGCGGCCACTGCGCCGGAACAGCCGGCACCGGCCACTTCGAGGTTGCAAAACCCGCCCGGCGCGGCATGCTGCGGGCGATGGCCACCAAACCAGGCGAACCGCAGCCGCAATCCGAACCCGCCGAGACGCCGCATTATCACGGCCATCGCGAACGGCTGCGCGAACGCTTTTACGGCGCCGGGCCGGATGCCCTGAGCGATTACGAATTGCTGGAGATGGCGCTGTTCGCCGCCCTGCCCCGCCGCGACACCAAGCCGCTGGCCAAATCCCTGCTCAGGAAATTCGGCTCGTTCGCGGAAGTGATTCACGCGTCGGAACCGCGGCTGCGCGAAGTCGAGGGCATTGGCGATGCGTCGATCCACCAGATCAAGCTGCTCGGCGCCGCCGCGACCCGGATCGCGAGGGGCCAGCTGGAGCAGCGCATGCTGCTGTCATCGTGGAATGACGTGATCGAATATTGCCGTACCAGCATGGCCTTCGCCGACAAGGAGCAGTTCCGCATCCTGTTTCTCGACAAGCGCAACCAGTTGATCGCAGACGAGGTGCAGCAGACCGGCACCGTCGATCACACCCCGGTCTACCCGCGCGAAGTGATCAAGCGCGCGCTCGAACTATCGTCGACCGCGATCATCCTGGTGCACAATCACCCCTCCGGCGACCCGACGCCGTCGCAGGCCGACATCCAGATGACGCGCGCCATCATCGACATCGCGACGCCGCTCGGGATTTCAGTGCACGATCACATCATCGTCGGCAAGAATGGCCATGCGAGCTTGAAGGGGATGAAGCTGATGTAGCGGCGTTTTGCAAGGGAACGCGCCATCGCGGCGCTCCCAACCAATGCAGGGGAACGCCAAGCGTCGGTATTCAATACGTTGCCGCTTCGCGATACCCGTTACTCATCGGACCCCACGTTACGCCGCCTTGCGTCGGCTTGCGGGCCTGAAGTCCGAGACCTTGATTTGCCGCCACACGTCGCCGGCGACATCGAGTGCGCTCCCGTCCAGCGAGCGACGCACCCGGACGGCCTCCGGAACAAGCGACAGCCCAACCGGCAGCCTGAACTCGAAACCATGGTGGCCACTGCCGATGTCGGGTCGCGCGAGGTCTTCGCGATAGCGATTGGCCAGCGTCTGACCGATGAGCCGGCCGCCGACAAAGATGTCGAGACAGACCTGGGCCTCGGGGTGATCAACGTTCTGCGCCCAGCCAGCGATGCATTCACTGTTGATGCGGTCGACATAGCCGCGCATCTCACTGACCCGCGGCTGATCGTCCGGCGTCCGCAATCCCGCGCGCCGCGCAATCTCCTGGCGCACGGCTTCGACCTCGTAGCCGTGCCGTGGCCGCGCCGCGCAATAGCGCGCCGGCACACTCGTCGCTTCGGGATGAAGCTCGCGGTATTCGTGCGCATTGTGGAACATATCGCGGCTGTCGTCGTCGACGAAGGTCTCCGATAGCGCCCCCTCGGCGACGATGACATCGTGGGTTTCGAGTTCAATGTGGAAATACTCGACCGTCTCGACCTGCTCGGCCTGCACGATCGAGCATCCGTTGACGAGGTCTCTTGCCTCGATCAGCACGCCGTTGAGATACATGGCGTGATGCGGGGAAATCCAGAGGTCGCGGAGCGGCACGTTGTCGTCGAGCGCACCGGCCTTGATGCGGATCGGCAGAATATCCTCCCGACCCACGATAAAGCGACCGCCGTAGCTGCGCCTTCCAATCCATTTGATCGGCCGCAACGCGCCCGACATGGTCAGCAAGCGATCGCCGATCGCGAGCGTCTCGACGGCCACCTCGCCATCGCTGGTTTCAATCAGTGTGCCCCGGCAGTAGCAAGCGATCTCGTCGATCGTGCTGTGCGCCGCGAGGCTGTTGTTGATGCCATCGCCGATCGCCCAGGCGACGGTACGGTCCGGATCATCGCCACCATTGGTGGCGTCGGCGCCGCTGAAGCTGTAGGTGATCGAATCCAGCGCGGTCTGGTAGTTCGCGACAGAGGCAAAACCGGACAGCGTCAACACGCCGGTCGTCGCGTCATAGCCGCCGGTGATGCCGCTTTGATCGACGAAGTTCAGCGTATCGCCGGTGACGAAGTTCGCGGTGATCGCGATCGTGGCGCTCTCCAGCGTCGGCGCAGCAGTGTCGGCCACAGTCACGCCGGGGTCGACGGTCACCGCGGCGCCGCCGCTGTGGTACGTGGTCGTCGCGCCGGCGGTGATCGTGATGGGATCGCTCGCCGCGGTCCAGGCGGAGGCCGAGGGCACAACCCCGAGAGGGATACCTCCGACGTCGCCGGGGACGGCCACGGTGCCGATGTTATTGCTGGTGTCGATCGTTCCGAGCGTGGTTTGGCTTTCGTTGTTGTAATACAGCGTATTGCCCATCACCTGAAAGTTGGTGCCGTTGAAATTCGAGGCAATATCGGTCGCGGCACCGCCGGTGCTGGTAAACAAATCAATCGTGAAAGTGGGGTCGTTTAGGGCCGTAAAATACACCGCGCCATTAAAGACAACCGGATTGAACTCCTGGGCGCCCTCGGAAGGGACCACCAGGGTCAGGTTGTTGTTGGTATCGAGACTGTAGATTCCGTTGTTGTTCGACAGAAAGAACAGATGGTTGTTGGCGACGACCAAATCGCTGCCCGGAAGCGGGTTGAAGTCGTACTCCGCCCCTCCCCCGACGTTCGAGGCGCTGTTGCTCAGCGATGTCAGCGCCGTCAGCTCCTCGACTGTTTCCTGACCGGAGCCGAAATAGAGATTATTGTTGAAGGCGATCAGCGGTCCCGTAACAGCGCCCGCAGCCGGCACCGTCTCGGGTCCGAATCCTTGTTCGAGATCAAAGGTGAAGGTCGGATCCTGATTGTAGATTTCGGTGATCGACGTGCCATCGAACGAGTAAATCGCCTGCGCGTTGGTGCTGGTGTCGGTCGCTTCGTAGTACAGCGTCGATCCCATCGTGACGAAATCGTGCGGGTCAAACCCGCCATTCGACGCGTTGTATTGCAGCAGTGAACCGTTGGCGGGGTTGTAGGTCGCCAGCCTCGCTTGATCGAACTGATCGTCCGTGTTGGCGTTGGCGGCCAGGCTCTCCTGGGAAAACACCAGCATGCCGTTGAATGACGTCTCCGGCAGCGGATTTACCGGATTGTTGAAATCCTGCCTTGCATATACGTATTCCGACGACGCGGTGATCTGGGTCAGGGCGCTCCCATCATAAAGCCATATCGCGCTGGTCGCGTCGGCCGTATCGGCCATGGTGATGAAGGTGGCGCCGCCGGCCGAAATGACAGAGTCTTCGTCGTAAATCGGATCGGGCAGAAAGGCGGGCGATGATGAACCGTCGGCCAGCAGTGTAACGGTGGTCCCATCGGTCGAGAATAGTTCGGTCCCATCGGCACTGGTGAATAATAACCGTGACATATGCAATCCTCCCTACATCAACTATCGGTTTAAATCTCCACATTAAATCAACCATATATACTCCAGATGACAGCGTGCGCCAACATGATCCTGCCTGAATGGAAGGCAGCGCCGGGGCGAACGGCATCACTATCGTCAAGGGGATATGGGGCAGGATTATTGTCGTTTCGACCGGCGCGCACGGCTCCGATCAAAACGTAAACAGGATCGACGCATACCATGAGTAACGATCGGTCTCATTGGTGTTCTCGATGCCTCGCCGGACGTACCCCAGCAGATGATAGGTATCGTTGAGATCGTAGCGGACCCCGACGCCGACACTCGATGTCGCCGGGGTGCCGATGGCGTCGGAGGTCTGGTGAAACAGCTCCGCGCCGACCTGAAGTTTTGGCAGCAATTGATAGGTCAGCACGCCGCCAACCTGACAGAAATCCAGGCCCCTGCCGTTTGTGATCGTGCATCCGCCGCCGCCGAACGCCGACCATCCACCGTTCCAGTCCTTTTGCACCCAGACCGGCAACAACAGCGACGCGCGGTTATCGCCGGTGAGGTTCGAGCCGCTCGGGAGAAACACGCGCGGAAAAATGCTGACGTCGAGGCCGAAGGAATCCTGGCGCAGGAAACGATATTTGGCGGCGAGTTCGACGTTGCCCGGACCAAGGCTCAAACCGCCCGCCGTGGGCCGGTCGAAGCCGGCAGGCAACGTCGCCGTGAGTTGAAGGTCCGGCGCGGCGCCGTAGTTGAAGTCGATGCCGGCCTCGCCGGCCGTTCCGTCGCGGGTATTGGTTCCATTGTTGAACGTATAGATCTCGAAATGCTTGTAGTCGGTCGGCTCCGGATCGTCGGAGACGTAAGGCGGGCCGGCAAGCGCCGGCTCGGTCATCAGGCCCAGAAAAAGTAGCGCGATTTTCCACGCTGGTGCGAGATGTCGCCACCGCCTTGCTGTGGGCTGGGCAGCCATAACACTCAGCGGCTTCGGGTTTTGCGCAAGGCGCCGTGCACGAGAACCATGCCGAGCCCGCCAAACAGCAGCACGCCATCCCAGCGCGAATGCAAGCCTGTGGTAGCGAGCAGACCCATCAAAGCAAGCCATGCGATCGCCATCGCCACGAACGCCGCGTCATCGACGAACAGAGCCCAGATCGCTTTGACGACCGCAACGCCCCATTTCATCGGCGTGGCTCCGCGACGGCTGCGGTGTGCGCATCTGCGCGCGCGCCGCGGCAGATACGGATCGTCGCGAACGCGACGACGAGATAGCCGAGCGTCAGGCCCGCCAGCGACGCGTCGTCTCCCGGCCAACGGATGCCCGCGCCTTCGCCGAACCAGAAGGTGCCGAACGCGCACAGCAGGATTCCAACGATGAACTTCAGAAGGTTTTCAGGAACCCTCGCCAGCGGCCGATGCACCAGCGCGCCGGCCGTCACGGTGACCGCTAGCGCCGCGATGGCGCCGATGCTGGCCGCGCCCATCATACCCGGCCCTCCCGCGCCGATGCCCAGCACGATGAACACGACCTCGGCCCCCTCAAGCATGCTGATCTGAAACGTGGCCGCGAACGCCGCTATGTCCCAGCCAGACGACGCGCCAACCGATCCGATGCGACGTTGCTCGGCAAGATAGGCCGCCGCTTCGTCGTGAAGCGGAATCACGCCAGCCGAACGCAAAATGGATTTCTTCAGCCAGCGCAGGCCGAAAATAACCAGCAGGCCGCCGACAAACAGCCGCAGCGTCGCGAGCGGAATCCGTTCCAGCGCCGCACCGAACAGGGCGACGATGGCAACAAGGACAACGAGCGCCGCCGCGGTGCCGCCAAGCGCCGCGCGCCAGCCGCGGGTGCTGCCCACGGCAAGAATGATGGTCAACGCCTCGACGCATTCGACCGAGGAGGCGAGAAAGCCCGCGAGGGCCGATGGACCGAGCTGTGTCCAGCTGCTGAGCAAGGGCATCATCCAAAACTGAATTACCTGATGGCCTTGACGTAGTAAATGCTACATGATTTTATGTCTAGTAACTTTTTACTACATCTTTCTCAGGAGCGGCCATGTCTGGTGTGGTTTCGGCGGGATTTGGCGGCGAGCTCGATCGGCTGCTCCGGCAGACCCATGAACAGCTCGGCACCGCCGGGCGTCGGGTGACGAAATTCATCGACGAAAATCGCCAGACCGTGCTGGCAAGCTCGGCCGCCACACTCGGGGGTTATATCGGTACCTCCGACGCGACGGTGCTGCGTACCGTCCAGGCGTTGGGGTTCGCCGGGTTGAGCGACCTCAAGCAAGCCATCCTGAAATCCGCCGACAAGGTTGCAACCCCCGCCGACCACATGCGGCGCACGCTGGCCGATCTGGAAAAATCCACCGGACGGGCGGTCGCAAGCGTATTGCAGGCCCATGCCGCCGGATTTGCGGTGCTGCAATCCGAAAAATGCCGCGCGCAGATCGCCGCTTCTGTCCGCGCCCTCGACGCGGCGGATCGCATCGCGGTGTTCGGCATCGGACCTTCGGCGGCGCTTGCCGGTTACGTGGCGATGTCGCTGGCCCGCTGCGGCCGCGCCAGTCGCAGCATCGACGCGACCGGCTCGATGCTGGCGGATCAGTTGCTGGACCTGCGGCGCGGCGACGTGCTGCTGATCCTCGCTTACGGTCGCCTCTACAAGGAGGTCAGGACGGTTTTTGCCGAAGCAAGGGAATTGGGGCTCGCCACCGTGCTGGTGACGGAAGCCGACGACACGCCGCTGGCGAAGCTCGCGGATGTCGCGGTCGCGATCCCTCGCGGGCGCCCGGATCGGGTCTCGTTGCACGGCGCCACGTTGGTCGGCCTGGAGGCGATGGTGCTGTCGCTCGCGGCCGCGAAGCCCGAGGCCGCGATGGCGTCACTCGACAAACTCAACCGGCTGCGGCGCGCGACCGAAGTTCCGAGCAAAGCCAAAAACGCCCAGGGCGAAAACAACTCGCGACAGGTTGGGCGACTAAACCAAAGGACAGCACAATGATCCCCGGAGAGCGAAGCAAGGTTCCGGAAGTGACTCTCGTCTTCTGGATCATCAAGATTCTGGCCACCACGCTCGGCGAGACCGGCGGCGATGCCGTTTCGATGTCGATGAATCTTGGATACGCGACCAGCAGCCTCATTTTCATCGGCATCTTCATCGTAGCCGTCATCGCGCAAATCGCCGCGAAGGCATTTCACCCGTTTCTCTATTGGCTGGTGGTGGTCGCGACCACGACCGCGGGCACGACCATGGCCGATTTCGCCGACCGATCGCTCGGCATCGGTTATCCCGGCGGCGCTTCGCTGCTGTTCGTACTGCTGATGGCCTCGCTCGCGATCTGGTATTGGTCGGCCGGCTCGATCTCCGTCAACACCGTTGCCACGCCTGGGATCGAAACATTCTACTGGGTGGCAATCCTGTTTTCGCAAACGCTGGGCACCGCGCTCGGCGACTGGATGGCGGATACCAATGGGCTCGGCTATGAGGGCGGCGCGCTGGTTTTCGCGGCAGGACTTGCCGTGATCGCGGTGATGTACTTTGCCACCAACGTCTCACGGACGCTGCTGTTCTGGGCCGCGTTCATCCTGACGCGGCCGCTCGGCGCGACGCTTGGCGACCTGCTCGACAAGCCGATGGCCAATGGCGGTCTCGCCTTCAGCCGATTCTACGCGACGGCAATCCTGGCCGCGATCATCATCGCCTGCGTCGCATTGCTTCCGCAACGGGCCGGCGCGCATCCGGGAAAGCCCACGCCAGCGAGCGGCGGGAATTGATCGGCGGATCAAGACGACTGTCGCCGGTCGGCTGATCTAGGACGACTCCGCCGCGTTCGCCGCCTGCGCGGCGCGCCGTTTCAATAGCTCCCGTTCGCGATCATTCCCGGCAAGCCGGGCTGCCGCCTCGAAGGCATCGCGGGCTTCGGCGTAACGGCCAAGTTTGTACAACAGGTCGCCGCGCACGCTGCCGAATAGATGATAGGTTTTGAGCGTCGGCTCGCTCGCCAGGCGCTCCACGATCGCAAGTCCCGCCGCCGGGCCCTCGGCCATGCCGACCGCCACGGCGCGGTTGAGTTCGATGACCGGCGAGTCCACCCGTTTGGCAAGTTCGGTATAAATCTCGGCGATGCGCGACCAGTCGGTTTCGTCAGCGGCCGATGCTCTGGCATGGCAGGCGACGATCGCGGCCTGTAGCGCATAAAAGCCGCCGGCGCCGCCGAGTTCGGCCGCTCGTGCCAGCGCCAGCAGGCCCCGGCGGATCTGCAGCTGGTCCCACAGCGCGCGGTTCTGGTCCATCAGCAGAATCGGATCGCCGGCTTTGTCGGTACGTGCCGCGATGCGCGAGGCGTTCAATTCCATCAGCGCCAGCAGTCCATGGGCTTCGGGCTCATGCGGCGCGATCGAAATCAGCACGCGGCCCATGCGCAGCGCGTCATGGCAGAGTTGCGGGCGCAACCAATGCTCGCCGCGCGCCGCGGTATAGCCTTCGTTGAAAATGAGGTAGACGACCTCGAGTACCGAGGCGAGGCGCTCGGAAAGTTCTTCGCCGCGCGGCGTCTCATAGGTCAGGCCCGATGCCGACAGCGTCCGCTTGGCGCGCACGATGCGCTGGGCGACGGTTGCCTCCGGCACCAGGAACGCGCGCGCAATCTCTTCGGTGGTGAGGCCGCAGATCATGCGCAGCGCCAGCGCCGCGCGAGCCTCCTGTGACAACAGCGGATGACAGGCGGTGAAGATCAGTCGCAGCAGTTCGTCGCCGATATCGTCATCGAGCGCGGCATCCGGATCGGGCATGGCTTGCTGTTCCTGCTCCAGATCCCGCGCGACCATGTGATGCTTGTGCGCCAGCATCTTGCCGCGGCGCAAATGATCCAGTGCCCGGCGCTTGGCGGTCGCCATCAGCCATGCGCCGGGCTTTTCGGGAACGCCCGTCGCCGGCCAATGTTCGAGCGCCGCGACCAGGGCCTCCTGAGTCAGGTCCTCGGCCAGCGGCACGTCACGCAGCATCCGCGACAGACTTGTGATCAGCCGCGGCTGTTCGTTGCGCCACACGCCAAGGATGGTGCGATGGATATCGGCGGTCATCATCGCCGCCCAAGGTCCCGTCTCAAGAGGTGCCCGCGGCGCGCTCGGCTCAAGAGGCAACCTTTGCATCCACCTGGCACGCCATTTCTGCGCCCGGCGTCGCGAACGATCGAACTTCGCAGGTGCCCTCCCATCCCGGCATGTGCTCCTTGTGCAGTTGCATGAACTCAACCGCCGCCGCCACGGCCTCTTCCTTGTCCCGCAGCTCGAAGATTGCGTAGCCGCCGATCAGTTCCTTGGTTTCGACGAACGGGCCATCAACGACGTTGAGCTTGCCGTCCGTGATCTTGACCTGCGCACCCAGCGAAACCGGCATCAGCCCGCCGCTGTCCAACATGCGGCCGGCCTTGATCTCCCGGTCGGCGAGCTTGTGCATGGCCTCCATCAGCGCCGGTGTCGGCCCACGATTGGGCTGGGGCGAGGTAACGATATACATGAAGCGCATCGGAAAACTCCCTCATTGAGGCGAGCCGCGGCCCCCGGGCACGCGGAACTGTCTCGCTATCTGGAACGACGAACGGGCCACTGGCGGATCGACAGGGTGAAATGAAAAAATCGCTTCCACTGGTCCACTGGTCATTCCGGGATGCGCCTTTTGGCGCAGACCCGGAATCTCGAGATTCCGGGTTCATCGCTTTGCGATGCCCCGGAATGACCAACTTGGTGGCGTACAGGCCGCGCCTCTACTGCCGCAACATGATCAGGGGATCGGCGCTGTCGGGCACCCGCCGCCATTGGGCGTTGTCATCGGCTTCGAACTGCCAGGTCGCGCCGCTGGCCGACAGCAGCAGGATCTGGCCATGATCGAGCCGCCATTGCGTGGGCGCAAAGGCTGCGATCGCGGGGTCGCATTTCGGCTTCAGGAAGACCTGGAAATTGTCGGCGCCAGCCTCGGTGTTGGTCAGCGTCAAGCCGCAGATCGGCTGGCCATTGCCGCGCACCATCGCCCAGTCGCCGATCATCTGATCCATCGATTTGGCCAGCGAGCGTGCCGCGGCGAGATTTTGCAGGATGTAGACCCCCTCGCCGGTTCGCAAGCCTTCGAAAATCCCGGTCTCGACTTCGGTGAAATCGATCACCGGCTGGCCCGCGGCATCCTGCAGCCGAACGATGTCACCCAATCCCTTGATGCTCCAGGAGGTGATGTCGGCGGTAAACGGCAATGCCGCCGCGCAACCGGGCTCCAGCTCAAGCTTCATGCCCAGCGGCGTCGCATCGCTCTTCATGGTGACGACGCAGGTCTTGCTGCGCTCGGTGGTCGAGAGCTCCCACTGCCCGATCATGTCCTTTTTCAGGGTCGAGGTATCCTGCGCCCGCGCCGGCGCGCCGCAGGCCATCGACGCCAGAACGGCGGCAACCGCGAAGCGGGCGCGACAGTGTTGCATCAGCGGGCCTTGTTGCATCAGCGAGCCCTGTATATCAGCGAGCCTTGTACATCAGTGAGCCTTGGCCGGCGTTTCCGCCACCGGGGTCAGCGGCGGCTTGCCGGCAAACCAGGTTTTCAGATTGTCGACCACCAGTTGATCCATCGCATTGCGCGTGACCACCGAAGCCGAGCCGATATGCGGCAGCAGCACGACATTTTGCATCGCCTTCAATTCGTCCGGCACGTTCGGCTCTTTTTCGAACACGTCGAGACCGGCGGCGAGGATAGTCCCCGACTTGAGCGCGGCAATCAGGGCCGGCTCATCGATCACGGTGCCACGCGCGACATTGATGATCACGCCGCGCGGCCCGAGCGCCTTCATCACTTCGGCATTGATCATCTTGTTGGTGCTGGCGCCGCCGGGGACGATCACCACCAGCGTGTCGACCTCTTTCGCCATCTCGATCAGGTCGGGATAGTGCTTGTGCGAGACGCCGGCGGCCGGGTTGCGGGTGTGGTAGACCACCGGAACCAGCGAGGCGTCGAGCCGGCGCGCGATCGCCTGGCCGATGCGGCCCATGCCGACCATGCCAACCGTGCGGCCGCGCAGCGAACCGACGCTGAGCGGGAAATTCTGCGTCGACCACAGCCCCGATCGCAGATAGCGGTCGGCCTTGATGAACTCACGTAGCGTGGAGATCAACAGTCCCATCGCGATGTCGGCGACTTCCTCGGTCAGCACGTCAGGCGTGTTGGTGACCATGATGTTATGGTCGCGCGCGTAACTGGCATCGACGTGATCGTAACCGACACCGAAACTGGAGACGATTTCGAGCTTCGGAAATGCCGCCAGCGTGGCGCTGTCGCCCCGCACCGAATTGTAGGTAATGGCGGCGCCGCGGATCCTGGCGGCGTCAGCCGGGCTGAGCCGTTCAAGATCGTGCTTGGTCTCGAATCTGTGCAGGACGAACTGGTCGGAAAAACCGTTGTCGACGATCGGTTTGCTCGGGCCATAGATCAGCAGATCGATCTTCTCGGAAGAAATATTCCCACTCGCCATCAGTTTTCCTCTCTTAACGCACTCTCGTGCCAGCGCCGCAATATCAGGTGTGACATTAGCGCGAGCAGCCCATAGATGACAATTCCGGCGACGGAGAGCAACAGCAGTGCCGCGAACATTCTGGGAATGTTGAGACGATAGCCGGATTCCGCGATTCGGTAGGCCAGCCCGGAACCGGCGCCGGCGGAGCCCGCCGCGATTTCGGCGACCACGGCGCCGATCAGCGACAGGCCGCCCGCGATCCGCAAGCCGCCGAGGATAAAGGGCAGCGCCGCGGGCAATTTGAGATATCGCAGCGTCTGCAACCGCGACGCGCCGTACAGCTGAAACAGGCCGGCCAGATTGCGATCCACCGAATTCAGGCCAAGCGTGGTGTTGGACAGCACCGGGAAAAACCCGACGATCCAGGCGCAGACGATCACCGCGGTCTGTTGCGGCAAATAGATCAGCAATAGCGGCGCGATCGCAATGACCGGCGTCACCTGCAGGATTATCGCATAGGGAAACAGCGAATATTCCAGCCATTTCGACTGATTGAACAACAGCGCCAGCGCCATGCCGCCCACGGCCGCGGCGATGAAACCTTCCAGGGTCGTCAGCAAGGTCGTCAGCAGCGAGCGCGACAACACCGGCCAATCCTTGACGAGGGTTTCGAACACCGCCTCCGGTCCAGGCAGCACATAAGGCGGAATATTGTTGATCCGGACCACCAGGCTCCATGCCGCAATCCCCGCCGCAAGCACGACAACCGGGAGCACGATCCGGATCGCGCCCAGAATGCCGTTGGTCTGCCCGGAGGCAAACGGTGCGGGTTTCAAGCGGCCCATCAGCCCGGCAGCCCCTGATACAGCGGGGCCAACGCATTCGAAACGATGCGGCAATAGCCGGCATATTCAGCCGAGGTCCGGAACTCCTCACCGCGCGGTTCGGGCGAAACGATCTGGAATTCCGTGGCGATACGCCCGGGCCGCGCCGTCATCACGATCACCCGCTGCGACAAATACACCGACTCGAACACCGAATGGGTGACGAAGATGACGGTCTTGCGCAGGTTGCGCCAGAGCGCGAGCAGATCGTTGTTGAGCCGGAAGCGGGTGATCTCGTCGAGCGCCGCGAACGGTTCATCCATCAAGAGGATGTCCGGATCGGTCACCAGCGCGCGCGCCAGCGACACCCGCATCTTCATGCCGCCGGATAATTCGCGCGGGAACGCATCGGCGAATTCCGCCAGCCCCACTTGCGCCAGCGCTTCGTCGATGCGCGTGTCAGCTTCCGCCGTGGGCATGTGCCCCAATTTCAGCGGCAGCCGCACATTGTCCCGGACGCTGGCCCACGGCATCAGCGTCGGCTCCTGAAACACGAAGCCGATGGAGTGCTGCCCGCGGGTTTTGTCGGAACGATGCGCGACGCCGACGGTGCCGGATGTCGGCGCGCCGAGACCCGCGATCAATCGCAGCGCGGTGGACTTTCCGCAACCCGACGGCCCGAGCAGTGACACGAACTCGCCGCGCTGGACCGCAAGATCGAGCGGTCCAAGCGCCATGACGCCGCTGTCATAGCGTTTGGTCACCCCGCGCAAATCGACCGCGAGGCCGGCCGTCTCACTCTCGATATCGGACAAAGCGGGATCGGCCATCATCAATTCATGGCTGATTCTTGGGTGGATTCTTGGACGGATTCTTGGGCTGATTGTCGGGCCGCAGATCGAGGCCGACGCCCTTGTTGGTGAAGCGCAGCGTGTAGCCCTTGCGGAAGTCGATATCGGAACGCGCCACACCGGCGCGCACCATCTTGTCGAAGAAGCTGGCGACCCGCTCATCGGTCATGGCGCCAATACCATTTTTCAGCGTATCGCCGGAATCGACAATACCGTATTCCTTCAGCTTGCTGACGGAGTAGGCCAATAACTCGTCGCTCATTTCCGGATTGAGCTTCTTGATCATCGCATTGCCGGGCGCATTATCACCGTAGAGATAATGGTACCAGCCGATAATCGAGGCGTCGACAAAGCGCTGGACCAGATCCGGCTTCTTGTCGATCAATTCGCGGCGGGTTTCGATCAGGGTCGAATAGGCGTTGAAGCCGTAATCCGCCAGCAACAAAACTCCCGGCTTGAACTTGGCGGCCTGTTCGACCGCATAGGGCTCGGAAGTGACGTAGCCCTGCATCGCGCTCTGCTTGTCGGCGATGAACGGCTGCGAATTGAACGTATAGGGTTTGACCTTGTCCTCGCTGAATTTGTATTCCGATTTCAGCCATTGGAAATAGCTTGCGATCCCTTCCTTGGATACGAACAGCGTCAGCGGCTTGAGATCTTCCAGTTTGGCGACCTTCGATTCCGGGTGGGTCAGGAAGACCTGCGGATCCTTCTGGAACATCGCCGCGATCTCGACCACCGGCACCTTGTTCGCAACGGCGTCGAAGGATTGCAGCGTGTTCGCGCTGAGGAAGAAGTCGAGCTTGCCCGCGATCAGCTGCATCCGGTTGTTGTCGTTCGGACCGCCGGGCACGATCGTGACGTCGAGCCCATATTGCTTGTAGGTGCCGTCGGCCACCGCCTGGAAAAACCCGCCTTGTTCCCCCTCCGGCAGCCAATTGGTCCCGAACGAGACCTTGTCCAGCGTCTGTGCCCCGGCGGACGCGACCGCCATGGCGGCGGCGATGAGACCGGCCGTTAACGCTCGCGGCAAAAGGCCTGGGTTCATGATTGGACTCCGTCGCTCGTTTTGCCCCATGATGGGACGCACCATACTCGCTGGAGCCAAGTCAAGCCGCCTCCGGCAACGGGGTAAACTACCTTGCAAACCGACTGAAAGAAACGCTTCGCTCGATGGCTTTAAACGTTCCTCCCCGCGACTGGACCGAGATTCACTGGCCCGACATTTCCGGAGCGGAGCCTTCGCGCTGGATCGCGGTGTTGCCGCTGGCGGCGACCGAACAGCACGGTCCGCATCTGCCGCTCGGTACCGACGTGATGATCGGACAAGCCTATCTCGATCGGGTGCGAGAACTGTTGCCCGCTGCCGTGCCCGTGACGTTTCTGCCCGTGCAACCGGTCGGGATTTCGACCGAGCACATCCATTATTCGGGCACGTTGACGCTGCCGACCGCGACGGCGCTGAAGGACTGGATGGAGATCGGACGAAGCGTCGCGCGTGCCGGCCTCAGGAAGCTCGTGATGGTAACCAGCCATGGCGGCAACAGCGCGGCGATGACGCTGGTCGCGCAGGACCTGCGTGCCGAATGCGGACTTCTCGCCGTCACGACCAGTTGGTCGCGCTTCGGTGTGCCCGACGGATTGTTCTCGGCCGAGGAGTTGCGTCACGGCATTCACGGCGGCGCGGTCGAGACCTCGATCATGCTGGCGCGATATCCGCACACCGTGCGCCAGCAGCACATCGCTGATTTTCGTCCCGCCAGTATTGCGATGGAAAAGAAGTATCGCTGGCTCTCGGCGCATCGGCCGGCGCCGTTCGCCTGGCAGGCGCAGGACCTTCATCCAAGTGGTGCGGCCGGCGATGCGACCCAGGCGTCGGCGCAAAAAGGCCTGCGATTGATCGATCACGGCGCTGCCGCGTTCTGCGAATTGCTGGATGACATCGATAAATTCGATGTGAACACGCTCTCGGGTCATCCGAAGAGCTGACGCGCGATCGGCTGACCGGCTGTATCAACCGGCAGATCGCCGACGTCGCCGGTCACCGCTCCGTGATCGAACCGGATTCGAACAGCCTGCGTCCAACTGGTCATGCAGGCCACAACCGGCCGCTTCGAACCGGATGGAGTTTCTCATGTCGATCAAGACCAAAATTGCCGCAGCCGCACTCGCATTGCTCGCCGTTACCGGCAGCATCGCCTCCACCACCCAGTCCGCAGAGGCCAAGGGCCTTGGCTTTGCTATCGGCGCCGGTCTTGTCGGCGCAGCCGTTGTCGGCAGCGCCATCGCCGCCAGCAACGACGGATATTATTACGACGGCTATCGCCACTGCGCCTGGGTTCGCCAGTTCGACGCTTACGGCAACTTCATCGGCCGCGTGCGCAGCTGCAATTACTGAGGATCGCCTGGATTTTGTAGACGCGTTTTCTCAAGCGTGAGCCGAAGTCCGCCCCGCCTGAGAACACATTAGTCGCCAAGTTTCGCGTTCGGCACGGGCGCCTCATCCACCCCGTGCCGCACCCCGACCCGCCCGGTCGTCCCCCCGGGCGGGTCATCTTTTTTCATCGCCGTGTTCCGAACCGGCCCGCGCCTTTGGCGCGGGCTTTTTGTGTTGCACGACTGTCACAGAACAATGCCAACAGATCGGAGATACCTTCATCCTTACTTGCAACTAAGAATGACTTGCAATAACGTTTGGCTTGCTGTTCAAGGGCTTGGCTAGGGATCGGGGTGGATGGCTCCTGTCTTTGGTCTGGCTTTTGGCCGGGAGAGAAGGCATCGAACGGCCCGGCGAACCCGTTCGGCTGATTCTTCGGTGGCAGCGCGACGGCAAATCTGCAGTGATGACCAAAGAGACCGCCGGGATGTTCGTGCTGGAAAAATCCACCTGATGAGCCGCCGCAGCCGAACACACACTTGCGCGCTCGCGGGCGTCGGGCTCGGCCTGGCCGCGTTGGCCAGTTCGGCTGATGCCGCCGACTTGCCGCTGAAGGCGCCGGCGCTCACAGCCGTCTACGACTGGACCGGATTTTATATCGGCGGCCATGTCGGTTATGGCGGAGGCAGTTTGGGACCCGGCACCAATCCGGTGCCTGAAGAGGGCGTGTTCTTCCCCCCCAGTCTGACCGGCCTGATCGGCGGCTATCAGGCGGGATACAATCGGCAGTTTTCCAACCATGTCGTACTCGGCATCGAAGCCGACGCTTCGTTCGGCAGTCCGGTCGATGCGCCACGGCTGACACCCGCGCCCTTCAACAGCACGCTCGATTACGTCAGCACGGTGCGCGGCCGCGCCGGATACACCTTCGGCCGCTGGTTGCCCTATCTGACCGGCGGCTTTGCCTGGGGGCATAGCCACATCAATCTCAATGACGGCGCGGGAGGCATCTTCGCCACTCCCGGACAAATCCACACCGGTTGGACCGCGGGTGCGGGCGTCGAGTTTGCCGTGAGCGGCAACTGGAGCGCCAAACTCGAATACGATTATATCGATCTGTCGCGACGGATGTACGATTTGAGCAGTTTTGGATTGCCTGATGTCAATGTCGATCCCAGCGTTCATCTCGTCAAACTCGGCGTTAATTACCGGTTCGCCGATGCGCCTTGGGGTTCGCCGGATTCAAACGGTGACAAAACCGCGCTGCCGGAATCCGACAACTGGAATGTCCACGCCCAAACCACGTTCCTGCCGCAGGCCTATCCCTCGTTCCGCGCGCCCTATGCAGGCCCCGACAGCCTGCCCGGCCACGGACAAACCCAGGAGACCTGGACCACCACCGCCTTCCTCGGCGTGCGGCTCTGGCAGGGCGGCGAGTTCTATTTCAATCCTGAACTGGCGCAGGGATTCGGCCTCAACGGCACGCTCGGGATCGCCGGCTTTCCGAACGGCGAGGCGCAGAAGGCCGGCGCCGCCGAGCCGAAATTCCGCGCGCAGCGTTACTACCTGAAGCAGACTTGGGGCTTCGGCGGCGAACAGGAAGACGTCGCCGACGCCGCCAACCAATTGCCCGGCAAGCGCGACATCGACCGCGTCACGCTGATTGTCGGCCGCTTCGCGGTCGGCGACTTCTTCGACAACAACAGCTACGCACACGACCCACGCGCGGACTTCATGAACTGGGCGATGTGGTCATCGGTCGCCTATGATTTCCCGGCTGACCTGCCCGGCTATACCCGCGGCGCGGTGGTCGAACTCAACCGCAAGGATTGGGCCGTGCGCGCCGGGGTGTTCGAGGTCCCCAACGCTCCCAACAGTGACGTGCTGGTCGTCAACGGCAAGAATTTCGGCTCGGTGGTCGAACTCGAAGAGCGCTACGCGCCGTTCGATCAGCCCGGCAAGCTGCGGATCGGCGTGTTCGCCAATAACGGCAATACTGCGAATTATCGTCAGGCGCTGGCGATCGCGGGCGCGGACCCTGCGCTCGATATCAACGCCGTGGTGACCGGTATTCGCCAGGACAATCTCAAATACGGATTCTATCTCAACGCCGAACAGCAGATCGTCAAGGACGTCGGCCTGTTCGCGCGCCTGAGCTGGAATGACGGCCAGAGCGAAATCCTGTCGTTTACCGACGTCGACCGCGGCGCCTCCGGCGGATTGTCGATCAAGGGCAGTTTCTGGGGACGAGCCAACGACACCATCGGCATCGGCGGCGCGGTCAACGGGCTTTCCAGCGCGCACCGCGATTTCCTCGCGGCCGGGGGTATCGGCCTGTTGATCGGCGACGGCCAGCTCGGCAACTATCGTCCCGAGCAGATCTTCGAGACCTACTACGCCTATTCGGTGAACCCGCATTTCACGGTCACCGCGGACTATCAACTCATCACAAATCCCGCCTATAACGCCGACCGTGGGCCCGTCTCGGTGTTCTCGGCGCGTCTGCACGGTGAATTCTAGAGCAGCAGAATCCGCCGGACCAACGCACCGCGTTTGCCCGGAGATCATGCTCAAACATATGAAGGCTCGCCTGGATGGCGCTTCAGGATATCCGCCCGGCCGCCCTGGGGCAGGCATTGCGCCCGAACATCTGGGACATCGTTGCGCTGATCCTGGTGACCGGCGCCATGGTGCTGATCGTCTATGGCGGCGAGCAGACCGCCGCGCCCTTGTCGGCGCTCGATGTCGCGCCGGTGTCGCTCGATCCGGCCAATCTGCCGGCCTATGCGCTGCGCACCACGATGCGGATGCTGCTGGCGATCGTCTGCTCCATCATCTTCACCTTCATCTATGCGGCGCTGGCCGCCAAGAGCCGGCGCGCCGAGATGGTGCTGATCCCGCTGCTCGATATCCTGCAGTCGGTGCCGATCCTGGGCTTTCTGACCTTCACGGTCGTGTTCTTCATGAACCTGTTTCCCGGCCGCGTGCTTGGCGCCGAACTCGCCTGCGTGTTCGCGATCTTCACCAGCCAGGCCTGGAACATGACGTTCAGCATGTACCAGTCGATGCGCAACGTGCCGAAGGATCTGGAAGAAGCCTCGCAAAGCTTTCACCTCAGCGGTTGGCAGCGCTTCTGGCGGCTCGACGTGCCGTTCGCGATGCCGGGCCTGATCTGGAACACGATGATGTCGATGTCCGGCGGCTGGTTCTTCGTGGTGGCCTCCGAAGCGATCACGGTCGGCAACACCACGGTGACGTTGCCCGGCATCGGCTCCTATGTCGCGCTCGGCATTGAAAAGCAGAATTTGCCCGCGATCGGCTACGCCATCCTGACCATGCTGCTGGTGATCATCGCCTATGACCAGCTGCTGTTTCGTCCCGTGGTGGCCTGGGCCGACAAATTCCGCTTCGAACAGACCTCCTCCGGCAACGCGCCGAGCTCCTGGATGCTCGATCTGTTTCGCCGCACCCGGGCGCTGCGGGCGCTGTCGTTGCCGTTCGCGGCGTTGAACAAGACCATCTCCAACCTGCACATCGCGCTGCCCGGGACATGGAAGATGGCGCCGAAAGCGAAAGCCGAGCCGTCGCGGACCATCGACGGAATCTGGCTGGCTTTTATTGTCGCCGGCACCGGCTATGCGGCCTTCAAGATCTATCGATATCTCTCGGCAAGCCTGAGCCCGTCGGACGTGCTCACGGCTTTCGGCGACGGCCTGATCACGCTTCTCCGCGTGGTCGTGCTGATTGCGTTGGCCTCGTTGATATGGGTGCCGATCGGCGTCTGGATCGGGCTGCGGCCGAAACTCGCTGAACGGATGCAGCCGCTGGCGCAGTTTCTGGCGGCGTTTCCCGCCAACCTCGCGTTTCCGGTGTTTGTGGTGATGATCGTGCGCTATGGGCTGAACGCCAATGTCTGGCTCAGCCCGCTGATGATCCTGGGCACCCAATGGTACATCCTGTTCAACGTCATCGCCGGCGCCAGCGCCTTTCCGAGCGATTTGCGCGAGGCCGCTTCCAGCCTGCATCTGAAGGGATGGCGGTGGTGGGTGAAGGTGGTGTTGCCCGGTATCTTTCCGTATTACATCACCGGCGCGATCACGGCGTCCGGCGGGTCGTGGAACGCGTCGATTGTCGCGGAAGTCGCTAGCTGGGGCACCACCCACCTGACGGCGACGGGGCTCGGTGCCTATATCGCCACGGCGACCGAAAATGGCGATTTCCCGCGCGTGGTTCTCGGCATCGCCATCATGTGCATTCTGGTGACGCTGTTCAATCGGCTGCTGTGGCGGCCGCTTTATGCCTTCGGCGAACGGCGTCTGCGGCTCGGCTGATCAGGAGAAAAACGATGCTCGATCAAATCAACCCGACCAGCCTGCTGGATATCCGCGGCGTCTGCCGCTCCTTTCCCAAAGGCAGCGGCGAAGATTTGCTGGTGCTGGAAAATGTCGATCTGACGATCCACTCCGGCGAGATCGTCGGCCTGCTCGGCCGCTCTGGATCGGGCAAATCGACCCTGCTGCGCATCATCGCGGGTCTCGTCACGCCCTCCTCCGGCGAAGCCAAATGCCGGGGCGAGACCATCAAGGGGCCGCCACACGGCGTCGCGATGGTGTTTCAATCGTTCGCGCTGTTTCCCTGGCTGACCGTGCTGCAGAACGTCGAACTGGGCCTGGAAGCGCTCGGCATCGACAGCGCCGAGCGCCGCACCCGCGCATTGGCCGCCATCGACCTGATCGGCCTCGACGGTTTCGAAAACGCCTACCCGAAGGAATTGTCCGGCGGCATGCGCCAGCGTGTCGGCTTTGCGCGCGCGCTGGTCGTGCATCCCGATCTCCTGCTGATGGACGAGCCGTTCTCGGCGCTCGACGTGCTGACCGCCGAAACGCTCCGCACCGACCTGATCGATCTCTGGATCGAAGGCCGGCTGCCGATCAAATCGGTGCTGATCGTGACCCATAACATCGAGGAAGCGGTGTTGATGTGCGATCGCATCCTGGTGTTTTCATCCAATCCCGGCCGCGTCGCCGCCGAGATCAAGGTCGACCTGCCGCACCCGCGCAACCGGCTCGATCCGACCTTCCGTCAGCTCGTCGACAGCATCTATGCCCGCATGACCCAGCGCGCCGAGCCGAGGACACCCGCGATCGAAGGCATTCACGGTACCGGCGTCGGCATGATCCTCAATCACATCTCGTCCAACGTGCTCTCCGGTTTGATCGAGACGCTGGCCGGCGCGCCCTATAACGGCCATGCCGACCTGCCGGTGTTGGCCGGCAGCCTGCAACTCGAGGCCGACGATATCTTCCATTTGGGTGAAGCGCTGCAATTGCTGCGGTTTGCCCAGCTCAGCGAAGGCGACCTGGTGCTATCGGATGCCGGCACGCGGTTTGCCCATCTCGAAACCGATGCCCGCAAGAAACTGTTCGCCGAACATCTCATCAACTATGTGCCGATCATGGGGCTGATCCGCCGGGTGCTCGACGAGCGGCCGACCCACACCGCGCCAGTCGCGCGCTTCCGCAACGAACTCGAAGACTACATGTCGGAAGAGTACGCCGACGAAACGCTGAAGACGATCGTGTCCTGGGGCCGCTACGCCGAGCTGTTCGCCTATGACGAGCAGTCCGAACTGTTCAGCCTGGAAAACCCGCACTAAGGATCGGGCAGCGCCAAAGAAGTTGGAAAGCCGGCCGTCTGGCGAGGTCAGATTGCAGATGTCTGCTTCCAAAACACACTGCTTCGCGTGCGGCCCTTCAAATACGATACCGACTTATTTCGATATTGCCTGCTTTATCTGGCCCTTAGTGGCCAATTCATTGCGAGTACCAAAGGCGTAAATATCATACACATCGGCAAAGCGGGGCCTGCCAAATTCGTTGTTCCTGAGCCTCCGGAGAGTGAGCAGAGAAATCTTCTTGTGCGCCTGAACATGGCCTTCGCCCGCGCCGATCGCCTCGAAGCCGCGCGCGCCCGCGCGCTGCTCGCCGTTTGGAATCCACCGTCCTTGCCAAGGCGTTCCGGGGCGAGTTAGTCCCGCAGGACTTGAACGACGAGCCGGCCGGCGTTCTGCTCGACCGCATCCAAGCTCAGCGGACCGCCAAACCCAAACAAAAGCGTGGCCGCAGCGCGGCGGCCTGATTCCATCCGCGTTCCCAAACGACGGGAACGCCCGAACGGCACCGACCATGGCGTGCCGGCGCACTCTCCCACGGACGTGACGAATGTGGTAGAATGCCGGCGTTCCGCCCCACGACTGCCCGGAGACCCGCATGACCATCGCCGATATGGTTTACAGCCAGGTGAAACAGTTGCCCGAACCGCTGGCCCGCGAAGTGCTCGACTTCATCGGCTTCCTGCGCGAGGGCCGGGATCGCGCGGAATGGCGCGATCTGACGAACGCGCAGGCGACCGGGCTGGCCGCCGTCTGGGACAATCCCGAGGATAAAGTCTGGGACAATGTTTGAGCGCGGGGATCTGCTGCTCGTCCCGTTCCCGTTCACCGATCTGTCGGCCGCGAAGCGCCGGCCAGTGCTGGCGATCACTGCCGCCGACAGTTTCGGGGACTTCATCGCGATGCCGGTCACATCGCGTCCGCAGGCCGAGCATGGCCTGCCGCTCTCGGCGGCGGATATGCTGACTGGAACGCTGCCGGCACCGAGCTGGATTCGCACCAATCGCATTGTTACCCTCAACGCTAGCCTGGTGGTCAAGAGCGTCGGTCGCGTTTCCGAACAGGTCGTGACAAAGGCCGTGGAGCTATTTTGCGCCTATGTCGGATATCCCGAACGGAAATAAGCTGGAGATGGTCAGCCTGGAAAACCCGCATTGAGCTGACGGCTAGCTCCGTCATTCCGGGGCGCGTCAAGACGAGAACCCGGAATCCAGAGATGATCAACTCGAGATTCCGGGTTCGCGC
>JBDTKZ010000047.1:0-53195 GCA_039935075.1 Bradyrhizobium sp.
AAAGCCCGGTCCAATGGTGATGCGATTGGGCCTCGAAGCCTTCCGCCGCATCAAATACGGTACCACTCTGAGGCTCAGAAATGTGTGAATCGAATAGCCGGTGATCGGGCTTTCTTGCCACCGTCGCTCGCGTGATGCGAAGCATCATCGCCAACTTGATGCCAGCGTCGAGGCATCAGGACCACACGACTTCGCCGTCCGAGTCGGTGCCGTTCGTCTTGCGGCGCCTCCACGTCCATCGCTCCCCGCGCCCAACGTCCGTGACGATCGCGATACGCCCCTCTTGCGGGCACGGGATGGCACGATATGAGCCGGTGATTTGGGTTCGAGATCAACAAAGATCGCTGCGACACATTGGCACGACGGGCAAATCAAAAAATAGGTGTCAAGGCCTATTTTCTGACTCGATGCCCTCTTCCCTTTCCACCGGCAACGAACACGCATTCTGAAATTCGCGATCGCATCACCAAATTAGACAGCGTTGCCCTCTTACGCCCGGAGGAATTTTTCGCGCTTGAAGAGTTCCTGGCCACCGGATGCGTTGCGTGGTTTTGCCGCGTTTCGACCATTTCAGGAATAGTTTTCCGGGCAAAGGGAGCGAAGAACGATCTCAGAGGATATCAACATCATCAGGGTTCAACCCGTAAACCTGTTTGAAGTTTCCGTCGGCAAACGTCTTCATCACGCTCGCATTGGTTGTCTGTGAGAGCCAATCATAGCCGTAGCTAAATGGGCCAGGGCAAGAAATCCATTGATCGGTTAAATCATACGTGACCGTTGTAGCGTAGAACATATCAAACACCTTCTGCACAAGCACATCATCCTTGTCTGAATGCAGTCGGGGGAAGACCCCGTCATCGTCTTCCTTGTCGATGAAGAGCGCCTGATGTTTGTCAAAGAGCGTCATTGCCTCTTCTGCCACGCGCTCACCGGCCATCCACGCGCCGGGCCAGCAGAAGTATTCTGGCCGCACATGCTTGTCCTGCATGAAGGCCAGAAAATGAGAGAACAGAACCCGCACCGGCAGGTTCACCGGTGCATAGTCGAAGGTGTATTTTTCCCGTATCAAGCCCGCAAAGGGTGCCCCGGGCGCGGACCAGCCGGCGCACAGCGCGGCAATCGATAAAGGACTCTCAACCAGCATTTGGGCCGCCAGCATAGTCGAAACGGATTCATATTCTGCTCTGGAATAATCCCGTATCGCCGTCGCTGCTTCAGGGCATTTCAGTCGCACAAGGGCTGAGAGCATGGTGAAGCGTGCTCCGGGGTCGGTGTCGGTTATAAACGATCGGAAGTGTTGAGTGATGGGAAATGGAAATCCAGCCCCCGGATTGATCGCCATGTCGCAAATCAACAGGAACAGCGCAACAGTCGGGTGATCGACCGCGGGAGGCCACGGCAGGCCAGACTCTCTGAGAAAATTTAGAAACGCCATCTCATAGACGCCATGCAGCATGCCAAGCGCGCGATAATCATCCCAACCTAAATGTCCCCCTGATGCGAAGGTGAGATACTGAAGCTGACAGAAGCAGGCTTGCCCTTCGAATATTTCATGCGCGCCCAGTGGCCAGAGTTGGACCCGAGACCTGTAGTAGAAACCGGGTTCTTTCGCTTCGCGCAGCTCGTGGAAGGGCGTTTCCCAGTCTCGCGGGTGCTGGAAGGCCCGAAATCCGGGATCGAGAGTCGCTGCCAGGACCAGAATGTTGTTGCCGTAGGTTATCTCATGCGAATGCCCGACAGATTCAAACATTGGATTCTTTACCGCCGCACGGGCTGTTACCTGATTGAACGTGAGGTCCCGAAACGCGCCAAAATCGAAGTGATTATTTATGATCGTATTCGCGAGCCCGCTCAGTGTTCCGGGTCCGGTTGGGCCGGACACATACTCGGCGAGTTGTCGTATTGATTTTTTGAAGCCAGCTTTCGTGGTGAGTTCTCGTAAGGCCTTATAGTTTGCGTGCGCCTGCGTTGGATAGGTTAAACTCAGCATCAGACCGTAGGTCGAGCCGACATGCTGCCACCAGTGAACCGTTTCGTGGAGCAAGGTGGAGAAAGCCTGCACGCCATCAAAGCCAGCCTCTCCTGACGTCTTTATGCCGCCTCCCACTTCCGCAAGCTTTCTGTGTACAGCCGGTGAGAGCCGCAACACATACTGAAATGAGCTGTAGAGGCCGTGAGCCTTCAAGGTTGCGTTCAACGTCCCGGCGCGCGCTCCGGTGCGTCGTGCGCTATAAAGAAGGGATGGGTCAATATCCACGGGAGCAATCGATTTGACGCTCGGGCTGAGCAAAAGAGAAGTCCGCTTACGATAACATTCGGTGGATCGTGCGGCAAATTGGGGGGCTACTGCGATGTTGACGTCTCACTGGCTTGACCGTTCACGCTCCAGCCTAGGGTACGGGTGACGCATATACCGACGTATCGCTCCGCATTCCCTTTTGCTGAAAAGCAAGTTTGCATTTGAAGGGACCCCTGATGCCTGTCGCTATATCGCGCCTTCCGAAAATCGTCTCACGCGGAGGTGCCTTCGCGAAACGAAGGCGGACGAGAGGTCGCAACATCATCCCGCGTAACGCTGCCCCGTCATCCTGAGGTGCGAGCCTCTTGGCGAGCCTCGAAGGATGGCCGCACGCACGATGCTGAACACCATCCTTCGAGACGCGGCCAAGCGGCCGCTCCTCAGGATGACGGCGGGAGATAGCCTCACAGGCTCTCAGCATGACGGTACCGTTGCCGCAGCCAGCCTACGCCCGCACCGCTGCGAGCCCCGGCACGGTCGCAAAACCCGCTTTGCTGGCGTAGCCGCGCACGATGGCTTCGCGTTGGGCATAGCTCAGCACGTGCTCGATATTGTCAAAACCGTCGGGCGCCAATTGCTCGACCGCATCGATCACGCCTTCAGGACCGCCGCGGCGGTTGGAGCGCACGATTTCCGCGGTCATCGGCAGCCGCTTCTGCTCGTACATCATCAGCGCCTGGCGCGGATGCTCGGCGCGCGCCAGCGCATCGGCGAGGCAGCGCGCATCGAGAATCGCCTGCGAGGCGCCGTTCGAGCCCACCGGATACATTGGATGCGCGGCATCGCCGAGCAACGTCACCCGGCCCCAGCTCCAGTAAGGCAAGGGATCGCGATCGCAGGTCGGATACTCATAGAATTCCGGCGTTGCCGAAATCAGGCCCGGCACGTTGACATGCGGCACCGAAAACCGCGCGACATGCGGCATCAGCTCTTCGCGCTTGCCGGGCCGCGACCAATCCTCGCGGCGCGGCGGCGCCGAATTGCCGTCGCCGACTTTGACGAGCACCGCCCAGTTGGTGAGCCGGCTCGCCGGGCTCGAGCCTTCGGCGATCGGATAGACCACCACCTTGGCATTGAGACCGCCGGCCACGATCATCGAACGTCCGGTCAGGAATACCGGCCAGTCGCGGGCACCGCGCCACAGCATCAGACCGTTCCAGCATGGCGGGCCTTCGTCCGGAAACAGCATTTCGCGGACGCGGGAATGGATGCCGTCGGCGCCGATCAGAATATCGCCGCGCGCGGTTTTGACATGCGCGCCGGTGCGATCGAAGAAATGCGCGTAAACACCGCCCTCATGTTGCGCGAAGGCGCCAAGGCGGCAGCCGGTATGGATCGCTTCCTTGCCGAGCCGTTCCTCAACGGCCTGGTGGATCACGCTCTGCAGCCGGCCGCGATGGATCGAGAATTGCGGCACGTCGTGGCCGGCGTCGATGCCACGGACGTCGCGCCAGACTTCCTGGCCGTGCCGATTGAGATAATAAAGCACGTCGGTGCGGATCGCGGCGTCGTCGAGCTTTTGCAACAGCCCGAGGCCCGCGAGTTCGCGGATCGCATGCGGCAACGTATTGATGCCGACGCCGAGTTCGCGGATGGTATCGGCCTGTTCGAAAAGTTCGCAATCGATGCCGCGGGCGCGCAGCATCAGCGCCGTGGTCAGCCCACCGATACCGCCGCCGACGATAATTGCCTTCATCGTCCGAACTCCACGCCAACCGTTACACAACGATTATCAAGGTCGCACAGACGGTTACTCAGCCGCAAGCGGCTTTGTCGCCTCCGACTTCAGCTCGGCCCGGGTCTTCGGTTTAGCCTTAATCTTGAGGTCGTCGAAATCCTGCCGGTCGCGCACGCTGTTGCGGAAGATCTGCTCCTTGCCGGGCAGATATTGCGGCGGACAGGAAATATCCGAGGCGCCGTACCAGGCGGCGGCCTTCATCGTAAACGACGGGTCGACCAGATGCGGCCGTCCCAGCGCCACCAGATCGGCCCGGCCCGCGGCCAGGATGGTATTGACCTGATCCGCGGTCGTGATGTTGCCAACGCACATGGTCGCGACCCGCGCCTCGTTGCGGACCTGCTCGGAAAACGGCGTCTGGAACATGCGGCCATAGACCGGCTGGCCGTCACGCACGGTCTGTCCAGTGGAGACGTCGACGAGATCGACGCCGGCTTCGGCGAAAGCCCGTGCGATCACCACGGCATCGTCACCGGTGATGCCGCCCTCGGCCCAATCGGTCGCGGAGATACGCACCGACATCGGCTTGTGCGCCGGCCACGCCGCGCGCAGAGCCTCGAACACTTCCAGCGGAAAGCGCAAGCGGTTGGCGAGCGCGCCGCCGTAAGCATCGGTACGTGTGTTGGTCAGCGGCGAGATGAAGCTCGCCAGCAAATAGCCGTGGGCGCAATGCAGTTCCAGCATATCGAAGCCGCAGCGCTCGCCGCGTTCGGCCGCCGCCACGAAGGCCGCCTTGACCGCGTCCATCGCCGCGCGGTCCATTTCGCGCGGTACCTGACTGTCGGGGAAATACGGGATCGGCGATGCCGACACCACGTCCCAGCCACCCTGCTCCAGCGGGCGGTCCATGCCGTCCCACATCAGTTTGGTGGCGCCCTTGCGGCCGGCATGACCGAGCTGCAGCGCGATTTTCGCCGCCGAATTGGCGTGCACGAAATCGACGATCCGACGCCAGGCGGCTTCCTGCTCATCGTTCCACAGCCCCGCGCAGCCGGGCGTGATACGGGCGTCGCGGCTGACGCAGGTCATTTCGGTAAAGATCAGCCCGGCGCCGCCGATCGCGCGCGATCCGTAATGCACCAGATGGAAATCGCCGGGCACGCCTTCTTTCGCCGAATACATGCACATCGGCGACACCACCGCGCGGTTGGCCAACGCCAGCTCGCGCAGTTTTAACGGTTGGAACATCGGCGCCACCGGTCGGTCGACCGCGACGTCAAAACCGCTGGCCCGAACCTGTTTGGCAAAGGCCTTGTCGACTTCGCTGACAAAATCCGGCGCCCGCAATGTCAGATTGTCGTAGGTGATCGCCTTGGACCGCGTCATCACGCCGAATGCGAACTGCACCGGATCGAAATCCCAGAAGCGATCGACATGTTCGAACCAGACCAGCGACACGTCGGCGGCGTGCTGGGTCTTCTCGACTTCCTCGCGGCGGCCGGTTTCATATTGCTGCAACGCCTGCTCGACCGTTGGCGCCCGATGCATGGCGTCGGCCAACGCGATCGCGTCCTCCATGGCGAGCTTGGTGCCGGAGCCGATCGAGAAATGCGCGGTCGCCTTGGCGTCGCCCAGCAGCACCATATTGTCCTTGACCCAGCGCTTGCTGCGGATCATCGGGAAATTGCGCCACATCGAGCGATTGGTCAGGAGTTGATGCCCCTCGAGGAACCAGCCGAAGATCTCGGCCATCCGATCGGCGGATTGCTGTTCGCTCAGCCCCTCGAGCCCGGCACGCTTGAAGGTTTCGGGATCGGTCTCAAAGATCCAGGTCGAGCGGCCCATCTCGTATTGATAGGCATGGGCGATGAACGGGCCCCACTCGGTCTCCTGGAAAATGAACGTGAAGGCGTCGAGCGGCCGGGTCGAGCCCATCCAGGCAAACTTGTTGGACCGCAGGTCGACCTCGGGCTGGAAATGATCTGAAAACCTGTCGCGGAAGCGACTGTTGATGCCATCGGCCAGCACGACAAGGTCCGCGTCAGCCAGGCCCCTGATTTCATCAATGTCGGCTTCGAACATCAGGTGGACGCCGAGTTCGCGCGCCCGCTCCTGCAGGATCAACAGCAGCTTGCGGCGCGAACAGCCGCAAAAGCCGTTGCCGCCGACCCGATGCACGGTGCCGCGGAAGTGAACGGCGATATCGTCCCAATAGGCGAATTCCTGGGTGATACGGCGATAGCTCGGCGCGTCGTATTTCTCGAAATTGTCCAGGGTGGCATCGGAGAACACCACGCCGAAGCCGAAGGTGTCGTCGGCGCGGTTGCGCTCGTAAACCGTGACCTCAGCCTCCGCCCGCTGCTTTTTAAGCAGGATCGCGGCGTAGAGCCCGGCCGGGCCGCCACCGATGATCGCGATCTTCATGAGAGCCTCCGGCGCAGCTGTCAGTCCATCGAAAGTATTTTAAGCTTAAAACAATTCCACGGCAAGTCCCGTCCCGCACGCACATCGTCATCCTGAGGAGCCGCGAAACGGCGTCTCGAAGGATGGCCACCCATGCAGCCCATCCTTCGCGGCTCGCCCTGCGGGCTCGCACCTCAGGATGACGCAGCCGGGTTTCAATTGCCCCTGAAAACCGGTTTCACTTTATTCGAAAACGCCTCAAATGCGCGGCCAAAATCCGCCGTGGTCATGCACAGCGCCTGGGCGACCGCCTCGGCCTCGATCGCCTCCTCGACCGACATCGCCCATTCCATCGCCAGCATCCGCTTGGTCATGGTGTTGGCGAAGGTCGGCCCCTCCGCGACCTGTTTGGCCAGCAACTGGGCCTGCGCCAGCAGTTGTTCCGGCGTCACGATGCGGGTGAAGAAGCCCCAGCGTTCGCCCTCCTCGGCGGTCATGAAGCGGCCGGTATAGAGCAGTTCCGACGCCCGCGACTGCCCGATGATGCGTGGCAGGATCGCACACGCCCCCATGTCGCACCCGGCAAGCCCGACCTTGTTGAACAGGAACGCGACCTTGGCGCCGGTCGCGGCCAGCCGCATATCCGACGCCATCGCCATGATCGCGCCGGCACCGGCGCAGATGCCCTCGACGGCAGCTATGATCGGCTGCGGACAGGCCCGCATCGCCTTGACGAGATCGCCGGTCATCCGGGTGAAGGCGGTGAGGCCCTTGGTGTCCATCCGCACCAATGGACCGATGATTTCGAACACGTCGCCGCCGGACGAGAAGTTGCCGCCGGCGCCGGTGACGACAACCACCTTGACCTCATCATCCTGCGCGCAGGCGCGAAAGAAATCGGTCAATTCGCGGTAGCTTTCGAAGGTCAGCGGATTTTTTCGCTCGGGGCGATTGAGGGTCACCAGCGCGACGCCTTCGGTGACCGCGAGCAGGAAATGCCGGGGCGAGTAATCCGCCAACGGCAGGGTGACGGGATTGGCTGGTCTGGACATGGAAACTCCCTTTTGTTTTCGTCATTGCGAGGAGCACTTGCGACGAAGCAATCCAGCTTTTCTTGCCGCTATGGGTTGCTTCGCATAGCTCGCAATGACGGTTTTGGCGCATGTCGCCTTATCTCAAACTTCGCCGCCGGCAACCGCGATCGCCTGTCCGGTGATGGCGCTGGCGCCCTCCCCACACAACCAGAGCACGGTATCGGCAACCTCGGACGGCTGTATCAGCCGCCCTAACGGATTATGTTTGGCCAATTCGGCTATCGCCTGCGCTTTGCTGCGCCCGGTCTTGCTCATGATGTTGTCGATGCTGCCGGCGACCAGATCGGTCTCGGTGAAACCGGGGCACACCGCATTGACGGTCACGCCGCTGCTCGCCAGTTCCAGCGCCAACGAGCGCACCAGCCCGACCACCGCATGCTTGGCGGCACAGTAGGCGCTGACATAGGCATAGCCCTTGAGGCCGGCGGTCGACGCGACGGCGACGATGCGGCCGTAAGCGCGTCCCTTCATGGAAGGCAACGCCGCCTGCACGGTGTGAACCACCCCCATGAAGTTGACATCCATCATGCGCCGGAACAGCGCAGCGTCGGATTTTGCAAATAATGCGGATTCCGCAGCCCCGGCGTTCGCGATCAGGATATCGATCGGTTGACGCGCGGCAGCCTCCGAGATCGCGGCGCTCACGGCGGATTGATCGGCCACGTCGGCCACGGCCGCGAAATGCGCGGCGCCGGCGGCGATGGCCTGCTCCAGCGTGGCACGGTCGCGGCCGAGCACGGTGACCGTCACACCCGATTGCGCCAGCGATGCGGCGATGGCGCGGCCAATGCCGCGGCCGCCGCCGGTGACGAGCGCATGCGCGGAACGCGGTAGTCCGGTCATGCGCGGTCTCCCCGGAGTATCTTCATCGAAGCAAGGACGGGATATATTTTATACTTCAAGCTTTTGCAAGAAATCAACCGTCGTCCGGCCCGACGACGCCAACCGCGCCGGGCCTGCTTGACAGGCGAAGCACCGCAGGTAGCGTCAGCCAACCGTAATAAGGAGGAGTATCATGGCCGCTCTCGAAAAAGGTATCACGCAAAACGGAACGGGGTATTCCGGCAAGACCTGGAATATTCTCGGACAGGTCTATTTCCCCAAGGCGGTAACGGACTCGACCTTCGCTTTCGAGACCAACAGCGATCCCGGCCAATTTGTCCCGGTTCATATCCATCCCACGCAGGATGAATTCATCCTGGTTCAGGACGGCATACTGGACCTGAAACTGGATGGCGTCTGGGTGCAAGCCAAAGCCGGAGATCTGGCCCGGCTGCCCCGCGGTATCCCGCACGGCTATTTCAACAAGTCGGATAAACCGGCGCGAGCGCTATTCTGGGTGTCCCCCACCCAAAAGCTCGAGGCGCTGTTCAACCAGCTTCACAATCTGACCGATGTCGCCGAGATCGTCCGCATCTCCGCGGAGCACGAGGTGAACTTCCTGCCGCCCGAGGCCAACGACTGATTGCACCGGAGCATGGCGCCTGTCATCTCAATTGCTTTAAATATAAAATTATCGCTGTTCCCGCGCGGGAGGCCTGCTAGCATCGGCAGGCCTGACAGATCAGGAGGTTCGGTGTGACCGGTGCACCCATGAAGACGAAAGATGGCCGCTTCGGCTATGAGGCCGCCGGCGATCCCGGTCTGCCGTCGCTGGTGTTCCTGCATGGCATCGGCGGCGCGGCGCGGGCCTGGCGCGGGCAACTGGAATATTTCGCCGACAGCTATCGCGCAGTCGCCTGGGACATGCCGGGCTATGGCGGATCGGCGCCGCTCCCGACCGTCAGCATCGCCGCGCTTGCGGGCGCGCTGAAGGACTTCCTGCACGCGACCGGCGCGATCAAGCCTGTAATCGTCGGGCATTCGATCGGTGGCATGATCGTGCAGCAATTGCTGACCGCCGACCCGCTGGTCGCCAACGCCGTGGTGCTGGCGCAGACCAGCCCGGCGTTCGGCAAACCCGAGGGCGAATGGCAGAAGCAATTTATCGAGGCCCGGCTCGGCCCGCTCGATCGGGGTGCTACGATGGCCTCATTGGCGTCGTCGCTGGTGCGGGAGTTGACCGGCGACGATCCGGATATGGCAGGGATGGAATTGGCGCGCGAGTGCATGGGGTCGGTGCCCGAGGCGAGCTATCGCGCCACCATGCTGGCGCTGATGGGCTTCGATCTGCGTCACGCGCTGAAGGAGATTTCGGTGCCGACCTTGCTGCTGTCGGGCTCCAGGGACAACAACGCGCCGGCACCGATGATGGCGAAGATGGCGACTTATGTGCCCGGCGCGATCTATGTCGAACTCGAAGGCGTCGGCCATCTGGCCAACCTCGAACGCCCCGACGAATTCAATGCCGTGTTGTGGGATTTCCTGATGGAAAGCCACGAGATATCGGGAACCGAATCATGACCATGCCAATGGGAAAAATCGATCCGGAAAAAGTCACGCTGGACCGGCCGATCTTCGATCCCGCGGCGTTCCGCCTCGACGACGCGCAGGCCGCTGTTATCGCCACCGCGCGCGAGCTTGGACAGAGCGTGATCGCCGGCCGCGCCGCCGCCTATGATCGCGACGCCCAATTCCCAACTGAGAACTACCGGGATTTGCATCGCGCCGGCCTGCTCGGCATCGCGATCCCCAAAAAGCACGGCGGCCTCGGCGCGGATTATCAGACCTACGCGATCGCAGCCGCGGAGATCGGACGCTATTGCGGCGCCACCGCGCTGACCTGGAACATGCACGTGTGTTCGACGCTATGGTCGGGGCCGTTGGCCGACGACCTTGACATGGACGCTTCGATGCGCGCCGAGCATGAGCGCCGCCGCGCGGTGCATTACAAGCGTATCGTCGAGGACGGCGCGATCTATTCGCAGCCGTTCTCGGAAGGAGGTGCCGCCGCCGCCGGCGGCGTCGCGTTCGGTACCGAGGCGAAACCCACCGCGGGCGGTTGGATCGTCAACGGCAAGAAGATCTTTGCCTCGTTGTCCGGGCATGCCGATTATTACGGCGTGCTCTGCACCGAGATCGCGGAAGGCGAGAAGGCTTCCCGTCGCAACACGCTCTATCTGGCGCTCCCCGCCAAGGCGGATGGCGTCACCGTAGTCGGCGACTGGGATCCGCTGGGCATGCGCGGCACGGTCTCGCGCACGCTCTTGTTCAAGGACGTGTTCGTGCCGGAGGATGCCGCGTTGATGCCGCGCGGCGTCTATTTTCAGGCCGCGATGCGCTGGCCGCATATGTTCCTGACGCTGTCGCCGACCTATGTCGGGCTGGCGCAGGCGGCCTATGATTTCACCATCCGCTATCTGCGCGGCGAGATGCCGGGTACCCCGCCGGTGAAGCGGCGGATGTACCCGACCAAGCAGATCGCGGTGGCTCAGATGCAGATCAAGCTGGAGCAGATCAAGTCGATCTGGTTTCAGGCGGTCACGGAAGCGCGGCCCAATCCAACCAAGGAACAGGTGCTGCGGGCCTACGCGGCGCAATATTCGGTGATGGAAGGCGCCAACGAGATCGCGACATTGGCGATCCGCACCTGCGGCGGTCAGGCGATGCTGAAATCGCTACCGTTGGAGCGGATCTATCGCGACAGCCGCTGCGGATCGCTGATGCTGCCATGGACCGCCGAACTGTGCCTCGACCGCATCGGCCGCGAAGCGCTGTACGAGACCGGCGAATCGGACGACTAGCTGACCATGGACCTTTCCGACCTGATCGAGCGCAATGCCGCCTTCGCGCCGGACAAGACTGCGCTGGTGTTCGAGGGCGAGGTGCTCAGCTATGCTGCGTTCCATGCGCGCATCGTGCAAGCGGCGCGCGCGCTGCAAAGCGAATTTGGGGTCGCCAAGGGCGACCGCGTCGCGATCCTCAGCCTGAACCGGCCGGATTATCTGGTGCTGCTCTACGCCTGCGCCCGGCTCGGCGCCATGCTGGTGCCGCTGAACTGGCGGCTCGCAGTCGCCGAGCAATCGTTCATCCTGTCGGATGCGGGTGCCAAGGTGCTGGCCCTTGAGCAAGCCTTTGCCGCGATCCTGCCGGCGTTGGAGCATAGCCAACGGGGTACCGGCATTATCGGGCTTGATTTCGTGCCCGCGCAGGCCAGATCGTTCGATCAACTGCTGACGGGTGCACGCGGCGATGGCCGCGATGCGAGCGCAAGCCTCGCCTGCCCGCTGTTGATCGTCTACACCTCGGGCACCACAGGACGACCCAAGGGCGCCGTGCTGCGGCAGGAAGCACTGTTGTGGAATGCGGTGATGAGCCAGCACATGCATGGCATGACTTCGGACGATCACGTGCTCACCGTGTTGCCGTTCTTCCATGTCGGCGGCCTCAACATCCAGACCACGCCAGCGCTACAGTTTGGCGCGACCGTCACCATCCACGCCCGCTTCACGCCGGACACGACCCTCGCCACCATCGAACGCGAACGGCCGACCCTGACGGTGCTGGTGCCCGCGACCATTCAGGCGGTGACCGATCATTCCGATTGGGCCACGACCGATCTATCCTCGCTGAAGGCGGTCTCGACCGGATCGACCATTGTGCCGCCGCATCTGATCGAGCGCTTTGTCGCGCGCGGCGTGCCGGTGCTGCAGGTCTATGGCTCGACCGAGACCTGCCCGGTCGCGGTCTATACCCGCCTCGGCGGCGATCTGTCGCGCAGCGGCTCGACCGGCCTGCCCGGGCTGTGCTGCGAGGCGGCCGTGGTCGATGACGATGGCGACGAAGTGCCGCCCAACACGCCGGGCGAAATCGTGATACGAGGCCCCAACGTCTTCACCGAATATTGGGGCAATCCGGAAGCGACGCGGGAAACTTTGCGGGATGGCTGGTATCGCAGCGGCGACCTAGGCCTGCGCGATGCCGACGGCTATTTCTGGGTGCACGACCGCAAGAAAAATCTCATCATCTCCGGCGGCGAAAACATCTATCCCGCCGAAGTCGAACGCGTGCTGCTGGAGCATCCGGACATCAGGGAATGCGGCGTGATCGGCCGGCCCGATTCCAAATGGGATGAGGTGCCGGTGGCCTATGTCATCCGGCACCCCGGAGGCTCGGTCGAGGCGGAAGCGCTGAAAGCGCATGTGCTGATGCAGCTCGCCCGCTTCAAGGTGCCCCGCGACATTGTGTTTGTCGACGATCTGCCGCGCACGGCGCTCGGCAAAGTGCAGCATTTCAAGCTGCGAGAGTTGTATGAATGCGCGCCCGCGCAAGGAGAGATATCTTGAAGATCGCGGTTCTCGGCGGCGGCAACGGTTCGTTCGCGGCCGCCGGTGATTTCGCCTTGCAGGGACATGCGGTCAGCCTGTGGCGCCGCGATGTGGCGCAGGTTGCGGCGCATCACGCGGCCGGCTCGCGCATCGTTCTCAAGGACGCCAATGGCCGGCACGAGGTGCAGCTTGCGCTGGTGACGTCGGACATCGCTACAGCCATTCGTGAGGCCGAGTTGATCCTGTGTGCTGCGCCGGCCTTTGCACAGCCCGATATCGCCGGCCTGATTGCGCCGCACCTCGGCGATAATCAAGTGGTGTTCCTGCCGCCGGCGACGTTCGGCTCGATGATATTTGCCAAGGCCGCGCACGATTTCGGCAATCATGCCAAGGTCAGCTTTGCCGAGACCGGCACGCTGCCCTGGCTGACGCGCAAGCATGGGCCATTTGAAGTTGCCATCACTATCCGCGCCAAGCGGCTGCCGGTCGGCGTGTTTCCGCTTCGAACCGCCGATCATGCGCTCGATGTGATCGGACGGGCGTTTCCGGGCGTGATCGAGCCCTGCGGCGACGCGCTGTCGGGCGCGCTGATGAATGCCGGACCGATTATTCATCCGCCGCTGATCGTGATGAACGCCGGGCCGATCGCGCATTTCGAGCGCTGGGACATTCACAAGGAAGGCACCCAGGCCTCGATCCGCCGCGTCACCGATGCGCTCGACGCCGAGCGGATCGCAGTGCGCGAAGGCCTCGGCTATGGCGGCCCGCATTTCCCGCTGGCGCATCATTATGCCAGCGAAGGCGAGATCTGGATGTATGGCCGCGGCTCGCACGACCGCCTGACCGATTCCGGCGATTGGCGCGAGCGCATCGTGCTGACAGAACATCGCTACATGCGTGAGGATTTGCGACTCGGACTGTCCTTGCTGGTCTCGGTCGCCGAACTCGCCGGCGTCGCAGCGCCCCTTGCAAAGGCCTTTCTCGCGATCGGCGGCGCCATCTGCGGCGAGGATTTCATGAAACACGGCCGCACGCTTGCCAGCCTCGGATTAGGCGCTCTCAGCCGCGACCAGCTACTGACCTTGTTGCGCGAAGGCTTTGACCGATGACAAGCCCCCGCCCTGCCATTGCCTGCCTGGGCGCCGGCCGCATGGGCCGCGGGATCGCCGTGGCCTTCGCCTATGCCGGCCACGCCGTCACCATGATCGACGTCAAGGCGCGATCGGCCGAACAGTTTGCCACGCTTAAAGATGAAGCCCTGAGCGAGGTCAGCAAGACGCTGGCGAGCCTGGCGCGGTTTGGACTCCTGAACGAGCAGCAGGTCAAAACCGTCATGGCGAGGGTCTCGGTGGTGCCAGCCCAGCAGAACGCGGCGGCGCTGGCCGGCGCCGGCATCGTGTTCGAAGGTGTCCCTGAAGTGGTCGACCTCAAGCGCGAGGTGCTGGCCGCCGCCTCGAAATGCGTCGGGCCTGATATCATCATCGCGTCGACGACATCGACGATCCTGGTCGACGACCTCTCCGGCGCGGTCGCGCATCCGCAGCGCTTTCTCAACGTGCACTGGCTCAACCCGGCCTATCTGATCCCGCTGGTCGAGATATCGCCGGGTGCCGCGACCGATCCGGCGGTCATTGCGCACGTCAAAGCCCTGCTCGAAGGCATCGGCAAGAAACCGGTGGTATGCGCGGCGACGCCGGGCTTTATCGTGCCGCGCATCCAGGCGCTGGCCATGAACGAGGCGGCGCGGATGGTGGAAGAAGGCGTCGCCAGTGCCGAGGATATCGACACCGCGATCCGCTACGGGTTCGGCTTTCGCTATGCGGTGCTCGGATTATTGGAATTCATCGATTGGGGCGGCGGCGACATTCTCTATTACGCCAGCCGCTATCTGGAAGGCGCGCTCGGCAGTGATCGCTACCGCGCGCCTGACGTGATCTCGCGTAACATGGAGGAGGGCCGTATCGGCCTGCGCACCGGCGCCGGGTTCCTCGATTATTCCGGCCTCGATATCGATGCCTACCGCGAGCAACGTCTCGCCCAACTGGTCGACATGCTCCGGCATTTTGGCCTGGCGCGGCCGCCGGTGATCGACCGAGACTAGATCTCCGCGCAACGGTTTCGACGTCATCCTGAGGTGCTCGCCGTAGGCGAGCCTCGAAGGATGATCGGTACATGCTGCCTATCCTTCGAGACGCGCGCAAAAGCGCGCTCCTCAGGATGACGGGGGCTGGGGCGCTTCAACTAACCAAACACATCCTGCAGCACGCCGTCGCGGATCACGGCAACGCCGTCGAGTTCGATCGTGGTTCCCATCATCGGCAGGTCGAAATGACCGGCGGTGTAGCGTCCGGCGAATTCGTTGGCGCCGGTGGAGAACAGGAAGTTGCCGGCGACCGCGCGCAGTTCGGTGCCGTTGGTGTCGCGCTGGTCATACATGGCCAGCGACTCGTAGCGCGCGCCGGGATTCATCCCGAAGCCGACATGCGACACCGCATAGGCTTCGCGATCGCCCCACGCCGCGAGGTAGGCGCGCATCATCATCGTATCGGCGCCTTCGCCCTGCAGATCCGTGACGTAATCATCTTTCAGCGTCATCCGGATCGGCGAAGTCAGATAACGCTTGAAGGTAAGATTGATATCGCCGGCTGCCATCACCAGCGTGCCGTTGACAGTGCCGCTTTTGGGAAAACTGACGACGATGCCGCCGGGCCAGTGCGCCAGTGTGCCCGGCCGATCGGTCCAGCCCCAGACACCGACGGTGGAGGCGCCGACCATATCGACGTCAAGATCGGTGCCGGCTTTTGAGGTCACGCGCATCCGTTTGGTTCCGCGCAGCATCTTGGCCGCGGCGCGGACGCGCTTCTCCAGCGCCACGTCAGGCACCATGCGCTCCAGTGCCTCGGGATGTTCATTCGAGATCACCAGGATGCGCGCGCCGGCTTTCAGGATTTCCGGCGTCTCCACCGCATGCATCAGGCCTTCGATGGTGCAATCCACCACAAAGCCCGCCTGTTGAAGCGCAGTGACGACCGGCCCGAGCCGCTGGATCGCCTCACTGGCGCCGGTGGACCGGATCGGCACGATCTGCCGGTTACGCGGCGTCGGCACCACGATGTGAAACGGCCGCGCGCCCATCCGCAACAACGCCAGTTCGGCGAGATGAACGTTGAGCGCACGCGACTGCGTCTCCGAGAGAATCGCGGCGGTATCGCCCGATTTGACGGCGCAACGCTCGAAGATCTCGCAGAACGCGTCGATCCATTTTGCCTCGATGCGATCGGCCAGCATGCTTCTCACTCCATTTGCGAAAAATTGCGTCAGACTTCGGGAAAGCCGCGCAACAGATAAGTCCGCAGCCATTGCAACAGGCCGTTGAGGATCAGCCCCAGCAGCGAAATCGTGATCAGCGGAACGAACATATCGACGCTCTGAAAGGTGCGCGCCGCCGTCACCAGGACGTGGCCGAGGCCGTCGGTGGAAGTTATCATTTCGGCCAGAAATACCACGATGCACGAGATCACCAGCCCGATCCGGCAACCGGTCAGGATCGACGGCATCGCCGCCGGCAGCACCACCTTGAACAGGATCTGGCGGCGCGGCGTGCCCGCCGCCATCGCCGACCAGATCAGTTTCTGCTCCACCATTGAGGCCCCGTAATAGGTCGACAACAGAATCGGAAACAGCGCGTCGGCGACCACCAGCGTGATCTTCGATTCATGGCCAAAACCAAGCAGCAGCAGCAGCGCCGGATACAAGGCCACCTTGGGCAGCGGCGCCAGCACCCGTACGATCGGGCGAACCACGGCGTTGACCGCGGGGCTGGCCGCCGCCGCGAGGCCGATGCTCACGCCCAGAACGACGGCAATCGCAAATCCTGCGAACAACCGAAACAGCGTGGCGGCGATCGCCTGCTGATACTCGGCGTTGGCGAGTTGCCGAACGAGACGCATGAACACCTGCTCCGGCGGCGGCAGCAAGGTCACCGGAGCATAACCGAACGAAATCAGCGCCTGCCAGATCGCAACCAGCAGCACGATCGGGATCATGCCGAGCAGGATATCCGATGTCAGCGCGCGCCGGTTCATGAGAAACTCAAGGGGATGTCGAAGCCCGGCTCGGACCATCGCACCAGCCGCTTACGCAACTGCTCGAACGCGGCGTCGAAGCCGATGCCCATCGCGCCGACGATGATGATCATCGCAAACACCGTGTCGTATTGGCCCATGTCCATCGCGTTGAACAGGATGTTGCCGGCGCCGGATTGCCGCGCGATCATCTCGCTGGTGATCATGGTGATCAGCGCCAGCACCAGCCCGGTGCGGCAGCCGGTGAGGATTTCCGGCAGCGCCGACGGCAGCACGATCCGGATCATCCGCTGCGTGGCCGACAGGCCCATCGCGGCGCCCGACCACAGCATCTTTTCCTCAACCGCCTTGGCGCCCTGAAAGCTGTGGAAGATCACCGGCAGGCTGACGCCGAGAAATATCACCAGCATCTTGGCGATATCACCGACCCCGAGCCACAGCATGATGATCGGCATCAGCGCCGCCTTCGGCACCGGATAGGTGATCATCAGGAGAGGATTGAAGAACGACGCCACCGCGCGGCTGCGGCCCATCATCAATCCCAGCGGGATCGACACCCCGACGCCGACGCCAAAGCCGATCGCCATGCGACGCAGCGATGCCAGAATGTTGACCAGCGATTCCTTGTCGCCAAGGATCGAGGGCACGGCGCGGAGCGCATCCAACGCGGTCGGAAAACTGTCGGTGTTGAGAACGAGCGCCCCTATTTGCCAAATACCGAGCAGACCGAGGCAAGCCAGCAACGGCGCGGCGTTCGATACGAGCTTGCGTCCTGACATCATGGACGCAACTCGTCTTCGCTGGTGTCGTCGATCATGCCTTCGATATCGACGACGTATTTCTGGTAATGCGGGTCGAGCAATAATTCGGCACGGCGGCGCGGGCGCGGCAGATCGATATCGACGATCTCCTTGATGCGGCCGGGCGAGCGGGTCATGACGATGACCTTGTCCGACAGAAATACCGCCTCCTCGACCGAATGGGTGACGAACAACACTGTCTTGCGGTCGCGCTCCCAGATGTTGAGCAAGTCGTTCTGCAGCCGCGTTCTTGTATGCGCATCGAGCGCGCCGAACGGCTCGTCCATCAACAGCACCGCCGGGTGATAGGCGAGCGTGCGGGCCAGCGCGACGCGCTGCTTCATGCCGCCGGAGAGTTCCTTGGGGTAGAAATCTTCATAGCCCTTCAGCCCGACCATCTCGATCAGTCGGCGGCTTTGCGCCTCGGCCTCGGCAGGTTTCACGCCCTGCTGACGCGGGCCATACATCACGTTGCCGAGTACGCTCTTCCAGGGAAACAGCGCGAACTCCTGAAACACCGGCCCGCGATCGGGACCGGGTCCCGTGATCGCCTTGCCCTTCATCCTGGCGACGCCCTGGCTCGGCGTGACGAAGCCACCGACGATGTAAAGCAGCGTCGATTTTCCGCAGCCGGACGGACCCAGGATGGAAACGAAGGCGCCATCGCCGATAGCAAGGGATATGTTCGACAACGCCAGATGGCTTTGACGCCCCGAGGTCTCGAAAACCTGCGAGACCCCGTCGATCTCGATCATCGCGGCCGCCGGGCCGCGCGCGGATGCCGGGCCGGAGTCCGCCTGAAATTGCTGCCGTAACGGCAATGCCTTCATCCCCGCTTCTCTTTCCGATTCCGGGCCGCCGGAGCGGTGAACGCGTACCGACATCCCGTGACTGACAGTTTCAGCATAGCGGAATCCGTCGCCGCATGGCGATGTTTCATGGCCGGGGTAGCCGCCTCAGCACTGCACGCACCGGAGCGGCGTCAAGACCCTGCAGCTTCAGCGGCAGCGCGATCAATTCATAATCGCCGGGCGCGACATCGGCCAGTGCGAGGTTCTCGACAATTCGTATATCGTGTCGATTGCAGGCCATGTGTGACGGCAGATCCTTTGACGTCTCCGGATCGACCGAGGGAACATCGACACCGATCAGACGCGTGCCACCGCGAGCCAATCGCTCCACCATATCCGCCGCCAGCGCGCGAAAGCCGGCCGGCCACACCATGGGGTCGAGCCGGTCCATCAACCGTAACAACAGCCGCGGCGGCGCATCGTCCAGCGCGGCGGCGATCTCTTCAAACCGACAGAGCGCCCCGGCACCGCGGGCGTCGATCACCCGGGCCGGACCGATGAAATCGCCGAGGTCGAGCCTGTCGATGCTGGCACCTTTCGAATCATAATGCAGCGGCGCATCGGCGTGCGCGCCGCAATGGGTCGACATCGCGATGGAGCTGACGTTGACGGGACACCCAGGGCCAATGGTGAAGGTCTGCGATGCCTGGTAGACCGCGTCGCCAGGAAACACCCCCATGCCGACCCGAAGCGCTGGCGAGATGTCGATGATTTCAGTCATAGTTCGGTCCTGAGCTGCCAGAGTTCGGGAAACAGCACGACGTCCAGCATTTTTCTCAAATAAGAAACGCCCGACGTACCGCCGGTGCCCCGCTTGAAGCCGATGATCCGCTCCACCGTCGTCACATGGTTGAAGCGCCAGCGGCGGAAATAATCTTCGAGATCAACCAGCTTTTCGGCCAGCTCATACAGCTCCCAGAAACGCGAGGGCTCGCGATAAACCAACAGCCAGGCGGCACTGACGCTGTCGTTGCCGGTATACGGCGCCGATACGTCGCGTTGCAGTACCGCTTGGTCGATCGGTAAACCGCGGCGGGCCAACAGCCGTATCGTGAAATCGTAGAGGCTTGGGGCGTGGCGCGCGGCTTCGAGCCGGTCGAAAACAACCTTATCGTGCTGGTGAAATCGAAGCACCTCGGCGCTCTTGTTGCCAACGAGAAACTCGATCATCCGATACTGCCAGGATTGCAGCCCGGACGACTTGCCGAGCGCACCGCGAAACTGGGTGTATTCGCTCGGCGTCATCGTGCGTAGCACGTCCCAGGCCGAATTGAGCTGCTCGAGGATGCGCGATACCCGCGCCAGAGTCTTGAAGGCAGGCTGCAGATCGTCCGCCGCGATCAGCCGGCAAGTGGCGTTCAACTCGTGAATGGCAAGCTTCATCCACAGCTCGGAGGTCTGATGCTGAATGATGAACAGCGTCTCGTCGTGGGCCGTCGAGAGCGGGTTCTGGGCGTTCAGAAGCTTGTCGAGCTGGAGATAGTCCGAATAGGACATGCCGGCGTCAGGTTTCGGCTCCAATGCGTCCTTTGACGAGGCTGTGTCCTTTGACGAAGATACGTCCTTTGACGAGGGCACGTCCTTTGACGAATCGGCGAGATTGTCCGTCATTTCCCGCCTTCGTCCGCCGGCATGCGCATGCGCCTCATCCTCGTTCCGGCAAACCCGAACGCGACCCGGACACTCTCGATGCCACCAAACCCCGGCAGAAAGATTGGCGGAACAATTGCTTTAAGCCTAAAATGATAGACTTTTGCTGTCAATCGAGATTTGCTGAGGGGAAGCGGGCCGCGGCTGGGGTCCGTGGTGCCGTCCTCACGACTGCAGGGTTTCATGATGTCGTCCACATCACCCGATACACGCGAGGCCTGCGTGGCGCGCGATTTGAGCAATCCGCTTGGCGTATTCCGCGATCGCTTCGCGCTTCCCGATGGCTTGATCTATCTCGACGGCAATTCACTCGGCCCGATGCCGCATGCCGCGGCTGATATCCTCAATCGTACCATCGTGCAGGAATGGGGCCGCGATCTGATCGGAAGCTGGAATTCGGCCGGATGGTTCGATCTGCCGGTCCGGCTCGGCGACCGCGTCGGGGCGCTGCTGGGCGCGCGCGCTGGCCAGACAGTCGTCTGCGACACCACGTCGATCAACCTGTTCAAGGCGCTTCACGCCGCCATCGGACTGAAACCCGGTCGCGACGTGGTGATCGCGGAAGCCGGCTCGTTTCCGACCGATCTCTACATCATCGAAGGCGCAATGAAATCGGCCGGTCGGCCGATGCAGCGGCGCTTGATTGGCACGGATGCTGCCTCGCTGGACGCGCTGCTTGATGAACACGTTGCGGTCGTCGTGCTGTCGCATGTCGACTATCGCACCGGCGCGTTACTCGACATGGAGGCCGTCACCCGAAAGATTCACGATGCGGGGGCACTGGTCATCTGGGACGTGTGCCACTCCGCCGGCGTGATCGAGCTCGCGTTCGACCGTCACGCGGTCGATTTCATGGTCGGATGCACCTACAAATATCTCAACGGAGGTCCGGGATCTCCAGCCTTCATCGCGGTCGCAAAGGTCCATCAGGCCGATGCCAGGCATCCGCTTTCGGGCTGGTGGGGACATGCCGCGCCGTTTGCGTTCGAACGCGATTTCGAGCCGGATGCAGGGATCAAGCGCTTTCTTTGCGGCACGCCACCGATCATTTCACTGCGCGGCGTCGAGGTGGCGCTCGACGCACTGAAGGGCGTTGAGCTGACGGCGCTAAGACAGCAAAGTCTCGCGCTTACGGAGCTGTTCATAACCCGCGTGACGGCGCTGTTGCCGGAACTTGAGATCGTAACGCCGCGCCAGGCGGCGCAGCGCGGCAGCCAGGTATCGATTGCGTTCGACAAAGGCTACGCCGTGGTGCAGGCGATGATCGAACGTGGCGTCATCGGTGATTTTCGCGCGCCCGATATCATCCGCTTTGGATTCGCGCCGCTGTATATCGGGTACAGCGATGTCTGGGATGCCGCTGAAATCCTCGCCGAATGCATCCGTGCGGAGGTCTGGCGCGATCCTCGCTACGATCGCAAACTGGCGGTTACCTGAGCCGGCCTTACCGATTAACCGACGAGAATTCCGTGCTGCAATTTCTGCCGCATTCCGGTGCCGGCGCGGCCAGGAACCAGACGAACACGAAGGTGCAAAACACCAAAACGGCGACGCAGCCGGACACCACCATCGTGATGTCGTCGCTATCCGCTTGTTTGAGCCATTTACGCATCTGTGCTCTCCGCTGGAGGAACCCGCCGATAATACCGCCTCGCTGCCGACTTTTGCGTTACAATTTATTCATGGTCAAGCCGGCACCGGCGCTTGCCCCCTAGTCAAACCATGGCCATTCGGCTGCGCCGTCATGCGTCACCGCGCCACCGGGCGCCTGCCCGACCAGACGCGCATATTTGGCGAGCGCGCCGGCCCGATGTCGCGGCGGCCGCGGCTTCCACGCCTGTCGCCGCGCCGCGAATTCCCGGTCGTCGATCATCAGATCCATGCGGCGGGCGCCGGCATCGATCCTGATCCGATCGCCTTCGCGCACCAGTGCCAGTGGACCACCTACGAATGATTCCGGCGAGACATAGCCGATGCACATGCCGCGGGTGGCGCCGGAAAAACGCCCGTCGGTAATCAGCGCGACCTTCTCACCCATGCCCTGCCCGTAGATCAGCGCGGTAACGCCGAGCATCTCGCGCATGCCGGGTCCGCCGACGGGACCTTCGTTGCGAATGATCAGCACGTCGCCTTCGCTATATTTGCGATTGCGGACCGCATCGACGCAATGCTCTTCGTCCTCGAACACGCGCGCGGTGCCTTCGAACACCAGCTTCTTGAGACCCGCGACCTTGATGACCGCGCCATCAGGGCAGAGATTGCCCTTCAAGACCGCGACGCCGCCATCCGCCATGATCGGCGCCGAGGTACGATAGATGATTTCGCCGTCCGGCGCGTTCGCGTTGCCATATTCTTCCGCGATGGTTTTGCCCGTAATCGTCAGGCAGCTGCCGTCGATATGGCCGCTTTCGACCAGCGCGCGGATCACGACGGCGGTGCCGCCGATATCGTAAACATCCTTGGCGGTGTATTTTCCACCCGGGCGCAGATTACCTATCAGCGGCGTTCGCGCGAACACCTCGCCAACGTCGTCGATGCTGAAGGCGATGCCCGCTTCATTGGCCATCGCCGGCAGATGCAGCGCGGCGTTGGTCGAACCGCCGGTCGCGGCGACGATCGCAGCACCGTTCTCAAGCGATTTGCGCGTCACGATCTCGCGCGGCAACGGGCCGCCCCGCTGCAGCATCTCCATCACCAGGCGCCCCGCCTTGCGGGCGACCTGCGCGCGCTCGGCATAGACGCCAGGAATCATCGAGACGTTGGGGATGGTCAGCCCCATCGCCTCGGACACCATGCCCATGGTGTTGGCGGTGAACTGTCCGGCACAGGCGCCGATCGTCGGCAGGCAGGCCCGCTCGATGCCGGCCAGCGTTGCCTGGTCGATCTCGCCGGTCATGAAGCCGCCGACGGCCTCGTAGGAATCCAGCACCGTGAGGGTCCTGCCCTCGAACCTGCCGGGCAATGCGCTGCCGCCATAGATGAAGATCGACGGCACATTGCAACGGATCATGCCCATCATCACGCCAGGCAGCGTCTTGTCGCAACCGCCAAAACCGATCAGCGCATCGTAAGCAAGGCCATGAACCACGGCTTCGATCGAATCGGCGATCAATTCGCGCGACAGCAGCGAGAACTTCATCCCCTCATGATTCATGCTGATGCCGTCGGACACCGAAATCGTGGAGAATTCGCGCGGTGTGCCGCCGGCTTCCGCGATCCCTTCCTTGGCGGCGGCGACCTGGAAATCATGGGTCATGTTGCAGGGCGTCTGCTCGCCCTTCATGCTGACGACGCCGATCATCGGCTTGGCGATCGCCTCATCATCGAGCCCCATCGCCCGCATGAACGCGCGATGCGGCGCTCGATCGAGACCGTCGGTGGTGACCCGCGATCGCCATTTTTTATTGGATGATGTCATCAATTGTCGTCCCGGCGAGCGCCGGGATCCATAGCCCCTGGCGTTCGCTATTGCAGAAGGTATCTAACTCAGTGCCGAGAACGATGCGACACGGCGTATCGGTCCCTGCGTTCGCAGGGACGACAGAACCCTACTGGATCGGCGCGGTGATCGGACCCTTGAACTGCGCGACGTCCATCTTCGGCAGCATTCCGGCTTCCGTGTAGATATCGAGCATCTTCTGGATCGCCGGAAAATTCGGCGCGGCACCCGGATCCCGGCCGAAGTCATTGTCCTTCAGCAAATAAGTATCGAGCACGGGAATTGGCGCCTTCAAAACCTCCGAGACGACCTTGAGCGTCTCCTCGCGATTGGAGAGCGCCTTTTTCATGCCCAAGGTGATGTCGCGCACGTAAGCCTTCACGAGTTCCGGATTCTTGTCGACGAAATCGGCCCGGCAGGCTTCGAGGATGTGAACGATGTTCGGCATCGCTTCAGACAGCGAAAACAGCTTTCGGATGCCCCCCTTGGCTTCGGCGCGTGCCGCGAACGGCTGGTTCATGTTGACGGCATCGACGCGGCCCTGACGCAGCGCATCCTCGGAGACCGCGAAGCCGACTTCGACCAGCTTGATATCCTTGGCCGGATCGACGCCGTTCTTCTTCAGCAGCATGTTGAACGGCCCCTGGGTGCCGCCGCCGATCACGGAGATGCCGATGGTCTTGCCCTTGAGGTCGGCGATGGTCTTGATCGGCGAGTCATCCTTCACCGCCCAATAGACCGAGAAGCCGCCGGGCTTTTCGAACACGTGCTGGGCGACGATATAGGCCTTCAGATTGCCGCCGACCACGCCGTTGGCCAGCGACAGCGGCGCCTGTGTGGCGCAATCGAGCGCACCGGCGGCGAGCGCCTGCGTCATCGGCGCGGTGCCCTGGAACTGGGTCCATTCGACGTTGTAGGTCTTGCCGAGATCGGGAAATTCCGTCGGCCGGCGCATCATCCAGTATTTTGATTCTTCGGCCGGAATGGTCCAGCCGACGCGGATAGTCTGCTGCGCATGCGACGCGCTCACGCCGGCGAACAACGACACTGCCGCTCCGGCGGCCACGATCCATTTCGAAACCATCTGCATCACCCCTGCTCCACACTCGTTTCCGGCCGGCCCCACGCCAAGGTTTGGACCAAACCTTTCATGGTTCAAATGATCAGGCAAGCCACTGGGACGCGCCCCGACATGACGCATTCCGGCAGGGCCGCAAGATGTGGTAGAGCGGGACGGCGGCGTACTGAATAGGCCTTCGACAAGGAGTAAACGGAATGGCTGGGGTAGACGAAAGACAAAGGGCAAAACTCGGCTATCTCGGGCTCGGGATGATGGGATTTCCGATGAGCCGCCGCCTGGTCAATGCCGGCCACGACGTCATGGTCTGGAACAGGTCCGCTGGCAAGGCCAAGCCGCTGGTGGACGCCGGTGCCAAACTTGCAACCTCTCCGCGTGAGATGGCCGATCGCTGCGACATCATCTTCATGTGCGTCACCGATGCGGCCGCCGTCGAGGACGTCGTGTTCGGCGCCGACGGCCTCGCGGCGGTCACGGGCCGCGGCAAGCTGGTGGTCGATTTTTCATCGATTCATCCGGATGCGGCGCGCGCCATCGCGGCACGACTGAAGCAGGCCAACGGCATGGCCTGGATCGACGCCCCGGTTTCCGGCGGCAGCAAGGGCGCAGAAGAAGGCACGCTCGCGGTGATGGCCGGCGGAGAAGCCGCCGACATCGAAAAGGTGCGACCCTATGTGCTGGCGATGGCGCGGCGGCTCACGCATATGGGCCCGGTTGGCGCCGGCCAAACCACCAAACTCTGCAACCAGATCATTGTCGGCTGCGCCATGACGGTGCTCGCCGAGGCGACGCGTCTCGCGGTCAATGCCGGAATTGACGCCAACAAGCTGCCGGAAGCGCTGGCCGGCGGCTTTGCCGATTCCATCCCGCTGCAATTGTTCGTGCCGCGCATGGTGCAGGGCATTCACTCGCCGCCGCTCGGCCATATCTCCACCATGCTGAAAGACCTCGATACGGTGGTCGATGTCGCCCGCAACACCTCGAGCCCGGTCCCGATGTCGGCGCTGGCGGCGCAATTGTTCAGGCTGGCCAAAGCCGCACGCGGCGCCGATGTCGACGCGCTTGAAGTCTACAAATTGTCCGCGTCGCAAACCGGCTGACATCGGCCGGCGAGTTCGGCTAAGCTCCGGCAAAAAGCAAGAGGCCCAACAAGGAGACGCCCATGTACAATCCCGCCGGTGTCAAGACCTCGCCGAATTTCCCGGTGCCCGCCCAGATGAAGGCCTGGGTGCTGGGCGATCCGGACCAGCTCCATCTGCTCGAAAAACCGACGCCGGTGCCGAAGCGCGCCGAAGTGCTGGTCCGTATCGATGCGGTTGCGATCTGCGCAACCGACCTCGAGATCATTCACCAGGGCACACCGGCGAGCATCCAGGGCGGGCTGCCTTTCAACAAGAACTTCACGCCCGGTCACGAATATATGGGCACGGTCGCCGCGCTCGGACCCGAGGTCGATGAATTCCAGATCGGCGAGCGTATCAGTGTGGAAATCCACGCCGGTTGCGGCCAGTGCAAGCGATGCCGCGCGGGCATGTACACCTCCTGCCTCAATTACGGAAAGCCCGAGAAGGGCCATCGTGCCAACGGTTTTACCACCGACGGTGGCTTCGCCGAATACGCGGTCAACCACATCAACACCGTCGAACGGGTGCCCGATACCATGAGCGACGCGGAAGCAACGCTGGTCGTCACCGCCGGAACCTCGATGTATGGCCTGACCGAACTCGGCGGCCTCGTCGCCGGGGAAAGCGTCGTGGTGATCGGCCCCGGCCCGATCGGGCTGCTCGCGGTCGCCGTTGCCAAGGCGTTGGGTGCAAGCCCGGTGATCCTGACGGGAACGCGCAACAAGCGCCTCGCGATCGGCAAGGAACTGGGCGCGGACCGCGTCATCAACATATCGGAAGAAAATGCGGTTGACGTCGTCAAGCAGCTCACCGGCGGCATCGGCGCCGATTACGTGGTCGAGTGCGCCGGCAGCGAAGCGACCATCAATCAGGCCATTCACATGACCAACCGTGGTGGAAAAATCTGCCTCGCGGCCTTCCCGCACGATCCCGTCACCACCGATATCGCGCATCTCGTTCGCAACAATATCTATGTCTATGGCATCCGTGGCGAAGGCCGTAGCGCCACGCGGCGGGCCATGGCCTTGATGGCGGAGCGGAAATTCGACGCGACAAAAATCCACACCCATACATTTGCGCTGGAAGATCTGCCGACCGCGCTGAAATATGCCCGCGAGCGGATCGAAGATGCGATCAAGGTGGTCGTCACCACCAGGCCCTCCGACCTGCTGACCCGCGTGGCGGCGGAGTAATGCTTTCCGGGCTGCGCGTCGGCGTCACCTATTTGGAAACTGCAATCCGGCTGTGCCGCGCGCCGTAGAGGAAATAGATCGCCAGCCCGACCGCGAGCCAGACCGCCAACCGGAGCCAGGTATCGATCGGCAGACCCGACATCAGGAATATCGAAACCGCCGCGCCGCCCGGTCCGACGATCCAGATCGCGGGCGCCCGGAACGGCCGGGCCAGTTTCGGCTCTCTCACCCGCAGCACCAGCGTACCAAGCGACACGACCGCAAATGCGAACAGGGTTCCGATACTGACGAGTTCGCCGACCAGTTCGATCGGCAACAGCCCCGCCAGCAGCGCCACCACCACGCCGGTTCCGATCGTTGCTACATAGGGCGTGCGAAACCGCGGGTGAATGCGCGCTGCGACCGGCGGCAGCAACCCGTCATGCGCCATCGCACGAAAGATCCGGGGTTGCCCGAGCAGCGTCACCAGGATCACCGAGGTCAAGCCAAGGATGATGCCGAGCTTGATCAACGGGGAGAGCCAGCCGACCCCGGCGGCATCGATGCCGACCGCGATCGGATCCGGGACGTTCAGCCGGTCGAACGGCACAATCCCCGTGAGCACAAAACCGACCGCGACATAGAGCACACTGCAGACGACCAGCGACCCCAGAATACCGATCGGCATATCCCGATCGGGCACCCTCGCCTCCTGCGCCGCGGTCGAGACGGCATCAAAACCGATATAGGCAAAGAATACGACGGCAGCGCCGCGAAGCACGCCCGACCACCCGAACACGCAGGGGCCGGCGTTAGGAGGGATGAATGCGCCCGCCGGGTTGCCGGAAGTCACCCAGTTCGCGGTGCTGAAGGCCGGCACCGCGCAAATGATAAAGAGCAGGATGACGATCAATTTCAACGCGACGATGAAATCGTTGAATTTCGCGGTTTCCCGGATGCCGATCGTCAGCAATGCCGTCATGACGACGATCACAAGCACGGCCGGAACATTCAGAACCGCGCCGGTGGACGACCAAGCGTGCAGGCCGGTGTCAAAGGCATAGGGCGCGGATGCGAACCGGGTGGGAATGATCCAGCCCAGATCCCTGGCGACGCTGACGACATAGCTGGACCACCCGATCGCCACCGCGACCGCGGCGAGCGCATATTCGAGGATCAGATCCCAGCCGATGATCCATGCGATCAATTCGCCGAGCGTCGCGTAGGCATAGGTGTATGCGCTGCCGCTGATCGGAATGGTCGAGGACAATTCGGCATAGCACAGACCGGCCAGCGCGCAGGCCACGGCGCCAAGCAAGAACGAGAGGCTGACCGCGGGCCCGGCATTGGTGGCCGCGGCGGTGCCGGTCAGGACAAAAATGCCGGCGCCGATGGTGCCGCCGATACCGAGGCCGACCAGATTGAGCGCGGACAGCGTCCGCTTGGGCGCATCAGCGGCGCCGTCCTCGCCCTGCGCGGCCTCTTCGGCCAGGGCGGCCGTCGATTTTCGGGCCCAAGGATTCACCAAGTGGTCAGCATCCTTTCAGATGAACGCCGCGGCGAGCCGCCATCAAAGCGTATTTCGAATCGGGCGCAAGAAAACGCGGATCGGCGTTCACTTCAGCTAGCGCAGCGCGCCGGAGCGGCTGCTTCAGACGGTGCCGCCGAGATAGAGCCGCTTGACGAGATCGTTGCTTCGCAACTCTTCGACCGAATCAGCGGCAACCACGATCTCGCCATGGACGATGATGTAGCCGCGGGAGGCAATCCGGATAGCCTGGTTGAAGTTCTGCTCCGCCATCAGCACCGTGAGACCGAGCTGCTGGTTGAGTTCGCCAATCTTGCTGATGGTCTGCGATACCAGCAGCGGCGACAGCCCGACCGACGGCTCGTCGATCAGCAGCAAACGCGGCGAGGACATCAGCGCCCGCGCGATCGCCAGCATCTGCTGCTGGCCGCCCGACATGGTACCGGCCAACTGTCCCTGCAGCCCCTTGAGCGCCGGGAAAGCCTCAAAGGCGAGCGCCAGATTGCGCTTGATGTTGCGCCGGGCTTCCTTACGGAAGGCGCCAAGCATCAGGTTCTCCAGCACCGTCAGCTTGGGGAACAGTCGCCGACCCTCGGGCACCATCGCCACGCCGAGATCCACAATCGCCTCGGCCGCCAACTTCGTAAGATCATGCGACTGTCCGTCGATCGTGAGCGACAACGTCCCGCGCTCGGGCCGGACCAGACCCGCCACGCATTTCATCAGCGTGCTCTTGCCGTTGCCGTTGGTGCCGAGCAGCGCCACGGTCTCGCCGGTCTCGACATGGAGCGAGACGCCGCGCAGCGCCTTCACGGCGCCGTAACCGGCGTAGAGACCACTGACAGCGAGGCTAAGTGCCAAGATAGGCCTCCTGCACACGCTGGTTGGCCATCACTTCATTGGGCGCGCCGATTGCGATGATCTTGCCGGCGTCGAGACACATCACGCGATCCGAAAAGCGCATCACCGCCTGCATGATGTGCTCGATCATGATGATGGTGATGTTCTGATCCGCGAGGCTCATCAGGAGATCGAGCACTTCATCGACTTCGGAACTCGACAAGCCCGCCATGGCCTCGTCGGAAATCAGGAGCTTCGGATGCGTCGCCATCGCGCGGGCGAGCTCCATCTTGCGCAGTTCGACCTGGCTAAGCTTGGTGGCGGAGACATTTGCCTTTGAGGCAAGACCCATCCGGGTCAGGATCGACATCATCGTGTCGCGGCGTTGCGCGGCGGTGGCGTGCGCCTCGTTGGCCGCGGCGAAATCCAGCGCCACCATCAGATTCTCCGCGACCGTCATGCTTCGGAACGGCCGCGGGATCTGAAAACTGCGCGCAATGCCGCGGCGGGTGCGCAGATGCGGCGTCAGGCGCGTGATGTCCTCGTCGCGAAACACGACGGTATTGGCTTCGGTGCGGAACGCGCCGGAAATGCAGTTGATCAGCGTGGTCTTGCCAGACCCGTTGGGACCGATCAGGCCGAAGCGCTCGCCCGGGCGGATATCGACGCTGATATTGTCGAGCGCGGTGAAGCCGCCAAACCGCTTGGTCAGCCCTGCTATCCGCAACAGCGGCGCTTGTGCGTCGGGAGCCATCATCCCTTGCCCTCGCCGCGGTAGCGAACCTTCCGGATCAGGCCAATGACGCCCTCGGGCGCCGCGACCACGAACAACACCAGCATCACGCCCAGCACCAGCACGTTCACTTCCGACGAGATGGTGACGGCCAGCAGTTGCTGCGTCGCGCCGAGCAGGATTGCGCCGAACACCGGGCCGATCCAATGCGAGGTCCCCCCGATCAGCGCCATCGCCAGCACGGTCACGGAATAATTGAGGTTGAAGGCGGACGACGGATCCGCGTATTGCAGGTACATGGCGCCGGGCGCGCCGGCTGCGCACATCAGCGCGCCGGAGACCACACAGGCCAGCAGCTTCAACCGCAAGGTCGGCACCCCGGTGCATTCGGCCGCAAGCTCGTCGTCCCGGAGCGCCTGCAGGCCGCGGCCCATCCACGAGCGCTGGATATAGCGAGAGGTTGCGATCGCCAGCACCACGAGCATCGCCTGAACGAAGAACAGCATCTGCAGATAGCTGTGAAACATGTCCAGCGCCGGCGGCCGCTGCAGCTGGATGCCGGCCGCGCCGCCGACATATCGCCAGTTCGTCACCGACGTCTCGATCACGATCGAAAGCGCGATCGTCGCGATCGAAAAGAAGATGCCCTGCATGCGCAGGGTCAACAGACCTACGGCGAGGCCGAGCAGCGCGCCGACGCTTGCGGCGGTGGCGATCTGCACGGCCAGCGAGGCGCCGGTCGCTTTGGTCAGGAACACCGCGGTGTAGATGCCAACACCGAAAAACGCGTTGGTGCCGAAATTCACGTAGCCGGCATAGCCGCCAAGGATGCTCCATGCCACCGCGAGCACGATGAACTGCAGGATCACGTAGCCGGCAAAGAAGGGGTATTCGTTGCTGACCACCTGCGTCATCAGGAAGATGGCGGCGAGGAACAGCGCCATCGCAATCCAGAAAGCAACGCTGTTACGTTTCATGATCGCCTGCCGAACAGACCCTGCGGCCGGATCGCCAGCACACCGAGCAGCATCGCGAACGAGATCGCCGGCGCCCAGGAGGCGCCGAGCGTGCTGAGCACGATCGATTCGGCGACGCCGAGGACAATGGCCGCGATCAGCGTACCGGTGATGCTGCCGAGCCCTGCCATCACCACGACGCAGAAAGTACGGCCGATATAGGCGCGGTCGAGGGTCGGCTCGACCGGAGAAACGATAATGAGCAGGGCGCCCGCGATCCCAAGCACCGCCGTTGCTATGCCGAACGCCCATTGCTTGATCTTGACCGGGTTGGCGCCCATCAGCCGCAGCGCCTCCTGGTCCTGGGCGACCGCGCGGATCGCGCGTCCCATGAAGGTCTTCGACAGATACAGCGACAGCAGGATGGTCAACCCGGAGGCCACCGCGAAGGCGACCAGCAGCCGGACCGGGATGCGCATGTCACCGAGCCGCAAGGCCTTGCCGATATAGGATGCGCTGACCGAGCGCTGGTCGACGCCGAATTGCAGGATGATCAGCACCTCGATGATGAAGGCGATACCGAACAGGAACGCGATGCCGCGCACGCCGGCGTCGGTGCCGCGCTTCTCGAATGTTTCGTAATACACCCGATAGGCGACGAGCCCGAACACGAACAGCAGCGGCGTGATTATCAGCCCCGCCAGCAAGGGGTCGATATCATAGCTGTCGTTGAGGAAAAACACGCCGTAGGACGCGAGAATCAGAAACGCCGGATGCGCGACGTGAGGAACGTCGAGCAGGCCGAACGAAACCGACAGGCCGAGGCTGACGGCCGCATAGAAACAGCCAACCAGCACACCGGTCACCACCGCGTTGAGCAGCAGATCCATTGAAAACACTTAAGGTCCCCCTTGACCTCTTTTCAGGCCGCCGCTTCCCCGGGTCGCAAGCTTGGTTCGACTCCGGATCGGGCGGACGTGTCCCGATCCATCGGCCTGACCATGTCAGTAAGAAGCGAGATTTACTTCCGAGCCACCTCGAACGGACTGATCAGATCGCCCGACTTTAATTGTGTCGGGGACAGGATCACCTGCTTGCCCTGCTTGCGGAACTGCTCGACGTTCTTGTCGACGATACCACGAAACTGCGCCATCAACGTCTTGGTTTCCTTCCACTCGCCGTCTTCGGCAAAGGCGATCGGGCCAACGATGGTCTTGACTTCGTTGGCGTGCAGATATTTCGCGATACCTTTCTGGTCGAGCGACTTCGTTGCGTTGACGGCCGCCTCGATGAGCTGGCCCGAAGCATAACCATAGGGCGCCAGATAGTAGCCCAACGGATCGACCTTGGCCGCAATCGCCTGCTTGGTGTATTTGTCGAAGAAATCCTTGGTGCCGTCGAAATACATGCTCGGCTCAGGAAGCCACGTGTTGTAATTGACGACACCGTTGAGGAGCGAACCCATGTTCTCCATGACCGCGCCGAACTGCAGACCGACCATTCCGCCACCGAAAATCTTGACGCTGTCCGAAACCCCGATCTCGTTCACGGCGCGCAGAATTCCGGCCGAATCCGGCGGATAGGACGCGACATAGACGATGTCGGGCTTGGCGGCGTTGAGCGCACGGATGATGCCCGAGAATTCCACCGTGTTCGGCGGATAGGACTGATCGAAGACCATCGACAGGTTTCGTTTTTTGGCGACATCCCGCGCGGTCAGCGCCAGGTTTTGGGCGAACTCCTGGTCTGCCGAGAGCAGGGCCATGCTCTTGCCGCCGGCCTTCTCCGCCAGATCGAGGAACGCTGCCGCCCAACTGTCGGCCGGTCCCCAGGGCGCATTGTTGAACCACATGTCGTGGTGAACCTTGCTGTTCACCTGGAACGAGAAGTTCCCCATCAGTAACAGGCCGCGCTGCTTGACGAGCGGCATGATCGGTGCCGTCGGCACCGTCGCGTAGGGTGCGAACAGCAGGTCAACCTTGTCGACATCCAGCAACTTCGAATAGATCGCCGGCGTCTCGGAAGCACTCGATTTGTCGTCATAGACCACGAGTTCTACCTTGCGCCCGAGCAGCCCGCCCTTGGCGTTGATATCGTCCTTCCAGATCTCGATGCCGAGCAGTGAAGCCTTGCCACCGCCGGCGAGACCGCCGGTTTGCGGCATGCTCATGCCGATCTTGATCGGCGGCTGCTGGGCCATGACCCCCGAGGTCAGGCCAAGCGTGCCCACCGCGATCGTTCCACCGAGAAATGTCCTGCGTTTCATTGAATGCTCCCGTTATGTCTCGTTTTTTTACAGCATATTGGATGAACAACGCGGTCATCACAACATACTTTGCCCCTTTGAGCCCTTCGCATTTGGTCGTGTACCAGTGTCGCCCTCTATCAAATCCGCCCCAGCGCCGTCAGGATAATCTGCGGCGTCAAGGGGATTTCGGTGATAACGACGCCGAACGGCTGCAACGCATCATTGACCGCATTGGATACCGCCGCCGCCGCGCCCGCCGTTCCGGCCTCGCCCGCCCCCTTGGCGCCCAACTCGGTTTCGGCGGTCGGCGACACCACGTGGCCGACGTCTATATCCGGCATTTCGCCCGACATCGGAACCATATAATCGGCCATATTGGCGTTGGTCAGCTGGCCGCGCTCGTCATAGATGCATTTCTCAAACAAAGCCGCCCCGAGGCCCTGCACCACCCCGCCTCTGATCTGCTCATCGACCAGCTGTGGATTGATGATGGTCCCGCAATCCTCCACCACCCAATGCTTCAGCAGTTTGACAAAGCCGGTATCGGTATCGACTTCGAGCCATGAGCCCTGGACGCCATTGGTAAACGCGAACGGATAATCTCGCGGCACGAAATGGCGCGTCGCCATCAACTCGGGCTGAATGCCGGGCGGCAGGGTGTCGGGGCGGAAATAGACGACACGCGCCAGCTCACTCAGTTCGATGCGGACCGCCCCGTCGCCTGCATTCACGACCGCATGGTTGACGATGTCGAGTTCTGACGGCGACGACTGCAGGATGGCGGCCGCGACCTCAAGGATATTGCCGCGTAGCGCCCTGGCGGCTTGAAGTGCGGCCTCGCCGCCGATGCCGGCGCCGCGCGACGCCCAGGTGCCGCCGCCATAGGGCGTGTTGTCGGTGTCCCCCAGAATCACCCGCACCCGCTCCATCGGAACACCGAGCACGCTGCCGACGATCTGCGCGGTGAGCGATTCCGAGCCCTGCCCCTGCTCGGTGATGCTGGTCTGGCAGATCACCGAACCGGTGGCGTCCATCCGCACCGCGACCCCGTCCTGTGACGAAATCTTCGCGCCACCGACGCCGTAAAACGCGGCGCTCGGATTGGTGATCTCGATGAAGCTCGCGATGCCGATGCCGCGATGGATGTTCTGCTTGCGCAGGCTCGCTTGTTGGGCGCGCAGCGCATCATAATCCATCATCGCCATCAGCTTGTTCATCGCCGCGTGATGCGACAACAGTTCGAACTTGAGGCCTGACGGGGACGCGCAGGGATAGCCATCGTCAGGCACGAGATTGCGGCGGCGGATCTCGACCGGATCCATGCCGATCTTCATCGCCGCCAGATCGACCAGCCCTTCGGTCACCGAGCACGCCACCGGATGGCCAACGCCGCGGTACTGGCACATCACGTTTTTATTCTGAAACACGACACGGGCTCGCGCGCGATAGTTCTTCGTGGTGTATTGGCCGCCAACCAGATTGACGACCTGGTTGGCTTCGATGGCGCTCGTGCGCGGATACATCGAATAGGGCCCGATGCCCGTCAGGTCATCGATCTCGAACGCCAGAATCGTGCCGTCACGCTTGACCCCGATCCTTCCCTTGCACCGGTGGTCACGGGCATGGATATCGGTATTGAAACTCTCGACCCTGTCGGCGACATATCTGACCGGCCGACGCAACAATTTCGACAGTGCATAGGTCGCCATCTCGTCGGCATAAATGTGAACCTTGATGCCGAAGGAGCCGCCGACATCCTTGCAGACCACGCGAACCTGATCGTCGCGGATACCGAGATGAAGGGCTGCAATATTCTGCACCATATGCGGCGCCTGGGTGCCCTGATAGATCGTCAACCGGGCTTCGGCGGCATTCCAGTCGGCGACAACGGCGCGCGGCTCCAGGGTCACGCCGGTGTGACGGCCGAAGACGAAATCCGCTTCCAACACCTCGTCGGAATCGGCAAACGCCTGGTCGACCGTGCCGGCATCGAGTTTTCGTTCGAAGGCAAGATTGTCGCCGAGCGAGGCGTGAATCACCGGGGTTTCCGGATCGAGCGCGGTGGTCATGTCCGTCACCACGTCGAGCTCTTGATAGTCAACCGAGACCAGCTCCGCGGCATCTTCGGCGATGGCCCGGCTGGTCGCAACGATCGCCGCGACCGCCTCGCCCTGCCAGCACGCGCGATCGACGGCGATCGCGTGTTGCGGCGCGGATTTCAGGCCCTTCATATGCGACAGCACACCGACCCATGGCGTGATCACCTCGGATAATTCCCTACCGGTCACAACCGCAATGACCCCGGCGACGCGCTTGGCCGCGCCGGCGTCGATCGCTGTGATCTTGGCATGGGCATAGGGCGAACGCAGGTACACCACATGCGCCATCCGCGGCAGCACCATGTCGCTGACATAAAGCCCGCGGCCCTGGAGCAGCCGCTCAAGGTTCGGCCGCGGTACGGTCTTGCCGATATAGGAATTCGGCCGATCCAGCACCGAGAGGCCGTCGATCTTTTTCGATACCGTCATGACGCTTGTCCGCCTTGAGGGGGCGTATTGCGCAGGCGCACCGTGGCCTCGACCGCATCGACAATGGCCTGGTAACCCGTGCAGCGGCAATAATTGCCCGAGAGATGCTCGCGGATCTGCTCGCGGTCCGGTGCAGGCTCGTGCTTCAGCAGATCCTGCGCCGCCATCAGCATTCCCGGCGTGCAAAATCCGCATTGCAACGCGTTGCGAGTGCGAAAGGCCGACTGCAGATCGGCGATCTCGCCGCTATCGGACAATCCTTCGATGGTTTCGACCGAGGCATCATTTGCCTGCACCGCCAGCAGCAGGCAAGCACGAACGATATCGCCGTTGACCCGTACCGTGCACGCCCCGCAGACGCCGTGTTCGCAGCCCACATGCGTTCCGGTCAATTGCAGATGCTCGCGCAGGAAATCCGCCAGATTGAGGCGCGGCAACACATGCGTATCGACCTGTTCACCATTGACGGTGAGCGAAATGGGCATCGGGGCGGTCACGCCGAACCTCCCGCGAGGTCGGGACGGTCGAGCAACGCCGACACGCAGCGCGCCAGCAGCACCTTTGCCAGATGCCGGCGCATCGCGGGCGACGCCTGCTGATCTTCCTGCGGGTCGAGTTCTTCGCCCAGCGCGGTTGACGCGTCGGCCAGCAGCTGCGGCGTGGCGACGACATTTATCAATCGGGCCGCCGCCTTGGCCAGCAACGGGCGATCGCCGACCGCAAAGAAAGCGATGCGCAAATCGCGGAAGACGCCGCCCCGCACCGCGGCCTGTGCCGCGACGCCGACGATGGCGTAGTCGCCATGGCGACGAGCGAATTCGTGAAAAAAATGCACGGAGTCCTGTTGCGTCACCGGCATTTCGACCGCGACCAGCAGTTCCTGCGCCGATAATGCCGTTTCATAAATGCCGGTGAAGAAATCTTCGGCCGCGATGCGTCGCTCGCCGGTCGGGCCGCGCACGATGATGGTCGCGTTCAGCGCCAACATGCAGGCCGGCAATTCCGAGGCCGGATCGGCGTGCGCGAGGCTGCCGCCGAGGGTTCCCTTGTTGCGGATCGCGGGATGCGCAACCTGGGCAACGGCTTCCGTCAGCAACGGTGCATGCACGGCAATTTCGACCGATTTCAGCAGATCGACGTGCCGGGTCAGCGCGCCAATGCGCAGCACATCGCCGTTGCGCTCGATCCCCTTCAGCTCCGAGAGATCGCCGATATCGACCAGAATTTCCGGCGACAGCAAACGCAGGTTCATCGCGGGCATCAGGCTTTGACCGCCTGACAGCAGCTTCGCACCGTCCCCGTGCGCGACGAGCAATTCCAGCGCGTTGCCAACGCTGGTTGCACGTGCGTAAGCGAAAGCCGAGGCTTTCATCAGATGGTACCTCCCCCGGCCGGTTTTTGACGGATTTTGCAGGATTAGAAGGCGGCGACTCCCAAAGGTCAAGTTTGTTTATCGAGCGATTATTTCGGAGACATCAGACTTTTGGACGTGACATAATGGCGCCAACGAGCGCAGCTTAGGTCGCGGCAAAAAGTCGACCCCGGGAGGCGAAGGTAAATGAATCTGGGTTTCTTCACGATGCCGATCCATCCGCTCGACAAGGATTGGCGGCTGTCCCTGAAGCAAGACCGTGAAGCCTTCGTGCTGGCCGACGAACTCGGCTTTACCGAAGCCTATGTCGGGGAACACGCCACCGACAAGGCCGAGAATATCACCTCCTGCGTCGCGTTCCTGGCCTGGGTGGCCGCCGCCACCAAAAAGATCCGGCTGGGCACCGGCACCATCAATATGCCGAACAGCCATCCCGCCGCCGTCGCATCTTCCCTGGCGATGCTCGACCACATGCTCGACGGTCGCCTGATCTTCGGGATCAGCCCCGGCGGGTTGCTGTCGGATGCGGAGCTGTTCGGCAATCTCGATGCCAATCGCAACGAAATGTTTCTCGAGGCCATCAACCAGGTGCTGGAAATCTGGGCCAGCGAGCCGCCCTACAATATCAAGGGCAAATACTGGAACGTCACGACGCAGAAGACCCTGATCGAGGATATCGGCCAGGGTTTTATTGCCAAGCCGTTGCAGCGCCCTCACCCACCCATCGTCGTGACCGCGGTGGCGCCGTTCTCCAAGGGCGTCGAGGAAGCCGCCGCGCGCGGCTGGGACCCGATCTCCGCCAATTTCCTGATGCCGGCCTGGGTGAAGAGCCATTGGCCGCGATATGTCGAGGGCTGCAAGCGCGGCGGCCGTGCCGCTGAACCTGCCAACTGGCGCGTCGCCAAGAGCGTGTTCGTCGCCAGGGATGCCGCCACCGCGAAGGCCTATGCCACCGATCCGAACGGCCCTTACGTCTATTATTATCGCTCGCTGTTCACCAAGCTGAAGAAGAACGGCCGCATCGAATTGTTCAAGACGCGTCGCGATCAGCCCGACGATGAAGTCACGCTGGAGACGATCTGCGACCGGCTGATTATCCATGGAACGCCGGACAGTGTGGCCGATCAAATTCTGGGGTTCCAGGACGAGGTCGGTTCGTTCGGCACATTGCTCTATGCCGGCAAGGACTGGACCGATCCCGAACTCGGACGGCAGTCCATGATTCTGATGGCGGAGAAAGTGATGCCGCGCGTTAACGCCGGCATCTCGAAACAACCCACTGTCGCGGGATAGCCCGCAACACCCTGGAGAAGGCACGCCGTGGCTTTTACCGATCGCATTCCCTACCAGGCCCAAATCGACCGCCCGAAACTGACGCTGCCGGACGGCAAGAAGCTCGCGGTATGGATCATCCTCAACGTCGAGGAATGGCGGATCGAGAACGCGATGCCGCGCACCGTGCTCAGCCCGCCGATGGGACAGCCGCTATTGCCTGACGTGCCGAACTGGTCGTGGCACGAATACGGCATGCGCGCCGGATTCTGGCGTCAGTTCAAGGCGCTGACCGACCGCAACATGCCGGTGACCCTGGCGTTGAACGGCAATGTCTGCAACTCCTACCCGCGGGTCGCCTCGGCCGCGCGCGAGGCCGGCTTCGAATTCATGGGCCACGGCTTCGTGCAGGGCCCGATGCACAGACTGGACGACCAGGCCGATGCGATCAAACGCGCGGTCGACACCATCGCGAAATTTACCGGCAAGGCGCCGCGTTCCTGGGAAAGCCCGGGCCTGACCGAAACCGAGGAGACCATCGACCTGCTGCGCCTCAACGGCATTGAATATCTCGCCGACTGGGTGATCGACGATCTTCCGCAGGATATCGCAACGCCGCACGGCGTGATGACGACGATTCCTTATTCGGTGGAAACCAACGACATCGTCATCCATGCGCTGCAGCATCTTCCTTCGGAACAGTTCCTGAAGCGCTGCACCGATCAGTTCGACCGGCTCTACCTCGAAGGCGCCAGCAACGCGCGGATCATGGCGATCTCGATTCATCCCTACATCACCGGGGTTCCGCATCGCATCAAATATCTCGAGGCATTGCTCGACTATGTGCTCGGCCATGACGGCGTTGCGCTGATGACCGCCAGCGAGATCGGCGACTGGTACCGCGGCGAGATGGCGAAGATGTAGTTCGTAGGGTGGGTTAGGCGAAGCCGTAACCCACCGTTTTGGCGCGCAGAAAGATGGTGGGTTACGCCTACGGCTAACCCACCCTACGGCGCCGTCGGTTTTCATATTCCATTGTCAAATAGCGAGCGAACATGCGTCCGCATTCTCGCGGCGCGTTTTCGCCCGAGGTGTGCATCATCTTCGGCCCTCCTCGAAAACAGAGGGCGCAGGGAAAGCCGGGTGCCGATCGCACCCGTGGGTCCGTGCAAAAAAAAGCACGGGGTAGGACCACAGGTTCAACCGGATCAATCCGGCTTTCCCTGCGCGGTGGTTTACGGCTTACTTCGCGCTCTCCCCGGTGACCGGGCTTGTTGTCACCGTCATCCCCAAGAAGCTTGCTTCCCGGGAACTTGACGCCAGCATCGGGGCGTCAGGACCACACGACTTCGCCGTCCGCATTGCGCGCGCTCGTCTGGCGCGCGCCGTGCGTCCACCGCATCTCACCGCAACGTCCGTGACGATCGCGAGCCGCCCCTCATTCGGGTGAGACAGGCCAAAATAAGCCGGTGATTTGGCCTGGATGTTAAGCAAAATATTTTTCGTGAAGGGGCTAGACAGGGTTTTAGGTGATTTGCCCGTCGGGTGCTTTGGCAGCAGCAACTACATCGGAGCAATCCCCATTTTCCCGATCACCTCGGACCATTTCAAGATCTCCGACGCCATGAATTTTTTGAGGTCTTCCGGGCCGAGGTCCGTCGGTTCAGCGCCTTGCTCGGCGAACAGCGCACGCACCTTCGGATCTTTAATGGCATCCTGTGCTGCGGCGTACAATCTATCGACGAGAGCCTTGTCGATGTTGGCCGGCGCAAGCAACGCAAGCCACGCGTAGCTCTCGTAACCTTGCAGGCCGGCCTCTGCAGCCGTCGGCACATCGGGCAACGCCGTCATACGTTTACTGCTGGCCACCGCAAGAGCACGCGCGTCACCGTTCGTTATCAAGCCTAGAACGTTCGGCAGCAGTTGAAACCCGACGGGAACCTGGCCCGAGATGAAGTCGGGCGTATAGCTCGCGATATTCCTGTAGGGGACGTGGACAAGTTGCGTTCCGGTGAGCTGTTCGAAATAGGCGCCGGCGAGATGTTGTGAGGAGCCCACGCCAACCGAGCCGTAATTGAGTTGCTTGGGGTGTTCTTTCGCATAATCGATCAGCTCGAGAAGCGTTTTGGGCGGAAGTTTCGCGTTGATAACGACGATATTGGGAAGGGTGGCGAACAGACAGATGGGTGCGAAGTCCTTTTGTGGATCGTAACCGAGTTCCCTGAACAGAGCTTTGTTTGCAGCCAGCGGCCCGGAAGTGCTCATCACCATCGTATATCCGTCCGGCGCAGCATGCGCGGCGGCTGCCGTACCGGTGTTGCCTCCCGCGCCAGGGCGGTTTTCGACCACGAAGTTTTGGCCCAGAGATGTGGCCATCCGGTTGAGCAGGATGCGCGTGATCACGTCGCTGGCGCTGCCGGCGGCAAATGGCACATAGATCTGAATCGGTCGGTCGGGGTAGTCGGAGTTCACGCCAGCATAGACCGGCGTTGAGACCGCCACGATTGCGGCCGCACAGCACGACAAAAATGACCTCCGGTCGGCTCGTCTTGTGGCAACAACAACCTTTGAGCGCATCGCTATTTCCCGTCTAAACAGTGCTACACTTGCTCCCGCAAGATCGCCTCGGCGTCATAACCGTAGAGCCGCTCCTGCTCCGGGGGAAAGGTCGCCGATTCCGGGATTCGGTTCGCGCGCATACGCGCATTGCGCGCCGCGATCTCGGAGGCATCGCTGGTCTGGTAGAGTTGCTCTTCGCGGCGGGCAAGCCCTTGCATCCAGGCGGTGCGCGGCTGACGAAGTTTCACGTAACGTTCGAGGGCTACGACCGGTTGGTCCGGCGAAGCGGCGACACAGCCGGCCAGAACGTAACCGTCCTCGATGCTCTGCGCTGCGCCCTGCGCGTAGAACGGCATCATCGGATGGGCCGCGTCGCCCAGCAAGACGACCCGCCCGATCCGCCAATCGGGCAGCGGCTCGCGATCATAGAGCGCCTGGCGGAGCACGCGCGGCGTCGCCGCGATGATGGCGCTGATAGTGTCGTGCCAGCCGGCATATTCCGCCAGCGCGTCCTCGATGCGTCCTTCAGCCAGCCAGGATTCCCGTGCCGGCTGTTCCGATCGGCTGATGCCGATCCAATTGAAGGTCTTTCCTGCCGCGATGTAATACTGGACGATGCTGCGGTTCGGTCCCATCCACACGCCAGCGACCTTGGCAACATCCAGATGTGCGACACGCTCGGCCGGCACCAGCCCGCGCCAGGCGACGTTGCCGGTGTAGCGTGGCAGCTCCTTACCGAACATTTGCCCACGCACCGTGGAGTGAATTCCGTCGGCGCCGATCAGGATATCGCCGGTCGCGGTGCTTCCATCCGCCAACGAAAGGGTGACGCCGTCATCATCCTGAGTGAAGCGCTCGATACGGCAACCGAGATGGAAACTTCCCGGTTCAAGGCCGCCAAGTAGAACATCAAGCAAGTCGGCCCGGTGCGCGGTGTAATATGGCGCACCAAAACGCGCTTCCGCCCGCTCGCCGAGCGGTGTGTAATAGAGACGATCGCCGTTGTCCCAGGCGCGATAGTCACGTCCGTCCGGATAATACGCGACGCGCGCCAGCGCATCGCCAAGGCCAAGCGCCCGCAGGATCCGCGTTGCGTTGCCGCTGACCTGAAGGCCGGCGCCCACCTGACCGAAGGCTGTGGCCTGCTCGAACAGCTCGGCGGCGATGCCGCGCTGGCGCAGCGCCAGCAACGCTGTGATCCCGCCAATGCCCCCGCCCGCGATAAGAACCTTGTTTTTGTTTTTGCTGGCCACAATTCACTGTCCTCAAACCGGGGTCCCGCCGATGAACCCCAACACGGATTCGGCTGTGTGCTGATGAAGCCCACGCCCAATCCGCCCCACCTCCGTCAAACAAATCTATCCCACCGCCTTCACCGGCGGCCGCCGCGGGGTAACCGAAGCGGCGCCGAAAAGCCGCTCGAAGCTGGCCAAAAACGCGTCCAGCGCATTGCTGATCATCTGTTCCTTGTCCACCAGCACGGGCGCTTCGTAGATGTATTTGCGAACGCCGTAATAAAAAATGCCGCTATGGAACAGCCACGCCATTTCCAGTTCGGACGCGGTCGGCTTGCTCTGCACCGGAAGGCCGGCCTCGTGCCGGCATTCCTTGATGATGCGGACCAGCACCTTGTCCCGGACGACGCTGAGGTACCAGCGGTTGATGTCGAGCCCCTTCAAGCCCGAGTAGAGATAGATACGAAGCCATTTGCGCGTGAAAATGACCTTGGTGTAGGCCTCGTAGAATTCCTGCAGCCGGTCACGGAATGACCGGGAGCGGTCGGCCAGCAGTCTGTCCCAGCCGATATCGAACGGCTCGAGATAGACCTTGCGATAGACTTCCTTGATCAGATCGTCCTTGCTCGGAAAATAGCGATACAGCAGCGGCTGGGTCACCCCGAGGCGGCGGGCGAGATCACGCGTGCCGCCGCCGAATCCTTCTTCGGAAAAGAACTCGGTCGCCTTGGCGACGAATTCCTTGCGGCGATCGTCCGGCGACAATCGCCGCTGCTTGGCACGCGAACGCTTGGGCGTGGCTTTCTTTGTCATGATGATTTGGGTGTCCCGGAGCTATCAGGCGACAGAAATCGCCCGTATCCGCCGCGCGCGAACAACAGCGGCTCCTGACGGTTATAGGCGTAGGCTTCGACCGCCCCCAGGAAGATGATGTGATCGCCGCCATAATACCGGTTGGCGGCGCGGCATTGGAAGCTGGCGACACAATTGCCAAGAACCGGCGCCTTGCCAACCCCCGGCGTCCATTCGACCCCTGCGAATTTATCTTCCGAGGATTTGGCAAATCGATTGGCCAGTTCCTGCTGCGACGCGCCGAGCACATTGACGGTGAAGTGACTGGCGTTCTGGAAGACGCTCAGGCCATTCGAAAACATCCCCAAGCTCCAGAGCACCAGCGGCGGGTTCAACGACACCGAGGCGAATGAATTGCAGGTCAATCCGTATGGCTTTCCGTCCGCAGCGATCGCCGTAATGATGGTAACGCCGGTGGCATAGGTGCCGAGCGCGTTGCGGAAATCCCGGGGATCGATCGCGGAATTATCGCTCGCCAGTTCATTGGCGGGATCGCTGGGATGCTTCGGTGCGTCAGACATCCGCCAGGCCTCAAAGCGTCAGGTTTTCGGACGGCAGGCCGAGCGCCACCCGGCCGTAATTGGTGCCCGCCGCATCGAAATTAAAGGCCAGATGCGAATTCACCGCATGCGCGTCGCGGAATTGCCGTTGCAGGGCGCCCGAAAGGAACAGGCTGCGCGCACCGCTCGCCGCGAACAACAGCGAAACCGCTTCGGTGCACAGATTGACCGCGAAGGCACCATCGCGCCGCAGCCGGGTCTTGCCCGAGATGTGAGGGACGTGGCCGCGCCTGGCATCGGTCATCGCCGTGACGCAGTTGGTCCGCATCAACAGTCGCGCGGCATCGATCTTGGCCGACGCCTCCGCGATCTTGATCTGCGTGCTCTGCATGTCGCCGACCTTGGCGCGGTTGTAGGTCGAAACGCGATGCCGGGCGAATTCAACGTAATCATCGAGGCAGGCCTGCGCGTTGCCCAGCGCCGCGCCCGACAGCACGTAAGGAAACAGCGAAAACACCGGCAAGGTGTAGAGTGCGTTCGGATTGGCAGCACTTCCCGGCGTCGGCCCGCCGGCCAGATCGCTTACCGAAATCGACATCGGCTCGGCAACAAAGGCGTCCGTGACCTCGACGTCATTGGATCCGGTGCCGCGCAATCCCGCCGCGTTCCAGGTATCCTTGACCTTGTAGTCCTTCTTGTTGAGCAGGAAGATCCGGTACTCGATGCCGTCGGCCTCGTCGTCGGACGAGACCACGCTGGCCAGCATGTTCCATTCGCAGGATTCGACACCCGACGAGAACGGCCAACTGCCGCGCAGCAGATAGCCGCCATCGACCTTGCGGGCCCGCCCGGCCGGGAAGATAAAGGACGATGCGATCAGCGCGTTGGCGTCCTTATTCCAGACCTCGTCCTGGGCACGCCTGTCGAACATGCCCAGCATCCAGTGATGGCTGGCGAGATTGGCGAAATTCCAGGCCACCGACGCGTCGCCCTGCCCGAGCACGTCGGCGCAATCGACCAGCGCGACATAATCGAATTCGGAGCCGCCGACGCGCTTCGGCTGCACCAGCCTGAACAAACCCGCTTCATGCAGGTCGCGCTCGGTCTCCGGCGGCAAACGCCGCAGTTCCTCGGTGCGGGCGGCGCGTTCGCGCAATCGCGGCACCAGCGCCGCGGCACGCGCAATCAACGCCGCATAGGCGCGATCGTCGCTATCCGACGCGAGCGCCGCATTCACAGGAGGCTTTCGGCCACTATCTGCCATATCCAGACCTCGCTACCTCGCCTGCCGTGCGGGCTTGAGATGCGGCCGATCCAGATACAGCGAGGCTGCCAGCCCCTCCTCGTTCTGTTCGGCGAATTCGGTCAACAGCTTCATCTCCGGAATGCGCGAACGGTCGAGCGTCCCGACATCGGGCCAGTCGATCTCGATCAGATTGCCGGCGGGATCGCGCAAATACATCTGAACGCAGCCATCCGGGAGTTCGTTGACGGGATTACGGAACGCGGTCGAGTCCAGCGCGCCCATCGCCTTGGCGGCATCATAGGCGGCGTGGAAGTCATCCACATCGACGGCAAAATGCTGATAGAACGGAACATGGTCTTCCAGTTCGAAGATATGCAACTGCAGATCGCCGCAGCGAAGATATCTGGTCTTGAAGCCGAAATTGTAGCTGGGGATAGTCTGCATGCCCAGCACGGTCTCGTAGAATTTAACGGTCTCCACGAGATTCCGGGTGCCGATCGACAAATGGTTGAAGCCGGTAACTTTCATCGCTCAGCTCCCCTTTGGCGTGAAGCGCATTGCACTGCAGCGAGGCCCATCACCCGATGGTTGTTTATCGTTTGATCACTAGCTATTCAAGACACGGTCGCCTTGACGGCGCAAACGCTAATTTATCCGGCAGGAGACTTTGATGAGCAAGACCATGATGGGCAAAACCGTTGGAATCCTCGGCCTCGGTATCATGGGAAGCGCGATCTCCCGCAACCTGGTCGAGCGCGGCTGGCAGGTGATCGGCTTCGACATCGACGCCGCGCGCAGGACCGAAGCGGCACAGGCCAACGTCACCATCGCCGTGGATGCCGCGCAGGTCGCGCGCGAGGCCGCGATCATCATGACAAGCCTGCCGACCCCCGCGGCGGTGACCGATGTGGCGCAGATCATCGCCGGTTGCGGACAGAGCCAGCGGATCGTGGTCGAGCTTTCCACGCTCACCCTCGCCGACAAGTTTCGCGTTGAGGCGATCCTGAGCAACGCCGGCCACATCGCGCTGGACTGTCCGCTGAGCGGAACGGGCGCGCAGGCCAGGAACCGCGATCTGATCGTCTATGCCAGCGGCGACAGCCACGCGATCGCGCAATGCAACGATTTGTTCGCCGACTTCGCCAGGCAAAGCGCCGATCTCGGCGCGTTCGGCAACGGCAGCAAGATGAAATTCGTCGCCAATCATCTGGTTGCGATCCACAACGTCGCCACCGCGGAGGCCATGGTGCTGGCGGAACGCGCCGGACTCGATCCGAAAATGGTGGTCGATCTGGTCGGCCCCGGCGCCGGCGGCTCGCGAATGTTCCAGATGCGGGCGCCGATGATGGTCGAGCGGGTCTATGAACCCGCCACCATGAAGGTCTCGACCTGGAAGAAAGACATGGCGATCATCGCCGAATTTGCCGAAGAGGTCGGCTGCGCGACCCCGATGTTTACCTTGACCCAGCCGGTCTACAGCGACGCCATGGCGATGGGTTTGGGCGATCAGGACACCGCTTCCGTGTTCGAAGTGCTGAAGAAGACCATTATTAGCGAGCCCAAATCCGGCGCGCGGGAATAGCCGTCACGCGGCGGGGTTGAAGCCGAGCTTACGAACGCACCCGCGCGCACGATATCGCACTGCATCAAAGCAGATCGCATGCCCGCGCCCCTTTTTTGCATCGACGGTCCGATTGGCGTGCGTCGAATGGCCGATGTGATTATCACTTGATCATTTACGACTTCCATCGGATAAATCACTCAATCGATAAAAATAAGAAAAAGCCGCTTTCAGTCGTAGCGTTCCCCGGGAGGATCCAATGACGATATCGCGACGGCAATTTGTCGGCAGTGTTGCCGGCGCGGGTATCGCCAGTCTGGCGACGCCGCATCTGGCCCTTGGCCAAAATAGCGAACCCATCCGCGTCGGATTGCTGGCGGCCAAGACCGGTCCGCTGGCGTCAGGCGGCATCGACATGGAACTGGCGCTGACCATGTTCATGAAGGAACGCGACTACACGCTGGCCGGCCGCAAGGTCGAAGTGATCGTCGCCGATACCGCGGGCGTTCCCGCCACCGCGCGGACCAAGGCGCAGGAACTGATCGAAAAAAACAATATCCATTGCATCATCGGCCCGCTGGCGGCCTTCGAGGCACTGGCGATCGCCGATTACCTCACCGAAAAGGAAATACCGACCCTCGGCGTCGCAGCGGCGGAAGACATGACGCAGCGGCATCCAAGCCCCTGGTTCGTACGCATGACGTCGACGTCATCACAATGCGCCTCTCCGCTTGCCGATTATGCCGCCAAGGAATTGAAATACAAGAAGATCGTCACCATCGCCGATGACTTCGCCTATGGGCACGAAATGTGCGCCGGGTTCCAGCGCGTGTTCGAGGACAATGGCGGCAAGATCATCCAGAAAATCTTCACGCCGCTGGCAACACCCGATTATGGCAGCTACGTCGCCCAGGTGAAGGGTGCCGACGCCATCTTCCTCGGGACCGCCGGCTCCAACGGTTTCCGGTTTCTTCGCCAGTTCATCGAATATGGCCTGAAGGACAAGATGGCCGTGATCGGCGGCATGACGGCGCTCGATGAATCCGTGCTTCGCAACATGGGTGACGAAGCGCTGGGGATTCTGACGACCAGCTGGTATTCCGCCGAACTGGACAATCCGCTCAACAAGGTGTTCGCCCCGGCGTTTCGCAAGCAGTTCAAATACGATCCGGGTTACTATGCCGGCGGCACCTACGTTTCAGGCGAAGTGCTGGAAGCTGGGTTGAAGGCCATCAACGGCAAGGTCGAAGACAAGAAAGCCCTGATGGCGGCGATACGTGGCGGCAGCGCGCAGACGATACGTGGCCTGGTGAAAATCGATGAATTCGGCAATGCCGTCGGCGATGTCTACATCCGCAAGGTGACGCGCCGCGACGGACGGCTGGTCAATTCGGTCATCAAGACCTACCCCGATGTCAGCCAGTTCTGGACCTATGACAAGACCGCGTTCCTGAAGAACCCGGTCTATTCGCGCGACTATCCGCCGGCCAAGAACCTGGAACCCTAGCCAGGACGAGATCGGCCGACGATGCAGTTTTGGATCATCCAGGGTCTCAACAGCCTGTCGCTCGGCGGCCTGCTGTTTCTGCTGTCGTCGGGATTTTCGCTGATCTTCGGACTGATGCGGCTGGCGAACCTGACGCACGGCGCGTTCTTCATGCTGGGCACCTATTTCGGAGCGACCGCGCTACGCGCCTGGGACGGCCTGGATCTCTGGGTGACCGCGCTCGGCGCCGGCATCGCGGTCGCGGCGATCGGCGGTCTGTTCGAGCGGCTGGTGCTGACAAGATTGAAGACCAATCCGCTCGGACAGGTGCTGGTGACGCTCGGCATGTCCTTTATCATTTCCGATGCCTGCCTGATGCTGTGGGGCGGCGACTCGATTCCGGTGCCGACGCCGCACTATCTGCAGGCGCCGACCCGGGTGTTTGGCTTCGTGTTTCCGACCTATCGGCTGGTGCTGGTGGGATGCGCCGTCATTGCCGCGATCGCGCTGTATTTCCTGATCGAGCGGACCCGGCTGGGCGCGATGATCCGCGCCGGCGTCGATGACCGGCAGATGGCCCGCGCCGTCGGGATTCCCGTCTCGAATTTATTCACCATCGTGTTTTGCCTGGGCTCAGGTATCGCCGGCGCCGGCGGCGTGCTCGGCGGCCCGATCCTGTCGGCCTATCCCGGACTTGACGCCGACATGCTGCCGCTGGCGCTGATCGTCGTCATCCTCGGCGGCATCGGAAGCCTGCTCGGCGCCTTCGTCGGCAGTTTCGTGATCGGGTTCATCTATACATTCGGTTCGGCGCTGTTCCCCGAACTCGCCTACATCATCCTGTTCCTGCCGATGATCCTGGTGATCGCGTTCCGGCCGCAGGGCCTGTTTGGGCGCGTCGGCGCATGAGGTGGATCGGTCTCGCTCTGCTCGCCGGATCGTTTCTGCTGCCGCCGTTTTTCGCCGGCGATTTCTACATCAACCTTGCAAGCCAGATCCTGATCGCGGGAATTTTCGCCCTCAGCCTGAACCTGCTGGTGGGTTTTGGCGGAATGACGTCGCTCGGCCACGCCTCCTATCTCGGGGTCGCCGCCTATATTTCCGCGCTGCTGACCAGCCGCTACGGCTTCGGCCATGGCACGGCCGCGCTGATCTCGATTGCCGGCACCACGGCGATGGCCGCCTGCTTCGGTGTCATCGCGCTGCGCGCCAGCGGCCTGGGCTTTCTCATGATCACGCTGGCGCTGTCGCAGGTGTTGTGGGGACTGGCCTATCGCATATCCAGCGTGACCAACGGCGACAATGGAATAGCCGGGCTGACCCGACCGGCGCCGTTCGGCATTTCGCTCGAAAGCCCGATAGCGTTCTACTGGTTCACGCTGATCGTGGGCTATCTGGCGTTTGTGGCCATGGCGATTTTCGTGTCGTCGGCCTTCGGATCGTCGCTGAAGGGCGTCCGCGACCAGCCGCGCCGAATGGCGGCGCTCGGTTTCAATCCATGGATGATCCGCTGGATCACCTTCATTTATGCCGGCTTCTGGGCCGGCGTGTCCGGATTGCTGTACGTCTATTACAACAAATATATTCATCCGACCTCGCTCTCCACCACGAGTTCGGCGGAGGCCTTGCTTGGCGTGATCGCGGGGGGATCCGGAACGCTCGGCGGCCCGGTCGCAGGCGCGGCCATTGTGCTGCTGCTGAAAAATTATGCCTCGGCCTATGTCGAGCGCTGGAACATGCTGCTCGGCCTGGTATTCCTGTTCATCGTTCTGGTGATGCCGGCGGGTGTCGTGCCCGGCCTCGGCACGTTGATGGCAAAGCTGCGCGGGAAATCGCGATGACCCCGGCCTCGAGCTATGCACTTGAAATCATCGACCTGAAGAAGGCGTTCGGCGGCCTCGTCGTGACGCAAGACATATCGCTCGCGATCCGGCCGGGCGAGCGCCGGCTGATGATCGGTCCCAACGGCGCCGGCAAGACCACGCTGTTCAATCAGATCAGCGGCGACATGCGGCCGAATTCAGGGCAGATCAGGCTGTTCGGCGCCGACATCACGACATTGGCCCCCTACCAGCGCGCGCATCTGGGACTGTCACGAACCTATCAGATCATCACGCTATTCTCCGACGATACGCTCGAACACAACATCACGCTCGGCTTGCTCGGCTTGCGGCCTTCCCGCTGGCAGATGTGGCGGCCTCTCACGTCCTATCGCGATCTTGCGACCGAGGCCCGCCGCGTCCTCGACACGGTTGGACTGCTGCATCTGGCGGAACATCCGATCTCGGACATTGCCTATGGCGAAAAACGCCGCGTCGAACTGGCGATGGCGCTGGCGCAAAAACCTCGCGTTCTGCTGCTCGACGAGCCGCTCGCGGGTCTTTCGAACACCGAACGATCCGTCGTGAAGTCGCTGATCACGGCGATCCCGCGCGAGACCACCGTGATCATGATCGAACACGACATGGACACCGCGCTCGACCTCGCAGAGACCGTGACGCTCTTGAACTATGGCCGGATCATCGTCGATGGCGAGCGCGACGCCGTCATCGCCGATGAACGAACGCGCGAGGTTTATCTTGGCGTCTGACGCACTCAGTTTGGCGAACGTGAATGCATTTTATGGCGACAGCCATATCCTGCACGATGTGAGCTTTTCCTTGCAGGCGGGCGGCGTTCTGGCGCTGCTCGGGCGCAACGGCGCGGGAAAGACCACCTGCATTTCGACCATCATCGGCTTCCTGAAGCCACGCGACGGTGAAATCAAACTGTTTGGCGAACCGATTGGGGGATTCAACCCCGAACGCATCTCGCATCTCGGGATCGGCCTGGTGCCGCAGGGGCGCCGCATCTTTCCGACCCTGACGGTTCGGGAAAATCTCATCGTGGCGCAGCAGCGCGAAAGCACCGCCGCCAAACCCTGGAATGTCGAACGGATCTACCAGCTGTTTCCGCGCCTGCGCGAGCGGCACGGGCAATTCGCCGGGACGCTGTCGGGCGGCGAACAGCAGATGCTCGCAATCGGGCGGGCGCTGATGGGCAATCCGCGGGTGCTGCTGCTCGACGAGCCGTCGGAGGGCCTGGCGCCGTTGATCGTGGCCGAAGTCGGCCGCACCGTCCGCCGCCTGAAGGACGAAGGACAATCCATCATCCTGGTCGAGCAAAACCTGCAATTGGCGCTCGATGTCGCCGATCAGGCCGTCATCCTCAATACCGGACGCTGCGCCTTCAGCGGCAAGGCCTCCGATCTGCGAAACAATGAAGAACTGATCGCGCAAAATCTCGGGGTCTTTCATGCTCACTAATTCATGCACTCCACCCACATCAGAAGTTGAGGTCAGGCCATGAAAATCGGCGTATGCGGAACCGGGCGAATGGGATCATCGATCGCGCAGCGGTTGATGTCGGTCGGCCACGAGGTCGGCGTCTGGAATCGCAATGCCGCCAGGACCAGGCCCTTGGTCGACGCCGGTGCGAAGCACTTTGGCTCGCCCGCCGACCTCGTGAATGGCTGCGATGCCGTCGTCGTGATGCTGTTGAATGACGCCGCCAGCGAGGCGGTTTACCGCGGGCCGAACGGCATCCTGCAATCGAAGCTCGACGGCAAGCTCGTGATCGACATGAGCACGGTGCGCCCGGATACCATGATATCGATCGGCGCGTCCGTCACGCGAGAGCATGCCGTGTTCGTCGAATGCCCGGTCGGCGGCAGCACGGGTCCGGCCCGGGAAGGCAAATTGTTCGGGCTTGTCGGCGGCTCCAAACAAGATGTCGCCCGCGCGATGCCGGTTCTGGAACAATTATGCCGCCGCATCGAGCATATCGGCGGGCTCGGCGCGGGTGCGACGATGAAACTCGCGGTCAATTTGCCGCTGCTGGTTTACTGGCAGGCGCTGGGCGAAGCCCTGGCGATCTGCCAACCGCTCGATCTTCCGGCGGACCGCTTGATCGATATCCTGTCCGACACCGCGGGCACACCGGCCGCGATGAAGGGCCGCGGCGCGGTGATCGCGCGGGGCCTCGCCGGACAGCCGCCGGGCGAGACCGCGTTCGGCCTCAGTGCTGCGAAAAAGGATCTCGCCACCGCGGTTCAATTCGCCGCGACCATCCACGCCAAACTCCCCGTCACGGCGAGCGCGCTCGCCTGTTTCGAGGAAGCCGAAGCCGCCGGTCTCGGCGACGCCGACGCCACCACGATGTCCGTTCGCTGGGCGCAGCGTTCGGCCGCCAAGCCCTCATCCTGATTGACAATTCCAGCACCCGTCCCGAAAACCCACGCAACAGCAGAGTTTATTCCATGATCGATCGCAAGAACCGCTACGGCCGCACCGCTGCCCGTGTCAACGATGCCGACGGCCTCGCCCGTCGCCCGTCATCTCCGACCATCGATATCCACGCCCATATCGTGGTGCCGCAGGCCGCCAAACTGGCAAAGCCGCATGTCGATATCAAAAAGATTCCGCTGGCGCATTTCGCCGATGCGGCCAGCAAGGAGATCAACGCGCAGCAGGAAACGGACATCGCCGAAGTCATGACCACGATCGATCGCCGCCTGCGCGACCTCGACAGCATGGGCATCGACATCCAGGTCGTCGCCCCCGCGCCGGGCCAGTGTTATTACACGGTCGATTCCAAAATCGGTGAAGCCGCGCATCGCCTGGCCAATGACGGCGTCGCGGAATTCTGCTCGCGCCAACCCGACCGGTTCGTCGGCCTCGGCGTCGTGACCTTGCAGGAGCCGGAGATCGCGGTGCGCGAACTCGACTACATCATGAACGATTTGAAGCTGAAGGGCGTCGAGATCCTGACCAATGTCGATGGCCAGGAATTATCCGATCCTAAATTCCGGCCGTTCTTTGCCCGGGCCGAACAGCTCGGCGCCTTCATCATGATGCACCCCAACGGCTTCACCCATGGCGAGCGCCTGACGCACTACTACTTCAACAACGTGCTCGGCAATCCGCTGGAGACGACGCTGGCGCTGCACAATCTGATCTTCTCGGGAACGCTGGCGCGCTTCCCCGACCTGAAATTGATGGCAGTGCATGGCGGCGGTTTCCTGCCGGGCTATTCAGGCCGTATCGATCACGCCTGGGGCGCCCGGAAGGATTCCCATGGCGAGCTGCCGCTGCCGCCAACCACCTATCTGCGGCAGGTCTATCTCGACACCGTGGTGTTTACCTATCACCAGCTTGCTTATCTGATCGACGTGTTCGGTCCCGACCGCATCATGATGGGCACCGACTACCCGTTCGACATGGCCGAATATAATCCGGTCGGCCATGTCGCGGGGGTGCAGGGCATGGACGAGGCAATGCTGGCGCAGATCGCGGGTGGCAACGCCGCCCGGGTGCTGGGCCTCGATCTCTGAGCTGCCGCGGGCCGGGCTGCCGTCTTGC
>JBDTKZ010000048.1:0-20938 GCA_039935075.1 Bradyrhizobium sp.
TCCGGGGCGAGGCGAAGCCTCGAACCCGGAATCTCGAGAGTCCGGGTTCGCGCTGCGCGCGCCCCGGAATGACGGCGGTTTGGTCAGAGAACCGTATGGAGAGCTGCCGAGCAGTCGTGCCGGAAGGACGAGGGCCCCGCTTCAATCCACCACGATCTTGATGCGATCGCGGGCCTTGATCTGGGCGCGGGCGTCGAGGCCGTTGAGGACACGGAAGCGGTCGATCGGGCGGTCGACGCCGGCCATGCGGTGCGACAGCGATTCCACGGTGTCGCCGGGTTGCGCGGTGATCACCTTGATGCGCAACGGGCGGGCGGCCTGGATTTCCTCCAGCGTCAGGCGGCGGAACGAATTCACGGTCTCGCGCGCGTTGCGTTCGCTCTCGGTGGTCTTCTGCTTGGCGGCGAAGATGAAGCGGTAGACGTCGCTGCCGAAGCGCAGCGCATAGACCTTGAACTCCCATTGATCGCCATGCGCGGTGGCCGACGCCGTCGGAAAACCGTTGATGGTGATGTCCTCGGTCGAGGCCTTGTCGACATTCTCCATCCAGCCCGAATTGAGATAGTCGCCGAGCGTCTGTTCGGACGGCACCCGCACCACGTCGAAGCGCATCGCCTGCGAGCCGCCGTCACGGACGCCGATCACCGCCTGCGCGGTGTTATCCAGCGTGAACGTATCCGGTGCTGTGAAGGTGAAGCCGAGTTTGGGGTGCAGGAAGCGATGGCCGCGCACAAAGCCTTCGCTCGGGTCTTCGCCATAGACGATGTTGTCGATCGCCGCGAGATAGGTTTCGCGGTCGCGCTCGCCGCCATCAGGCGATGAATATTGCCGCGCGCTGGCCTGCGCGCTCTGGACCCGCTCGGGCGTTGCCGGGTGCGACGACAGGAAGTCCTGGGCGCGCGGGTCGATCGAGGTCTTGCCCGCCTTCAGTTCGGCGTTGCGCTCCATCGAGGTCAGGAAGCGCGACGCGCCATAGGGATCGAAATGCGCGCGCGCTGAAATGCCGACGCCGATATTGTCCGCCTCGAATTCCTGCTGGCGCGAGAAGCTCGCCATCGTCAGCTTGGTCTTGGCCAGCGCCAGCGCGGTCAGGTCGGGATCGTTGCCCATGTCGGTGACCACCTTGGTGACGACGGCGGCCTGCCGCGCCTGGTCTTCACGGATCGCGGCGTGCTTGGCCAGCACATGCGCCATCTCGTGCGACAGCACCGAGGACAGTTCCGACGTGTCGCAGGCCAGCGCGATCAGGCCGCGGGTCACGTAAAGCTGTCCGGTCGGCAACGCGAACGCGTTCACCGCACCGGAATTGAGGATCGTGACCTTGTAGGCCTGGTCGGGCCGATCGGAAGCCGCGACCAGCCGATCGACGGTCTTGCCGATCAGGGCTTCGAGTTGCGGATCGTCATAGGCGCCGCCATAGGACGACAGAATGCGTTCATGCTCGCGCTCGGCGGCAGGCGTCTGCGTGACGGTATGGTTAGGCTTGAGGATAGGACCTGGCGTGGCCGGCGAATTGGCGGTCTGGAACCGGCCGACGTCACCGCAGGCGGCCAGTATGAGGCTTGCGCACAGCAAAACGGGCGCAGCCCAAAGGCAGCGGCTCAGCCTGGTCTCGCGCCGTCCCGCACACTCTGACACCGTCGTCACTCGATTTGGAGCGAGCTAATTCTCGCCCAGCAGTTCAATCTGCCCCACCCGGAGCGCCTCAATTCGTGGCCCGCCGCGCGCCTCGATCCAGCCGCGGACACGAATCCGTCGATTTTCGAGGGATTTAAGCATGATTCCGGCGCCCTCGAACACGGCGATCATGCGCTTTGGAATAGTCACAGCGAAGTCCTGTGTCCAGTTCCGGCCGAAATTCACATAAGTCGTTGCCCCGGCTTGCCGAACCGACAAAACCTTGCCTTCGACAACCGTAAAACGCCCGATCCCGGCCAAAATATCGCCCGGACTTTCCGCGTTTTTTATGGCGGCCGGATCGGCCCAGATTCCCCGTTTGGCGATCCGTGCCGCAGCCTCAGCCGCCGCCAATGTCGCAGCACATTCCTTGTCGGTCACGGTGGCTGCGACCAGCGCCGCGCCCTGCGCCAGCAACGCGGCCTGCACTGGTGCGTCGGAGGCATCGACGAACACAAAAGCCGGCTGGCGGCCGTAGCGATCCGGCGTGTCGTCGTCGCCGCGCAGCGTCACCTCGTGACCCCCGATGATCGCGGCCAACGCCGCGGTGCGGTTCGCCTTGCTGTCGGTGGCCGTAACAGGTTCGATGCCGATCAGGCTGACGTCGCGGCCATCCTCCAGGCGAAAGCTGCGGCCATCGATCACCTCGGTGACACGGCCTTCGCCCTGTGGCGCGAAGGAGCAGCCGGCCGCGATCGCGGGATCGATGGCGGCTGCGATCACAAGTGACGCCGCGATCATCGTTGCACGGCGCGTGCATCGAAATTGGTTTGATATCGCCGACAAAAGCATGACGCCATGTTCTCATAAACAACGCATTCCGCTTAGCGGAAAAACGCAACTTTTACAGGGGAGCCCTGCGGCTTGCCGCTGCGCATCGCATGCGGCATGATTGCCGCAACAGAAATCAAGCTCGCCGGCAACACGGCACGGCCACAGGGAGGCTTCATGAAGCGGGTATTTTCCGGTGTTTTGGCATCGGTGATGGTGCTGGCTGCGACCGCGGCCATGGCGCAGAGCAAGCCGCCATTAAAACTCGGCGGCATCCTCGATATGTCCGGTCTCTATGCTGATATTACCGGGCCCGGCAGCGAGATGGCCGCCAAAATGGCGGTCGAGGATTTCGGCGGCGAGGTGCTCGGCCGCAAGATCGAGATCGTCGTCGCGGATCATCTCAACAAGGCGGACTTGGCCGCCAACATCGCCCGCGACATGTTCGACAATCAGGGCGTCGAGATGATCTTCGACGTCGCGGCGTCCGCGACCGCGCTGGCGGCCGGCGAGGTCGCGAAAGCGCGCAACAAGATCATCATGTTCTCCGGCCCCGGATCGATCCGCCTGTCCAACGAAGCCTGCGGTCCCTATACCGTGCACTACGTGTTCGACACCTTCGCGCAGGCCAACGTGACCGGGCTTGCCGCGGTGAAATCCGGCCTCGACACCTGGTTCTTCATCACCGCGGATTACGCGTTCGGGCAGGATCTGGAAAAGGACACCACCAATGTGGTGCTGAAATCCGGCGGCAAGGTGCTGGGCAGTGTCCGGCATCCGCTCAACACCTCGGATTTCTCCTCGTTCCTGCTGCAGGCACAGGCCTCGAAAGCCAAGGTGATCGGGCTCGCCAATGCCGGCGGCGACACCATCAACGCGATCAAGCAGGGCGCCGAATTCGGCATCATGAAGTCCGGCCAGAAAATGTCGCCGCTGCTCGCTTTCGTGACCGATATCGACAGCGTTGGCCTCGAGACCGCGCAGGGCCTGCTATTGGCGGAAGCGTTCTATTGGGACCTCAACGACGACACCCGCGCGTTCTCCAAGCGCTTCATGGAGCGCATCAAGCGGCCACCGACCTCGGCCCAGGCCGGGGTCTATTCATCGGTGCTGCATTATTTGCAGGCGGTGGAGGCCGCCGGCACCACCGATTCGGCACCCGTGATGAAGATCATGAAGGACACCCCGATCAACGACATGTTCGCCAGGAACGGCCGGATCCGCGAGGACGGCCGCATGGTGCACGACATGTATCTGTTCGAGGTCAAGAAGCCCTCGGAATCCAAGGGACGCTGGGACGACTACAAGCTGCTCGCGACCGTTCCCGGCAACGAGGCGTTCCAGTCGCTGGAACTGTCGCGCTGCCCGCTGGTGAAGAAATGATACAAACGGGCGTCATTCCGGGATGGTCCGAAGGACCAGACCCGGAATCTCGAGATTCCGGGTTCGATGCTTCGCATCGCCCCGGAATGACGGAAGCTGTAAACAACAACGAAAGCGAAAACGCATGACAGACATGGTGCTCCAGAAACTTGAAAACGGCCTGCTCACCATCACCATGAACCGGGCCGACCGGCGCAATGCGCTTAATCCCGAGATGACGCTGGGACTGGTCGAGGCGGCGCGGCGCGCTGGCGAGGACCATGACGTCCGCGCCGTGCTGCTCAAGGGCGCCGGCGGCACCTTCTGCGTCGGTGGCGACGTCAAGTCGATGGCGGAAGGGCGCGCGCCGCTACCGTTCGAAGCCAAGATGGCCAATCTGCGGCGCGGCATGGAAGTGTCCCGGCTGCTGCATCTGCTGCCGAAGCCGGTGGTGGCGCAGGTCGATGGCGCCGCCGCGGGCGCCGGGCTGTCGATCGCGCTGGCCTGCGATCTCCGCGTCGCCAGCGCCTCGGTGAAGATCACCACGGCGTTCGCCAAGGTCGGGCTATCAGGCGATTACGGCGGCACCTATTTCCTGACCCAGATGCTCGGCAGCGCCAAGGCGCGCGAGCTGTATCTGATGTCGCCGGTGTTGAGCGGTGCGGAAGCGCTGGCGCTCGGCATGGTGACGAAGGTCGTTCCCGACGCCGAAGTCGATGCCGCGGCGCATGAACTTGCGATGTCGCTGGCGCAGGGCCCGTCGGTGACGCTCGGTTACATCAAGCGCAACATCAACAACGCCGAGACGATGTCGCTGGAAGCCTGTTTCGACGGCGAGGCGATCCACCATTCCCGCGCCGGCGAGACCGCCGACCACAAGGAAGCAGCCAAAGCGTTCGTCGAGAAGCGCAAGCCGGTGTTTCACGGGCATTGATGACAGGGAGCGCTGACATGGCCGGCTATGTGCGATTGCGGCAGATCTGTCTGGTGGCGCCGCATCTCGAACCGCTGATTGGCGATCTCGCTGCGATCATGGGTCTGAAGGTCTGCTACCGCGACGGTAATGTCGCGAAATACGGCCTGGAGAATGCGCTGTTGCCGGTCGATACCATCCTGCTGGAAGTGGTCGCGCCGTTTCAGCCTGATACCGCGGCGGGGCGGTTCATCGACAAGACCGGCGGCCGCGGCGGCTACATGGCGATCTTCTGCTGCGACGATCCCGACGAGCGCGGCGCGCACGCGAAAACCCTGGGCGTGCGCACCGCCAATGTGATCGATCACGCGCCCTATCACGGCGTGCAATTGCATCCGCGCGACTGCCGCGCCGCCTTCATCGAATTCAACCACACCGCCGGCAGCGACGACGTTCTCGGGCCCTATCCGCCCGCGGGGCCGGACTGGCAAAAGTCGATCCGCAAAGACGTGACGCAGGCATTGATCGGAGTCGAGATGCAAAGCCCGAACCCGCAGAATCTCGCCGAGCATTGGGGCGGGATCATCGGCATCGCCGTCAGCAAGGGGCACGACGGAACGCCGGAGTTGAAACTGCCGAATTGTAGTTTTCGTTTCGTCACGGGCGCAGCCGAGATCATGAGCGGGCTGACATTCCGGGTCGCCGATGTCGCCGCCGTCCGCCATGCCGCCACCGCCAAGGGCTATGACGTCTCCGGCGATACTTTTTTGATGGGCGGGGTTACATTCCAGCTTGCGGGGTAAACGTTCTACAGAAGCGAACATTCGCAAGAGTTCGTCATGCCCGGCCTTGTGCCGGGCATCCACGTCTTGAGCATGCGCGGTAAAAAAGACGTGGATGGCCGGGCATAGGCGAGCGCAAGCGACGCCGTCCTTCGGACGGCTATGCCCGGCCATGACGAGGTTACAACAATCACAGGATCCCGAATGTCCCATCCCCTCGACAGCTTCTTCGCGCCAGCCAGCATCGCGCTGATCGGCGCCTCGCGCGACCAGGAGAAGATCCCGGGGCGGCTGCTGACGTTCCTGCGCAAGAACGAATTTCCGGGGCAGATCTATCCGGTCAATCCCAATTACGGCGATATCGACGGGCTGAAGTGCTTCAAGTCGATTGGCGATATCGGTCAACCGATCGATCTCGCCATCATCATTATTCCGGCGCGGGCTGTGATCGGCGCGCTGGAACAGTGCGCCGCGGCTGGTGTCAAGAATTGCGTGATCATCTCCTCCGGCTTCGCAGAGGAGGGCGGCGACAGTGCTGCGATGCAGGACCGGATTGTGGCGATCGCCAGGCGCACGGGAATGCGGATTTCCGGCCCCAACGCCGAAGGCTTCATGAGCGAGGTGCAGAAGGTCGCAGCTACCTTCAGTCCGACCGTCGATGTCAGGCCGGGCCATGTGCCGCTGGTTGCCACCAGGAAGCGGATTGCCGTTGTCGCGCAATCGGGCGGCATCGGGTTTGCCATCAAGCATCGTGCGAAGGCGCTCGGCGTTGCGATCAGCTATTGCGTCAGCGCCGGCAATGAAGCCGATCTCGGCGCCGGAGAATTCCTGGAATACATGGTACAGGATGCGTCCACCGACGTGATCCTGCTGTTCATCGAAGGTATCCGCGACGTCGATAAATTCGTGGCCGCGGCCAAACGCGCGGCGGAGGTCGGCAAGCCGGTGATCGTCACCAAGGTCGGCCGCTCGGGTGCGGGCGAGCGCGCGGCGGCTTCGCACACCGCGAGCATGGCCGGCTGGTCGGCGGCCTATGACGCGGTGTTCGCCAAATACGGCTTCATTGTTTCCAACGACATGGACGAGGCCGTGACCATCGCCGCGGTGCTGGCCAGCAATCCGCTGCCGAAAGGCGATCGCGTCGCGGTGCTGACCGTGTCCGGTGGCGCGGGCATCTGGGGCGCCGACACCGTATCCATGCAGGGGTTGAAGGTGCCGGCTTTGTCTGAAGGCGTCCAGTCCGAGATCAAGAAATGGATGCCGTCCTATGGCGCCGCCGGCAATCCCGTCGACGTGACCGCGCAGGGTGTCAGCAGCGGCGGATTGCAGAAGAGCATTGAACTGTTCGATGCGTCTGATGAAGTCGACGCGACGCTGGTGATCATGTCGTTCGCCAGCGAAACGCGGATGCCGTTCAAGCAAGCCGAGCTGAAGCCGGTGATAGCAGCGCAGAACAAGCCGGTGGTGTTCTATTCCTACACCTTGCCTTCGGACTTTGCGCGGCGGGAACTGGCGAAATCGGGTGTGGTGATCCTGTCGGGCCTGACCCATGTCGGCGTCGCGATGCGGCGGCTGCGCGATTATTCGGTGTTCAAGCTGCCTCCGGCCGCGGATGCGGCGGCGCTGCCAATGCGGGATTTTTCCGCGCATTTGAACTCACCAACCCTGTCGGAATCCGACAGTAAATCGCTATTGCGCGACGCCGGCATCGCGTTGCCGGACGAGGTGCTGGTGACCGGACGCGATGGGCTGGACGGCGCGATCGCCAGAGCGGGCTTTCCGCTTGTGATGAAGATCCAGTCGCGCGATATCCCGCACAAGAGCGAAGTCGGCGGCGTACGCGTCAACATCACCACCAAGGGCGAAGCCTTCTCGACCTATCAGTTGCTGCTCGACAACGCGCGCCAACATCGCCCCCATGCCGACATCCAGGGCGTGCTGGTCGGTCCGATGGCCAAAAAAGGCGTCGAGATCATCATCGGCACGATGACGGATTCGACCTTCGGTCCGATGATCATGGTCGGCCTCGGCGGCATCACCACGGAATTGTTCAGGGACGTGATCTACCGGCCCGCGCCGGTGAGCGCGACAGAAGCCACAGCGATGCTGGCCGAGCTGAAAGCCGCGCCGTTGCTCAGCGGTTTCCGGGGGGCGGCGAAGACCGATATTCCGGCGCTGTCAAAATTGATCTCGCAGATTTCGGTACTGGCCGCGAACGCGCGTGAGCAGATTGCCGAGATCGAACTCAATCCGGTGCTGGTGCATCCGGAAGGGCGCGGCGTCACGATCGTCGATGCGCTGGTGGTGCGGAAGAAGTAGTTCGGGACGTAGCGCTCGAAACACCCTCAGCGTCGTCCCGGTGAACGCTGGGATGAAAGTTTCAGCGTCATTCCGGGGCGCGCGTTAGCGCGAACCCGGAATCTCGCGCTGATCATCTCGGGATTCCGGGTCTGCGCCAAAGCGCAGCCCGGAATGACTACTTCAGTCTTACCGCCCCTTGAAATTCGCGACGCGGCGCTCGGCGGTGGCTTTGACGCCTTCCTTGAAGTCTTCGGTGACGCGCAGCTTGTTCTGTTCGACCAGTTCGTGGTTGGTCGCGGCCAACACGCGGTCGGCGAGGTCGCCGCGCATGGTGGCGCGGGTCGAGATCAGGCCGAGCGGCGAGCATTCGGCGATTTCGGCGGCGAGCTTCATCGCCTCGGCGCGGACCTGATCCTGCGGCACACAGACATTGGCGAGGCCCATTCGGGTGGCGTCCTCACCGGTGACGCGGCGGCTGGTGTAGAAGATCAGTTCGGCGTTGTTCTTGCCGACCAGTTCGGGAAGCGTCGCGGTCAGGCCAAAGCCGGGATGGAAACCGAGCTTGGTGAAGTTGGCGGCGAAGCGTGCCTCGGGGCAGGTGACGCGGAAATCCGCCGACACCGCAAGGCCGAGCCCGCCGCCGATGGCCGCGCCATGCACCGCCGCGACGAACGGCTTCTTGTTGCGGAAGATGCGCACCGCCTGAACATAGAGATGGTTGATCGGCAAATTGGACGCCGGATCGCTCTTGGCTTTCTCTTCCTGTTGCTGGCGCGCGGGATCGCCGAAATTGGCGCCGGCGCAGAACGCCTTGCCTTGCGCGGCGAGCACCGAGGCGCGGATTTCGATGTCGTTGTCGAATTCCTCGAGCGCGTCGGCGATCTGGTTGATCAGCGAGACGTCGAAGAAGTTCAGCGGCGGCTTTCGAATTTCGATCAGGCCGACGTGGCCGTGCCGCTCGACGCCGATATCTGTGTAATTTGCCATGATGTTTCCTTGTTGAATTAGCGCAAACCAAGCCCGCGCGCGATGATGCCGCGCAGCACTTCGGTGGTACCGCCCTGGATCGTCAGTTTGGGCGCGGTCTTGATCGCGAACGAGAGCTGGTTTTCCAGCGTCTCGCGGTTGGTGGCGTTTTCCTCGACGAAGGCGGCGAGATCGCGCACCCGGTGCGGCAATTGCTGTTCCCAGACCGTGCCGATGTCCTTGACGATCGAGGCTTCCACCACCGGCTCCTTGCCGGCCTGCAGCATGCCGGCGACCGACACCGACATCCGCCGCATGGTGTGCAACTGCGCCACCAGCCGGCCGATGCCTTCGGCGCTGCGGGTATCCGGATTTTTTCCGACCGCGCGCACCAGTTCGGTGAGCACGTAATAGGTTTCGAGGAAACGTTCCGGGCCGGAGCGCTCATAGGCCAGTTCCGAGGTCGCCTGTTTCCATGCGCCGTCGACTTCGCCCAGCACGTGATCATCAGGCATGAAGGCGTCGGTGAATACCACCTCGTTGAACTCGGACTGACCGGTGATCTGGCCGATCGGGTTGACCTTGATGCCCGGCGTCTTCATGTCGACCAGGAACTGGGTCAGGCCGTGGCGGCGGTTCTCTTTCGTGGCCGGTGACGTCCGGAAGATCGCGATCATGTAGTCGGCGATCTGGGCCGATGAGGTCCAGATCTTGGTGCCGTTGATCAGATAGCCGCCATCGGTCTTGGTCGCCTTGGTCTTGGCCGCGAACAGATCGGAGCCGGAATTGGGCTCGCTCATGCCGATCGAGAAACAGACCTCGCCGCGGCAGATGCGCGGCAGGATGTCCATCTTGATGCGCTCGGGCGCGTATTTCAAAAGCACCGGGCCGCTCTGCCGGTCGGCGACGAAGAAGCGCCGGGTCGGTGCGTTGGCGACGCGCATTTCCTCGGTCACTACGTAACGCTCGAGAAACGAGCGCTCATGGCCGCCATATTTCTTCGGCCAGGTCATGCCGAGCCAGCCCTTGGCGCCGACCCGGCGGGAAAATTCCGGCGCGTCGGCGTCCTCGCGATTGGGCTTGTAGGGGTCGAAGGTACCCGCGGCGATTTCCTCGGCGAGAAAGGCGCGCACTTCCTTGCGCAGTTGCTCGCATTCGGGCGGCAGGCGGATCGGATCGAAACGAAGGGCTGCGGTCATTTCAGTTAAGTCCCGGATGCGGAAGTTTTTAGATTGAAGATGAGGTGGTCGCGACAGCGGAAATGCGCCCCCTCTCCCATGGGGAGAGGGTTGGGGTGAGGGGGTACGGTCTCTCGTTAGGCCGTAACCCCTCACCCGGATCGCAAGAGCGATCCGACCTCTCCCTATGGGAGAGGTGGCCAAAACATGCGGGCTCGAATCTATTCATGCGAATCCTCATCGTGACGCGACCAGCGGCCACAGCTCGTCGGCGCCGCGCGCGGCCACCAGCCTGCCGAGTTCGACCGCCCAATAGCTCTCGGAGCCGAAATCGTCGCGCCAGGCCAGCGCCCGCAGCGAATAGCGATGCAGGATGTGCTCGCTGGTGAAGCCGATCGCACCGTGCACCTGATGGGCGATGCCGCCGCCTTTTTCGGCCGCTTCGGCGCAGCGGATCTTGGCCGCGGCGGCCTCAAGAAACACTTCGTCATCGAATGATTTGGCGTTGGCGATCGCATCCGCCGCCGAGGTCGCGGCCGCCAGCGCTGCTGCCGATTCACCGGCGAGCCGCGCCAGATTGTGCTGCACCGCCTGGAATTTCGAGATCTTCTTCTCGAACGCGACGCGCTCGTTGGAATAGCGCACGCTGATGTCGAGCATGGATTCCAGCGCGCCGGCGATCTGCAGCGAGCGCGCGACGCCACCCATCAACATCAGATGGGTCTGCTCGAAGCTTTTTGGCGCCGGCTTGATCGTCACCGGCTGGACCTTGTCGAGGGTCACGGTATCGCTGTGGTCGCCGCCAAGACCGAGGCCGGCCTCGATCCGGCATTTGCCGGCGTCAACCAGCGCGATCGAGAGGCCATTCGCGCCATTCGCGAGAACCGCGATGTGCTTGGCCGCCTTGGCAAACGGAATACCGCGGACGCGGCCGGACAGGCTACCGTCGGCATTGAGCGTGATGCGGTCCTTTGGGCTTGCGGGAGCCACCGTCATCTCGCCATCGGGCGAGGTGATCTTGGCCTGCGCCAGCAGCCATCCCGCCAGCATCGTCTCGGCCAGCGGTACCGCGACCGCAAAACGTCCGGCGGCGCTCAAAACCGAAAAGCCTTCGGCCATGCTGGCGCCCGAGCCGCCGCAATCTTCCGGCACCCATGACAACGGCAAGCCGGCCTCGGTCAGCGCCCGCCAGAGCGGGGCTTTCCAGTCGCCCTTCTTGTCACGGTTGATGGTTTGGGCGTCGGCGAGATCCGCGAAAATCTTCTCCGCGGTCTCGGCGACAATGTTTTCACTCTCCGCCACAGCGTTCCTCGTTTTCAATCTGGACGCATCCCACGCAGGCTGTCCGCGCCCGGGCATCATGTGCGACCGTTTGTTGGGCCGCACGATGGCGAAAAGCCAGTGCCATGACAAGCGGCGATGTCGCTAGGGCTGCCTGCGAACCCGGCATAAGTGCCGGTGCTATCTGCATTAATTCCGCGAAACGGACATTGGCGGATTTGCAGGCAAACCGCTCCACGATATGGTAGACCGCGCGTCGCACGCAGCGGGGCTGCTCAAGATCAAGAAGAGGAAATGCGGATGTCCCAAGGTACTTCAGGCGACGGTTTGTGCGCCATTATCACCGGTTCGGCGTCCGGCCTGGGTGCCGCGACCGCGGCCATTCTGGCCAAGGGCGGTGCGCGCATCGTCGTCAATTATTCCTCCAGCCAGAAGGAGGCCGAGGAGACCGCCGATCTCTGCCGCAAGGCGGGCGCCGAAGTCGCCGTGGTGCAGGGCGATGTATCCCGCGACGAGGATTGCAAGAAGATCGTGGCGGCGGCGGCGTCCTGGGGGCGGGTCGATGCGCTGATCAACAATGCCGGCACCACCAAGCACGTGGCGCATGAAAATCTCGACGGCCTGTCGGCGGAAGATTTTCAGCGGCTGTTCGGCGTCAACACCATCGGCCCGTTCCAGATGGTCCGCGCCGCGCGGTCATTGCTCGAGGCCGGCGCCAAGGCTTCCGGCCGCGCTTCGGCGGTGGTCAACGTGTCGTCGGTCGCCGGTATCAGCGGCATCGGCTCGTCGATCGCCTATGCCGCGAGCAAGGGCGCGCTGAACACCATCACCCAGTCGCTGGCGCGCGCGCTGGCGCCACTGATCCGCGTCAACACGGTATGCCCCGGCTATATCGATACGCCGTGGTTCACCAAGGGCCGCGGCGTCGAGGGCGCAGCCAAGGTGCGGGATTCCGTGGTGACGAAGGTGCCGCTCAAGCGCGCCTCAACGGCGGAAGATGTCGCGCAGCTGGTGTGCTTCCTGGCCACGCCGGCGTCGAGCAACATGACCGGCGAAATCGTCCGCATGGACGCCGGCGCGCATTTGATTACGTGATTCGTCAGGTAGTCATTCCGGGACACGCGGCTACGCGTGGACCCGGAATCTCGAGATTCCGGGTTCACGCCAAGAGGCGTGTCCCGGAATGACGGAAACTACCGTCACTTATTCCCGATATCCGGGATCACGTGGCTGGCGACCAGCCGGTTCCAGATGAACAGCACCACCAGCGCGCCGATGGTCGCGGTGATGAAGCCGGCGCCCTGATCGGGACCGTAATGGCCGATCATCTGCCCGACGAAGGTGGCGAGGAACGCGCCGGCGATGCCGAGCACGGCGGTCAGGATAAATCCGCCCGGATTGTTCGGGCCTGGCGAGATCAGCCGCGCAAGAATTCCGGCAACGAGGCCTACGATCAAAATATACAACATGGCTGTCGTCCTCTTCTTCGGAAAAATCCGAACGTTGCTAGTGGTGTCGCGGCATCGATCGCGATCAGAGCCGGCCCGACACTTCGTTGTCGGTCGGCACCCGGCCATCCGGCGTCAGATGGTTGATCACTTCGGGCAATTGCTGGCTGAGGCCCGATAGCAGATCGTCGCGCGACAGACCGGTCTGCGACATCAGTCCGTTGATCTGATCGGCGCCAAGCGCGTTGGCGAGATCGTTCGGGGCGATCTGCTTGTTCGGGCCGGGGCTGACCCATGAATTGGCGGTTTCGCCATGGCCGTTCTGCTGCAATTGCTTGAGCAGGTCGCCGAGCCCGCCGCTGATCACGCTGCCCGCGGCAGCGCCGCCGAGGATACCGCCGAGATTGCCTTTGAGAATATCACCGAGGCCACCGCCCAAGCTGCCACCCAAACCACCGCCGCCCGCGGGCGAGGGGGCCGGCGCCGGCGTTGCGCCCGGCTGGCCGCTGCCGGCGGTCAGATGCTTGACCGCCTTCCAGGCCAGCAGGCCCAGGATCGCCATGGTCATCGGCGACATGCCGCTGGATTTTGCGTTCGGATCGCCGGGACCGCGCGGGCCGTTCTGCATGCCGTTGAGTACGTCGAGTAGACCCATGGTTCTCTCCTGCCGCTACCAGCCCCGCCATCCGAAACATACTGGCGCCCCGTGACGGTTACAAGGCGCAGACTGTCGGCCGCGGCGCTTCGCCGGGCGCTTGGGGCGGCACCGGCGGCAAAATTCTGCTAACGAGATTGTCGGGGCAACGGACGGAAAGCGGAATGATCACGGACAGCACGATCGGGATCGCGGGCGCCGGGAGTATCGGCTGCTTTGTCGGCGGCATGTGCGCCGCCGCGGGCCGCAAGGTCGCGTTACTGGCGCGACCGCGCGTGATCCAGGAAATCGAAGCGAACGGCCTGCGGCTGACCAGCTTCGAAGGCTTTGACCAAACCATCGCCGCCGATAGCCTGACGCTATCGGAAGATCCGAAGATATTTAATGATGTCGGCGTGGTGCTGGTGACGGTCAAAAGCGCCGATACCGCCGAAATCGCCGATATCATCGCGCAGCATGCGCCGTCGGACGCGGTCGTGGTCAGCCTGCAGAACGGCGTCGGCAATGTCGCGGTGCTGCGGGCGCGATTGCCGGGCCGGATTGTGCTGGCCGGGATGGTGCCGTTCAACGTGGTGGCGCCAGGCGAGGGGCGATTTCATCGCGCCACCTCGGGCGACATCGTGATCCAGCAGGATGACGCCCGCACCGCCGATCGATTGTCGGTTCCGGGTCTCGCGATGCGCGCCTCCGACAACATCGATGGCGTGCAATGGGGCAAGCTATTGGTCAATCTCAACAACGCGCTCAATGCGCTGGCCGGCGTGCCGCTGCGCCAGCAACTGGCGCAGCGCGCGTGGCGCCGGCTGTTGGCCGACCAGATGACCGAAGGCCTCGCCGCGATCCGCGCCGAGGGCATCAAGCCGGTATCGCCGACGCCGATCCCGTCGAACTGGACGCCGTCTCTGTTGCGATTGCCGGATGCGATCTTCCAGGCGCTGCTCGGGCGCACCATGAAGATCGATCCGCAGGCGCGTTCGTCGATGTCGGAGGATCTGCAGCGTGGCCGCCGCACCGAGGTCGATTATCTGCAGGGTGTCATTGTCGAGATCGCCGCCCGGCATGGGTTGCAGGCGCCGCTGTCGCGCCGCATCGTCGAGTTGGTCAAAAGCGCCGAGGCTGCCGGCCATGGCTCGCCCGGGCTGACGCCGGAGCAGATCCGGTCGTGAATGCACGTTGATGCGGTAAGGACGGACACCGGCTGAGAATGTCTATTTATTGAGGAAGACCGGTAGCGGTTGGCGCACAGTTGAACCGGCGTCCTTGTCCGCTTGCGCCGGGAGCGGGCGGATCAATGCGCGCTCCCGCAGGTAAAGCGGACCTCGTGGCAGCCGCCCTTGCTCGCGACTTTATCAGCCACGTCCTAGCCGTGCCTGGCCTTGCTCGTCGTCGAGGGACCAAACAGCGCTTTCTTCAGATCGTTGATGCCTTCGGAAAGTCGTGGCCATTCGCAGGAGAAGGAATGCCGCGCGCATTCGGCGCTCCTGGCGGCGCGGGCTTTGAGATCGGCCGCGGCGTCGCGCTTGTTGGGCGCTTGCACCGGCAGCGGAACCTTCTCGGTTTCGCTGCGGAACGTCGCCGGTTGCACTTGCTGCTGCTGTTGTTGCTGTTTCGCGGCGAACGCGGCGGCGATGCTGCTGCGCCGCTGACTGTCGAGATATTCGGTGTATTGTTGATCGATTTTCTTCTGCTCTTCCGGTGTCGGGTTCGGACCCGCGATGTCAAAACTGCGGTCCTGCATGAAATCGAAATAGGTATAGCCGCCGCCCGGCTTGCGGCGCCCGGCGAATTTCGCGTTGCATCCTGCAAGCGCGGTAGCCTTTGCCTCCCTGGTCGCCGCTTTATCGGCGGCGTCGGCGCAGTCCTCGAAATCGGCGGGCGCGCGCGACCACCATTGCGCGTGCGCGCGCGATGGTTGCAACACGATGCAGCCGGCGGTCGCAGCAATCAGCAGGATGAACAAACGCGATGCAGTCACAGACGATTTTCCTGAAGGATTCCCAAGACGATAACAAAGACGATAACAAAGGCGACTTCACCCGACACAATTTACGCGGATTGTCGTCATTATCGGCCGGCTTGTCACCCCGAAAAAAACGGCTTTTCCCGCGCGCGTGGCGAGATTTTTCGCTTGTGTGGCACAAGACACATCCAGATGGAACCCGTTGGAATGACGGCGTTCTGTTCCGATGTTCCGGTGCGGGATGAACCCGGCGCGGAGTATCGGCACCGATGACCCGCACGGGCTCGCGAACGCGCTGACGTCGCTGCCGCGCAACAGCTAGCCGCTTCGCGTGCAGGTTTAGCCGACGCGCATGCGGGGCAGGCTGGCCGGATTGGTGCCGATCACGGCGCGGCGGTCGACGACGGCGTTGTGAAACTGGTTGAGCACAAGGCTGTAGGCCGCGAGGTCGGCCTGCTCGATCGCGCCGTCATCGTAGCATTCCAGCGTCTCGCGCAGAAACTCGTCGGCCTCACGCTGCAGGGCATCGAGTTCCTCGATGGAATCGATCCGCCGCACCAGACTGATGGCGGCAAGTAATTTCTCGCGATGCAGGATATTTATCCGCCGCTCGTCGCGTCTGACGTAGTGGCGCAAACCCGCAATGCCCGAGCCGAACACGGAGACCAGCAGCACCGCGGCCCAGATATAGTCGCTGTAATTGTCCATGAAGGTGCGTTCGTTGCCGTCGATGTACGCGGCGGCGCCGGGATGCGCGGGCAACGCCGCATCCTTGTCGGTGTCGGGCTTCTCGATCTTCGAAGCGGCCGGTATTTCCCGCGCCAGCGCCGGTTTGGCGGCGAACAGCTGCCGGGTAAAGGTCCCCACGGTATTTTCGGAGAGCGATTTCGGCGCAACGATCAGGTGATTGACGCCAACGGTTTCGACCTTGTCGTCGGGCCGGGCCGGCGAAGACGAGAAGGCGCTGCCGGGAATTTCCTCGGATTCGTACAGCGGATGTCTTGAGGCGATCGCCTCGGATACGTCGATCGGCAGGAATGTCGGTTCGCCCCGGGTATGCGCCGTGGTGGCGATGGCGTCCGAAGTGATCTTGCTGCCGATCGGGCCGACCGTCATGAAGGCATCGATGGTGGCATCCTTCAGCATCGCGGCGATCTGGTCGACATTGAATTGCACGATCGCGACCTTGTCGGGATCGACGCCGGATTCTTTCAGGATCACGCGCAGCAGCGTCACATTGACCTGGGTTCTGCCGACTACGCCGATGCGACGACCCCGGAGATCATCGATGCCCTTGATCTTCGATTTGGCTTCCTTCTTCGCGCCCTTGCGCGACGGCGCCCACAGCACGACCACGTTCTTGCGCAGGATGGCGACGGATTCGGTGCCATCGGGCATTTCCTCGTCGCCGCGTGCGACCGCGAGATCGGCCTTGTGGGCTCGCAGCGCGGCAATGCTGTCGACCGGGCCCGCGGTCGGAACCAGGACAAGCCGGATCGAATCGCCTTCGCGGGTAAAATTCTGCGCCAGCGCCTGAACCAGGTTCTGGTCGTCGCCGCCCGGCGGCCCGACCGCAATGCGCAACGTTGTCGGCCGCGTGATCGCGAGATAGCCGCAGATGACGGCCGCGAAAATCAACAGTCCGGCGGCCAGCACCAGAAATGGCGAGGTCTTTCTTGTCCGGCTGCGAAAGGACAGGCCTGCCGCGCCGGTCGAACCGTCTGAAGAGGACATGTTGCTGCCAAGCTGCGAGGCCCAGGCGGATCCGGGCCTCAGCATAGCACGGTTAGTTCCGGTCCGGGACCATATTCCGGGGGACATATCAGGTGCGCCCTCAGGGCGATTTGATTAGGCCAGCGATTTGATATGCTTGATCGCATCGGAATGAGATCGAAGGCCGCGCCATGTACCAGCCATCAGCCTTTCGCGAGGACCGGATCGAGGTTCAGCATGAACTGATCCGGACGCATCCGCTGGGTCTGTTGATCACGGCCGGACCAAGCGGGTTGATCGCCAATCCGTTTCCGTTCCTGCTGGACGACGAGGGGTCCGACACGGGCACGCTGCGGCTTCACATCGCGCGCGCCAATCCACAATGGCGCGAACTCGAGGCGATCGAGGAGTGTCTGATCGTGTTCCAGGGGCCGCAGGATTACGTCACGCCATCCTGGTATGCGACCAAGCGCGAAACCGGCAAGGTCGTCCCGACCTGGAATTACGCCACGGTGCACGCTTGGGGTCGCCCTCGCGTGATGAACGACGACGTCTGGTTACGCCGTCAGATCGAGGATCTGACGCGCAGCCGTGAAAGCCTTCGCGCCGAGCCATGGCAAGTCGACGATGCGCCGGCCGACTTTGTCGCGGCGCAGATGCGCGCCATCGTCGGTGTGGAGATCGCCATTTCCCGCATCGAGGGCAAATGGAAGATGAGCCAGAACCGGCCGCCCGCGGATCGCCTCGGCGTGATCGCCGGATTTCGCGGGGCCGGTGAAGCAGGCGAGGCGATCGCAGGCCTCGTTGCCGAGCGCGGCGGACTCCTGAAATAGCGTCGCCGCACGTCGAGGCGACGTTCGCTACGCCGTCTCCCTGAGGAAGCTGACGCCGCGGCCCATCAGGGCGGCGCGTATCTTGCCGGCGAGGTCGGCGCGCCGATAGGGCTTCCGGAGCAATTGAATGCCCTCATCGAGCCGGCCATCATGGTCTATCGCGTTTTCGGTATAACCCGACGTGAACAGCACCTTGAGATCGGGCCTTAGTTTCAAGGCCTCGATCGAGAGTTCGCGCCCATTGATCGAGCCGGGCATGATGACATCGGTGAACAGGAGATCGATCGGTTCGGGACTGCGCAGCACGCTAAGCGCCTCCGGCCCGTTGCTGGCCGACAGCGTGCGGTACCCAAGGCTGGCGATCTGGGCGAGCACATAGGTGCGCACGAGCGGATCGTCTTCCACCACCAGGATGATCCCGTGACCTTGTTCGGTGGGTTCCGCAAGATCGATGCCCACGGGCTGTATCGCAATGGCTTCGGTTTGCGGGAGACAGATCAGGATGGTCGTCCCGCGGCCCTTCTCGCTCTGAATGGTGATGTGTCCGTTGGATTGTTTGACGAAGCCATACACCATGCTGAGGCCAAGCCCGGTGCCCTTGCCGACTTCCTTTGTCGTGTAGAAAGGCTCGAACACCTTGTTCAAATCATCGGCCGCGATGCCATAGCCGGTGTCGGTGAACGAGATCATCACGTATTTTCCGGCGGCCGGACCGTCGAAAGTTCTGACGGCATTGTCCTGCAATTCGACGTTGGTGGTTTCGATTCTGAGCTGGCCGCCATTCGGCATTGCATCGCGGGCGTTCAGTGCCAGGTTGAGAATAGCCGTCGCCAACTGGCTTGGGTCGACCAGCGCCGGCGAAACCGCTTCCCCCGGCTGGAAATCGATGCTGACGAGTTCGCCGATCGCGGGCTTGAGAAGCTGCACGGTGTCCGTGATCATCGCGTTGATATCGACACTGGTCGGTTGCAGCGGCTGCTTGCGCGCGAAGGCCAGCAAATGCTGGGTCAAGGCGGCTCCGCGGGTGGCGGCATCGTCGATCAGCTTTGCGATCCCGGCTAGTTCAGGCCGGTCGGCGACAGCATCGGCCAGGATTTCAATCGTTCCCGTGATCACGGTGAGGATGTTGTTGAAGTCGTGCGCGATGCCGCCGGTCAACTGGCCGACCGCCTCCATCTTCTGGGCCTGTCTGATCTGGGTCTCGGTCGCCTCGGTCTCGCGGAAGCGCTGCAGCAGCGTCTCGGCGCCGCGCCGCTGCTTGCCTTCTTCCTCGAGTTCCAGATAGGCCTGACGAAGCTGGGCCGACGATGGAATGGCGATGATCTTCGGAATCAGCGGCCAGAGCACCAGCGCGGTGACGATCGATGCCATCGCGGTGATGGCCTTGACGATTCCTTCGATACCGTAGACCGGCACCCACAGCGTATAGATCGAAAATACATGGGTGAGGCCGCACGCCATGATGAAGGCCGCGAACGACCATCCGACCCAGCCGAACTGGAAATCAGGTCGCTTCGAAACAATGATAGCGAGCGCGAACGGGATTGAAAAATACGAAGCCGCAATGATGGCGTCGGAGATAACATGCAGCCAGATCAGCTCCGGATCCCACAGCAGGCAAATTCCGTGCGGGGAGAACATGGATGAATCCAACAGGCGTTCCAGAGCGGCCCACATGATCGTTCACCTCAAAATTTCGATGCGGCGTACCCTGCCGGTTGCGAATCGTTTTGACGAGTATATCTGGGCGTTTGTCGGCCAAAAGCCGGGAAACTGCGGGATTGAAGGCCGCTGGGCGACCACGTCGAGGCCGCTGGCACCCGCAACCGGCGCTTAATCCGCCATTCGCCTCGAAGTCGGCGTCGATGACACCCGCGGCGACATCGTCAGCGGCCGCTTCGATGCCGGCATTCGCGCCGTTCAGCGGGGCGAGCGCGACATGACGACGTTACGCCTGCCGGACGATTTCAAGATGCTCGCGGTCGCCGCACCGAGCTATCTCGCGCGGCTGCGCGGTCAGCCGGATCACCCCGCGCGTCGTGTTGCGTCGCTGAGGTCGAGGATGGAGCCATCGAGCGATCGTCGGACTTCGATCGAACGCGGCTCGAACCGGATATTTGTCTTAACCTTAAACTCGAAACAGTGATTGCCACTGCCGAGCCCGGCATCGGCGAGGTCGTCGCGATAGCGGTTCGCCAAAGTCCGTCCAATCAACCGGTCGCCGGCAAAGATATCGAGGCATACCGGCGCTTCCGGATGCTCGGGGTTCTGGGCCCAGCCGGCAATCAGATCTGGGGTCACCACGTCGACGTGACCCCGCAGCGTTTGCGGTTGGGTCTCGGCCGCGTCTCGTAGTCCGGCACGGGCGTCGATGTGCCGGCGCGCCGCCTCGACCTCATAGCCGCTGTCGAGACGCGGCGCATAATAAAGCGTCGCGCGCTGCGCCGCATCCGGATAGAGCGCGCCATACTCGTGGGCGTTGTGGAACATGCCGCGGCTGTCGTCGTCGATAAAGCTTTCCGACGGCGAACCCTCGGCGATGATCACGTCGTGACTGTCGAGTTCGATGTGAAAGTACTCGACCTTGTCGGCCCGCTTGAACTGCACGATGGACGCGCCGTTGACGAGATCTTTGGCCTCGATCAGCGCGCCTTCGAGATACATCGCATGATGCGGCGAAATCCAGAGGTCGCGCCGCGGCAGGTCTTCGCCGAGCGCGCCGGCCTTGATGCAGATCGGCAGGATATCCTTCCGCCCCATCACGAAGCGGCCGCCATAGCTCCTTCGCCCGATCCACTTGATCGGACGCAGCACGCCCGACGCCGTCATGACCTCGTCGCCGATCTCGAGTTTCTCGACCGGCTTCTCGCCGCGTTGGGTCTCGATCAGCGTGCCCGGGCAATAGCAGGCAATGCTGCCGTTGATCGTGCCGGTGCCGCCGACGTCGGCAAATGCGAAGCCGCCACCGCCACCACCGCCGCCGGCGCCGTAGTGGCCTCGCTGTCCGGGTTGTCCCGGGGCGCCGCCGGCGCCGCCAGGGAAGCTACTATAGGCATCGCCCGCGGCGCCGGGGGACGCCGGGATCGACAGGTCTGAAA
>JBDTKZ010000049.1:0-7555 GCA_039935075.1 Bradyrhizobium sp.
AGGGGGCGTCTCCGCAAGGTCGCGCTCACGGTACTCGCGGAAAGGCCCCCTCACCCCGACCCTCTCCCCGCAAGCGGGGCGAGGCAGAAGCAAGGCGTCGAACGTTGATCGTAAGCTTACGGCATGCTCAATTCATGCCGGCCGACCACCATCCAGTGCACTTCATCGGGACCGTCGGCGAAGCGAAGATGCCGCACGTCCTGGTACATTTCGGCCAGCGGGGTCCATTGCGAGATGCCGGTGGCGCCGTGCATCTGGATCGCCTGGTCGATGATCTTGCAGGTGCGCTCGGGCACCATCGCCTTGACCATGCTGACCCAGATCCGGGCGTCCTTGTTGCCAAGCACGTCCATCGCCTTCGCCGCCTTCAGCACCATCAGCCGCATCGCCTCGATCTCGCAGCGCGCCTGCGCGATGATCTGCAGATTGCCGCCGAGATGCGCGATCTTCTTGCCGAATGCTTCACGTGTCAGGCCGCGCGACACCATCAGGTCGAGTGCCTTTTCCGCCTTGCCGATGGTGCGCATGCAGTGGTGGATGCGACCCGGCCCGAGCCGTACCTGCGAGATTTCAAAGCCGCGGCCTTCGCCGAGCAGCATGTTCTCCTTCGGCACCCGAACATTATTGAAGCGCAGATGCATGTGGCCGCGCGGCGCATGGTCGTGCCCGAACACATGCATCGGCCCGATGATCTCGACGCCTGGCGTGTCCTTGGGCACCAAAATCTGCGACTGCTGCTTGCTGGGCGCCGCATCGGGACTGGTCTTCACCATCACGATCATGATCTTGCAGCGGGGATCGCCGAGCCCGGAGATGTAATATTTCTCGCCGTTGATCACCCATTCGTTGCCTTCAAGTTTGGCTGAGGTCGAGATGTTCTTGGCGTCCGATGAGGCGACGTTGGGTTCGGTCATCGCATAGGCGGAACGGATTTCGCCGGCCAATAGCGGCTTCAGCCATTTCTCCTTTTGTTCCTTGGTGCCGACGCGCTCCAGCACTTCCATGTTGCCGGTGTCCGGCGCCGAGCAGTTCATGGTTTCCGAAGCCAGCGGATTTTTCGCAAGCTCGACCGCGATATAGGCGTAATCGAGATTCTTCAGGCCCTGGCCGGTCTCGTCATCGGGCAGGAAGAAATTCCACAGGCCGACTTCCTTGGCTTTTGCCTTGGCCTTGCCGAGCACTTCGAGCTGGCCCTCGGTAAAGCTCCAGCGGTCCTTTTTGCTCTCGCCGAGCCGGTAAAATTCAACCGACATCGGATCGACGGTTTCGCGGATGAATTTCTTGACGTGCTCATACAGCGGCCGGACCTCGTCCGACATCCGGAGATCGTTGAGTTCCTCGCCGGGATTGAGGTTGTAGGTCGTGGTGCGGGGGATATAGGCGTGTTTCATCGGAGTCTCCCATGGGCGCAAATTGTTGTTGTTCGGGCGCGCGCTCGGCTCGTTGGCGCCAATGTAGACGGTGGCGCGGGCCTGACAAGCGGCGATCAGCCGTCCCCGCCGGCGCGTCTTTGCCCACGCCACGGAATAATCCGGCGAGCGTCAGCCCGCTTTACCCATCCGGCCGTCATCGCCCGCGAACGCGGGCGATCCAGTATTCCGAGACATCAGTGATGGAAACGATATCTCGCGGGGTACTGGATCCCCGGTCAAGCCGGGGATGACAGTTTCTGGTGCGTATCGCCCATCCTTATCCGCTCACACCATCCGGTGCATGGCGCAGATCTTGTTGCCGTCGAGATCACGCAAGTAAGCGAGATAGAGTTTGCCGGCGGAGCCTTCGCGAATGCCCGGCGGATTTTCGCAGGGCGTCCCGCCATGAGCGACACCGGCCGCGTGCCAGGCATCGGCCTCTTCGGGCGAGGCGCAGGCAAAGCCGATGGTGCCGCCATTGGCTACGGTCGCAGCCTGCCCGTCGATCGGCTTCGACACCGAAAACACGCCGGTTTTGGTCATGTAGAAAATACGATGACCGTCGACCCTCGCGGGCCGGACTCCAAGCGTGCCGAGCAACGCGTCATAGAAATTCTTGGCTTTTTCGAGGTCGTTGGTTCCGACCATCACGTGCGAAAACATCTGTTGGTTTCCTCCCATCCCGGTTTGCCGGACGAGCCGCGCAACTGTCGTGCGCTTGAGCTCGATGGGGGCAGCGCGCTTGCAGCCCCTTCATTTCCGGTGCCCAACGCTAGCAGCGCTGCCGCCGATGTCAAAGCGTGGCGGGCATTTATTCTCGCCGCCGGTTATTTGTCCGGCATGGTCAACGGGGCGTCGTTGCTGTCGACGACGAAAATCGCAAGCAGTTTGGCCGGCTCGGTGTCGCTGGCGTTTTCGCTGACGCGGTGATGGGCGCCCGGTGTTTCCGTGAAATGCTCGCCCGCTTTGTAGGTTGTCACCGGACCATCATCGACCTGGCTCCTGATCGCGCCGGACAGGACATAGCCGGTGATGAACGCCGATTTGGCATGATGGTGCGCGCCGGATTTGCCGCCCGGCGGATAATCGACCGTCACCGCGACGATGCTCTTGCCGGGAATGTTGGCGATCGCCTCCTTGAAAGCCGGCGTCACCGTTCCTTGCGCGTCGGCAGCGTGAGCCGGAGCCGCCAGCATCAGCGCAGGCGCTGCGAGCCAGGCGATCAGCCTCAGTCGGGGATGGTTCATCATGGGTCTCCCTTGTCGGTTTTTGTGTGCCGTCCGATGGCGCTTGCCATCTTGAGCTACGCCGGCTGCTTCCACAACCAGCCTGACAACATCACGGCGATTGCGGCCCCGAGTAATTGCGCGGCGATGAAGGCGGCAATTCCGGCGGGTGCAATGCCGGCAAACGTATCGGACAGGGAACGCGCGATCGTCACGGCCGGATTGGCGAAGGAGGTCGAGGCGGTGAACCAATAGGCCGATGTGATGTAGAGCCCGACCGCGTAGGGGATCGCACTCGGCGTTCGGGCGATGCAGCCGAAGATGGTCAGCAGCAGGCCGAAGGTGGCGACGGTCTCGGCGAGCCATTGTCCGGCACCCGCCCGCGGGGTCAGTGACATCTGCCACAACGGAAGTTCGAACATCAGGTGCGCCGTCCAGACGCCGGCCACGGCTCCGGCGATCTGCGCGGCGATGTATAGGCCCGCGGTCTTCCACGGCAGCTCGCGGCGAACCGCAAATGCCAATGTCACGGCGGGATTGAAATGCGCGCCGGACAGCGGTGCAAAGATCAGGATCAGGACCACGAGGATGGCGCCGGTCGGGATCGTATTGCACAGTAGCGCCAGCGCGACATTCCCACCCGCCAGCTTCTGCGCCATGATCCCGGAGCCGACCACGGCCATCAGCAGGAACGCCGTGCCGAGCCATTCGGCGAAGACCCGGCGCCCCAGCGAGATCATCACGCCGTCGTCGGCTGTCGTGAGTCGATAACGCGTTCGCCATCGTCCTTGACGAAGTCACGGTGCTGGACCGGCAACAACTCCAGCACCTGCTCGGACGGCCGGCACAGCCGCACGCTGTTTGTCGTGACGACGATGGGCCGGTTGATCAGGATCGGATGCGCCATCATGGCGTCGAGCAGCGCATCATCGGTCAGATCCGGATCCGACAACCCCAATTCGTCAAACGGCGTGCCTTTCTCCCGCAATAGGGCACGCGCGGTGGTGCCCATGCGTGCAATCAGTTGCGCGAGCAACGCCCGCGAGGGCGGCGTCTTGAGGTACTCGACGACGTGAGGCTCGATTCCGGCGTTGCGGATCAAGCCGAGGGTGTTCCGCGACGTGCCGCAATCGGGATTGTGGTAGATGATGACGTCCATCGTGATGGTTCCGCTTTTACTCTTAGCAACACTTCGACGCAGGCTTTGCGGCCTGCTGCGGCACGCAGCAGGCGCCTTGCTTCTCATGCGCGATCCGGGCGGCGTTCTCGCCGCTGCCATCGCCATAGGTCGTGCTTTCGCCGGTGGTATGAAAAGTCTCCCAGGCGATCCCGGCGGGATCGTCGATCCATGATTTCTCCGACTGGGCGTAGCAGCATGCGGTCTCGCCCTGCTCGATGACCTCGCCGCCGGCCTGGCGCAGCCGGGCGTAGACCTCGTGCAACTCGTCGGTGTTTTCCACCTGAATGCCGAGATGATCGAGGCCTGGCTGGCGGCCGCGGGTCGAAATGGCAAAATTGACCCGGGGATCGTCCAGCATCCACTTGGCATAATCCGGCTTCACCACCGCGGGCTGCGCCGCGAACAGCGCCGAGTAAAACCCGATCGAATGCGGAATATCGTCGACGGAGACGTGAACGTGAAGCCGCTTCATGGGATGTCCTTTCAGGCGGGTATCTTGCTGCGCTTACGCGCGGGTTTGCATTCGGCAACGGGGGTGCAGGGAACACCGCCGCAGCAGTTTTCGGTCAGAAAGCCGACAAGCGCATTCATCTTCTCAAACCGGGCGGCATAGATCATCGAGCGGCCATCGCGCCGCACCGTGACCAGCCCGGCCATTCGCAGCCGGTCAAAATGAAACGTCAGCGTATTGGGCGCGAGGTCGAGCGCCTCGGCGACGGCGCCGGCGGGCATCCCGTCGGGACCTGCCTGGACCAGCAGCCGGAATATATCGAGACGGCTATCCTGAGCGAGCGCGGCCAGAGCCGCGACAACATCTGTCTTTTCCATATTTCAACGATTATCGAAATAATATTCGGTGTCAAATGATATTTCAGTGCCTGTTGAAATAAACGATGGTCCGGGAAACGGCGTTGGCCGCGCGAGCGGTTCTCACTTTCCCCGCGCACGCTCATCAAACGCGCTGAGCACAACCAATGTCATCGCCGTCACGCCGGTTTCGATGGTCGGCTTCGGCACCGGCGCGAACAGCGGCGAATGATTGGGCGGCAAGGGCGGGCCGTCGCCATTGCGCGCCGCGATCACGCGTTCCGGTTCATAGACGCCGATGTTGAACATCATCGACGGCACGCCGGCATTGGCGAATTCGGAAAAATCTTCGCTGGCACTGATCGGCGGCGTTGCCCGGAATTTGTCGCCGAAGGCCGCCTTCAACACCTCGGCGGCCGCCGCCACCACGGCGGAATCGTTCATGACGGGCTTGGTGCCCTCGGTGATTTTGAAGTCGGGTGCGGGCGCATCCGACATCGCGGCGACGGCCTTGGCCGTTCGTTCGATTCCGCCAAACATTCTGGCGCGAACCTCCGGCTTGTAGGAACGGATGGTTCCGGCCACGAACACGGAGTCGGGAATGATATTTGCGGCGGTGCCGCCGTGAATCGCGCCAATGCTGAGCACGCCGAATTCGTTCGGGTCTTTTTCTCGGCTGATCACGCTTTGCACATCGACGACGAAGCGTGCGGCGATCATCACCGGATCGATGGTTCGATGCGGTTCAGCGCCGTGGCCACCGCGGCCGGGAAACTTGATTTCGAGCAGGTCGGAATAGGATGAGCCGATGCCGGCACGATAGGCGATGGTGCCGTAGGCGCCTGGACCGTCGTGCAGGGCCAAGGCGACGTCGGGTTTGCCGAATCGCGTGAACAGGCCATCCGCCAGCATCGCCTTGGCGCCCTCGACGGCTTCCTCCGCAGGTTGGGCGATGAACATCAGCGTGCCGTGCCACTGGTCTTTCAGGCCGACCAGTGTCTTCGCGGTTCCGACCCAGCTCGCCATGTGAATGTCGTGGCCGCAGCTGTGGGCGACCGGAGTCTCACGCCCGTTCCAGATGGTCTTGTCGTGACTGGCATAGGAGAGGCCGGTCTTCTCTTCCATCGGCAGCGCATCGAGCTCGGTGCGTACCATGATGGTGGGGCCGTCGCCATTTTTGTAAATCGCGACCAGCCCGGTCTTGCCGACCTTCTCGGTGACCTCGAAGCCGAGCGCGCGCATTTCGGCCGCGAGTTTTGCCGCGGTCTTCACCTCCTGGAAGGCGATCTCCGGATGGGCGTGGATATCCTTGTAGAGCGCGTCGAGCTTTGGGTAGTCGCTTTCGACCGATGCCTCGATCGCGGGCTTGAGTTTCGCCACATCGATCTCGGCGTGCGCGGGCACGAGGGCCGTCGCCGATAACGCGACGGACGCGAGCAGTGATGTTGCGATCCAGGTCATGGCACGAGCGCTCCCGGCAAGCGGCCATCGAGGTGTGGCTGTCATGGGTGCATTGTAGCCGACCGACCCTGGCATTTGAAAGATACGCATACTGGAGCGGTCCTCGGACGCATCCGGATGGCGCGAGGGGCTGCCCGGAATGGTTGCAAGTGTTGCTCTCGGGGCACTCTCCCGGCCGGCGGAATCCGGTAGGTTGCGTCACATTTCAGCGCTATCAGGTGCCACGCTATCAGGTGCCAAGGGCATTTTCATGAGCCGACTCGTTCTCGCCATTTCCATTCTGGCCGCCAGCGCGGTCGGTGCTTCCGCGGCCGACCTTGCGGCGCGTCCCTACACCAAGGCGCCCCCGATGGCGGTTGCCGCCTATGACTGGAGCGGCTTCTATGTCGGCGGCAACGGCGGTGGCGCCTGGAGCCGTGAGTGCTGGACCGCGGACCCCTTCAGCGTTCCGCTTATCGGCGTTCCCGTTGCCTTCGGTGGTCCCGAAGGATGCCATACCGCCAGCGGGGCCACAGCCGGTGGTCAGGTCGGCTATCGCTGGCAGCGCGCAGCCTGGGTGTTCGGCTTGGAAGCGCAGGGCAACTGGGCTGATTTGACCGGCTCGAACCCGTCCCAAAATCCGCTATTCGCGGGCTTCGCCAACCGCACACGGGTCGATGCGATCGGCCTGTTCACCGGACAGGTCGGCTACGCCTGGAATAATTTCCTGCTTTACGTGAAGGGCGGCGCCGCCGTCACCCATGACAAATACGACAGTTTCCTGACGGCACCGCTAAGTCCGTTGCCGACCGGCTTTGTTTCGGACCGCGGCAGTGAAACCCGCTGGGGTGGCGTCGTCGGCGTTGGCGGCGAATACGCGTTGACCGGAAATTGGTCGGTCGCGCTCGAGTACGATCATCTGTTCATGGGCAACCGGGACGTCGGCGTGGTCTACGATCCGGCCTTCATCGCGGCCTTGAACCACAATGAGCGCATCGGTCAGGACATCGATATGGTTACCGCGCGCATCAACTACCGCTTCGGCGGCCCGGTGGTGGCGCGGTACTGAGCCCAGGCGGAATTCAGGCTGGCGGCGCACCCGACGGGCAAATCAGCAAATTGCTGTCTAGCCCCGTTTGAAAAAATATTTTGGTTTTCTTCTGACCCAAATCACCGGCTTATTTCGTGCCGTCTCATCCCTCACGAGGGGACGTTGGCCATCGTCACGAACGTTGGGATGGGATGCGGTGGACGCGGATGCGCTTTTGACGAACAGCGCGTGACGCGGACGGCGAAGTCGTGTGGTCCTGACGCCCCGATGCTGGCGTCAAGTGGCGCGGAAGTATCCGCGCGGCGACGGTGACAACAAGCCGGTCACCGGGGAGAGCACGAAGGAAACCGTAAAACCATTGCGCAGGAGACGCCGGGTGTTTTCGGTGAACCTGTAGTGACTACCGTGTGCTTACTACCTTCTGCACACGGGCTGCGGG
>JBDTKZ010000050.1:0-15360 GCA_039935075.1 Bradyrhizobium sp.
TGGTGGTTCTAGCGAGGAGCTTGAACCCGATCCCATCCCGAACTCGGCCGTTAAACTCCTCAGCGCCAATGGTACTATGGCTTAAGCCCTGGGAGAGTAGGTCGCTGCCAGGCCTGCCAAGGACAAAGAAATTCCTCTTTACGTGTCATGATCAAAAAAGACGCCGCTTCCCTCCGGGGACGCGGCGTTTTTTTTGTGCCCGTTTTTTGTGTTTCGCTTTTGGCTATCGCGCGATTTTCGGCCATGATTACCGGCCAGCATGGCGATAGATCGCCGGTCTGGTTTTTGTTCTGAGTTGTTTGCCCAGGTTCGCTGGCCTTGAGTTCATGGCCTGTTCATTTCAAAATTCGTACGCAGTCCTGCCCTAAATCCAGATTGCCCCCAACCGAGGAGACTCCGATGCGCGAGTTCATTCGTTCCGCCGCTGCCGCGTTGAGCATTGCCTGCCTCGCGGCCTCGATGTCGCTGATTTCAAGCACCGACGTTCTGGCGCAGGCCAAGCAACAGATGGCGCCGGCCCCGGCCGCACAGCAGGCCCCGCCGCCCGTGAAGCAGATGGCGCTGACCGATAAGCAGATCGACGGCGTGCTGGCGTCGAGCACCGAGATGGACGCGATCACGGCGAAGCTGCCCGAGAACGCCGCGCCGGACGCCAAGGCAACGGCGCAGCTCGATGCTGTCGCCAAGAAGCACGGCTTTGCCAGCTTCGACGATTACAGCAACGTCACCGACAACATTGGAATGGTGATGTCGGGGATCGATTCGACGTCGAAGAAATATGTCGGCAACGAAACCGTCCTCAAGGCGCAGATCGCCCAGATCCAAGCCGACAAGAAAATGTCGCCCAAGGACAAGAAGGAAGCGCTGGCGGATCTCAACGATGCCCTGAAGAACCCCGCGCCGGCGATCCAGAACAAGGGCAATATCGACCTGGTGGTCAAATATTACGACAAACTCGCCGCTTCGATGGCGATCGGTCAGCAGTAAGCCCGACTTTCGGGGAGCTTTCCGTACTCACGAAAAACGCCGCTTTGCCTTGTGCAGAAGCGGCGTTTTTCATTGCCTCATTTCGGCGTCGGGGCGAATGGCGGGGCGCCTTGCCTGCCGCTACTCCGCGGCCTGTCGATGGGCACGGGCAAGCCTGACAAGCGAGTCGTCTTCTACCGTTTGAATCGGCGTGAAGTCGCGATGGGCGATGTATTCCGCGCGCGTCGGCGTGCGGATGTAGTTCGAAACCGCATTCAGCGTCAGATAGACGATCTTGCGCGGATAGGGCGTGATGTTGCCGGCCGAGCCGTGCACCAGATTGCCGTGGAACATCAGCATGCCGCCGGCCTTGCCGGTCGGCGCGACGATGCCGCCTTCCTTCACCAGCCGCGTCACGGTCTCCTCATCCAGCGTCCATAGCGGATAGGAGGTGGTCTCGAGGTCGTGCGCGGCCTTGAGGTCGCCGGCATGCTGGCTCTTCGGCACCAGCATCAAGGGGCCGTTGATCGGCATCACCTCGTCGAGGAAGATCGCGATGTTCATCGCGCGCGGCTCCGGCATGCCGTCGTCGCGCTTCCAGGTGCCGTAATCCTGGTGCCATTGCCAGACGTCGCCGGTGAAGGCCGATTTGGCGTTGATCTTGTACTGATGCATGTAGACCTTCTCACCGAAGACCTGCTCCACCGGATCGATCATGCGTGGATGCGCGCCGAGCAGGCCGAACGCCTCGTTGTAGAGATGCGCGGCAAAGGCGGTGCGCGGCGCGCCGCTCTTTTCGCGCCACACCTCGGGGCGTTTGGTGTCGTAGATGCCCTCGGCCTCGCGTGCCAGCAGATCCACTTCCTCCCGGCTGAACAGCTCCGGCAGAAACAGCCAACCTTCGCGGTGAAAGTCCTCGATCTGTTTCGGGGTCAATCTCATGGTCGTACCTCCCTGATTTTCGTTGTCATTCCGGGCTCGAGGCTGCGCCTCGCGTTGGAATGACGACCTCGTTAAGCCGCTTCGTCCACGCGTTTCAGCCTGTCTTCCGTCATTCGTCCCGCGGCGATCGCATGCGCCAGCGCCGCGCCTTCGGCGGCCTTGGCGTCGCCGGCAAAAATGGTTGCGGCGATGGTCTCGTGCTCGGCCCAGGCGCTGGTGCGATAGTCGAGTTCGACCAGCACGGTCGCCATCGAGCGCCGCATATGCGGCCATTGCGGCCCGATCATCTCCTCGATCGCCGGGTTATCCGCGAGACGATAGATCGCGCGATGGAAGTCGACGTCGAGCGCGATCAGCTCGGCGAGCGGCGTCTGCTTGTCGATTGCGCGTCCCGCCCGCAGCGCCGCTTCGAGCTGGGCGCGTCCCGGCGCGTCCGTCCTGGCGCGTTGCGCGGCGAGCTGTGCTGCCAGCGCATCGATGGCGCCACGCACCTCATACAGCTGCCGGATGCGTTGCGGATCCAGCCGCGTCACCTCAAAACCCTTGCGGCCGCTCTCGGCGACCAGCCCCTGCCGGTGCAGCAAATGCAGCGCGTGGGAAACCGGCTGGCGCGACACGCCGAGCTGCTCTGCAAGCTCGTTCTGGCGAATACGATGCCCCGGGGGCAGGGTGCGGTCGGTGATTCCAGCCAAAATCCGCTCGTAGACCTGGTCAATCAGGTTGGGAAGAGGATCCAGGGGAATCATGGCGCTGGTCCGGTTAGAATACGGAATTCCGAATTCCAATCTATCGAACTCCCTATAAATGGTCAAGCAGGCCGGTCCGCTCGCTCCAGGGGGGCCTGGGGCGGGGTTTCAGACGGATGAGCGCAGAGGAGGATAGTCCGCGTGCGGACTATCGCCGGGCATCAAGGTGGGCGCAGCTCTCAACCCTTCAGGAATTCCGTCACGATCGTGCTGAATTCCTCTGGCGCCTGTTCGAACATCCAGTGGCCGCAGCCTTCAATCATCGCAGTCCTGGCGCCGGGCACCTCTGCGGCCAGCGCGCGCAATATCGCAGGCAGGCTCCCTTTGGTCGCGGCGCCGCCGATGAACAAGGTCGGGGTTTCGATCGATTGCGCTTCGGCCTTCGCATAGGCCTTCCGGTTCTCGCCGGCCTGCCCGATCAAGGTGAAGACATTGTCGCGCAGTTGCTGCTTGGGCGCGGCGGGGAGGCGGCCCCACGCGCCGTCGCCCTCGATCGTATCGAAGAACAGCTTTAGCGCGCCTTCGATGTCACCCTCCGATACTTTCGCTGCGGCAGCTGCGAACCGCGCCGCGCGCTGCGAGGCGCCGTCGGGAGCCGCGGCCGGATCGAGCGTGGCATCAAGTTCGCCGCCGGGTTCAGCCAGCACCAGCCGGTGCAGCAGGTCGGGGCGAAGCTGTGCCGTGCGGAACGCGATATGCCCGCCGCGGGAATGCCCCATCAGATCCACCGGCCCGTCGCCCAGCTTCTCGAGGAAGCCGATCATGTCGGCGACGTGCTGCACCATCAGATAATCGTCGCCGACGCCGTCCCAATGCTCCGGAAAAAAGTGCCGCAGGCTGACCGAGATGACGCGATGGTTCTTCGATAGCGGTGCCAACACGGCCGACCAGGTGCGGAAGTCGCCCAGCGTGCCGTGCACGCAGACCAATGGTCGGCCCGTCCCGATTTCGAGATAGGCCATGTCGAATCCGTTGACGGGGAGGGTTTGCATTGGAGCTTTCGTTGGGTCCGGGGAAGAAGGGAAAATCATTTCATGAACGCGCGCGCCGTGCCCAGCGCGTGCAGTCTACGCTTCAGCCAGGAACTCCAGCACGATCTCGCAAAACCGCTGAGGCGCCTGTTCGAACATCGGATGGGTGGTGTTGGGGATCATCACGGTCCTGGCGTTAGGAACATGGGCCGCGAGCGCCTGCAGCACGCGCGGCAGCATGCCTTTGGTTCTGGCGCCGCCGATGAACAAAGTCGGCATTTTGATCGCTTCCGCGTCCGTCTTCGCGAACGGAGGTCGCCCGTCGCGGGCCTGCCCGATCAGCGTAAAGGCGTTATCCCGCAATTGCTGTTTCGGCGTCGCCGGCAGCCGGGTCCAGGCGCCGGGGCCTTCGATCGCGTCAAAGAAGAATGCCAGCCCGCCCTCGACGTCGCCGGCCTCGATCTTTCCGGCGGCGGTCGCGATCCGCGCCGCGAGCGGAGAGGGGCCGGGCTCATAATCGGGATCGAGCGTGGCATCGAGTTCGCCGCCCGGCTCGGCCAGGATCAGTCTGCGTATCAAATCAGGCCGCTGCTGGGCGACCCGAAACGAGATGTGTCCGCCGCGGGAATGCCCCATCAGATCGACGGGACCAATGTTCAGTCGCTCGATGAAGGCAATCACGTCCGCGACGTGCTGCGCGATCGAATAGGTGTCGCTGCGGCCGTCCCACCGTTCCGGGAAGAAATGCCGCAGGGAAACCGGGATGACCCGACGTCTCCTAGACAACGGTCCGATGACGCAAAACCAGATCCGGAAATCGCACAGCGAGCCGTGCACGCAAACCAGAGGCGGCCCGTCGCCGACATCGAGATAGGCCATGTCGTAACCGTTGACGGGGAGCGTTTGCATGCGCGGAACGACGACCGAAATGGAGGGGTGAATTTATTGTTGCCGCCAAATTGCCCCGGAATCCGGGTGGACCGCAACCGCTTTCGTACCTAGATTCCGGGTATGGACGACCAACTCAATCATACTTTGGAACGCGTCATGACGGGCCAGCATTTTGCGATTTTCGACACCGCGATCGGCCGCTGCGGCATCGCGTGGAGCGACCGCGGCATCAACGCGGTGCAGCTGCCCATGGGCAGCGAGGAAAAGACCCGCGGCCGTATCCGTCAGCGCTATGGCGACATCGCGGAATCGTCGCCTACTGCCGAGGTGCAAGCGGCGATCGCGGGCATCGTCGAACTGCTGGCAGGCCGGCCGAACGACCTCAGGGACGTGGTGCTCGATCTCGACGGCGTGCCGGAATTCAACCGCGGCGTCTACGATATCGCCCGCGCCATTCCGCCGGGCAAAACGCTGACCTATGGCGATATCGCCAAACGATTAGGTGGCGTTGAACTGTCGCGCGACGTCGGTCAGGCGCTCGGGCACAATCCCTGTCCGATCGTGGTGCCCTGTCATCGCGTGCTCGCCGCCGGCGACAAGCCCGGCGGCTTTTCCGCCAATGGCGGCGTCGTGACAAAACTCAAGATGCTGGAAATCGAAGGCGCGGTGGTTAATTACACGCCGAGCCTGTTCGATTGAGCTGCGGCTAGCCTGCCGAGATCGGGTCGCACGAAAATCCGCTGCCCTTGCGACGAATTTTCCCGGTCGAGGGCGAGGGGAAATGCGCGGTGCAGCACAGCGTATCGGTATCGCAATAGCGCTCCAGGAAGCTGCGGCGCGTCGCGGCCGCTTGCGGCAGATCGATATCGAATTTGGCGGACAATTCCGGGTAATGCGTCTGCAGCGGCGAATGCATCAAATCGCCGCTCATCACCACGTCATCCTTGCCGCGGCCGAAGGTAAAGGCGACGTGACCCGGCGTGTGCCCGGGCGTCGGCAGGATGCGGACGTGATCGCCGATCGCGTAATCATTGCGCACGATCTCGGCCATGTTGGCGTCGACGATCGGCAGCACGCTATCGGCAAAGGGCGACACCTCCGCCTTGGCGTTCTGTTCGGTCCAGTAGTCGAATTCGCCCTTGCCGAACACATAGCGGGCGTTCGGAAATGTCGGCACCCAGCGGCCGTTTTCCAGCCGTGTATTCCATCCGACGTGATCGACGTGCAGATGCGTGCACATCACGAAATCGATGTCGCCGACCGACACGCCGGCGGCCCCCAGAGCGCGCAAATAGGTGTCGTCGGTTTTCATGTTCCATTTCGGGCGCGCCGGCCGCGGCTTGTCATTGCCGATGCAGCTGTCGACCAGAATGGTGTGATGCGGTGTCTTTACGATGTAGGACTGGAAACACAGGATAAACACATCCTGGGCGTCGAGCGCGCCAGCCTTTTGCATCCATGACCGGTTCTCGGCCAGCAATTCCGGCGTCAGGCCGGGCAGCATATCGAGCGCCGGCAGGAAGGTGGTTTCCTGCTCGATGATGCGCTGGATCGTGAGGTCGCCGGCGTTGAATTTCAGATCCATAGCATCTTCCTGTCATCAGGCGGTTGGCGGTACCGAGATTTTGACCGACGGCCGCTCCAGCATTTTCTGGTGGAAGGCGTCGAGTTTCGGATAGGCCTTGCGCCAGCCGCAATCGGCAAAGCGGAAATCGGCATAGCCGAGCACGCAGACCAGCGCGATCTGCGCAATGTCGAACGGCCGCGCCAGCATGTCCGGATGGTTCTCGAAGCGCGCCATGCCCTTCCAGGCCCGATTCCAGTGGTCGTCGGACCATGCCTGCCACTGCAATCCCTGCGGCCGCACCATTCGCTCGTAGCGGCACAGCAGCATCGAATCCAGCATGCCCTGCAGCAGGGAGTGGTCGCTCTTCACTTTCCAGCGCGTCGGACCGGACGCCGGGATGATTTTTCCGCCACCGGCGAGTTCGTCGAGATATTCAACGATGACATAGGAATCCAGCACGACATCGCCATTGTCGAGGATCAGCGCCGGCAGTTTCTTCACCGGATTGATTTGCGAATATTCGTCATTGGGCTGGCCCGGCACCACGGTTGCCGGCACGAATTCGATTTTGTCGATCAAGCCAAGCTCGATCGCCGCGATGCGCACCTTGCGGGCAAATGGCGAGGCCGGGGAGAATGTGAGTTTCATGGCGAGTGTCCTTTCAGCGAAGGAGTGCCGTCATCCTGAGGTGCGAGCGCTTGCGAGCCTCGAAGGATGACGGTGCGTGTGGCACATCCTTCGAGACGCGCGCCGGGGCGCGCTCCTCAGGATGACGAGAGTAGATTACGCCGCGATGATCTCCTGGCGCTGTTCGCCGAGGCCTTCGATTCCCAGCGTGACGACGTCGCCGGCGTTGAGGAAGGTCGGCGGCTTCATGCCAGTGCCGACGCCGGGCGGCGTGCCTGTGGTGATGATATCGCCAGGCAACAGCGTCATGAACTGCGAGACGTAGGAAATGCACTTCGCCATCGAGAAGATCATGGTCGAGGTCGATCCGGTCTGACGCCGCTTGCCGTTGACGTCGAGCCACAATGACAGCTTCTGCACGTCGGCGATCTCGTCCTTGGTGACAAGCCACGGGCCGAGCGGGCCGAAGGTGTCGTGCGACTTGCCCTTGGTCCATTGGCCCAGACGCTCGATCTGGAAATTGCGCTCGGACACGTCGTTGCAGACGCAATAGCCGGCGACATGATTGAGGGCATCGGCCTCGCTGACGTATTTGGCTCGGGTACCGATGATGGCGGCGATTTCGACTTCCCAGTCGAGCTTGGTCGAGCCGCGCGGCTTCTCCACCGCATCGTTCGGGCCGCTCAGCGCGGTGTTGGCCTTCAGGAAGAAGATCGGCTCGGCCGGAATCGGATTGCCGGTTTCCTTGGCGTGATCGACATAGTTCAGGCCGATCGCGACGAATTTCGAGATGCCCGTGACCGGCGCGCCGAGCCGGGGCTTGCCGTCGACGGCGGGAAGCTTCGAGGTGTCGAGGCCCGCGAGTTTGGCCAGCGAGGCCGGCGCATAGGCTTCGCCGTTGAGGTCCTTCACATGCGCGGACAGGTCGCGCAGCTGGCCGGATTTATCGATCAGGCCGGGCTTTTCCTGGCCAAGTGCCCCGTAACGTACGAGCTTCATTTTAGTCACTCCCTTTAGGGTTTTCCTTACTTGCGACGCTTCATGGAACAGCGCGGGCCGAAATTCAACTGCCGGGCAGCGTTTGCAGGGTTGTCAGGCGATAAATTTAAAGGCATCTCCGTCGCGTTTGATGTGGCCGGCGTTGAAATGGCCCCCGATCACCACGGTCGGGGTGTCGGCAAAACGGCCGAACAATTCGCGCCGCGTCATCGCGGATTGAACCGGGTCGGAATCGGCGGTCGACGACCAGTCGAGATGGGCCATCTGGCAGGGATGGTGGGCAACATCCCCCGTCAGCAGGCCCTCCTGGCCGTCCGATTTGATGTGCAGGCTCATATGGCCCGGGCTGTGGCCCGGCGTCGAGATCAGGGTGATTTCGTCGCAGATTTTGGCGTCGCTGGCGACCAGGTCGGCTCTCCCGGCATCGGCGATCGGCTTCACGGAATCGTTAAATACCGCCGCTTTATCGGCCTCGTCGCTGTGGTCGCGCCAGTGCTCATATTCGGTCCTGCCGAACACATAGCGCGCGTTGGCGAAGGTCGGCAGCCATTTGCTGCCGACCAGTTTGGTGTTCCAGCCGACATGGTCGACATGCAGATGGGTACAGAGCACGGTGTCGATGCTGTCGGGCGCGAAGCCTGCCGCGGTCAGCGTATCGAGGAACGGATCTTTCCGGTTGTTCCAGGTCGGCACCTTGCGGCCTTCCTTGTCATTGCCGAGCCCGGTATCGACCACGATCCGGCGCGAGGGCGTCTCGATCACCAGCGAATGGATCGACATTTTGAGCCGGCCCTCGTCGGTGGCGAAATGCGGAATCAGCCAGGGCAGCTTCTGGATTTCTTCATTGCTGGCCAATGGCAGGATAAATCGGGTGCTGCCAACCGTTTCCAGCTCGACGATTTTGGTGATTTTGACGTTGCCCACATTCCAGTGCATCCGGCATCCCCCAAAGGCTTTGTTTGGCTGACCCGGCGTGATGAGCGCATCACACCGGCCTGATCGTTTTGTCTGATCGTCAGCGCGCGCAATCGACGATGACGGTGCCGAGCTTGTCGCCCTTCTCGACCGCGAGATGCGCCTGGGCGGTATCCGCCAGTGCGAATTGCGCGGCGATGTTGTGGATGCGCGGGCCGGCGGCCAGCCATTTCGAAATGTCGGCTTGGGCTGCCGCCAGAAGCGGTGGCGGCAACGCGTACAGCACCAGCGTGCGCAAGGCGATGCATTTTTCCATCAGGTCGCGCATCGGAATGACAGGTGTGCGATTGCCGTTGGTGGCATAGACGGCGATGGTCGAATTGAACGCCATGATCTTCAGTGTGGTCGCGATATTGCCGCCGAAATCGACATCGACCACACGATCGACGCCACGCCGCTCGGTGAACTCCATGATTCTCGCGGCGACATCCTCGGTCCGGTAATTGAGCACGAGATCGGCGCCGCCGAGACGCGCTTCCATATCCTTGGCCGGCGAGCTCACGGTCGCGATGACGCGGGCACCGCCCCATTTCGCCAGTTGCACGGCGTAGTGACCGACCGCACCGGCGCCGCCGGTGACCAGCACGGTTTGTCCGGTGATCGGCCCATCACCGAACAGGCTACACCAGGCGGTCATGCAGGGAATGCCGAGCGTTGCGCCGGCGGCAAAGGACAGATCGTCCGGCAGCGGCGTCACCAGATGAGCGGCGAGGGTAATGTATTCGGCCGCGGTGCCGAAGGCGCGACCGTTGCGCTGGCCGTTGAACAGCCAGACGCGCTGACCGAGGCTGAACCGGGTGACGCCGTCACCGATCTGGTCGATGATTCCGGCGCCATCGCTGTTGGGGATCACGCGTGGAAATTCCGTTGCGCGATAGTTGCCGGCGCGGCGGCCAACGTCGGCTGGATTGACGCCGGACGCTTCCAGTCGGACGCGGACTTCTCCGGGACCGGCGGTCGGCGTCGGCATCTCGCCCACGGTCAATACCGTGGGCGCCGCACCCGGCCGCTCGTACCAGACCGCCTTCATTTACATCGTGCCCGGATAGGCACCGCCGTCGAGCAGGATGTTCTGGCCGGTGATGAAGCCGGCCTTGGCGCCGCACAGGAATGCGCAAGCGAGCCCGAATTCCTCGGGATCGCCAACGCGGCCGGCGGGATTGCTTTTGCCACGCTCGGCGATCAACTGCTCGACGCTCACGCCGCGTTTTTCGGCCTCAGCCACTGCGACCGGGCCGCGCAGGCGGTCGGTGTCGAACGGGCCAGGCAGCAGGCCGTTGATGGTGACGTTGTTGATCACGGTCTTGCGCGCGATGCCGGCGACAAAGCCGGTGAGGCCGGAGCGTGCGCCGTTGGACAGACCCAGCACTTCGATCGGCGCCTTCACCGCGGCGGAGGTGATGTTGACGATGCGGCCGAACTTGCGTGCCATCATGCCGTCCACGGTCGCCTTGATCAGCTCGATCGGCGTCAGCATGTTGGCGTCGATCGCCTTGATCCAGTCGTCGCGGGTCCAGTTGCGGAAATCGCCGGGCGGCGGGCCACCGGCGTTGTTGATCAGGATATCCGGCTCCGGACAGGCTTTGAGCGCGGCCTCGCGGCCGGCCGGCGTGGTGATGTCGCCGGCGACTTCGGTCACCGTCACGCCGGGGCTCAATTTACGGATTTCCGCCGCCGTCTTCGCCAGCGCCTCGGCGCCGCGCGCGGTCAACGTGACGTGCACGCCCTCGGCGGCCAGCGCAATCGCACAGGCGCGGCCCAAACCCTTGCTGGATGCGCATACGATGGCGCGGCGGCCTTTGATCCCAAGATCCACTGTCTCACTCCCGTTACGTCGGATGATTTTTGAAACCGATAGCCCACTGTAGCCAAGTCGGACGGCCCTGAGTAGGGGCTGCCTGCCGCCCGAAAATGCATAACGGCGGATAGATCCCGGCACGGCCGCGCGCGGCCGTCGTGACGAGCCGCTATATCTGCCGATCCCGCTTCAGCCGATCGATATAGGCTGTGATATCCGGAGGCAGCGATTTGAAGCCCTTTTGCCCGGCCACCGACAGCAATGGACGCAACTGCGAACCGGTGAGGTAGGCCGGCTGGCGGTCGACCGGAACCAATTGATCGAAGATCAGCACCAGCGTAATCGCGACCAGGCCGACGCGCACCGCGCCGAGCAGTGCGCCGGCGAGGCGGTCGCCGATACCAGCTTCAGATCCGATGGTTTCGTCGATCGCCATACGCGCCATCTTGCCCAGCGCCATGCCCGAGATCAGGAATATCGCGAAGAACAGCAGTGAATTCTGCGCCAGCGGCGCGCTTGTCGCGACGGCAATTGCAGGCGATAACAACGACATCAGCCAAACCGCGAGCGGCATCGCAAACAGATAGGCCAGGATCGTCACGGCGCTGCGCAGCAACCCGGCATTGAAGCCGGTAACGACCGCGACAATCAGCGCGATGGTGATGGCGATGTCGAAAATGTTCATGGCCGATCCGGTTCCTGCTGTCCGGTCTATTCGACGTCCGTAAAGAAATCATTCTGATGACGGGCGCCTCGCGCCCAGCATGGCCGGCAGTGTGGTGACGGTGGTGGCGAGATTTGCTGACATAGTTGCCACGATACCGTAGCAAGTCGCATCTGGCCGTCATTCCGGGATGCGCCACTTGGCGCAGGCCCGGAATCTATACTCCCTGTCGTGGTTATGGATTCCGGGCTTGCACAAGAGCGCACCCCCGGAATGACGAATTTTAAATTCAGCCCCTTATCTCCGCCTTGATCATATCCGCGGCCTTCTCGCCGATCATGATGGTCGGTGCGTTGGTGTTGCCGCCGATCAGGGTCGGCATGATCGAGGCGTCGACAACCCGCAAGCCTTCGAGGCCGTGCATCTTCAGCCTGGGATCGACCACCGCCATCGCATCATTGACGCCCATCTTGCAGGTGCCGACCGGGTGATAGACGGTATCGACACGGGCGCGCAGCAGCGCGCGAATGTCGTCGTCGGTTTTGACGCCTGACGTGAACATGTCTTTCTTCTGCAACGCCCGCAGCGCCGGTGTTTCCATCAGTCGCTGCGTGGTCTTGTAGCCCGCGACCATCGCCTCGAGATCGTCGATCTCGCCGAGGAAGTTCGGATCGATCAGCGGCGCCTGCGCTGGATCGGCATTCTTCAAAGCGACGCTGCCGCGGCTCTTCGGCCGCAGCAGGCAGACATGGCAGGAGAAGCCCGAGCCCCAATGACGCTTGCGGCCGTGGTCGTCGACCATAGCCATGCCGAAATGCAACTGGATGTCGGGTGCGTCGAGGTCGGGGCGAGTTTTCAGGAAGCCGCCGCATTCGGCGAAGTTCGATGTCAGCGGCCCACGCCGCTCGCGCCGGTATTGTCCGATCGCGCGAAAAATCCGGGCGATGCCGCCAAACGAGATGCCGGTGAAGTTGGGATTGTCGGATGTATAGGCGAAAATGAAATCCGGGTGGTCCTGCAGATTTTGTCCGACGCCGGGCAAATGATGCCGGCTTTCGATGCCGTGCTTGCTCAACGCCGCACTATCGCCGACGCCGGACAGCATCAGCAGTTGCGGGGTCTGGAACGCGCCCGAGGAGGCGATGACTTCGCGGCGGGCGCGGATTTGCTTGAGCTCATTGCCCTGCTTGTATTCGACGCCGACCGCGCGCTTACCCTCGAACAGGATGCGGGTGGCGTAGGCCTCGGTCTCGACGCGCAAGTTCGATCGCGTCGCCATGAAGGGATGGATATAGCCGCGCGCCGCGCTCCAGCGCTCGCCGCTTTGTTGCGTCACCTGGTAGATACCGAGGCCTTCCTGCTCCTCGCCGTTGAAATCATCGCGAATGCGAAACTGCGCCTCGCGCGCCGCCTGCAGGAAGGTTTGCTGGATCGGATTGTCCGAGCGCAATTGATTGACCGCGAGCGGGCCGCCTTTGCCGTGATACTCGCCGCCGAAAACGGCATTGTCTTCCGAGCGTTTGAAGTAGGGCAGCACGTCGGAATAGGACCAGCCGGGATTGCCGAACGAGGCCCATTGATCGTAATCGCTGCGGTGGCCGCGGATATAGACCATGGCGTTGATCGCGGAGGAGCCACCGAGGCCCTTGCCGCGCGGCTGGAAACCGACGCGGCCGTTGAGGCCCGGTTGCGGCACGGTATCGAACGCCCAATTGTTGAGTTTACCCGATACCATCAAGGCCAGCGCGGCGGGGGTCGTAACCACCCAATTGTCGTCCTTGCCGCCGGCTTCCAGCAGCGCCACCGAGGTCTGCGGATCCTCCGAGAGCCGGCTCGCCACCGCGCAGCCGCCGGAACCGCCACCAACCACGACAAAATCGAATGTATCCGTCACGTATGTCCCCCGAAAGTTTTGTTTATTTTAGCCGCGTCATTCCGGGGCGATGCGAAGCATCGAACCCGGAATCTCGAGATTCCGGGTCTGGTCCTTCGGACCATCCCGGAATGACGATGTTGGAAAATTACGACATGAACCGCAGCATCTTTTGCAGCCGCGCGATCTTGGCGCCGTAGGGCGGATAGAGATCGGCGAGCCGGTTGAACGGCGAGCGGTAGAATACCGGCTTCAGCTTGCTCAGGCTGCGGAATCCCCACTCGCCGTGATAGGCGCCGGTGCCGGATGCGCCGATGCCGCCCATCGGCTGATTGACCTGGGTGAAATGAAACAGGCAATCGTTGATGGTGACGCCGCCGGAGACCGTGCGCGCCAGCACCTCGTCGCGCGCCGCGTTGTCCGTGCCGAACCAATACAGCGCCAGCGGCCGGTCGTGCCGATTGATCCAGGCAATCGGCTCACCGGCCTCCCTGTAGCCGACGATCGGCAGCAGCGGCCCAAAAATTTCTTCCTGCATGATGGTCATGTCGGGGGTGGCGCCGACCACGATGGTGGGCGGGAATTTGCGCTTGGCCTTCCACGCGGGATCGCCGGGCTTCGCCGCTTGCGATATTTTCGCGCCTTTGGCCGCGGCGTCGGCCACCAGGGCTTCGAGCCGGGCGTAATGCCGATCGGAGACGATCGAGGTGTAGTCGGTATTGTCAGGATCGGTGCCGAACATCCGCCGCATCTGGCCGTCGAGTCTGTCGGCGAACGCCTGCACCGAAGCCTCAGGCACCAGCACATAATCCGGCGCGATGCAGGTCTGGCCCGCGTTGAGCAATTTGCCATAGGCGATCCGCGCCGCGGCCTGGTCGAGATCGGCGGAGCGATCGATGATGACGGGCGATTTGCCGCCGAGTTCGAGCGTCACCGGCGTCAGATTTCGTCCGGCGGCTTCCGCCACCAGGCGGCCGACCCGGGTCGAGCCGGTGAAGATCAGATGGTCGAACGACAGCGATGCAAAGGATTTAGCGATATCGTCCTCGATGCCGGTGACGAAAATCTCCGCGGGGTCGAATTTCGCCGCGATCACTTCCCTTAGCAGTGCGGAAAATCGCGGCACCAGTTCGCTCGGCTTGATCATCACCCGGTTGCCGGCCGCGAGTGCGCCGACCGCGGGCGCCAGCGTCAGCTGCAGCGGATAATTCCACGGCGCGATGATGCCGACCACGCCGAGCGGTTGCGGGATCAGGCGGTTGCTGGCGGGCATGAATTGCAGCGCGGTCGCCACCCGCTGCGGCGCCATCCATTTTTTCAAATGTTTGGCGGCGTGCTTGATTTCGCCGAGCACCAGCAAGGTCTCGGCGATCGCGGTTTCTATCGACGAGCGATGGCCGAAATCGGCCGAGATTGCCGCCTCGAATCGGGATTCGTTGGTCTGGATGGCCGCGCGCAACCGGGAAAGCCGGTCGAGCCGCTCGGCCAAGGCCGGTGCCGGTTCGGTTCGCGACAGCTCGAACATCCGGTGAAAGGCGTCCGCCGCAGCGCGCTGCGCCGGGCTTTGCAGGGGTTGGTCCATGGCGATTTCTTTGCCGTTTCCTTGGAGGCTTATTGCCGGCAAGGCTGGGCTTTTGTTCCGTTTCTGGCAAGAGCCGCCTGAGGCGCCGGTTTGGCGAGATAAATGCCGGATTCGGCGTCACAAAATCGATAAAAGATCGTCGGCGGGCCTTTCCAAAGCCATCTTGCATTGGTACATACCGCTTGCACCCAAGGGCATTCGCTCGGGGATGCCTTCTCAGGAAGCCTCCGGACGGGATCAATCGGCGCCTTAGGCGTTGTCGGTTCGTTTCGGCACCGGTTTTTGGGAAGGCATGCAACGACTTAACGCGGGGTGGAGCAGCCCGGTAGCTCGTCAGGCTCATAACCTGAAGGTCATAGGTTCAAATCCTATCCCCGCAACCAGAAACCATTAAGCCCTTGAAATCGAATAGATTTCGGGGGGCTTTTTGTTTTCCGTAACTTGGTGTCAGGTTGAAGATGGCGGGCTTAAGTGCCTGCGGTTGATCCCCAATCACGCGTGCGCTCGGCCTCTCTGGCCTGGTCGCGCGTGGTCTTCAACTCTTCGATGCATCCTTCAGTAGTGGGACGGGCAGATCGGCGATGCCATTCGCGATGGCGCCCCAGAGTCGCTTAAGTTAGCGGCAGCTCTCGACGCTCACTAAAGCGGGATGATTTTAGCTTGAATCGATTTGGGATTCCCAAATCAGTCGACTTCTGATTCACCATGCTGGCTGGGAAGGAGGCCAGCATGGATGGGGAAGCCTTACTCTGTTGATCT
>JBDTKZ010000051.1:0-41894 GCA_039935075.1 Bradyrhizobium sp.
TCTCAATGGTCGACCGAGAAAGACGCTTGGCTGGAAAACGCCAGCAGAAGCGCTTGACGAGTTGATAGCGCAAGTGAAAAAAGTCGCTGTTGCGACGACCGGTTGAACCCGCCGGGTGTTCCGGTGAGCCTGTGGCGACTACCGTGTGCTTACTACCTTTTGCACACGGGCTATGGGTGCAGCGGGCACCCGGCATTTCCCTGCGCCCTTCTGGTTTTTTGGGCGGAACGTTCATCGATAACTCAAGCGCAGTGCGTTGTGAGAATGGGGAACTGTGTCCAGCCGTTACCTTTCAACGAGTCGTCCCTGCGAACGCAGGGACCCATAGGGCGCGGACTCTCGTTTTGAACTCCGTCGTTGCAGCGCTCTTTTTCACTTTCGAGGTTCGGGGTTATGGGTCCCTGCGTTCGCAGGGACGACCTGCTGAGAGACCGCGGATCTTTTTAAACTCGGAACAATTCGCAATACCCCCGCTCCTGCAAATCACTCGCGTTAGCGCATTCGATCCGCACTTTGACACGCCATATTCGGCTGCTAAAGCATCGCCCATGAGCCAACCCGTTCACAACCAGAAATCCCGCGTCGCGGCGATTTCGATTTTCGCCAGCGCCGGCATGGCGGCGGCGAAACTCGTCGTCGGCATCGCGATCGGCAGTCTTGCGCTGATCTCCGAGGCGCTGCACTCGTCGGTCGATCTGGTGGCGACCGTGATCACCTGGATGGTGGTGCAGGTGTCCGACAAGCCGGCGGACGAGGAGCATCATTACGGCCACGGCAAGATGGAGAGCCTGTCGGCACTCGGCGTGATCGCGATGCTGTATGTGCTGGCCGGCGGCATTCTGGTCGCGGCCTGGGGCCGCCTGCGCGAAGGCACGCCGCCGCCGACGCTGTCGGTGATCCCGTTCGCGGTGCTGCTGATCGATATCGCCGTCAATCTCTGGCGCGCCACGGCGCTGCATCGCGCCGCGCGCGCTACCAAAAGCCAGGCGCTGGCCGCCGACGCGCTGCATTTTGCCTCCGACGTGCTCGGCTCGATCGCGGTTATCGCAGGGCTATCGCTGTCCGGGCTCGGCTATGCCTGGGGCGATGCCGCCGCCGCGGTCGGCGTCGCCGTGGTGATCTCGGCGCTGGGCTTGCGGCTGGCGCGTTCCACCGTGGAAACCCTGCTCGATCGCGCTCCCGACGGCGTCGCCGAGAAAGCCACCGCCGCGCTGAAGGCGCTGCCCGGCGTGGTCGAGGTCGAGCGGTTGCGCGCCCGCATGGTCGGCCCCACCCACTTCATCGACGCCACCGTGCAGGTGCCGCGCACTTTTCCGATCGACCGGGTCGAGCAAATCAAGCGGCAGGCGCAGGCCGCGGTCGCCGGCGCGCTCGGCGATGCGGACCTCACCTTCAACGCGGTGCCGGTGGCGCGCAACAATGAGAGCATCCGCGAACGCATCATGGTGATCGCGCGCAATGCGGGTCTCGCCATCCATCACGTCACGGTGCACGATCTCGGCGGCAAGCTCACCGTCAGCATCGACCTCGAAGTCGACGGCGAGATGGCGCTGGTATCGGCCCATGACATCGCCCACGAGTTCGAGCGCCAGATCCGCGACGAGTTCGGCGAAGACGTCGAGGTCGATACCCACATCGAACCGCTGGAGCCGGAATTGCCTGTCGGCACCGACGCCGCGCTTGCGCGGGTCGAGGCCATCACGGCGGCGCTGACGGGTTTTGCCGCCGACGGCGCCATCCATGACGTCCACAATGTGCGGGTGCGCGACACTGACGCCGGCGAGATCGTCAACTTCCATTGCCGCGCCGCCCCCTCGATGAGCGTGATCAAGGTGCACGAGAATGTCGACGAGATCGAGCGCGCGCTGCGCCGCGCGTTCCCGACCGTGAAGCGCGTCATCAGCCACGCCGAGCCTCCGCGCGCGTGAGGGGGGGCGACGAAGAAAGACTGCCAACGTCATCCTGAGGGGCTTGCGAAGCAAGCGTCTCGAAGGATGGACGCAACGCACTGACTCGCAGCCATCCTTCGAGACGCGGCGAAGACGCCGCTCCTCCAGCGACAACGGCTTCGCCGTTGCGCGGGGATGACGTCGGAGGTAGCGAAGCGCCCGCGTTCCCGTTTCGGACTCACTTATGTGACCTTTTGCGTGCCTCGATTCTCCTTTGGACAAGATTTATTTGAATTAACGAATCGTTGACTCTCGACAGGGTGAGAAAACTGGATTCAAATCACTGTGATTCGAAAGCACGTGGGGTGGCTTCCGGACGAGTTCAAAAAAGCTTATTTTCTGGGGGTCTAAGGCATGGCGCGCGCACACGCGGCGAACGCGTGCGTCCAATCCGATTCGATCAAGGGATTGGCGCAATCGATCGCGAAACCGGCCTATCATCGACTCCTGACGGCGGAGCCCGCGCTTCGCCGCGCCGTCCCCACCTTGATCATCGCCTTCCTGATCACGATCTGCCTCGGCGCCTTCGTCCAGGTGGTGGATCAGAACCGGCAAAAGCGCGCTGCGATGAAGCGCGACCTCGCCGCCATCGCCGATGTGCTGGCCGAGCGCATCGACCGGCTGGCGTCGGCAACAACGTCCAGGGGACAAAATCACGCGGCGTCGTTCGAGCGCCTGCAATTGCTGTTGCCCGACCTCATTCCCGGCTGGGGCCGAGCCGCCGGCCGCCATTTGATCGTGACCAGTTCCGACGCGCATGTGCTGGCCCGCCTGCCGATCGACGGCGCGATCGGCGATACCGCGGCCCTGCTCGGCATCATCAACGCCGCCTTGCCGCGGCCCGAAGCCGATCCATCCTCCCAGGCGACAGACATTACGCTACCCAATGGCAATGGCGCGCTCGCGATTGCGCGCGGCATCAAATCGCTGCCCGGCCAGATCATCGTCATGCAGGAAAAGCTCGATCCGTTGTGGGGATCGGACGCCGCGTTGTCGGTGACGCTGTCCGCCACCACAGGATTTGTCGTGCTGATTTTGGGCTTTGCGTTTCACTGGCAATCCACCCGCGCCCGCGAAGGCGACCTCATCAACGACGCCGTCCGCGGCCGGATCGACACCGCGCTCAATCGCGGCCGCTGCGGATTGTGGGACTGGGATTTGTCGCGCGGGAGGATTTTCTGGTCGCAATCGATGTTCACGCTGCTCGGGCTCGACAGCCGCAGCGACCTTTTGACTTTTGGCGAAGTCAACGCGCTGGTGAAGTCGGACGATATCGATCTGTTCGAAATCGCCGATCAGTTGATCGCCGGCAAGATCGACCACATCGACCAGAGTTTTCGCATGCAGCACACCGGTGGCCACTGGATCTGGCTGCGGGTCCGCTGCGAACTCAGTCAGGGCGCCGGCGACGCCGGCCTGCATCTGATCGGCATTGCCGTCGACATCACCGAACAAAAGAGTCTGGCCGAGAAAACCGTCGAGGCCGATTTGCGGCTGCGCGACGCGATCGAGACCATTCCGGAAGCGTTCGTGCTGTGGGACGCGGAAGATCGCCTGGTGCTGTGCAATTCGCACTTCCAGCGCCTGCACCAATTGCCCGATACCGCGGTGACGCCGGGCACGTCGTATGAAACCGTGATCGAAGTCGGCCGGATGCCGGAGGTTCGCACCCGCCTGCAGGAGACGTCCGCCCAGGCGCCGGGCGCCCGCACCTTCGAGGCCCAGATCGAGGATGGCAGCTGGCTGCACATCAGCGAGCGGCGCACCAAGGACGGCGGCTATGTTTCGGTCGGCACCGACATCACCCGGATCAAGGAACACGAGCAGAAACTGGTCGATAACGACCTTCGCCTGCGCGCCTCCGTGATCGATCTGAAACGCTCGCAGACCGCGCTGGAACGCCAGGCGCTCGAACTCGCCGACCTCGCGGAAAAATACTCCGAGGAAAAGAATCGCGCCGAGGAAGCCAACCAGACCAAGTCGAAATTCCTGGCCAATATGAGCCACGAACTGCGCACGCCGCTCAACGCCATCATCGGATTTTCCGAGATCATGGGCAGCGGCATGTTCGGCACGCTCGGCTCGGACAAATATTCGGAATATTGCCACGACATCCTGACCAGCGGTCGCTATCTGCTCGAAGTCATCAACGACATCCTCGATATGTCGAAGATCGAAGCCGGCCGCATGCAGCTTGATATGGAGCCGCTCGACCTGTCGCGGACGCTGCAAGAGTCGATGCGCGTGGTCTCCGGCCGCGCCGACGACAAGAACCTGGTGCTCGACGCCGATATCGACGGCACGCTTTCGATGGTGGCCGATCGCCGCGCGATCAAGCAGATCATGGTCAATCTGCTGTCGAACGCGGTCAAGTTCACCCCTGACGGCGGCAAGGTGGTGGTGCGCAGCCGGATGCGCAAGGATACCATTCATCTGATGATCGCCGACACCGGCATCGGGATCGCGCCGCAATCGCTGACGCGGCTCGGCCGTCCGTTCGAGCAGGTCGAGAGCCAGCTCACCAAGACCTATCACGGCTCGGGGCTGGGGCTTGCGATTGCCAAATCGCTGACCAATCTGCATGGCGGATCGATGCGGCTGCGCTCGCGGCTCGGCACTGGAACTGTCGTGTGCGTGTCGTTGCCGCGCGATGGCCGCAAGGCGAGAGCGAAAGTCGATGTTTCCGTGGCGGCTTAGGGCTCCAGCGTGGGCGCGACCTCACGCGCGATTTGCGTCAGGGCCGCAATCAGCGGCGTCATCGGATCGCGTTGCGGGACGACGAGGCCGACGCTGTAGGTCACCTCGGGATCGACGATCGGAATCGTCCGCACCGCGTCCGACAGCCCCAGGGTCTGGGCCAGCCGCGCCGGCATCACGCTGGCCCAACGCCCGGTCTTCACATGGGTGTAGAGCACGATGATTGAATTGGACGTCAGCGTCGGCCGCGCTTCGGCGCCGGCGGATTTCAGCGCGCGGTCGATGATGCGGCGGTTTTGCATGTCGGACGTCAGCAGGCACAGCGGCACCTGCCCGACCTCCTTCCACGTCACCTGGTCGCGATCGCCGAACATGCCATCCGGCGCGGTCAGCAGGCGATAGCTTTCATTGTAGAGCGGGATCGAACGCACCTTGCCGAGCGGCTCGTTCTCCAGATAGGTCAGCCCGGCATCGACCTCGAGGTTTTCCAGCAACCCCAGCACCGCGATCGACGTGCACGACACAATCCGAAACCGCACATCGGGATGGCGGGCGCGGAAGGGTGTGGTCAGCGAGGCGACCATGCCGAGCGCGGTCGGGATCGCGGCAATGGCGATTTCGCCGGAGAGGCCTTCTTTGAGCGCGTTGATTTCCTGCCGCATCGCGCGGGCGTCGCCGACGATCCGCCGCGCCCAGTCGAGCGTGCGCTCCCCTTCCGGCGTAAAGCCCTGGAACCGGGAGCCGCGTTGCACCAGCATGACGCCGAGGATTTCCTCAAGCTGTTTGAGGCTGGTCGACATCGTCGGCTGCGTAACCCCGCAAGCCTCCGCGGCCCGCCCGAAATGGCGCTCCTTGGCCAAGGAGAGCAGCAGTTCAAGTTTGTCGATCAAAAAGTAACCCTTCCCAAGATATTCCGCCCAACGAATAACACGGCCATCGCCAGACCTATACGTCAAAACGCCGCGCCGGGGCGTCCGCTCATTGGAATTCACTATCGATGGATTTGCCATCCGAATTGATCGCGTTTCCGTATCGCAGCATGAGACAGCTTTATTGATTCTGGATCGATTCCAATTCACATCACACCGGCAATAAGTCCCTGATAGAGAACGTGTATGCAGCCAGTTTATGAACCGTGGGATAGCGCCCGCGGCGCTGAAATCATCGCCGAGCATGCACGCCTTGAAGGTGCGACGCTGGTGATCCTGCACGCCCTGCAGGAAGCCTTCGGCTACGTGCCGGAGCCCGCGATCCCGATGATCGCGCAGGCGCTGAATTTGTCGCGCGCCGAGGTCCATGGCGTGTTCACGTTCTATCATGATTTCCGTCATGAACCCGCAGGCAAGCGCGTGCTGAAACTGTGCCGCGCCGAAGCCTGCCAGGCCGCCGGCGGCGACGCGCTGGCAGCGCGTGCGGAAGCCAGGCTCGGCATCGCGCTCGGCAACACCACCGCCGATCATCGCGTGACGCTCGAGCCGATCTATTGCCTCGGCCTGTGCGCCACCGCGCCATCGGCGATGCTCGATGGCCGTCTCGTCGGACGGCTGGATGAAGCGCGCATCGATGCCCTGGTGGCGGAGGCGCAGCGATGACCCTTCGCATTTTTGTATCCCGCGATGCCGGCGCGGTTGCGGTCGGCGCCGATGAAGTCGCACTCGCATTCGAGCAGGCCGCGGCAAAACGCAGCATCGCCGTCGAGATCGTGCGTACCGGGTCGCGCGGCCTGTACTGGCTCGAACCGATGGTTGAAGTCACGACGGCAAAGGGCCGCGTCGCATTCGGCCCGGTAACGACCGCTGACGTCGCTACCGTGCTCGATGTGATCGCCGCGGACGGACCGCACATCCTCCGGCTTGGCGTCACCGACGAGATTCCCTGGTTGAAGCGGCAGACCCGGCTCACCTTCGCGCGCTGCGGCGTGATCGATCCGCGCTCGGTCGAGGACTACCGCGCCCATGACGGCTACAAGGGCCTCGAGCGTGCGCTGACGCTCGGCACCGACGGCATTCTCGCCGACCTCACGACGTCGGGACTGCGCGGCCGCGGCGGCGCCGGATTCCCGACCGGCATCAAATGGAAGACCGTGGCGCAAACCAGCGCCGATCGAAAATACATCGTCTGCAATGCGGACGAAGGCGACAGCGGCACCTTCGCCGACCGCATGATCATGGAAGGCGACCCCTTCGTGGTGATCGAAGGCATGACCATCGCCGGTGTCGCGGTGGGCGCCACCAAGGGCTACATCTATATCCGCTCGGAATATCCCCATGCCGTCGAAGCGATGAACGCGGCCATCACTGCCGCCAAACGCGCGGGCTTGCTTGGCGAGCGCATCTGCGGCTCGGCGCATAATTTCGATCTTGAGGTTCGGGTCGGCGCCGGCGCTTACGTCTGCGGCGAAGAGACTTCGCTGCTGGAAAGCCTCGAAGGCCGCCGCGGCATCGTCCGCGCCAAGCCGCCGCTGCCCGCCCATAAGGGCCTGTTCGGCAAACCCACCGTGATCAACAACGTGCTGTCATTCGCGGCAATCCCCTTCATCCTCGCCGGCGGCGCCAAGGCCTATGCCGATTTCGGCATCGGCCGTTCGCGCGGCACCATGCCAATTCAGCTCGCCGGTAACATCGCCCGTGGCGGCCTGTTCGAAATCGCCTTCGGCATCACGCTTGGCGAACTGGTCGATGATGTCGGCGGCGGCACCCTCAGCGGCCGCCCGGTTCGCGCCGTGCAGGTCGGAGGTCCACTCGGGGCCTACTTTCCGCGCGCATTGTTCGACACGCCGTTCGACTATGAATCCTTTGCCGCGCGCGACGGCCTGATCGGCCACGGCGGCATCGTGGTGTTCGACGACAGCGTCGATATGTCGAAACAGGCGCGCTTTGCGATGGAATTCTGCGCTGTCGAATCCTGCGGCAAGTGCACGCCATGCCGGATCGGTTCGACCCGCGGCGTCGAGACCATCGACAAGGTCCGCGCCGGCGAGCGCGTCGCTGAGAATATCGCCGTGGTCGAAGATCTCTGCAACACCATGAAATTCGGTTCGCTCTGCGCGCTGGGCGGCTTCACTCCCTACCCCGTCATGAGCGCGCTGAAACATTTCCGGGAAGATTTCGGCCCGGCGCCCACGCGCCTGCAGGCCGCGGAATAAAGGACGATCGCGATGTCGCTTATTCAAGAAACCGATTTCGGCACTCCCCGCTCCAAATCCGAAACCACGGTGACGCTGACCATCGACGGCCAGAGCGTCACGGTACCCGAGGGCACCTCGATCATGCGCGCGGCGATGGAAGCCGGCACGCAAATCCCAAAACTCTGTGCCACCGACATGGTGGACGCTTTCGGTTCCTGCCGCCTCTGCCTGATCGAGATCGAAGGCCGCGCCGGCACGCCAGCGGCCTGCACCACGCCGGCGATGAACGGCCTCGTGGTTCGCACCCAGACCGATCGGCTGAAGAAGCTGCGCAAGGGCGTGATGGAGCTCTACATCTCCGACCACCCGCTGGATTGCCTGACCTGCGCCGCCAATGGCGACTGCGAGCTGCAAGACATGGCCGGCGCGGTCGGCTTGCGCGACGTACGCTACGGCCATGAAGGCGAAAATCATGTGTTCGCCAAATCCAGCGGTGCGCCCAACGCCGCCTGGATGCCGAAGGACGAGTCCAACCCCTATTTCACCTATGATCCCTCGAAATGCATCGTCTGCTCGCGTTGCGTCCGCGCCTGCGAGGAAGTGCAAGGCACTTTCGCACTGACGATCTCCGGTCGCGGTTTCGACAGCCGAGTCTCGCCGGGCATGAGCGAGAGCTTCCTGGGCTCGGAATGCGTGTCCTGCGGCGCCTGCGTGCAGGCCTGCCCGACCGCGACGCTGACCGAGAAGTCCGTGATCGAAATCGGCCAGCCCGAGCATTCGGTGGTGACGACCTGCGCCTATTGCGGCGTCGGCTGCGCCTTCAAGGCGGAAATGCGCGGCGAGGAAGTCGTCCGCATGGTGCCTTACAAGGATGGCAAGGCCAATCGCGGCCATTCCTGCGTCAAGGGTCGGTTTGCATGGGGCTACGCCACCCACAAGGAGCGCATCCTCAACCCGATGATCCGTGAGAAGATCACCGATCCCTGGCGCGAAGTGTCATGGGATGAGGCCTTCAATTACGCGGCTTCCGAGTTCAAACGGATTCAGGCCAAATACGGCCGTACCTCCATCGGCGGCATCACTTCGTCACGTTGCACCAACGAAGAAACGTTTTTGGTACAGAAGCTGATCCGCGCCGGCTTCGGCAATAACAACGTCGATACCTGTGCCCGCGTTTGCCATTCGCCGACCGGATACGGGCTATCGACCACCTTCGGCGCGTCGGCGGGCACGCAGGATTTCGACTCCGTCGAACAGATGGATGTCGCCATCATCATCGGCGCCAATCCCACCGATGCGCATCCGGTTTTCGGCTCTCGCCTGAAGAAGCGATTGCGCGAAGGTGCCAAGCTGATCGTCATCGATCCGCGCAAGATCGACCTGGTCCGCAGCGCGCATATCGAAGCATCGTATCATCTGCCGGTGCGTCCCGGAACCAATGTCGCAGTGGTTACCGCGCTTGCCCATGTGATCGTCACGGAAGGTCTGGCCGACGAAGCCTTTATTCGCGAACGCTGCGACTGGAGCGAGTTTGAAGACTGGGCAGCCTTCGTCTCGGACAAGCGGCATAGTCCGGAAGCCACGGCGATCGTTACCGGCATCGATCCCCGGGAACTGCGCGAAGCGGCGCGACTGTTTGCAACCGGCGGCAACGGAGCGATTTTCTACGGTCTCGGCGTTACCGAACACAGTCAGGGCTCCACGACGGTGATGGCGATCGCCAATCTGGCGATGGCGACCGGCAACATCGGCCGTCCAGGTGTCGGCGTGAACCCCCTGCGGGGACAAAATAACGTCCAGGGTTCCTGCGACATGGGCTCGTTCCCGCACGAATTTTCAGGCTATCGGCACGTCGCAAACGATTCCGTCCGTGCATCCTTCGAATCGTTCTGGAACGTCCATCTCGACAACGAGCCAGGCCTGCGCATCTCGAACATGTTCGATGCCGCGATCGAAGGCAATTTCATGGGCCTCTACGTGCAGGGCGAGGACATCCTGCAATCCGATCCCAACACCAGGCACGTCGTCGCGGCGCTATCGGCGATGGAATGTCTCGTCGTTCATGATCTTTTTCTCAACGAGACCGCGAACTACGCCCACGTCTTCCTGCCGGGATCGACCTTCCTGGAAAAGGACGGCACCTTCATCAATGCGGAACGCCGCATCCAGCGCGTGCGCAAGGTGATGACGCCGCGTAACGGATTTGCGGACTGGGAAGTGACGATTCGCCTGGGCAAGGCGATGGGCTATGAGATGAAGTACAATCATCCGTCCGAAATCATGGACGAGATCGCGGCCCTGACCCCGACCTTCAGCGGCGTTTCCTATGCCAGGCTCGAGGAACTCGTTTCGATCCAATGGCCGTGCACCGAGAAGGCGCCCGAGGGAACGCCGGTCATGCATGTGGACGGCTTCGTACGCGGCAAGGGCAAATTCATCGTCACCGAATATATCGCGACCGACGAGCGTACCGGACCGCGATTCCCGCTGTTGCTGACCACCGGGCGCATCCTGAGCCAGTACAATGTCGGCGCGCAGACCCGCCGCACCGAAAACGTGGTCTGGCACGAGGAAGACCGGCTTGAGATCCATCCGCACGATGCCGAGGAGCGCGGGGTGCGCGACGGTGACTGGGTGCGGCTCGCCAGCCGCGCCGGTGAAACCACGCTGCGCGCGCTGATCACCGAGCGGGTGGCGCCGGGCGTGGTCTACACCACCTTCCATCATCCGGACACGCAGGCCAACGTCATCACCACCGATTACTCCGACTGGGCGACCAATTGTCCGGAGTACAAGGTCACGGCGGTACAGATTTCGCCGTCGAACGGCCCGTCCGAATGGCAAAAGGCCTATGACGAGCAGGCTCGCCATTCGCGCCGCATCGCGCCCGTCGTCGAAGCCGCGGAGTAACCGTTGCGCGATCCGGTCCGCACAGTTGATCGCAAGGTCTGGCGCGAAGGCGGCCCCAACCCGGGCAGCCTCGTCGAGGGCCCGCGCATCATTCCGGAGGAGACCGCGATTGCACTGACCTACAATGGCGGCACCTATGCCGTGATGATGGCCTCGCCGCGGGATCTGCGGGATTTCGCGGTTGGGTTCAGCCTCGACGAAGGCATCATCCAATCCCCCGATGACCTCGACTCGCTGGATATTGTGGATCTCGACGACGGCATCGAACTGCGGATGTGGCTCGCGCAGGCAAAGGCAGACCGGCTGAGTGAGCGGCGGCGGCATATCGCGGGGCCGACCGGCTGCGGCATCTGCGGTATCGATTCAATTGCCGAAGCCGTTCGCCCGGCCGCGATCGTGGCCCAGGGCTGGTCATTTTCGCCGCAACAGCTCACGACGGCGATGCAGAGCATTCCATCGCTGCAGACGATCAACATCGAAACCCGCGCGGTGCATGCCGCCGCGTTCTGGACCCCGGCGCGCGGAATCGTTGCGCTACGCGAGGATGTCGGCCGTCACAATGCGCTCGACAAGCTGGCCGGCGCCCTGGCGCTGGACAGGATTTCCGCAAGCGACGGCATGGTGTTGCTGACCAGCCGGGTCTCGGTCGAGATGGTGCAGAAGGCGGCGGCGATGGGCGCTCCGCTGATGGTTGCCGTTTCGGCGCCGACCGCGCTCGCGGTTCGGATGGCGGACGCGGCCGGCATCACGCTGGCCGCCATTGCGCGCGCCGACGGATTTGAGATCTTCACGCATCCGGGCCGAATTGCGTCCGCAACAGCCGCCCAAGGAGTCGTTCATGTCGCCTGACCGGCTAATCCACATGGCCAACCAGATCGGTTTATTCTTCAAGAGCCAGGGCCCCGGCCAAGTGATGCCCGGGGTAGCCGACCATATCCGGAAATTCTGGGATCCACGGATGCGCTCGGCTATCCTGGCGCATCTCGACGCCGGCGGCGCCGGACTCGACCCCGAGGTACGCGACGCCATCGAGGCGCTGAAGAAGGCCTAAACTAGAGGCTAGCTGCCGTTGCCGACCAGGGCCAAAAACACCCGGCGCACTTCGGTCTGGGTTTCGCGCACCCGGGCCTCCAGCGATGAAAAGTCCGGGGCGTCACCGGCGCGCGCCATCACCCGCAAAAGGTCGTCACCGGCAACGTCCGGCTTGAACTTGCCGGTGACGCAGAGCCGCATGATTTGCGTCAGGTCATGATAGAGGCGGGCCGCGGAACGCAGGATTTCCGCCGAAGCCTGCGGCAACACGCCGAGCCGCGCGGCGTTGTCCAGCACCTGCAGCGTGCTGACGTCGAGAATGTCCGGCCTGTCGGCGGCGTGAACCAGCTGGAGGTATTGCGCGATGAAATCGATATCCACCAGTCCGCCCGCGGCGTATTTCAGATCCCAGATATCGTTCTCCCCCTTCTCCAGCGCTACGGCGCGACGCATGTCCGCGACGTCGGTCGCGACGGTTGCCGTATCGCGCGGTCGGGTCAGTGCTTCGCGGATGATTGTTTCGATCTCGCGACGGAAATCCGGTGACGACGAGATCACGCGAGCCCGGGTCAGCGCCATATGCTCCCAGGTCCAGGCCTCCTTTTCCTGATATTGCGCGAAGGAATCGAGACGCGAGGCCACCGGCCCGGCCCGACCCGACGGCCGCAACCGCATATCGACGTCATAAAGCACGCCGTAATTCGTCCGCGTCGTGAACGCGCTGATCAGCCGCTGGGTGAAGCGGGCAAAATAATGCGCACCGCTCAGCGAGCGCGCGCCGTCGGAATCCGGCTCTTCGTGATCGAAATCATACAGCAGGATCAGATCGAGATCCGACGTCGCGGTCATCTCGCGGCTGCCCAGCCGGCCCATCGCCAGGATAGCGGTTTCCTGTCGCTTGATTCGGCCGTGCTGGGTCGCGAACAGATCCGTCACCAGGCCATGGACGGTGTTGACGATGCCTTCGGCGACGTCGGCAAAGGCAACGCCGGCCTGCGAGGCCGAAACCGTGCCAGACAGGATCCGCGTGCCGATCAGAAACAGGCTTTCCTGACCGAACAGGCGCAGCCGATCAAGGAACTCCTCATAGGAGTGGGCGTCCGCCAGGGTCGCCGCGAGGCGTGCCGACAGCTCGCGCTGGTCCGGCATCGCGCCAAAGAAGCGCGGATCGATCAACCCGTCCATGATCTGCGGCTGCCGCGCCAGCATATCGCCGAGACGTGGCGCCGCGCCCAGAATCAGCGCCACCAGCGCAACCAGATCGCGGTTCTGGCTGAGCAGGGAAATCAGCCGTCCGCCACGCTGTAGCGCCGCGAGGAAGCGGTCGAAGGCCGTCACGGCATCGTCGGGCTCTTCGGCATCAGCCAACCCCGCGATCAGCGCGGGAACGAATTCGACAAAGGCGCTCCGCGTCGATTCCGGCCGTAACACACGATAGTCGCCGACCATCCATTGCCGCGCGGTCTCCGCGACCTGGATCGGTTTCTTGAAGCCAAGTGCCGCCAGATGCGCGAGCAGCCGCGGATCGTCCGGGCCGGCGCCGTAATCGGCCGCCGGCAGTTTCGCCGTGCCGGTCGGATCGCCCTCGAACAGCTTGCCGTAATGGCCCTGCACGACGTTGAGATGGCCAAGCAGATCGGCGGCGAAGGCGGCGCGGCTGTCATAACCAAAAAAGCGTGCGAAGCGCTCCATCGCTTCCATGCTGTCGGGCAACGTGTGCGTCTGCTCGTCGGCGGCCATCTGTAGACGATGCTCGACCCGCCGCAAGAACAGATAGGCCGCCGACATCTCCTCGCGCGCCTCGAAGGTGATCCAGTTGCTCGATGCCAGCACGTCAAGCGCTTCCAGCGTTGGCCGCACCCGCAACTCGGGATGCCGGCCACCCGCGATCAACTGCTGGGTTTGCGCAAAGAACTCGATTTCGCGGATGCCGCCGCGCCCGATCTTGACGTTGTGCCCTTCGACGGCGATGTCGCTCTGGCCGCGATAGGTCTGCATCTGCCGCTTCATGTCGTGCACGTCGGCGAGTGCTGCGAAATCCAGATGCTTGCGCCAGACGAACGGCGCGATATCGGCGACGAGCGCCTCGCCGGCTGTGGTATCCCCGGCGCAGGGCCGCGCCTTGATCATGGCCGCGCGTTCCCAGGTTCGCCCTTCCCGCTCGTAATAATGCAGGGCCGCCTCGGTCGAGATGGCGACCTGCGTTGAAGCGGGATCCGGCCGTAGCCGCAGGTCGACCCGGAACACGTAGCCGTCGCCATTGCGCTGCTGCAGCATCCGCGACAGGCCTTGCGTGACCCGCACGAAAAACGGTTGCGGCTCGATATCGGGAGCCAGGGTCGGCGCATCGGAATTGAAAAATACGATCAGATCGATGTCGCTGGAATAGTTCAGTTCGCCGGCGCCCATCTTTCCCATCGCCAGCACGATCAGGCCGCTGTTTTCTTCGGGGTATTCGAGGCTGGGCGGCGATATCTTCGCGCGCGCCGCTTCCTGTCGCAGCAAAAAACGCAGCACCGATTGCACGGAACGGATCGCGAGTTCGGTCAACGCTGCCGTGACCCGCATCACCGGCCAGACGCCGCCAATGTCGCACAGCGCGATCAGCAGTGCGGCTTCCGATTTCATGCGGCGAAGGCATCGCATCGCATCCGCTTCGCTGGCCGCCGCCAGCACATCGCGGCAGGTATTGTCGATCAGCGCGGCCAAATGCGCGTCCGGATCGCAGTCCAGCAACCGGATCAGCCGCGCGGCGTCAGCGCGGATCAGATCGAATAAATAGGGCGAGGCTTCCGCGATGCCGAACAGGATGGCGCCCGCGCGCGGAAATGTCGCAGCGTATTGGCGAAGCGCAGCGGCCTGCGCGGGCTCGAGATCGACGAGCCAGCCATTAAACCGTTGTTCTGCTTCAAGGGGAACGGACAGACGCGGCCCGTCCACGAATCGCGCGGCGAGGCAGCTTGAGCCCGCGTTATCAGCCACGGATGAATTCATGCCACCTTCTGTGGCACATCCTGTGTTTGCGCCGCAACCCGGTCGCTGACCCGGATCGGGATCGCAAGCGTCGCCCGCAATCCGGGATTGGCGTCGCCAAGCCTGAGATCGCCGCCATGCAGCGTCGCCACCGCAGATGCCAGACTGAGCCCAAGCCCCGATCCGGGCAAGGTGCGGCTGACCTCCAGCCGGACGAATCGTTCCACGGCGTGTCCGCGTTCCGTTTCCGGGATGCCGGGCCCATGATCGGTGACGCTGAGCAGCACCTGATCGCCGTCACGCCGCGCTTCGATCAAAATCTCCTTGCGATCGGCGCTCGCAACGGCGTCCGCGCCCAACGGTTGCGGCGCCGGCACCGGCTTGCCGTATTTAATCGCATTCTCGACCAGATTTGCGAGTGCCTGGCTGATCAGTTCGCGGTTGCCATGAAGCGGCGTCGGCGCGGTCTTGACATGCAGGGTCATACCGTCGTCTTCCGCGAACGGTTCGTAGAGTTCGTGAATGCCGTTAGCAACCTCGGCGGCGTCGAAATCGTCCATGTTATCGCGCGCCTGGCCGGACTCGGCGCGCGCGATCATCAGCAGTGCGTTGAAGGTCCGGATCAAGCCGTCCGACTCTTCGATGGTTCGCTCCAGCGCCGAGCGATATTCAGCCTCGTTGCTGGATTTCGCCAGCGCCTCCTCGGCCCGATTGCGCAGCCGCGTCAGCGGTGTCTTCAGATCGTGGGCGATATTGTCGGAGACTTCCTTGAGCCCGATCATCAGGGCTTCGATCCGCTCCAGCATCGCATTGAGGTTTTCCGCCAACCGATCGAGTTCGTCGCCGCTGCGTCCGACCGGCAGTCGTCCGCTCAAATCGCCGGCCATGATGCGCTGCGTGGTGCCGGTCATGGCATCGATGCGCCGTAACACCCGCCGCGCCACGAAGATGCCGCCGCCGAGGCCGAGCACGATCACGATCAGCAGCGACCATTGCGCCGCCTTGGCGACGATGCCGAACAGCCGCCGCCGCTCGTCGAGATCGCGTCCGATCAACAGCCGGAAGCCGCTGGTCAATTCGGTGACGCGCACCAGCGCGCGATGATCCGCATTGTCCTGGTCGTCAAGCCGGCGGTAGGCCGTCTCGGACCAGCCGGACGATCCCATCACGCCCGGCGCCAGCGAGCCGACATTGCCGGCGATGGCCCGCCCGTTCGGCGTGGTGACGAGGTAAAGATTGGCGCCAGGACGCAGGGCACGGTTCTCGATCGTGAAGACGAGGCCGCGCAAGCCGCGGCGGGAGAAGATGTCGCTGATCTCGCCGGTTTCCGCATTCACCGTGCTGGTGATCTGCTCGGTGATCAGCCGGCGTGTGTTCCAGGCAAAATAGCCCAGCAGCGAGGCGGCGAACAGCGCGAACAAAAACAGATAGACCAGCGTCAAACGAAACGCCGTGGTCCGTATGAGTTTACCGAATGCCGTCACGGATCATGTATCCCGCCCCGCGGATCGTGTGCAGCAAGGGCCGTTCAAAACCCTTGTCGATCTTGGAGCGCAGCCGTGAAATATGCACATCGATCACGTTGGTCTGGGGATCGAAATGATAGTCCCAGACGTTTTCCAGCAGCATGGTTCGCGTCACCACCTGGCCGGCGTGCTTCATCAAATATTCCAGCAGCCTGAACTCGCGCGGCTGCAGCGTCAGTTCGTCCTTGCCGCGGGCCACCCGGTGCGACAGGCGATCGAGTTCGAGATCGCCGACGCGATAGGTGGTTTCCTCGGCCGGCCCCCCATGGCGGCGCGACAGCACTTCGACCCGCGCCAGCAGTTCGGCAAACGAATAGGGCTTTGGCAAATAGTCGTCACCGCCGGCGCGCAAGCCCTTGATGCGGTCATCGACCTGTCCGAGCGCGGACAGGATCAGCGCCGGCGTACGATCGCCCTTTTCGCGCAAGGTACCAATCAGCGACAGGCCGTCGCGTTTCGGCAGCATGCGGTCGATCACCAGCACGTCGTAATCGCCACTTTCGGCCAGTGTCAGTCCCTCCTCGCCATCGCTGGCGAGATCGGCGACGTGGCCGACTTCGCGAAACGCCTTCACCAGATAGTCGGCGGACTCGCGGTCGTCTTCTATGATCAAGAGGCGCATATGGGGATCGGTTGCAATCAAGTGAGCCAGCCTTCTGTCACCATGGCGCGGGCGGCATCATCATGCAAGGCGACCCGACACCTCCAGGTTAAGCAAAAAAAGCGGGCGGTGAAGCTGGGGGAACCTCACCGCCCTTTGACCTTCCGACGGAGGGGGGCGTATTCCACCGGAAGGAGCTTTAGGGAGCGAGCTTTTGGCCCGCCCCCCGGAAAGAGCCGTCGGCGGGGGCGACAATGCCGGCGACACCCTCCATCTTCTCAACGCTCTGAAACGTCAGCCTTTCGCCAGCGGCACCGCGACGAAGCGCGACGACCCACCGCTCTTGACCCGCATCAGAACGCTATTCTTGTTGTCGGCGCGCGCGGCGTTGATCGCCTCGCGGACCTCGCCGGCATTGGCAACCGTCTTGCCGGCGACTTCGAGGATCACATCGCCTTCCTTGAAGCCACGGTCGGCCGCCGCACTCTTCGGATCGACTTCGGTCACGACGACACCGTCTTTGCCGGCGCCGGCGACGCTATTGGCGGGCGCAACCGTCATGCCGAGCTTCGGCACGTCGGTGCCGCGGGTCGCGCTTCCCTTGTCGTCGTTGTCGGTATCGGCCTTGGCTTCGACCGTATTCGGAAGCTGACCAAGCGTCAGGTTGACAACCTTGTCGGCGCCCTTGTGCAGGACGTTGAGTTTTACCGAATTGCCGGGCGCGAGGCCGCCGATGGTACGGGCAAGCTCACGGGCATCCTTGACCGACTCGCCGTTGACCGCCGTGATCACGTCGCCGGATTCGATGCCGGCCTTGGCAGCCGGGCCATTGGCCTGCGGCTCCGCGACCAGCGCGCCTTCGGCCTTTTTGAGGCCGAGGCTGTCGGCGATATCGGCCGTCACCGGCTGAATCTGGACGCCGATCCAGCCGCGGCTGACCGTGCCCTTGTCCTTGAGCTGCGCGATCACGCTCTTCACGGTCGACGCCGGGATCGAGAACGCGATGCCGACGCTGCCGCCGGACGGCGAGTAGATCGCAGTGTTGACGCCGATCACTTCGCCCTCGGTGTTGAAGGCCGGGCCGCCAGAGTTGCCCTTGTTCACGGGCGCGTCGATCTGGATGAAATCGTCATACGGGCCGTTGCCGATGTCGCGGCCGCTGGCCGAAACGATACCGGCCGTCACGGTGCCGCCGAGACCGAAGGGATTTCCGACCGCGAGCACCCAATCGCCAATCCGCGGCTTGCCCTCGGAAAGCTTGGCGAACGGGAAGTCCGAACCACCCTCGACCTTGATCAGCGCCAGATCGGTACGCGCGTCGGTGCCGATCACCTTCGCCTTGTAGGTCTTGCCCTCGTCGGTCGTCACTTCGACCTTGTCGGCCCCATCGACCACGTGATTGTTGGTCACGGCAAAGCCGTCAGCGGAAATGAAGAAGCCGGAGCCCTGGCCGGTCACTGCGCCGTGGCCGCCACGCGGGCCGCCGCGCATACCCGGGGGCAAGCCATCCGGTCCACCGAAGCGGCGGAAGAAGCGCTCCATCGGGGAGCCCGGCTGGAAAGGCGAATCCTCGTTATTGTTGTCGTCCTTGGAGGAAACCTTCTCGTTGATGTTGACCTTCACGGAGATCACCGATGGCTTCACGTGCTCGACAATGTCGGCAAAGCCAACCGGTTGCGCGACCTTGCGCACCTCATTGTTGACCTGCGCATGCGCCGGGGTGGTGAAGATATCGACCGGGCCCTGCGAGGAGCCGAGGCCGTAAACGGCAACGCCGAGGCCGGCGACGACCGAGGCCATCAAGGCAAACTTGCGTGTGGAAAATAATGAACGCCGGGGCGCCTGATAAGACGGAAGCGAGGACAAATTGGTGGGACGGTCGGTCATGTAGCAAGTCTCCAGAGCCTGAAACGACGGTGCCAGGGGCAAGCACCTTATGGCTCTGAAGATGGGTATTTCCGCCTTACAGCGCGCTGGCGGCGGGGTTAAACTTTCGTAATAAAGCCGAAAACCAATGCGGCAGTTTATCGCAGGGCGAAAACGGCTATCGCGGGGGCGCGACCCGTCACCGGCGAAAACACGCTGGTCGCAGGGGTTAAGCGGGATTATCCGGCAACGGCCCTTCCGCGATGAGCCGTTGCAGCCGCGCTTCTTCTTCCGCCGTCAATGTCGCCGCGGAACCGTCGTCGCCGGCTGCCGATTTCGAACGCCGCCGGCCATGCATCCACAGCGCAAGCCCGCCTCCGGCCAGCGCCAGCGGCGGCAACAGCCATAGCAACAAGGTGTGGGGCTCCAGCCGAGGTTTCAGCAGCACGAACTCGCCATACCGCGCGACCAGAAAATCCAGCACTTGCGCATTGCTGTCGCCCGCGGCGATCCGCTCGCGCACCAGCAACCGCAAGTCGCGCGCCAATGGCGCCTCTGAATCGTCGATCGACTGGTTCTGGCAAACCATGCAACGCAGTTCGTGGGACAGATCCCGCGCCCGCGCTTCCTTGACCGGATCCGCCATGATCTCGTCGGGCAGCACCGCATAGGCGACGGACGATCCGATCATGACGGACAGCGCAAGCGCACAGGCCAGGATATGCTTCAAGAAATCACTCCGCCGGCTGCAGGCCGCGCGGCGCCCGCGCAGGCTTCGGGGCACCGACACGCAGCCGCCGATCCGACAGCGACAGCATGCCGCCAAACGCCATCAGCACCGGACCGAACCAGATCAGCAGCACCATCGGCTTGTGGTAGATGCGCACGCCGATCGCACCGTCGGCGGAGGTATCGCCGAGCGAGATATAAAGCTGGCTCACACCGCGTGTCAGCAGGGCCGCTTCGGTCGTGGTCGAGCCGCGCGTGGTGAAACTGCGCTTCGACGGCCGCATGACGCTCAATCGCCGGCCGTCGAGACTGACCTCGAATTGCGCCACCATTTCGCGGAAATTCGGTCCCGCTTGTTGCGTCACGCCGTCGAGCTTGAGCTCATAGCCGGCGACGTGGGCGACATCAGCCGGTTTCATCGACCCGATATATTCGGTGTTCCAGGTGGTCTCGCAGACGATGCCGATCAGCGCAACACCGACGCCGGCATGTGCGAACACCGTACCCCAGGATGATCGGGGCAATCCCCGGGCGCGTCGCAGCGTGATCGCGAAGGGCATGCGAAACAGGCCGGTACGCTCCGCCAAATCGCTCAACGCGCCGGCGATGACGAAGACGGCCAAGCCGATCGCGAGCGGCGCGAAGGCGCTGCCGCCGCGCGTCCAGGCCCACACCACCGCGATCACGATCAAGGCCACGATGCCGGCTGCGAACAGCCGCTGCGCGGCGCCGAGCAGATCACCGCGCTTCCAGGCCAATAGCGGCCCGAACGGCACCGCGATCATCAACGGAATAAACAGCGGTGCAAAGGTCAGGTTAAAAAACGGCGCGCCGACCGAGATCTTGTCGCCGGTGATCACTTCCAGCGCCAGCGGATACAGCGTTCCGATGAACACGGTGGCACAGGCGGTGGTGAGGAACAGATTGTTGAGCACCAGCGCGCCTTCGCGCGAAATCGGCGCGAACAGTCCGCCCTGTTTCAACGCGGAAGCGCGCCACGCATAGAGAGAAAGACTGCCGCCGATGAAGATGCAGAGGATCAGCAGGATGAAGACGCCGCGTTCGGGGTCGGTCGCGAACGCATGCACCGATGTCAGCACGCCCGAGCGCACCAGGAAGGTACCAAGCAGCGACAGTGAAAACGTCAGGATCGACAGCAGGATGGTCCAGACCTTGAGCGCGTTGCGCTTCTCCATCACGACAGCCGAATGCAGCAGCGCAGTCCCCGCGAGCCACGGCATCAGCGAGGCGTTTTCGACCGGATCCCAGAACCACCAGCCACCCCAGCCGAGTTCGTAATAGGCCCAATACGAGCCCATCGCGATACCGAGCGTCAGGAATATCCACGCCAACAGCGTCCACGGTCGCACCCAGCGCGCCCAGGCTGCGTCAATCCGGCCTTCGAGCAAGGCTGCGACCGCGAACGAGAACGAGATCGAGAAGCCGACATAGCCGAGATAGAGCATCGGTGGATGCACGGCGAGGCCGATATCCTGCAGCACCGGATTGAGATCGCGGCCCTCGAGCGGCGGAGTGGCGATCCGCAGAAACGGATTCGAGGTGATCAGGATGAAAAGATAAAACGCGCTCGCTATCCACGCCTGTACCGCCAGCACATGGGCGCGCAGCGACAGCGGCAGATTATTGCCGAACGCCGCAACGAGGCCGCCGAACAGCGCCAGGATCGACACCCACAGCAGCATCGAGCCTTCATGATTGCCCCAGACGCCGGTGATCTTGTAGATCATCGGTTTCATCGAATGCGAATTCTCGAACACGTTGACGACCGAAAAATCGGACGTGACATGCAGCGTCACCAGTGCTGCGAACGAGCCGCCGACAAACAAAAGCTGCGCCAGCGCCGTCGAGCGCGCCACATTCATCAAAACCGGATCGCGCCAGCGCGCGCCGAGGATCGGCACCGTCGACTGGATCAAGGCCAGTGCCAGCGCCAGCACCAGCGCGTAATGTCCGGCTTCCGCGATCACTGCGGCACTCCCTGTGTGGCGCCGACGCCCTGAGGATTTGCGGCGTTTTGAGCGGCCTGCGCGGCCTGCGATTTCCCGCCGTAATCGTCTTTCCAGTGGCCCTGCTTCTTCAGGGCGTCGGCGACGTCCTTGGGCATGTAGGTCTCGTCATGCTTGGCGAGTACGGTGTCAGCCTTGAATACGCCGGAGGCATCAAGAGCGCCTTCGGCGACCACGCCCTGCCCTTCGCGAAACAGATCGGGCAGAATTCCCTTGAAGGCCACCGGCAGCGTGGCGCTGCCGTCGCCGACCTTGAAGGTCACCACGAGATCGGCGCCGTGCACCAGCGACCCCCGCTCCACCAATCCGCCCAGCCGGAAACGCCGGCCCGCCGGAATATGTTTTTCCGTCACCATCACCGGGGTCGAGAAGAACACGATGGAGTCGCGCAACGCGTTCAGCACCAGCGCCGCCGCGACCGCGAGCACCGCGAGCGAACCGCCAATCATCGTCAACCGCCGCTGCCTGCGCGTCATACGTGCTCTCTAATCGTGCGGATCGACATCATCTCTATCCATCGAGCCCGAGATTTTTCAGGCCTTCATTGAGCTGCCGCAATCGCTCGGCGTCATTGGCGACGGCCTGACGCGCATCCGACAGCGCGCTCTTGGCCTTGTCGCGATCGCCCATCACCATATAGGCCCGTACCAGCCGCAGCCATCCCTCGACGTCATCACCATTTTGTTTCAATCGGCTGGCGAGACGATCCACCATGGTATGGATCATCGCGGTCTTGTCGGCCTCGCTCATGTCCTTGGCCGCGGCCATCGCCCCGTCGGGCAATGCCGGCGCGGCAACCCCGCCGATCCGAACCAGCGCCGCCTGAACCAGCGGACGCCACGGCGCATCCGGCGGCGCTTTTTCCAGCATCGCGCGCCAGATCGAGGCCGCCTCGGTGCCACGGCCATCCTGTTCGGCCGCCAGGCCCAGGAAATAGCGCGCCTTCACCTCGTCCGGATCCAGCGCGACGGCGCGTTCGAACTCGGCCTTGGCCTCCGACGTGACCACGCCCCCCGCCGCGCCCGCCATAGCTTCGCCGAGATCGGCCCGGCGATCGGCACTGTCGCCGTTATAAGTGATCGAATTGTGATAGGCGCGCACCGCATCGTCGTAGCGGCCGATCCGCACCAACACCGGCGCCAGCACGTTCCAGCCGCGGCCATCGGTCGGATTTTTCTCCAGATGCGCCTCGACCTGCGCAACCAGATTATCGAGCGGCTGGGTGGCGTCGGCTGCGCGGGTGCGCGCGGCCAGCGGAAAATCGCCGAGCAGCGGCGATCCCAACGAGAGGTAAAAAGCCACCGACAGGATCGGCAGCCCGACCAGGGCGATCGCTGCCGCGGTACGGCGCAGCCTGATGTTCGATTCGGTCGGCGGCGCGCGCTGATGATCGGCCGCGGCCAGCAGACGGCGGCCGATTTCGACGCGCGCGGCCTCCGCCTCGGAAGCCCCAATCAGCCCCGCGGCGAGGTCGCGATCGATCTCGGCAAGCTGGTCCTTGTAGACCACCGCCTCGCTGGCGTCGTCGCGCGACCGGCCGCTCCGGCCCAACGGCCAGAGCACGGCAAAAATCGCCGCGGCCGTCATCAGCGCGAACACAAACCACAGCGTCATCAAGCAGGTTCCGGTGAAACGGCGTCCCAAAACAAGCGCCGATGCGCCGCTTTACACCACGGGCGGCAAGCCCGGCAATTGGCAATTATCGCCCAAAATCGGCCATCACCGACGCCCGGAGGAGATCGCAAAAAACCGTGATCTAGCCGATATAGAATTCGCCGCTTTGCGCGGCGGCCTCGCCATGCCCGTTCAATGCTTTCAGATAATACGCCCCCGCCTTGATCGAGTCCGGCAACCTGATCCGCACCCATCCGTTGGGAGCCGGGGAGGCGATCGTGGTCACGGGATCAGGCAATTGCTCACCGCTGGCCTTGTCGACCAGAACCACTTTCGCCTTGAGCATGAGATTGCGGTAGGTCGCCGAGATGACGCGGTTCTCAAGTTCGACGAATTTGATGATCGAGTTCATGCGACCGAAGGTACGTTCCTCGCTTCGGCGGGTCAACCAGAAATAGTATTTGAAAATTTATACTATCTTTTTATCCGGCGCGCGACGGTTTGCGCTCGCCGGTGACCGCATTCTCGGCCGCCCTGCTCATCAATGACGCGTAATCATGGCCGAACAGCACTTCGCAGAAGCGGATGGCGGCCTCGACCTGCATCTGCCGGTAGGGTCGCGTCTTGTGATCGCCGCTGCGCAGCGATTGCACCAGCGCCTCGGTGGATTGCTCGACATATTGCTGCAAATCGGAATAGGTCCGCAGCGTCACTTCATTGATCGCCAGCTCGCTCGCATAGGTGCGGCACACCGCAACGAAATCGATCAATGACACGGTTTCATCGACCTCCGTGGAATCGACCTTGGAGGCGATCGAGATATCCTTGTCGGCGCGCTGGCGCAGGATGCGTCGGACACGTCCGGGAACGCTGTCGATTTCCGATTGCAGCGTATTGGAAATCTCCGCCCGAATCGACGTCAGTTGCCTGCCCCATGTCGAGTCATTGCGCAGGTCGAGTTCGGTTCGCAGGCCGCGGACGCCGTCATGCAGCGTCTTGAGATGCTCGGCGACGTTGTCGAAATGGCCACGCCTGATATCGGTCCGCAATACCGCGGCAAGGTAGGACAAATCATGCAGCGCCATGGTGACCGCGACGCCGTAGGGCGTGGCGGCGACGCGAATTTCATCGTCGGATGCGGCCATCTTGATCGCGAGACGGATGATTTGCCACGGCGCCGACAGCCGTTCCATCACCAGCGACAGCGCGAACGGCAACAGCTGCGGCGTCTGCAGCGCGGGAACATTGAGCGAGAGACCAACCGAGATGACCTGCGATTCCGCGAACAGCCTGAAATGACTGGGCAGCTGCCCGTTGAGGGTGTCGAATGCCTCGCGGACCCGCAGCAGCGAGCCGATCGCAAACAGATCCTCGAGCACCTCGGGTCCTCCGACGCGGGCCAGCCCGCGTCGATCCCCGTCTGCAATGAGTTTGGCGATCGCTTCCCCCGCGGCGCGCTGGAACGTACGGACCGCGGTCTCCAGCGCAGGCGATTTCTCGGCATCCCGCGCGCCATCAAGCGCCGCTTCAAATTCGATAGCCTGATCGGGCGCGCCATCGCGGATCAGCCATTGCCACACCGACAGCAACGAGGAGCGGCGCATCTGGCCCGGACGACGCGGGAAATTGCCATCGACCAGGAACGGTTCCAGCGGGCGGAACACCAGCCGCGCCGGATCGTCGGTCCGCGGTCGCGTCGGCTCGTCAGTGCCGCGCACGATCTTGCGCAATTCCCCGAGCACGAATGTTGCGACGGTGGCGTCCTCGCCACGCTCGATAGCGCGTTCGAACTCGCGCATCAGCAACGCCTGCGACTGCGGCGGAAGCTGCGCGAGATACTCTCTCAGCCGCTCGTTCGGTGTCTGACCCATGTGCCCGGATGCACGTCTATATTGGCGGGCGGCAAATGCGCCCACCGGTCATCATAAAAGCCCCGGCGTTAAGAAGTCGTTTAGGAACTATCGGCGGAACGGCGTCTTTGGGCAGCCCTTTGGCCGCTTTTGCCGGGATATCAAACCCCGGGCAATACCAGCTCCGCGCGCAGCCCTCCGATCGGCGCATTGCCAAGCGAGAAGCTGCCGCCATACAGGGCGGCCAGGTCGACCACGATCGACAGCCCAAGCCCGGAACCCGGCTTCGACTCGTCCAGCCGCTGGCCGCGGCGCGCCACCTGTGCGCGCTGGACCGCCGAAAGCCCGCGCCCGTCGTCGTCAACGATGATCCGCAACAGCGGGCCGGCGCCTGATACGACCGGCCGTTCCACCCTCACCTCAATGAACACGCGCGAAGCTGCCCACTTGCAGGCGTTGTCGACGAGGTTACCGGCCATTTCCTCGAGATCCTGCCGCTCGCCGCGAAACCTGGCCTGGGGGTCGGCGACCACCTCGATGACGACGCCGCGATCACGGTGGATCTTCTCCATGGTCCGGCGCAGCGCCTCGATCGCGGGTGCGACTTCGGTGACCGTGCCGATGATGGTAAGCCGCGCGGCGATCCGCGCCCGCTCCAGATGATGCGCCACCTGATCGCGCATCACGTCGGCCTGCTCCAGCACCTTGGTCGCAAAGGGATCGGCGCCATGCGCGGAAGCCTCGTTGACGATGACCGACAGCGGCGTCTTGATGGCATGGGCGAGATTGCCGACATGGGTCCGCGCGCGTTCAACGATTTCGCGATTAGCGTCGATCAATGCGTTGGTCTCGCGTGCCAGCGGCGCGATTTCGACCGGAAACTCACCCTCGAGCCGTTCGGCCCGGCCAGAGCGAATATCGGCGATGGAATCCGAGATCCGTTTCAGTGGCGCGAGACCGAAGCGGACCTGGAAGATCGTGGTCAGCAGCAATACGATCGTCAGCGCCGCGAACGTGCCACCAAGGTAATAATCGAAGCTGCGCGTTTCGTCGAAAATCTCGGTGGCATCGCCGGCCACGCTGACCAGAAACTTGCCGTCGGCGCCGAGATCGACCGGCCGCTCCACCATGCGCAGGTTCTGGCCTTCGGGGCCGTCGACATAGCCGAGACGGACGCCGGCCGCGGTCAATTCGGCGCTCTCGTCGAGCTTCGGCAGCTTCTTGTCCCACAGCGAACGCGATGCCCGGGTCTCGGCCTTTTCGCTGTCGGTGCGGGTGATCTGCCAGTACCAGCCGGACAACGGCAGTTCGAACAGCGGTTCCCCGAGCGATTGGAACTGGTGATCCGGCGGCTCGTCCGGCGTCGCGACCTCCGCGATCAGGGTGCGCAAATAGAGATTGAGGCGACGGTCGAACGCGCGCTCGGTCGCGTCGCGATAGACCGACGACAACACAACGCCGGTGATGACCAGGATCACCACCACCCACGCGGTCGCAGACAAGAACAACCGGGTGGCAAGCGAGCTGCCGCGCATCAGAACATCGCCCCGAAAATCACGGCCGCGGGTGGGGGCCCGATCGATGGGCGCCGGTTTTCAAACGAGATCATGTCCCAACAAGAGGACAAGTCCGGGGCCTGATCAATACCCGATATCGAACAACCCGGGATCAAATGTTGATCCGGGATCAAGCATTGATCCGGGATCAAGCATTGGCCGCCGGCGGCGTCAGCAGATAGCCGAGCCCGCGTACGGTCTGGATGATGTCGACGTCGAGCTTCTTGCGGATGCGCCCAACGAACACCTCGATGGTGTTGGAGTCGCGATCAAAATCCTGGTCGTAGAGATGCTCGACCAGTTCAGTGCGCGACACCACGCGCCCGGTATGATGCATGAGATAGGCGAGTAGCCGGTACTCGTGCGACGTCATCTTGATCGGGTTGCCGGAGACGCTGACCCGGCCGGTGCGGGTATCGAGCGACACCGGACCACAGGTCAGCTCGGATTGGGCATGACCGGCGGAGCGGCGCAGCAGCGCACGAATGCGGGCCAGGATTTCCTCGAGATGAAACGGCTTGGCGACATAGTCATCGGCGCCGGCGTCAAAGCCCTGCACCTTGTCGCTCCAGCGGTCGCGCGCGGTGAGGATCAACACCGGCATCACGCGGCCGTTACGGCGCCATGCCTCCAGCACCGAAATGCCGTCCATTTTCGGCAACCCGATGTCGAGCACGACCGCGTCGTAGGGTTCGCTGTCACCCAGGAAGTGCCCCTCTTCCCCGTCGAAGGCGCGATCGACCACGTAACCAGCGTCGGTCAACGCCGTGGTGAGCTGGCGATTGAGATCGGGATCGTCTTCAACGACGAGCAGGCGCAAGCTGATCTCCACATGTGAGCCGCACGATAACTGGCCTCTAGATGAGCCTCACGCGCGTGAATGGGCAATGAACGAGCACGTACCGCAATGTTACTTTTTCTTCACAACCACAGTTTTTGTCTTCACAACCACAATTTTTTCGAAAACCCGTCCAGCCGGTTTCCGGTGACGCCAACGCGTTCGGCCGATGGTCGCCCGGAGCGCCCGCAGGTTCTGTCCTGTACCGCACGCGTAACATGGCGAATCGAAAGCCCCAACAGGTTCCCACTTCGCCCTGTCAGGCGGAGGTCTCAATTGTCGCATCCGGCTGAATGGCGATTGATGTGAAGATTTGGCGCGTTGCGAACCGAAAGCCCCCTCACGCACCGGCTCCGAGCCGGCGTGCTGATCGTTTTGCGCACATGCTCAGGTACGAAAGAACACAAACCAGAGCACTCCCAGGATCAGCACCGCAAGGCCGGTAGAGGCCGCAAGCAGGGCCAGGACCGACGGGCCGGGTTCGGCCTGGCGTGCTTCGGTCGGGGTTTCGATAATCTGCTGATGCTGTCTCGTTGCCATGGGGACCTCATTGCGTAAGTGCCTGCCGTAAGTGCCTGTAACACCAGCTATTGCCTCGACACGGCCTGTCGAAAGCAACGCCCGATCGGGAATGATGTTCCGGGTTTTCAGCCAGCCAAATTGAGCCGCCGGGCCGTCCAAAAGATCCCAGGTGCGGCCTCGGATCGATCGGTCCCGGCCACGGTTAACGCCGTTAGGAGATTCCCCGCGGGATTGGTTTAAATTCAAGTGCCCCGGTGGTACCCTCCGTCGTCGTCTGTAGCGTTTCGGAGTATCCCATGGCCCCCCGCGCCAACTGGAAAGGCTTCCTGCGCCTTTCACTCGTGACCTGCCCGGTCGCCCTTTATCCGGCGACGTCGGATACCGAAAAGGTCAGCTTCAACCAGATCAACCGCAAGACCGGCCATCGCATCAAATATGCCAAGGTCGATGCCGACACCGGCGAGGAAGTCGAAGCCTCCGACATCATGAAGGGCTACAAGGTCGACACCGACACCTATATCGAGGTGACAAAGGACGAGCTCGACGACATCGCGCTGGAGTCGACCCGCACCATCGAGATCGACGAGTTTGTTCCGAAAACCGATATCGACAACCGCTTTCTGATCCGCCCCTATTACCTCGTGCCGGACGGCAAGGTCGGCCACGATGCGTTCGCGGTGATCCGCGAAACCATCCGCAGCATGAACAAGGTTGCGATCGGCCGCGTGGTGCTGACCAACCGCGAGCACATCATTGCGCTGGAACCGCTCGACAAGGGCTTGATGGGCACGCTGCTGCGCTACCCCTATGAGGTACGCAGCGAAAAGGAATATTTCGACGACATCCAGGACGTCAAAGTCACCAAGGATATGCTGGATCTCGCCAAGCACATCGTCGAGCAGAAATCCGCTTCATTCGAGCCCGACCAGTTTGAGGATCGCTACGAATCCGCGCTGGTCGATCTGATCAACCAGAAGCGCAACGGCCTGCCGGCCGCGGCAAAGGCTGCGCCGAAAGCGGGCGGCAACGTCATCAATCTGATGGACGCGCTCAAGCGCAGCCTTGCCAGCGAGAAGCAGGCCCCTGCCAAGGCCAATGCCAATCCAAAAGGCAAGAAGCCGAAGAAGCGCGTCGAAGGTCAGCGCGAAATGCTGCTGCCGATCAGCGGCGGCGGCAAACGCGCCGTCAAGGAAACCTCGAAGCCAGAGCCCAGGAAGGCCGAGAAGCCGGCCCGCGCGCCGGCGGCCCGATCGAAAAAGGCGGGATAATTGGACGCCGGATTGCGGTAACCCACGATGCCGTGGTCGACGCCATTCGATGAGCCGATTGCGCTACGCGGTGGACGCCAGCTTGTCACGCTGCAGCAGGCCGCCGCCTACATCATCAAGCTGCCCGACGCTCAGCAGAAGCAGCCACACTGGCAGCTTGCGGTCGAAAACCTGCTCAACGCGGCCGAGACCGGAGGCGGCTGGCTGATGTTCGCGCGGATCGCCATGCTGCGGGCGCTGAACGGCGACGGCAAAGGACGGTGACGGGACTTCCGATCACTCCATGCACTCACGCGCGCGGTGTCTATTTCAGCGAGCTATTGATCGACGTAAATTTGGTGTTGAGCTGGGGCCCGATGCCCTGGACGGTGCCGATGATCGCCAGCGCGATACCGCATGCGATCAGGCAATATTCGATGGCGGTAGCGCCGGATTGATCGCTCAGGAACCTCGAAAACAGCTGACGCATTCAAAACTCCCGCTGACGCGCGATCCCGCTCTCCCGCACCAATTCTTCTATGTCCGATTATTTCACACCCGCGCCTCCGAGGGAATCCCGGTTGGCGCGGGTTGCCGGCGTGTCGATCAACACGCTAAACGCGCGGTTAAGGCCGAGACCGGTTTTTACCACCATACGCCTATACCCCGCACGCTTCCTGTGCCGCTTGCCGTGAACCAGATGGCCGGATCAGTAGTCATACGGAGGAGAAAATTTACTTCCGGTTTTGCATCGGCTTCGCACCATGGCCGGAGCGGAATCCCCGTGGAGTGAGCGAGCATGTCGGCGCAAGAACGGGAATCGAAAAGAAACTTCATCGCCATCCTGAGCGATAACACCGAAGAACAACGCGCCGTTGAATCGCTCGCGAAATCCGATCGACCCGTCAGCCGTGCCTTGCTTCATTTGATGGCTGCCGTCCTGAACCGCCGCGCGAACGTCAGGTAGTTTAAGCGCCAGATCGTTTAAGCGTCAGGTCGTTTATCCCGGTCGCTATCCGAACGGCAGCGTTCGTTCGCGACCACGGCCCCTGCCCCCGCGAGATGCAAAACAGGATACCAGAGCTTCGCCGGGCACCCCGCGCGCACGCTTTACCGATCGACGAATTCCTGTTCCAACTAACCGAACAGGCCGAGCCCAACATCGGCCGTTCAAGGGGAGGACCAGGCATGAAGCTCGGCACCGCGATTGCGGAAATAATGAAGCGCGAGGGAATCGAGATTCTCTGCGGCTATCCGGTCAATCACCTCATCGAGCATGCGGCCGCCGCCGACATCCGGCCAGTGATGGTCCGGCAGGAACGCATCGGCCTGCACATGGCCGACGCGATCTCCCGCGTCACCTCCGGGCGCACCATCGGCGCCTTCTGCATGCAGCATGGCCCCGGTGCGGAAAACGCCATGGGCGGCGTGGCGCAATGCTACGGTGAATCGGTGCCGGTGCTGGTGCTGCCGATGGGCTATGCGCGACGGCTTGCGAACATCGAACCGAATTTCAATTCCAGCCAGGCGATGAAGGCGTTTTCGAAATCGTCCGAGCCGATCAATCTCGCGGCCGAAGTTTGCAACATCTTTCGACGTGCTTTCACGAAACTGAAAAACGGCCGCGGTGGTCCGGTCATCGTCGAGATCCCGGCCGATATGTGGAACGAGGATGTGCCGGAGCCGCTGAACTACACGCCGGTGCTGCGCACCCGCTACGGGGCAGATCCTGTGCATGTGAGAGAAGCGGCAGCGCTGCTGATCGGCGCCAGGCGGCCGGTGATCTATGCCGGCCAGGGCGTGCACTATGCGCAAGCCTGGCCTCAACTGAAGCGGCTGGCCGAACGGCTCGCGATTCCGGTGACGACAAGCCTCGGCGGCAAATCGTCCTTTCCGGAGACGCATCCGCTTTCGCTGGGTTCGGGCGGCCTCGCGGTGCCGCGCGCGGTGCCGAAGTTTCTCGGTGAAGCCGACGTGATCTTCGGCGTCGGCTGTTCGTTTACGGAAACATCGTTTGGCATCGCCATGCCGAAAGGCAAGACCATCATTCATTCGACGCTCGATCCCGCGCATCTCAACAAGGATGTCGAAGCCAGGATCGGGCTGGTCGGCGACGCCGGCCTGGTGCTCGATGCATTGCTCGAGGAGATCGGCAAGACCGTGACGTCGGATCGCGATGCAAGCGCCATCGCCGATGAGATCGCCGCATCACACAAGGAATGGTTGGCGAAATGGATGCCCAAGCTGACGCACAACGATGCGCCGCTCAATCCCTACCGCGTGCTGTGGGATCTGCAGCACACCGTCGATATCAGGAACACCATCATCACCCATGACGCCGGCAGCCCGCGCGACCAGCTCTCGCCGTTCTGGAAGTCGGTCGAACCGTTGTCCTATATCGGCTGGGGCAAGACCACGCAGCTTGGTTATGGCCTCGGCCTCGCCATGGGCGCCAAACTGGCAAAACCCGACAAGCTCTGCATCAACGTCTGGGGTGACGCCGCGATCGGCTTTACCGGGATGGATTTCGAAACCGCGGTGCGGGAACGCATTCCGATCATGTCGATCCTCTTGAATAATTTCAGCATGGCGATCGAACTGAAGGTGATGCCGATATCGACCGAGAAATATCGCTCGACCGATATTTCCGGCGACTATGCCGCGATGGCGCGCGCCTTCGGCGGCTATGGCGAGCGGGTGACGAAACCGGAAGACATCATCCCCGCCATCAAGCGCGGCATTGCCAAGACGAAGGAAGGCATTCCCGTGCTGCTGGAGTTTATCACCTCCAAGGAGACCGAGGTTTCGCGGCCCGGTACTTAGGGCTTGGTAGTTGGACCTGGATTCAAGCCCGGTACTTGAGCCCCGGCGATCTTTGACCAATACTCCGATACTGGCCTGATCGTCGGGCGATTGGATTAAAGTCAATGACCGCGCTTCCCCCGGACGTGGTGGCCGACCTCAGCCGGCTGGTGGCCGAGCTTGAACAGCGGCTCGAGCAGAGTTTCGCCGCGCACGACGAAGCGATCGTCCAACAGGCCGCCGCCGCGCAGGAAAACGTCTGGCTGCGCGAAGAATTGGCTGCGGCCCGCGAGCGCGAGGCCGCCAGCGCCGAGATCCTGCACACGATTTCCGGGGTGTCGGGCGATGCCGAGCAATCGCTGCCGCAAATTGCCGAGATCACCGCGCGGCTGTTCGGCGCCTCCAGCGTGCGGATCAGGCTGGTCGAGAACGGTGAATGGGGCCGCACGTTTCACGTCGGCCGCAGTTCAGAGGCCATTACTTCCAGCGTTCCCGAGGCAAAGGTCCGAATCGGAGGCCGTAATCTGCCGGGCACCGTGGTCGCCGAGAATCGCCAGATCCACATTCCGGACCTCGACAATATCGATCCCGAGATCGCCGATTGGCCGGGTTTGCCGCCCGCGCGTGCAGCTGGCGCCCGGACCGTTTCCGGCACGCCGCTGCGGCGCGACGGCAACGCGATCGGCGTTCTCCTGATCCATCGCGACCACCTCCAGCCCTTCAGCGCGGCAGAACTGGCCCTGCAACAGAATTTCGCAGACCAGGCTGCCATCGCGGTCGAGAATTCCCGGCTGTTCGGCGAAACCAGGGAATCCCTGGAGCAACAGCGCGCCGCGGCCGCGATTCTGTCGGCGATCAACAATGCCGGAGGTGACCTCGGTCCAGTTTTTGATTGCATCCTCGAACATGCCCATCAGCTCTGCGACGCGCCGTGCGGAAGCCTGCAACTCTATGAGGGCGAGCGCGTCGTACCCGTCGCAATTCGCGGCATGACGGCTCCGTTCACCGCATTCCTGCGCGCTGGCTACCCGATCACGGAAGGCATCCGGAACGGCCTGTTGGCCAGCGAGCCCGTTCTACGGCCCGACATGGCTGAATTCATCAAGACTATTCCCGACGAGCCGTCGATGCGCGCCGCTGTCGAACTCGGTGGTCTCCGCACCTTGGTGACGGTGCCGCTGGCCAAGGACGGCGTCACCTTTGGACGGATTGTTGCCGGGCGCCAGGAAGTGCGTCCGTTCGAACACAAGCAGGTCGCCTTGCTGCAGTCGTTTGCGGCGCAGGCTGTGATCGCCATCGAAAACGCACGGCTGTTCAACGAAACCCGGGAGGCGCTGGAGCGTCAGACCGCTACCGCCGATATCCTCAAGGTCATCGCCAGTTCGCCGTCGGACATTCAGCCGGTATTCGAGGCCATTGCCACCAGCGCCAACCGGTTGGTCAGCGGCTTCTCGACAACGGTGTTTCGGTTTGTCGACGGCCTGATGCACCTGAAGGCGTTCACGCCAACCAATCCGGCCGCCGATGAATTATTGCAGGCATCTTTCCCCCGGCCGCTCGCCGAATTTCCGATCTTTGAACTGGTTCGCGATGGCCGGACGATGCAATTCGCCGATACGGATGCGGAATCCGGTGTGCATCCTGTCATCAGGGATCTGGCGCGATCGCGCGGCTATCGCAGCATGTTGTTCACCCCTCTGATCAGCAACGGGGCATCGATCGGCATGATCGGACTGACACGGCCGCAGCCCGGGCCGTTTGCTCCCCATCACATCCAGTTGCTTCAAACCTTTGCCGACCAGGCCGTGATCGCCATCGAGAACGTCCGGCTGTTCGACGAGGTGCGGGCGCGCACCAAGGATCTCAGCGAATCCTTGCAGCAGCAGATCGCCACCGCCGACGTGCTCAAGGTGATCAGCCGCTCGGTCTTCGATTTGCAGACGGTGCTCGATACGCTGGTCGAGTCGGCCTACAAACTGTGCGGCGCCAGCCTGGGCCTGCTCTATCTGCGCGGCGATGAGGCCTTCGAATGCAAGGCCACCGCTGGCGTGGGTGTCGCGCAGGCGAATCTGCTGTTTAAAGGGCGCCCGATACGCGCGGGCCGTGGCACGGCCGCCGAACGCGTGATCCTGACGGGAGAAGTGCAGAGCATCACGGACTTCTTCGACGATCCGGAATTCGATCCCAAGGTCAGGGAAACCATTCGCAACACCGCCGGCTCGGATTCGAGCCTTGGCCAGCTTAGATCGACGCTCGCGGTCCCGATGACGCGCGACGACGCCGTTGTTGGCGTCATCGTGATCGCGCGGGCACAGGTCGGTCCCTTTCCCCAGCGCCAGATCGAGCTTTTGCAGACCTTCGCGGATCAGGCAGTGATCGCGATTGAGAACGCACGGCTGTTCGACGAGGTGCAGGCCCGCACCAGGGATCTGAGCGAGTCGCTGCAGCAGCAGACCGCGACCGCCGACGTGCTCAAGGTGATCAGCCGCTCGACCTTCGATCTGCAAATCGTGCTTGAGACGCTGATCACATCCGCCGTCGAATTGAGCGACGCCAATCGCGGTTCGATTTTCCTTCGCGAAGGCGATGTTTTCCCGCTCAAGGCGGCATCCAGCACCACCCCCGAATTCCTGCAATATTGGGCAGCGAATCCGCCGCGGTCGGGCCGCGGTTCGGCGACCGAGCGCGTGATTGCATCGGGAAAGGTCGAAATCATCCCGGATGTGCTCGAAGATCCGGAAAGGCAGATGACCGCGGGCTCCCTGGTCAGGATTCGCGCGGCGCTGGGCGTGCCGATGCTCAGGGACAACAAGGTCGAGGGCGTGCTGGTGCTGACGCGACCCGAGCCCGGCCCGTTTACCAAAAGCCAGATCGATCTGGTGCAAACCTTTGCCGATCAGGCGGTGATCGCGGTCGAGAACGTGCGGTTGTTCGACGAAACCCAGGCCCGGACCAGGGAGCTTGCCGCCTCGCTCGAGGAGTTGCGCACCGCGCAAGATCGCCTGGTGCAGACCGAGAAGCTCGCTTCGCTCGGCCAGCTCACCGCCGGCATCGCCCACGAGATCAAGAACCCGCTGAATTTCGTCAACAACTTCTCGTCGCTGTCGGCTGAATTGACCGACGAACTGAACGACGTCCTGAAGACAGCGACGCTGGCCGACGAGGTCCGCAAGGAAGTCGACGAACTGACCGGTCTATTGAAGGACAATCTGCAAAAGGTCGTCCAGCACGGCAAGCGCGCCGATTCCATCGTCAAGAACATGCTGCTGCACTCGCGCGAAGGTTCGGGAGATCACCGGCCCGCGGATATCAATGCGCTGCTCGATGAAAGCCTCAACCTCGCCTACCACGGCGCGCGCGCCGAGAAGCCGCAATTCAACGTGACCCTGCAACGAAATTTCGATCCCAACGCCGGCATGATCGAGATGTTTCCGCAGGAAATCACCCGCGTCTTCCTGAATTTGATCACGAACGCGTTTTACGCCGTCAACAAGCGCAAGACCGAGAACAACGACGATTTTGATCCCGTGGTCAGCGCGGCCACCACCGATCGCGGCAGCCATGTCGAAATCCGTATTCGCGACAACGGCACTGGTATTCCGGATGAGGTGAAGGAAAAGATGTTCAACCCGTTCTTCACGACCAAGCCAGCCGGCGAAGGCACCGGCCTCGGCCTGTCGATGAGCCACGACATCATCGTGAAGCAACATGGTGGCACGATCGATGTGCAGACCGAACCCGGCCAGTTCACGGAATTCACCATCGTGCTGCCGCGCACCGGCAATCTTTCAAGCAAGACCAGAGGTTAGACGCCAGAGCGGCACAATTTGAGCTGACGCCCTATTCCGTTAGTGGCACCGATTTTTTGGCCGGACCCGCCAGCGGCCTTTCTTCCATCAGCACGATGCACAGCGCGCCGGTAGCCAGCAGCACCGCCGCGGCGGCGAACACATAGCGGAACGCGACAATCATGTCGGAAGCGGAAATCGAATTGACCGCGCCACGATGCTCACCGCCCAACGAAATATCGGCGCCGAGCGCCATCAACAGGATCGCGCTGAAGGCCGCCACCGTGAAGGATGCCATCAGCGAGCGGAAGAAATTCATCGCCCCGGTGATGGTGCCGACCTGTGCACGCACCACCGAATTCTGCAGCGCGACCACGCTGATCGGAAATGTCGTACCGAGCCCGAGCGCAAACAGCGCCAGCAGCACCAGCAAACCCCACAGCGGCAGCGTCGCGGACGCGAATACACTCGCAACCAGCGCCGAGCCGGTCAATCCGATGATCGCAACCCGCTTGTAGTGCGTCGCGCGCGCCATGGTCTGGCCCGCGATCGCGGCACCACAGGTCGAAACCGCCGCCAGCGGAATCAGCGCAAGCCCCGCTTCGCTGGCGCTGAGGTGATAGACCACCTCGTAATACAGCGGCAGATGCACGGTCAGTCCGATCATCGCGCCCATCGCGCAACCGCCCGCGGCCATCGCGTAGGGCGCCACCGTTCCCCCCAACAAGGACAGCGGCAGGAACGGCTCCTCGGCATTTCGGGCATGCCAGACAAACGCGAACGCCAGCGCGACCGACGATCCGAGCATCGCCATGATGGTCGGCGACAGCCAGAGGAAGCGGTTGCCGCCCCAGCTCAGCACCAGCATGAACACCACCGCCGACGCCATCAGCAGCACGCCGCCGACCCAGTCGACCTTGCGCTTGCGGTGGAACACCGGGATCTTGCCCATCTTCGGCAACAGCATCGCCAGCGCGCCCAATCCCAGCGGCACGTTGATCCAGAACACCATCGACCAGTGCAGATGTTCGGCGAACACACCGCCGAGCACCGGCCCGCCGATTCCGGCCGCGGTCCATACACCGCTGAAATAGGCCTGGTATTGGCCGCGCTCACGCGGCGTCACGACGTCGGAAATCACGGTTTGCACGATCGGCATGATGCCGCCGCCGCCGAGTCCTTGCAGGCCCCGCGCCAGGATCAGCACCGGCATGTTGGGCGCGATCCCGCACAGCACCGATCCGGCGATGAACAGGCTCAGCGCGACGATGATCATGGCGCGTCGGCCGTAAATATCGCTCAGCGTGCCGAACAACGGTGCGACCGCGGTCGATGCCAAAAGATAGGCCGTGATCACCCAGGACAGGCTGGAGACGTCATGGAACTGGCGCCCGATCGTGGGCAGCGCGGTCGCGACGATGGTCTGGTCCAGGGCGGCCAGGAACATCGTCAGCATCAGGCTCATCAGGATGGTACGGACCTCGCGCTGCGTCAGCGGCGCGCGCGGCGCCAGTGGCGGCGCGTCGCTGAGATCGAGGACCTCGGTCGTGATGTGGGAGAGCTCGCTGGCGAGTTCGTCGGACAATATCTGGTGGTCGGCAGGTTGACGGCTCTGCCGTTCGAACTTGTTCATCAGGCGTATGATTTGCTGCACAGCGCTAAAGGCGCGAAGGAATCGTTCTATGGACCGTTATGTACGCGGCAAATCCGTATTGCGGCAGCGGGTTGGGCGCATGGGTGCCTCCCGCAAAGCACAATCGCAATCGCGTGATCGGATCAGTCCCGATTTTTCAGGATTTAGGCCGCTTTTTGAGCCGCGCCCGCTTCGGCAACAGCGCCGGCCACTGCACGATATGATCCTCAAGATCGGCATCCGCGATCTCGTTTTCGGTGCCCTGCACCCGCCCGCGCACGGAAACCCCGGCTTCATGCACGGTATCGGGATCGCCTGAAATCAACGGATGCCACCAATAGAGGTCGCGTCCCTCCGCGACCAGTCTGTAGCCGCAGCTCGGCGGCAGCCAGTTCAGGGTACGGACGTTTTCCGGGGTTAGCCTGACGCAGTCCGGAACCTGGTCGGAGCGGTTTTTGTAATCCTTGCAACCGCAAGTGCCGGCATCGAGCAATTTGCAGGAAACGTGGGTGAAATAGATCTTGCCGGTATCTTCGTCTTCCAGTTTCTCCAGGCAACACCGCGCGCAGCCGTCGCACAGGCTTTCCCATTCGGCGCTGGACATCTCTTCCAACGTCTTGGTTTTCCAGAAGAATCCCTCTTGAGCCGAGGGCGGTTTGGAAGCGGCGGTCATGCTGTCAAAGGGTTCCGGGCGATAGCGGCTGCAGCCCTTCTATGGGGTTGCGGTGGCAACGGAGCAAGAGGCCTCGGCAGACAGCCCACAACAGCTGTGCGCCGCGTTAGCTTTGCCGATCAATATCACAGCGGCACCATTGGTTTATCGCCCCCGCTCGGCTACAAAATCACCGAGTCCCCAACGGCGTCGATGCGCCTTCTGAATACGCCTTGGGTTTGCCGCAACACTCCCGCAAAACGTCTTGGCGGTGCCCATGGGGCACCCGAGCGCTTTCGAACCGACCAAGGGCCCCGGTGCCTCAGATCCTGCCGCCGAAATGGAAGCAAAAGATCCGGAACTTCTTTCTGGATCTGGACGCGCGCATCGATTCGACCCTGTTCTCGTCCGGCAAGGGCGTGCGCGAACTCTACGAGCGCTACTCGACGTTCATGGACCGGTTTTACGTCGGTCGCTGGAAGCGCTGGGTATTCATCGAGCCGCTGTCAGAGGCCGCGACCATCGGGCTCGGCGGCCTGATCCTGATGCTGGCGCTGGCGGTGCCGGCGTTTCGCGAAACCGCCGACGAGGACTGGCTGAAGAAGTCCGACCTCGCGGTGACGGTCCTCGATCGCTACGGCAATCCGATCGGCAGCCGCGGCATCAAGCACAACGACTCGATCCCGCTGGAAGATTTTCCGGACAATCTGATCAAGGCGACGCTGGCGACCGAAGACCGCCGCTTCTACGACCATTTCGGCATCGACTTTCCCGGACTGGCGCGCGCGATCGTCACCAACGCGCAGGCCGGCGGCGTGCGCCAGGGCGGCTCGTCGATTACCCAGCAGCTCGCGAAAAACCTGTTCCTGAGCAACGAGCGCACCGTCGAGCGCAAGGTGAACGAAGCGTTCCTCGCGGTCTGGCTGGAGACGCGGCTCTCCAAGAACGAAATCCTCAAACTCTATCTCGACCGCGCCTATATGGGCGGCGGCACCTTCGGCGTCGACGGCGCCGCGCATTTCTACTTCAACAAGTCGGTGCGCGACGTCAATCTCGCCGAAGCCGCCATGCTGGCGGGCCTGTTCAAGGCGCCGACCAAATACGCGCCGCACATCAACCTGCCCGCGGCCCGCGCGCGCGCCAACGTGGTGCTCGACAACCTCGTCGATGCCGGCTTCATGACCGAGGGCCAGGTGTTCGGCGCGCGGCGTAATCCCGCCACCGCGGTCGATCGCCGCGACGAGAATTCGCCGAACTACTATCTCGACTATGCCTTCGACGAGATGCGCAAGCTGGTCGACACCTTTCCGAAATCCTACAATGAGCGTGTCTTCGTGGTCCGCACCGCGATCGACATGAACCTGCAGCACGCCGCCGAGGACGCCATCGAAAACCAGCTGCGCCAGTTCGGACGCGATTATCACGCGACCCAGGCCGCGACCGTGGTCTCCGATCTCGACGGCGGTATCCGCGCCATGGTCGGCGGACGCGACTATGGCGCCAGCCAGTTCAACCGCGCCGTCGACGCCTATCGCCAGCCCGGCTCGTCGTTCAAGCCTTATGTCTACACCACCGCGCTGCTCAACGGCTACAGGCCGGACTCGAAGATTGTCGACGGCCCGGTCTGCATCGGCAATTGGTGCCCGCAGAACTACGGCCACTCTTATTCCGGCCTGGTGACGCTGACGCAAGCGATCACCCACTCGATCAACGTGGTGCCGGTGAAGTTGTCGATCGCGATGGGCCAAAAGGAAGATCCCAAGTCAAAGAACCCGGCCAAGCTCGGCCGCGCCAAGATCGTCGAAGTCGCGCGCCGCTTCGGCCTCACCGCGCCGCTGCCGGACACGCCGTCGCTGCCGATCGGCGCCGACGAGGTCACGGTGATCGAGCATGCCGTGGCCTACGTGACATTCCCCAACAAGGGTCGCGCCGTCACGCCGCACGCGGTGCTGGAGGTTCGCACCGGTGCCGGCGATCTGGTCTGGCGCTTCGATCGCGACGGTCCGAAGCCACGGCAGGCCATCCCGGCTTCGATTGCCGCCGACGTGGCGGGCATGATGAGCCACGTCGTCAGCGAGGGCACCGCGCGACGCGCGGCGCTCGACGGCATTCCGACCGCCGGAAAAACCGGCACCACCAATGCGTACCGCGACGCCTGGTTCGTCGGTTATACCGGCAACTTCACCTGCGCGGTGTGGTACGGCAACGACGATTACTCGCCGACCAACCGCATGACCGGCGGCGCGCTGCCGGCACAGACCTGGCACGACATCATGATCGCGGCGCATCGGGGCGTTGAGATCAAGGAACTGGCGGGCGTGGGCATGGGCACCAAACTGCCGACACCGCCCGCGAGTGCGGCGACGGTCGCGGCCAACGGCGCCCCGAAGATTCTCGATATCAAACCCGGACCGCCGCCGGTGCTGACCCGGCGCGGCGCGGATGTTCTGGTGCAGGTCGAAAAAATGCTCGACGATGCCGCCAAGACCGCCGGCGGCGTGACCTCCGGCGATCCGACCAGGCCGGCCAAACCGCTGTCGTCGACATCGCTCGCCTTCCCGGAAAGTTTCGCGGCGGCGACGCCCGGCGATCCTACCGCATCCGCCGCGCGCAAGAACTGACCGTGCGGCTGATTTTCATCACCTTGCTGGCGCTCGTTCTCGCCACCGCCGTCGGCCTCGGCGCGACGTGGATGACGGCGACGCGCGGCACCAATTTCGGCACGCTCAAGATCGGCGCCTGGACCGCGCGCCCCAAGACCGGTACGGCCGATGTCGATCCCTATTCGCGCGCCTCGATCGCCCGCAGCGGCGATTTGCCGATCGGCCAGGGCGACGGCGTCGCATTCCTGGCGACGACCGATGACAAGAAGAAGCCGCTCGATGGCCGTTGCGACGTGGTCGTCAGCGGCGTGACGCCGGCGGCGCGGTTCTGGACATTGACGCTCTACGACCAGAAGGGACATCTGGTTGCGAATTCGCTGCAGCGTTACGGCTTCACCAGCCAGGAGATTGTTCGCGGCGCCGACGGTTCCTTTGAGGTTCGGATCGCGTCGCGGTCGCGTGCCGGCAACTGGCTGCCGACCGGCGGCATCGAACGTTACGGGCTGATGCTGCGGCTCTACGATACGCCGGTGGGCGTGGCGACGCGAACGCCGCGCGACGCACCGATGCCCACGATTGCAACGGTGGGGTGCCCGTGATCCGGCTGTTGTTCACCATTATCGCGGGCGTGCTGCTGGGCGGCGTCGTGCACCTCGTCAGCGTGCTGGCGCTGCCACGCATCGCCAGCCAGGATGCCTATTCGCGGCTGACGCCGATCACCAAACTCAACGCCGTCACCGCGCTGCCAGCAGCCGATCCCGGCAATACGCTGATGCCGTTCATGGACCCGGCGTTCGCAACGGCGATCTGCCGCTATGATCTGTCGGGCGGCCCGATCAAGCTCGCGGTGCCGGTCACCCAGTCCTATACCTCGGTGTCGTTCTATACCCGCGGCGACGTGGCTTATTACGCCATCAACGACCGATCGGCCGGACGCAAGGTGATCGAGCTCGATCTGATGACCGAGGCGCAGCATGCCGAACTGCCGGAAGACGAAGAAATCACCGCGGCCGACCGGTTGATCATCGATTCACCCGGCAGCACCGGATTGATCGTGCTGAAGGCGCTGGCCGCCGAGCCCGGCCTGATGCCGCAGGCGCAGGCCTTCCTCGCCGCCGCAAGCTGCAAGGTGCAGACCGAACCGCCGGCCAAGCAGGTCGGGCCCGCCGCCAAGCGCTGAGCGCAGCGCGAGCCATTTCGCTGGCGCCATCGCGGTTACGGATTCACATTTCAAACAGCGTTTTCGGGATTCTTCACCTCGCCCCGCTTGCGGGGAGAGGTCGCGAGCCCTTGCGAGCGGGTGAGGGGGCGTCTCTCCAGGTTCTGACTCGTTGAGAGGCCCCCTCACCCGT
>JBDTKZ010000052.1:0-21043 GCA_039935075.1 Bradyrhizobium sp.
TGCGGCCGGACGCTGCTGGAGGCTGGAGATCGGTCCGCCGCTCTGCTATGGAAGCGCCAAGCCCCTGCGTTCCTCTCGTGGGTGCTTCGGTCCCGTAGCTCAGCCGGATAGAGCGACGGTTTCCTAAACCGTAGGTCGCATGTTCGAGTCATGCCGGGATCGCCAATTAAAATAGCCCATAAAATCCGTTAAGGACGGGCTACGAGATCGCAATGATCTCAAGTTCCTGGCCGGATGTACCGACGACATCCCCAACAGCTTTGCCCATCAGCGACCTCGCCACCGGGGATACGAAGGAAATAGAACCGGCCTTGGGGTCGGCTTCGTCCTCTCCAACGATATGATATTTCTGCACGCGCCCATCGTCGCGCCGGAAGGTCACCGTGCTGCCAAAGACAACGATGTCTGTCGACGCAGGGTTGGCGATGAGCTGAGCCGTCCGAACTCTCGCCGCAAAGTAGCGCGCATCACGCAACGGGGTTGCTGCCTGCCGCCGCCGTTCGTTGACGTCTTCGATCTGCTGCGCGGTCTCGTAGGCCTCACGCGCCCGCAGGAGTTGAAATTCCAGAGCCTTTAATCCCGCTTCCGTCACGAGGTTCGGATGAGGTGAAACCGGGCGGTCCGGCAGCAGCGTTTCCGACGCCGTTTCGGCACTGTCTTCCTTGGTGAAGGCAACGCTCACGCTCGGACTCCTGCTAAATCAACACGCTGGGGAACTGGCCGGTCGGTAACAAGAGCGCGGACCCGTCAAGGAAACTGTTAGCGCCATCCGAGCGCAGGAGCCACCTGTGTCAGAATCGATTCAATGACATGGGTATTGTAGGCCACGCCGAGTTGGTTAGGAACGGTCAATAGCAACGTGTCGGCCTCGGTGATGGCGTCGTCTTGCTTGAGCTGTTCAATCAGAACGTCCGGCTCCGCCGCATAACCGCGGCCGAAGATCGCCTGGGTCTTTGGATCAATAAAGCCGATCTGGTCATCCTCGTTCCCACCAAGGCCGAAATAGCCGCGGTCGCGATCGTCCATCAGGGCGATGATGCTGCGGCTAACGGACACCCGCGGCTCGCGCGGATGGCCGGCTTCCTTCCAGGCTGCGCGGTAGGCTCTGATCTGGGCGGCCTGCTGGACGTGGAAAGGCTCGCTTGTTTCATTGTTCTTGAGCGTCGAACTCTGCAGGTTCATGCCCAGTTTCGCGGCCCATAGCGCGGTGGCGTTCGAGCCGGCGCCCCACCAGATCCGATCCCGGAGCCCTGCGGAATGCGGTTCAGGACGAAGCAATCCGGGCGGGTTTGGAAACATCGGGCGCGGATTGGGTTGCGCGAAGCCGTGGCCGCGCAGAACGTCAAGAAACACCTCGGCATGGCGCCGGCCCATATCGGCATCCGTCTCGCCCTCGGTCGGTTGATGGCCGAAATACCGCCATCCATCGATGACCTGCTCGGGCGACCCTCGGCTTAGGCCCAGTTGCAGGCGGCCTCCCGAGATGAGATCGGCGGCGCTGGCGTCTTCGACCATGTAAAGCGGGTTCTCATAGCGCATATCGATCACCGCCGTGCCGATCTCGATACGGCTGGTTTTAGCGCCGACGGCCGCCAACAAAGGGAAAGGCGAGGCGAGCTGGCGGGCGAAGTGGTGAACGCGAAAATAGGCGCCGTCGGCGCCCAACGCCTCGGCCGCGACGGCGAGGTCGATCGATTGCAGCAGCGCGTCGGCCGCCGAGCGGGTCTGCGATTGCGCGGAGGGCGTCCAGTGCCCGAACGATAGAAATCCGATGTTTTTCATGCAGGCAATCTGTGCTGTCCGTCAGGAGATGGGGCTGGCGGCGTTGGCGATGAGTTCGAAAGAGCGCAGCCTGGTCGCGTGATCATAGACATCGGACACGACGATGAGTTCGTCGGCGCCGGTTTCCGCAACCAGCGCGCTGATGCCGGAACGAACCGTCTCGGGCGATCCGACGATGGAGCGCGTGAGCATCCCCATCGCCTGTCTCTTTTCCGTCGGCGACCAATAGCTTTCGATGTCGTCGATCGGCGGCTGGCTGAGGCCGCGCGCGCCGCGGAAGATGTTGGTAAAGGACATCTGCTGCGTCGTCGCCAGCCGCCGCGCTTCGTCATCGCTCGCGGCGGCGACGATGTTGACTCCGACCATCGCGTAGGGACGCTCCAGCTGCTCGGACGGCTTGAAGCGGTCGCGGTAGATCTGCAGCGCGGAAATCAGCAGTTCGGGGGCGAAGTGCGAGGCGAACGCGTAGGGAAGCCCGAGTTCGGCCGCGACCATGGCGCCGAAATGGCTCGATCCGAGGATCCATAACGGCACGTTCGTTCCCGCCGCCGGCACCGCCTGGATGCGCTGATTGGGACCGGCCGGCGCCAGGAAAGCCTGCACTTCGAGAACGTCCTGCGGAAAGTTATCGGCGGCGTCAGGCGTGCGGCGCAGGGCGCGTAAGGTGAGCTGATCGGTGCCGGGGGCGCGTCCAAGTCCGAGGTCGACGCGGCCGGAAAATAGCCGCGCCAGGGTCCCGAATTGTTCGGCGATCACGTAAGGCGCGTGGTTGGGAAGCATGATGCCGCCGGCGCCGACCCGAATGGTCCTTGTCCCTTCGGCGATATGGGCCAGCACGATTGAAGTCGCGGCGCTGGCGATCCCGGGCATGTTGTGATGCTCCGCCACCCAGATGCGACGGTATCCCCAGCCTTCGGCATGGGCGGCGAGATCGCGCGCGTTGTTAAGCGCGCCGCGCGCGTCGGTCTCCTGCGTCACCCGGACAAGATCGAGGATAGACAATGCAGTCATTGGGTTTCCATGTGCCATTGATTTCCGAAACCCAGGGAGGCCGCGCGGGTTCCCCCATGGAGGGGCGCTCCATGCGTATGGCCAATTATATGGAGACGATTTTCGGCGTTTCCATACCGATGCGCGCGGCCGAACCCATGTCCGCCGAGGACAGATGCCCCCTGATTACTCCGGCGGCATTCCCGCTGAAATCCAGGCTGCGGTTTCGTCCAGGCTGGTCGAGAAGCGGCTGACCACGTCCTCGATTTGGGACTTGGTGATGATCATGGGCGGGCAGAAGCAGATGGTGTCGGCGACGTTGCGAATGATCAGTCCGTGCTGATGCGCGCGGCCGAACAGATACGTGCCGACCTTGCCCGGCGGGTCGAACTTCTCCTTGGTGGTCTTGTTCGCGACCAGTTCGACGCCGGCGATCAGCCCTTCGCCGCGGACTTCGCCGACCAAAGGATGCGACGAAAACCGCCTGAGCAGCGTTTGCATGTGAGCGCCGACTTCGTTGGCGTTGCCGACGAGGTTACGCTCCCGGATGATCGCGATGTTTTCCAGCGCGACCGCGGCGGCAACCGGGTGGCCGGTCGCGGTGTAGCCATGGGCGAACGAGCCGAGCCGGTCCGACCCGTCGGCGATGCCCTGGTACAAGGCATCGCTCATCACGATGGCGGAGAGCGGTTGATAGGACGAGGTGATCTGCTTCGACAGCACGATGATGTCGGGCTTGATGTTGTATTTTTCGCAGGCGAACATGGTGCCGAGCCGCCCGAAACCGGTGATCACTTCGTCGGCCACCACCAGCACGTCATGGGCGCGGCAAACCTTCTGCATTTTCTCCCAATACCCCTTGGGCGGAACCAGCACGCCGCCGGCGCCGATCAGCGGCTCGCCAATGAAAGCGGCCACGGTTTCGGGGCCTTCGGCGATGATCCTGCTTTCAAGTTCGGCCGCAAGACGGTCGGAAAAGGCTTCCTCGCTCTCGCCGGGGTTGGCAAACCGGTAGTAATGCGGACAGGTGACGTGAGACATTTGCGGCAATGGCAAGTCGAAGCCGCGATGATTGGCGGGCAATCCGGTCAGGCTGCCGGAGGCGACCGTGATGCCATGGTAGCCGCCGTTGCGCGCGATGAATTTCTTCTTCAGCGGCCGGCCGATCGCGTTGTTGTAGTACCAGACCAGCTTGACGACAGTGTCGTTGGCTTCCGAGCCCGAGTTCGTATACAGCACGCGGTCGAGCCCGGCCGGCGTGAGCTTGACCAGGATCTCCGCGAGGTCGATCGCCGGTCCGGTCGATTTACTGCCGAACAAATGATAATAGGGCAGCTTCGTCATCTGGGCCGCGGCGGCCTTGACCAGTCGTTCTTCGCCAAAGCCGACGCCAACGCTCCAAAGACCGGCCATCGCCTCGATGTATTCCTTGCCCTGATCGTCGTAGACGAAAACGCCCTTGCCGTGATCGATCACGATCGGCCCGGTCTTCTCGTGCTTCCGCGCGTTGGTGTTCGGATGCAGCAGGTACGAAACGTCGCGCGCGGCGGCGGAATTTGGCAGATGGTTCATCTTTTTATCCTTTTGATCCCGTCGGCAGATCGAGCGACGGGATTCATTTGTATAGCTGTGGTCGGATCGATGATACGGCCGGTGCCATGGTGTTTTCCATCAAAAAGGGCGGCCCGATCGTCTTGCGTCCGTCGGAGGCCGGCTTGGAACCAGGCAACGTCTGGCCTATCATCCGGCATTCGTGACGAAGCGTCGTGGATGCATCGGTGATGACGTGATGAAATGACAGGTCCTGATCCGCAACAGCTCACGATCAAGATCGATCATACCGGGTCCGTCTCCGGACTTCTTAATCGGCCACAAAGGCCGCGCGCCTGCCTTGTGTTTGCCCATGGCGCCGGCGCCGGGATGACCCATCCATTCATGGACAAGGTCGCGGCGGGCCTCAGCGAACGTCACGTGGCGACGCTGCGCTATCAATTTCCATATATGGAGAAGGGCAGCAAGCGGCCTGACTCGCCCGCGGTCGCGCACGCGGCGGTGCGTGCCGCGGTCGCGGAAGCCGCACGACGCTGCGAAGGCGTTCCGTTGATCGCGGGCGGCAAATCATTCGGCGGCCGCATGACGTCGCAGGCGCAGGCGTTGCAACCGTTGGCCGGCGTGCGCGGGCTGGCCTTTTTCGGCTTTCCGTTGCATCCGGCGGGCAAGCCGTCGAACGAGCGGGCAAAACATCTCGCGGATATCGATGTCCCGATGTTGTTTCTGCAGGGCACGCGCGATGCGCTCGCGGAGTTGACGCTGCTCGAGCCCGTGGTCAAGAGCCTCGGATCATCGGCGACGCTGCATCCGGTCAAGGATGCCGATCATTCCTTCCACGTGCTGGTGCGCTCGGGCCGCAATGACGACGAGGTCATGAATGAAATCCTCGACGCGTTCGCGGCGTGGGCCGGCGCGATCCTTCGCTGAGCGAATTCCGCCTGCCAGCTGTCGGCATCCCCATTTGCATCAGGCGCTCTTTGAGGCAGGATGTCAGGAACAAGAAACCGCAGGGGAGACCGCCGTGAGTGTCGAGGCCATCAAGAATAACGTCAAGGCCTGCATGTTCGATCAGTACGGCACCGTCGTCGACATGCAGGGCGGGCTCACTGCGATCGCGACGCCATTTCTCAAGGAGAAAGGCTGGAGTGGAAACCCGAACTCCTTCGTCACCTGGTGGCGCCGCACTCATTTCGAGAATTCGATGATCGACGCGCTGCTGCAGCGCGAGCACACACCCTATCGCGAAATCGGGCACCGCGCCGTCGCCCATGTGATGGACCGGGCCGGCATCGAATATTCGAAAGAGGACGTCCGCTATCTCGTCAGCGAGATTGAAAAACTGAAGCCGTTTCCGGAAGTGCCGGCGGCGCTGGATCGGCTACGCGCCAAATACCAGCTCGTGGTGCTCTCCAATGGCGATCCGGATATGCTGGAGACGGCCAAGCAATATCACAAGGTGCCGTTCGATCGCGTGATCTCGGTTGCCGAGGCGAACTCGTTCAAGCCGCATGTCGCGACCTACACCAGGGCCGCCGAATTGCTGGGGTTGAAGCCCGACCAGATCCTGTTCGTCGCCAATCACGCCTTCGATTGCATCGGTGCCAAATCGGCGGGCATGAAGACCGCCTTCATCGATCGTCGCAGCCGACCGTTCGGCGAAACCCCGCATCAGCCGGACATTCTGCTGCCGAGCATGAAGGATCTCGCCGACGCGATCGTCTGATCGAGAGAAGAACGCGATCAGCCCGCCGCCGGCGCGCCATAAATCTTGTCGCGCAGCCGCCGCATCCCGGCGATCCAGCGGCCGCGGTCGGAGGCTTTGCGCAGACCGTATTCGTGCACCTGCGGATGCGTCAGGATCATGAAGCGCTCCTGATCCATCGCCTCGATCACGAGGCGCCCGACTTCCTCCGGCTGCATCACGCCATCGACCCGCGCCGCGCTCGGCCCCGCGGTCGTCATGCCGGTTTGCACCGATTGCGGGCACAACACCGAGACCCGGATGCCGCGGTCGCCATATTGAATGGCAAGATGCTCGGCGAGCGCCACCGCGGCGTTTTTCGTAACGCCATACGGCATCGAATTCAGCGAGGCGAGAAGCCCGGCCGCCGAGGCGGTATTCAGGAGATAGCCGGATCCGCGCGCCAGCATGCCCGGCACCAGCGCGCGGGCGGCGAACACGTGGCTCATGACATGCACCCGCCAGCTCACATCCCAATCGGCGTCATCAGCGGTTTCCTGTCCCTTGCGCGACAGGCCTGCATTGGAAAAGAAAATATCGACCGGTCCGTATTTGGCCTCGGCCGCCGCAATCAGCGCCTTGATGTCGGCTTCCTCGCCGACATCCGCGGTGACCGCGAAGCCGTCGATATCGCCCGCGACATTGGCCAGCCGTTCGCGCGAGCTCCTGAGGTCCGCGACCACGACGCCGCGCGCGCCGGCTTCGGCATACGCACGCGCCACCGCCTCACCGATCCCGCTCGCCGCTCCCGTGACGACACAGACTTTGTTTTTGATTTGCATAATGAAGTTCCTGATTGAGCGTTGTCGTGAGAGCTGAACGTTAGCCCTGATAGAGCCCCTTGTCGCGCGCCAGGCGGATCGCGAGGCCTGCCAGCAGATCGAGCATCGGAGTCGATAATCCGGCGACGCGCGCGAAGGCGGCCGGCGCTTTCACCAGCACGTCGATCTCCATGGCGCGGCCGAGCTCATAGTCCTGCAGGATTGACGGCTTGTGGTCGGGCGCGGGGCCGGTGCGGGTGACGCGCTTGACCTCGGGATAACAGCTTTGCGCGATAGCGTTGGCTTCATCGAGCAGGCGCGGCACCACCTCGCGCAAGGCGTCGTCATCGCGGACCGCGCGCGCGGTTTGCCCGGTCAGCAGGCACAGCACCGACATCGACATGTTGGTCAGAAGCTTCGACCAGATCGCTTCCCGGATCCGTGGCACCGCGGGCGAGGCGATCGAGGCGCTGCCGAGCGCGTCGCGCAGTCTTTCGATCCGCTCGGTGGCGCGATCGTCGCATTCGCCGATCTGCAGCACGTTGCGATCGGGCGAGAGATTGGCGGCAACGCGGGGCGCGATGATCTCGTTCGACGAGAAGATCACGCCGCCGATGATGCGCTGCATCGGCACCGCGGCGCGCAATTTTCCGCCGGGATCGAGAAAGCCGAGATCGGGCGGCGGCGAATGATCGGCGGGCAGGCCAAGATCGTACCACCAGGGAATGCCGTTCTGGGCAAACACCACGGCGGTGTCCTCGCGCAGCAGCGGCGGCAAGCCGGTAACAAGGCTGTTCAAGCCCGTTGCCTTCAAGGTGCTGATGACGACATCCTGCGGGCCGAGCGCCGACGGATCGTCAGACGCTTTGATGTCAGCTGAAAACTCGGCGGCGCCGACGCGAAGCCGCAGGCCGTTGGCCTTCACCGCCTCCAGGTGCGGTCCGCGCATCACGCAGGACACCTCATGTCCCGCCATCGCGAGCCGTACCGCGAAATGGCTGCCGACGGCGCCCGCGCCGAAAATACAGATACGCATGGGGTTGCTGTCCTCAGGGGAGACGATTGAAAAGCCAGTTTCCACAAGCTTGCATCGCAGCGCAACCGTTCCCGCGGCGGGCGCTGCTGCCATGACGAAAAGTGATAGGCCAGGCGCCCGGTCCCGGCATAGTATCCAGCGAAACAAATGTACGATCTCAGGGAGTTGAACGTTCAATGGCTGCCAACATGTCTGCCAATCCGGTTTTGTGGAGCCTCGATGAACGCGGCGTCGCCACAGTCACGCTCAATCGTCCCGAGGTGAACAACGCCTATGATGCCGGGCTGATCAATGGCGTGCTATCGGCGATGGATGAGCTGGGGAAGAAGCCGCATCTGCGCGTCGTGGTGCTCAGGGGTAATGGCAAGCATTTTCAGGCCGGCGCTGATTTGAAATGGATCAACGCGGTGCGGCCGAAATCATCTGCGGAAAACGAGGCGGTCTCGCGTGCCACCTTTGAGGCCGTGCAACGGCTCAACACGCTGCCGATCCCGACCGTAGCCCTGGTGCAGGGCGGCTGCTTCGGTGGCGGCACCGGCGTGATTTCCGCCTGCGATGTCGTCATCGCCGCCGACAATGCGCTGTTCTCGATCACCGAAGTGCGCTGGGGGCTGACCGCGGCGATCATCATTCCGCAACTCTGCGACGCCATCGGCGTGAGGCAAGTGCGCCGCTACGCGCTGACCGGCGAGCGCTTCGGCGCCGACGATGCGCGCCGCGTCGGCCTCGTGCACGAGGTGGTGCCGCTGGCCGATCTCGAAAGTGCCGGCGCCAAAGTCGTCGAGCAGTTGCTGGCCAACGGCCCGGAAGCGCTGGCTGAAACCAAGGCGCTAGCGCTGGAAAGCTCGTTCGGCGGCATGGCCGTCGATGACGCCGCCTATGCTCGCCTGGTCAAGATGCATGCCGCGAAGCGGCAGACCGCGGAGGCCTCGGAAGGACTGGCGTCGTTCGCGGAGAAGCGGGCGGGTCGGTGGGCTGAGAATACCTGAGCTTCGCCCGCGTCCGAGCAAAACGGCACTCCGGCGCTGAACTGGCGAACGCCCCCGCAATCCGTCGTCTTGTCCCCGAAGATGAGGACAAGCGCACGTCTCGCGCTGGCCTATAATCGGCTTCATGAACTGCGGCCCGTGGTGGGCTGAAATTGCATCGGAGACGAGCCATGCGCCTTGTCGGGAAACGATTTTTGATGCCGTCGATTGTTCTCGGCCTTATGGCCTGTTCCGGCGCAGTACAGTCGCAGCCGGCCATTGACCTCGATCATTTGAGCGCGACGCAGGCCGCGTCCGACATCTGCGCCGGCAAGTATTCCAGCGCCGCGCTGGTTTCGGCGGCGCTGGATCGAGCCAAAAGCCGCCCCGAACTGAATGCCTTTATTACCCTGGATGAGGCGGGAGCCATGAAGGCGGCCCGCGCCTACGACGCCGCGCGCGATCGGCAGGCTGCCTGCGCGCCGCTCGGCGGCGTGCCGATCGCCATCAAGGACAATATCGAAGTTGCCGGGTTGCCCGCCAGCGGCGGCACGCCGGCGCTGAAGGATTACCGGCCCAAGGACGATGCTCCCGTGGTCGCAAAACTGCGTGCGGCGGGCGCCATTATCATCGGCAAGACCAATATGCACGAGTTGGCCTTCGGCATTTCCGGATACAACACGGCGTTCAAGACCGGCGCCGAATTCGGCGTCCGCAATGCCTACGACACCACGAAGATCGCGGGCGGATCGTCGTCCGGCAACGCCGTGGCGATCGCCGCGCGGATCATTCCGGCCGCGGTCGGCACCGACACCGGAGGATCGGTCCGCATCCCCTGCGCATTCAACGGCTGCATGTCGCTGCGGCCGACGGTCGGTCGATATTCGCAGGCCGGCATCGTTCCGATATCTCACACCAGGGATACCGCTGGACCGATGGCGGGCTCGATGGCCGATGTGGCGTTGCTTGACCGCATCATCGCCGGTGGCGAGCCCATCGAAGCCGCGGAATTGAAGGGAGTCCGTCTCGGACTGGTGGCCGCGACCCTGGCAAATCTCGACGACGACACCAAGGCGGCGTTCGCAGCCACGTTGGACAAGTTGAAGGCCGCCGGTGTGACCGTGGTCGATGTCGACATGCCCAAGCTTGAGGAACTCGACGGCGAGGTCGGATTTCCTGTCGCGCTGTATGAGGCCTATGACGATATGGTCGCCTATCTCAAGACCGGCCCAAAGATATCGATCGACGACCTCGCCAAGGGGATCTCAAGCCCCGATGTCAAAGGCACTTACGAAGGCCTGGTGATCCCACGCAAGCTGCCCGGCCCGAACAATACCGTCGTCGATGCCAAGCCCGCCTATGAGGCCGCGATCGCGACGGCGCGCCCGGCGCTGCAGCAGCTCTATCGCGACACGTTCGGGAGCAACCGTCTCGATGCGATCGTCTTTCCGACGGTGCCCAAGGTTGCGACCGACGCCAATCCCGATTCCAGCAGCGTGGCCAATTTCATGCTCTACATCCAAAACACCGACCCCGGCAGCAATGCCGGCATTCCCGGCATTCAGCTCCCGATCGCGCTGGGCGCGACCAGCAAGCTCCCGGTGGGGCTGGAACTCGACGGTCCGACCGGCAGCGATCGTCGCCTGCTTTCCATCGGCCTGGCGCTTGAAAAGCTGATCGGGCGAATTCCGCCGCCGGGCAAAGGTTGAGAACTTACCGCAAGCGAGCCAGCATCAGCGGAATCTCGCTGCGGCGGTGGACCCCGAGCTTGCCGAAGATACGCTTCACATAGGTGCGAATGGTGGACAGCTCGATGTTCAACCGCCGCGCGATGGCCTTGTCGGACAGGCCTTCGCAGATCATCAGCATCACCTCATGTTCACGCTGCGACAGCCGCGGAACCTCGATCGGGGCCACCGGATTGGCGCAGCTTGTGCTGCCGGCGCGCAGCAATGCCCCCGTAAAGGCCGGTTCGACCAGGCGCAACAGCTCCAACGTCCGTAGATCGAAATTCTCGCGGCGACGGTCGCGCCAGATGCGCAGGTCGCCGATATTGCAGTCGTTGGCATAACTGTAGAGATTGACGCCCCAATGCAGGCCGTCGCGGGCGAGAAAGTCATTGAAGAATTCAGTGCGCACCAGATCGCGCTGCGGCATCACCTGGTTCACCAGCGTCGGCTCACGACGCGCCTGCAGCTTCAGGGTGATCGGGTCGTTGTATTGGAAATAGGCGTCATAGGTAGCCATCGTATCCGGGCTCATGTTCAGCCACACGCCGTCCCCGAAGCTGCGCGACGACGTATCCCAGACGAATGACGCATAGTAGTCCGCCGACAACAGCTCAAGCAGATGGTGGCCGACCCGCTCGCGCACTTCGCGCTCGGCCAGATCTTCGGCCAACAGGCCGAAAAGGCGCGACAGGGCGCTGCTCTCTTTGGCGGTGACGTACATACCATGATGCTAATCCAGCCCCATGAACCGCGCAACCGCTGGCCGGGCCTTCGACGACAAGCCTTCGATGACAAGGTCTTCGATGTAAGCACTTGCATAGCCTGATCCGGCTTGATCGATCGCCAAAATCCTTTATCCCGGGGCACGGCGAATGCCGACCATCCGGGAATGTCACCTTGCCCACCAAAACCATCACCGAACCCGCGCGCCAGATCCCGCTGTACGGCGAATATGAAGTCACCGTGCTCGGCGGCGGGCCGGCGGGGATCGCGGCGGCGGTGGCGGCGGCGCGGGCAGGGCGGCGCACCCTGCTGATCGAGCGCTATGGCTTTCTCGGCGGCATGGGCACCGCGGCGGGCGTGACAAATTTTTGCGGGCTTCATGCCAATGTTCACGGCGAGATGCATCGGGTGGTGCAGGGCGTCGCCTCCGATCTGCTTGATCGCATAGATCATCTCGGCGGGCTCAACGCGCCGCATCTGATCCTCGGCAAGATTTTGGCGCAGGCCTATGACACCGCGGCCTACAAGATAGCGGCCGACGATCTGCTCGCCGCTCACAGGGTCGACATTCTCTTTCACGCGCTCGGCGCCGGCGTGGTGATGCAGGACGACCGGCGCGTCAACGTGCTGATGGTCGAGACCAAGGCCGGCCGCCAGGCCGTTCGCTCCGAAATCTTCATCGATTGCTCCGGCGACGGCGATCTCGCGGCCTGGGCAGGGGCGCGTTTCGAAGTCGGCGATAATGCCGGCGGCATGCTCTACCCCTCGATGATGTTTCGCCTCAATGGGATCGATCCCGACAAGGCCGGCGATGCTTGGCGCACCATTCCAGGATTGATGGAAAAAGCCGAAGCCGCCGGTACGCATCATTTCCCGCGCAAGTCCGCGATCGTGCGGCCGCAGAAATCCGGCATCGAATGGCGGGTGAACTTCACCCAGCTCGCGCGCGACGACGGCAGCGCGATCAACGGGCTCGAACCCGACCAGCTCACCCGCGGCGAAATCGACGGCCGCCGCCAGGCCATCAACGCCTTCAACTTCCTGCGAACGGTGCCGGGTTTCGAAAAATCCTACATCGTCGATCTGCCGCCGCAGCTCGGCATCCGCGAAACCCGGCGGGTGGTCGGCGGCTATATGCTAAGCGGCGAAGACGTACTCGGCTGCGCTTCGTTCGATGATTCCATCGGCGTCAATGGCTGGCCGATGGAGCAGCATGTCGCGGGCGACGTGATCTTCAAGTTCCCGCCGATCCCGGAATCGCGCGGGTTCAACGAATTGCCGTACCGGATGCTGACGCCCGAGGGCATCGACAATCTGCTGGTCGCCGGCCGCTGCGCTTCGATGACCCATGACGGCCAGTCCGCCGCGCGGGTCTCAGGCGCCTGTTTTGCGATGGGCGAGGCGGCGGGAACCGCGGCTTCATTGGCGCTGTCAGGCAATACGATTCCACGCGACATTGCGGTGGAAAAGCTGCAACAAACGCTGCGGCAACAGGGCGCGTTTATCGGGCGCGGGCAAAGCGTGCCGACAGGTCTGTAACAAGACGACGGGGGAAACTGGATGACGGGGTTTGCGCGGCTTGCGTTGGCCGGCCTGCTGGCGGTGGCCACGGTTGGCGTTGCGCGGGCGGATGATCTGCTGAAGGCCAGGATCGGCGTGCTCCGGCTGTCGTCATCGGCGCCGGTGTTCATCGCCCAGGACAAAGGTTATTTCAAAGACGCCGGGCTCGATGTTGACCTGAAATTCTTCGATGCGGCGCAACCGATCGCGGTGGCGACTGCGTCGGGCGATGTCGATTTTGGCGTCACCGCGTTCACGGCGGGGCTTTATAACCTCGCGGGCAAGGGCGTGCTGAAGGTGATCGGCGGCATGAGCCGCGAGAAGGCGGGCTTCCCGCTGATCGGCTATTTCGCCAGCAACAATGCCTATGCCGCCGGCCTCAAGACGCCAAAGGATCTCGCGGGCAAACGCATCGCGGTGACTCAAGTCGGTTCCAGCTTTCATTATTCGCTGGGGCTGCTCGCCGACAAATACGGTTTCAAACTCTCCGACGTCAAGGTGTTGCCGCTGCAATCGCTGTCGAACGCCGCCGCGGCGCTGAAGGGCGAAACCGTCGATGCGGCGTTGTTGCCGGTGTCGACCGCGCGCAAGCTGATGGACGACCATGGCGCCAAGCTCTTGGGCTGGGTGGGCGATGAAACGCCGTGGCAACTGGGCGCGGTGTTTGCCTCGTCGAAGGTGCTCGCCAACAAGGCGCTGGTGACAAAGCTGCTCGGTGCGCTGGAACGCGCCGACCGCGAATATCACGACGTGATCCTGGCGTCGGTAAAAGACGGCAACGCGCCGATCGATGACAAGACAAAACCGCTGCTGGAGATCATCGCCAAATACACCAATCTGCCGGTCGAGCAGGTGGTGGGCAATTGCGCCTACATCGATCCCGACGGCAAACTCGACGTCAAGAATGTCGCCAACCAGATCATCTGGCTGCAGGGACAGGGCTTTGTCGACAAGGGATTCGACGCGGATGCGATCATCGCCAAGGATTTTGTGAAGCCGGATTGATGTAACACGTCATCCTGAGGAGCGGCGCCTTCGCCGCGTCTCGAAGGATCGCCGCAGGCAGTGCGCGTGACCATCCTTCGAGACGCGCGCAAGGGCGCGCTCCTCAGGATGACGATATTCTCTCGGAAACCGGTATATTAGATGGACCTGATCGCCGACCATATCAGCCACCGTTTCGGGACGCTCGACGTACTCGACGACGTCTCGTTCACGGTATCCTCCGGCGAGGTGGTCGCGGTCGTCGGCCCTTCCGGCTGCGGCAAGAGCACGTTGCTGTCGATTCTCGGCGGCCTGCTGCGGCCGAGCGCTGGACAGGCGGAACTGCGCGGCGCGGCGCCGCCGGCGAGTTTCAATCCACTGACATTTGTGTTTCAGGACTTTGCGCTGCTGCCGTGGTGCACGGTCGAGCAGAATGTCGAGTTTCCGCTACTGCATACCGGCCTCGGGGCGGCCGAGCGGCAGGCGATTGTCGTCGACGCCTTGCGACGCACGGGACTATCGGATTTCCGCGCCACCTATCCGAAGCAACTATCGGGTGGCATGCGGCAGCGGGTCGGCATTGCCCGCGCGTTGGCGGTGCGGCCCGCGATCCTGTTGATGGATGAGCCGCTGTCGGCGCTGGATTCGCAAACCCGCGAATTGCTGATGGAAGATTTCATCCATCTGCTCGCCGATGGCGGGATGGGCGCGGTCTATGTCACGCATAATCTGGAGGAGGCGGTTCGGCTCGCCGACCGCATCGTGGTGCTGTCGCGGCGGCCCGGCCGTATCAGAGAGATCGTTAGCATTCCAATGACGCGCAACGAGCGCGGCGATATCGGTGCGCGCGAAAAATTGCTCGGCCTGGAAAACGAATTGTGGTCGCTGATCCGCGAGCAGGCGATCGACGCCGAGCGTGAGGTGCAAAGTGCTTGACCGCGCGCCACAACCCGATTCGTCGAAGCCGACCGATCCCGCCGCGACAACGCGGCCGGTGGTGTTCCGGGGCGGGGGTTTTGCGCTGAAGCTGAGCCGCCGCGCGGGCTGGATCGCGCTTGCGCTGGTGATCACGTTCTGGCAATTGGCCGGCAGCGCCGGTTGGGTCAATCCGCTGTTCCTGCCGGCGCCGCTGGCGATCGCGCGCGCGATCTATCAGCTCGCGCAAAGCGGCGCGCTGTGGAAGCATTTGTCGTATTCGATCATGCGGATCGGCACCGGCTGGATCCTCGGCACCACGGCCGGGGTCATCGTCGGCTTCGCAATCGGTCTCTCAAGCCTGGCGCGTGGCGTCGGGATCACCTTCATCTCGGCGCTGTTTCCGATCCCCAAGATCGCTCTGCTGCCGCTGTTGATCCTGTGGCTCGGGATCGGCGAGGAACCGAAAATCGCGACCATCGCGCTCGGGGTGTTCTTCTCCACCGCGATCTCGGTCTACAGCGGCGTCGATGCGGTGCCGCGCAATCTGATCCGGATGGCGCAAAGTTTCAACGTGCCGTTCCACGCCATTGTGCGCCGGGTGATCTGGCCGGGGGCGTTGCCGTCGATCCTGTCGGGCTTCCGCATCACGGCGTCGATCGCGCTGTTGCTGGTGGTCAGCGCCGAGATGATCGGCGCCGAATACGGCATCGGCGCCTTCGTGCTGCAGGCCGGCAATCTGATGCAGACCGATCAGCTATTGGCCGGCGTCGTGATCCTGTCGCTGTTCGGGCTGGCGGTGGGGAGACTGATCAATTGGCTGGAAGTACGGCTGCTGCGCTGGCGGTGAGCCGGCCGTCATTCCGGGATGGTCCGAAGGACCAGACCGCAGATGCGCAATTGCGCATCGGGGAATCTCGAGATTCTCCGATGTGCGCTTGCACATCGTAGTTCGATGCTGCGCATCGCCCCGGAATGACGGCCTCAAAGCAACATCATTTCGCCTTCCCCGGCTGGCCGGCCTCGACATAGGCCTTGGTCGCCAGCGCGCATTCGCCGAGCACGGTGAGGAAACGCTGCACCGCGTCGTTGCCGACCACGAAGGGATTGGGTTCGTCCGGCTTGCGGGTCTGCAGCGCCGCCATCTTGGCGATCGCAGCGTCGAAGAACACATGGTTCGACAGCAGGACGTCGGCCTTCTCCTGTTTCAGAATGTCATGGTATTTCGTGGTGGTGTCGGCGTAGATTTGCAGCCGGTCGGGCAGCGGGCCGAAATTATAGGCGGTGCCGCCCCACGCCACCGCGCGATGCGCTTCGCCATGGTCGTGCACCGTAAACAGCGTGGCGAGCGTGCCGAGCGTATGGCCGGGAATGACATAGAGCTTTAGCGTGGTGTCGCCGAGCGTGATGGTGTCGCCATCATTGACCGCCATGTCGCGCTTCGGCGGCGGGTCGAACAGCGCAATCCGCTTCGGATCGAATTTCGGGTCTTCGAACACCTTCCAGTCGATCTCGCTCATCACGATGCGCGGATTGAATTTCTCCTTCAGATACGCCGCGCCGCCGTAATGGTCGCCATGGGCGTGGCTGACGATGACGTATTTGATGTCGGCGGGATCGAGCTTCAGCTCGCGCAGGCCGTCTTCGATATATTGCTTGGCTTCGTCGGTGTTATCCAGCGCGTCGATGATGACGAGCCCGGCGGACGTCTTCAGCGCCCACGCGGTGCTCCATCGCGTGCCGAGGAAATACAGATCGTCCATCACCTGCATCGGCTCGAGCGGCGGCTGCTTTTTGAGAGCGTTGTAATTGTCCATGAAGCTGGGGCCATTCTGCGGCGTCGCGGTCTTGCAGAGACCAAGCGGGCCGAGCTGGTCGGTTTTCGCCGCGGCGGTGGCCGCGGCGATGTGCGCGGTCACGGCGGCCGGCAGCGCGGCATCATCGGCGCGGGATACGGGGATGGTGAAAGCAAGGGCAGCGGCGGTGAGCGCGAGGTGCAGGGCGATTTTGTTTTTCATTTTTTTCCTCTCGGGCAAAAGTTTGTCATTCCGGGATGGTGCGACAGCACCAGACCCGGAATCTCGAGATTCTCAGATGCGCAATTGCGCATCTTAGTTCGATGCTTCGCATCGCCCCGGAATGACGCCTTTAAGCATTGCCGCGGTCTTCGCGGAACAGATCGAGCTTTTGCTGCACCGGGCGATCGGAGAAGCTGAACACGACCGAATCCTCATCGGCTTCGTGGGTCACCCACTGCCAGCTCGGTACCACGAACAGATCGCGCGGGCCCCATTCGAAGGTCTGGTCGCCGACCCGGGTGCGTCCCTTGCCTTCGATCGCTGCGAACACGGTGGCGTCGGTCGAGCGATAGCGCGCGGTCTTGAAACCTTTCGGTAGCAACTGGATGAAGGTGCCGATGGTCGGCATCGCGAAATCGCCGGTCTCGGGATTGGAGAATTTCAGCTTCAGGCCATGGCAGGCGTCCCACTCGCCGCTGGTCCGGGCCTGTTCCAGCGCCTCGCGGGTGTGGCTGTAGGGATAATTGAAGATCGGCGAGGTCTTCGAGGCGCGCTTGTGGTCGACCGGCAGCAAATTATGGCCGTAGCGCGCAAAGCTGTCGCCGGAATGTTTGGTGATTTTTTGCTGGTCCTCGTTCGATCCTTCGGCGAACGACGCATCGAAGAACTGCACCATCGGGATGTCCAGCCCGTCGAGCCAGAACATCGGCTCCGAGGTCTGGTTGGAATGGTCATGCCAGGTCATCGACGGCGTGATCACGAAATCGCCGGGCGCCATCGCGGTGCGCTCGCCATCGACGGCGGTGAACGCGCCCTTGCCCTCGAGCACAAAACGCAGCGCCGACTGGCTGTGACGGTGCGCCGGGGCGACGTCGCCGGGAATCACCATCTGCACGCCGGCAAACAATGAGGTGGTGATTTTCGATTGGCCGCGAAGGCCGGGGTTTTCCAGCACCAGCACCCGCCGCTCGGCTTCCTTGGCGGTGATCAGTCTGCCCGCTTCGGTCATGTAGTCGCGGATGGCGTCGAATTTCCACAGATGCGGCCGGCAGGCGCTGCGCGGCTCCGGTGTGATCAGGTCGCCCATCACGTTCCACAGCGCGGAGAGATTTTCGCCGTCGATTTTCTTGTAGAACGCTTCGCGTTCCGGGGTCTTCGCTACGGCTTCCATCGAGGGCCTCCCTGATTTCTTGTCGTTTCAGATTTTCGTCGTCTGGACTAATTGACAGCATACTTACAATATGGATAGCGTCAATGCCGCAAACGATAACAGCCAAGACGGTTTGAGGGAGGTTCCGATGAAGCTGCAAATGAAACTCCAAATGAAACTCCATGGCTATTTCCGCAGCAGCGCGTCCTACCGGGTCAGAATCGCATTGAACCTGAAGGGCTTGAGCGCCGAACACTTGGCCCACCATCTGCGCAAGGGCGAGCAATGCGCGCCGGCCTTTCTCGCCATCAACCCGCAGGGGCTGGTGCCGGCGCTGGAAGCTGACGATGCCGTACTGACCCAGTCGCTTGCGATCATCGAATGGCTCGACGAGACCCATCCTGCCCCACCATTATTGCCGAGCGATCCACTGCGCCGCGCCAAGGTCCGCGCCTTCGCGATGGCGCTCGCCTGCGATACCCATCCGGTGCAAAATCTGAAAGTGCTGGCGCGGCTGCGTCAGCTAGGCCTGCCCGAGGACAAGGTGACGGAGTGGGCGGCATGGGCCAATAGCGAAGGCCTCACGGCCTGTGAAAAGCTGGTTGCTGGCGAGGCCGGTCCGTTTTGTTTCGGGGCAGAGCCCACCATCGCCGACCTCTGTTTGGTGCCGCAATTGGCCAACGCCCGGCGCTTCGGCGTCGATCTCGCGGCGTTTCCGCGGCTGCTGAAGGCGGAGGCTGCGGCGAAAAAGCTCAAGGCATTTGCCGACGCCGCCCCCGACCGGCAACCCGATGCCGAATAAGGCTGCCATGACCAGGACCGCCGTTACGAAGACTCCCGTTACCAGGGATCCGCCGATCACGATGGACGCGGTCTATACCGCGCCCGGCTATCTGTTTCGGCGGATGCAGCAGATCGCAGTCGCGATCTTCGTCGAGGAGTGCAAGGCGCATGATCTGACGCCGGTACAATATGCGGCGCTGGTGGCGATCCGCACCCATCCCGGCATCGATGCGACGCGGCTGTCGGCCGTGATCGCGTTCGACCGCTCGACGCTCGGCAGCGTGATCGAGCGCCTCGAAGCCAAGGCCTATATCGAGCGCAAGCCGTCCGCCGGCGACAAGCGGATAAAGCTGCTGCACCTGACCAGATCGGGCGGGGCGCTGCTGCGCGATATCATGCCGTCGGTCGAGCAGGCCCAGGTGCGGATGCTGCAGCCGCTGAAGCCCGCCGACCGCAAGACGCTGCTGGCGCTGATGACGCAACTGGTCGACCTCAACAATGAGGCCTCGCGGGTGCCGCTGCGCGCCGAAGACGCGCTGGAACATTTCAGGAAATCGAGCTGATGGGCGCGGGCCTGGACGCACGACCGGTCCTGATCGCCGGCGGCGGCATCGGCGGGCTCGCCGCGGCGCTGGGCCTGGCGCAAAAGGGCATCCGCTCGGTGCTGCTGGAAAAGGCCGCGGTGCTGGGCGAAATCGGCGCCGGCATCCAGCTTGGGCCCAACGCGTTCCATGCTTTCGATTATCTCGGCGTCGGCGAAGCCGCGCGCGGCATGGCCGTCTATATCGACCAACTCCGGCTGATGGACGCGCTGACCGCCGAGGAGATCACCCATGTCGATTTGGGCGATCCGTTCCGCGCCCGGTTCGGTAACCCTTACGCGGTGGTGCATCGCGGCGACCTGCATGGCGTGTTCCTGAAGGCGTGCCAGGCCCATGAGTTGATCGATCTGCGCGTCAGCAGCGAAGTGGTCGGCTACGACCAGGACGGCTCGTCGGTGACGGCCAGGCTGGCATCAGGCGAACGCGTCACGGGGGCGTTGCTGATCGGCGCCGATGGACTGTGGTCGAACATCCGCAAGCAGGTCGCGGCCGATGGGCCGCCGCGGGTTTCCGGGCACACCACCTATCGCTCGGTGATCCCGACCGAGGAGATGCCGGAAGACCTGCGCTGGAACGCGGCGACGCTATGGGCCGGGCCCAAGTGCCATATCGTGCATTATCCGCTGTCGGGTTGGAAAGTGTTCAACCTCGTCGTCACCTATCACAACGATGCGCCGGAGCCGGTCGCGGGCAAGCCCGTCTCGGACGAAGAAGTGATGCGGGGCTTTGCGCATGTGCATCCGCGCGCGCAGGAGATCATCCGTCACGGCAAGAACTGGCGGCTGTGGGTTTTGTGCGACCGGGACCCGATCGAGCGCTGGATCGACGGCCGCGTCGCGCTGCTCGGCGACGCCGCGCATCCGATGATGCAATATTTCGCGCAAGGCGCCTGCATGGCGATGGAGGACGCGGTGTGCCTGTCGCAGATGCTGGCAGATCATCCCGACGATCTCGCCGCAGCGCTGGAAAGCTATCGCCAGCAGCGCTTTGCGCGCACCGCGCGGGTGCAGTTGCAATCCCGCCTGATCGGCGAGCACATCTATCATCCGGCCGGCCTACACGCCGAACTGCGCAACGCCATCATGGGCGCAAAGTCGTCGGAGGATTATTACGTCCACCTGGCGTGGCTCTATGGCGGCACGGGGCTGATGAGCGGCGCGACTGTTTGATCGTCGGACTGGCTTTAGAAGGTGATCGAAAAAATCTTCTCCGTCATTCCGGGCCGCGCGTTCTTAACGCGGGCCGGAATCCATAACCCCTGTCGATGTTGTTAACTCGCGTATCTGACCTCAGTGCTAAACCGCACTACAGGGAGTATGGATTCCGGACAGCCGCTACGCGGCTTCCGGAATGACGGTGGAGAGGTCGTTTGCCAGCGCACCGCGCGAACCTCGCGCGCCTCAATACCGATACGGTTCGATGTCCAGCAGCGGAAACGAGCTGAATACATGCGGCAGGTTGGTCGCCGCCGCCGCATGCAGATGCGCCTTGTCAAGCTGACTGAATGACGTCACGCCAAGCAACCCGAGGCAGCGGATCGTCTCGTCTTCCAGAAGCTCCAGCAGGCGGACGATGCCCTCCTCGCCCTTGGCGGCCAGTGCCCAGCACTGCATGCGGCCGATGCCGACGAGATCGGCGCCCGAGGCAATCGCCTTCACGATATCGGTACCGCGGCAAATGCTGCCATCCACCATGATCTTCGCGCGGCCTTTCACCGCGCTGACGATCTCCGGCAGCACGTGCATCGAG
>JBDTKZ010000053.1:0-25943 GCA_039935075.1 Bradyrhizobium sp.
CGGAAAGCCCGGTCCAATGGTGATGCGATTGGGCCTCGAAGCCTTCCGCCGCATCAAATACGGTACCACTCTGAGGCTCAGAAATGTGTGAATCGAATAGCCGGTCACCGGGGAGAGCACGAAGGAAGCCGTAAAGCCACTGCGCAGGGAAAGCCGGATTGCCTCCGCTGAACCTGTATGCTCGTGTGCGCTTTTTCTGTGCCCTTTGCACACGAGACCGCGGGTGCAGCGCGCATCCGGCTTTCCCTGCGCCCTCTTGTTGCTCGGAGGGTGAAATCGACGCAAAGCTCGGGCGCATCGCGCCGCGAGATTGCGGACGCGTATCTTCTCGATATCTGAAAATTGGGTCATGCTGATCGCGGAATTACAACCTCCCCGCCGAATGGAGTTTTGCCAGTGACCGCACCAACGCCTGTGCCCCTGAACCGCCTCCGCCAATTATGGCGCGAGGGACGGCCGACCTTCGGCGCAATCGCAACGATTCCGAGCATCCAGACCGTGCAGATCATGGCGCGCTCCGGGCTCGACTGGATCATCGTCGATCTCGAACATGGTCCGATCGACCTCGGCTCGGCGCACGGCATGATTGTCGCGACGTCGGGCACGCCCTGCGTGCCGCTGGCGCGGATCGCCGCCAACGAACCCTGGCTCGCCAAGGCGCCGATGGATATCGGCGCGCTCGGCATCAATTTTCCGATGATCTGCAGCCGCGCCGATGCGGAAAAGGCCGTGCGCAGCGTGCGCTACCCGCCGCGCGGCGACCGGCTGTGGGGACCGTTTCACGCGCCGTTTCGCTGGGGCGTGTCGATGCCGGACTACATGGCGACCGCCGACGACGACATGATCTGCATGATCACCATCGAGCATGTCGAGGCGGTCAAGCGCATCGATGAGATCATGGCGGTGCCCGGCATCGACGTCGCCGTCATCGGTCCCGGCGACCTCGCCACCTCGATCGGCAAGCGCGGCCGTCCCGACGATCCCGAAGTGCTGGCGCTGATAGCAGAGGCCGAAGCCGGCATCCTCAGGAGCGGCGTCCCGATCGGCGGCGTCGCACGTACGCCCGAGATCGCCAACCAGATGATCGAGCGCGGCTACCTCGTGCTGGCGCTCGGCTTCGACTGGTCGCTGTTCGCACGCGGCATCGCCGCAAGCCTCGAAGGCATCAAGCGCTGAACGCGTTGGCGATAAGCCATTAAAAGTGCCCGGCATTTATACATCTGGCCTCGGGCCGGCCGGTTCGTGCTAGAGGATGACCAGGCAGACGGAAATCCGTCCGCCGATTTGCGGTCGCGGGAACCTGAGTGCATCGATGCGAGGAACGGCTCGAAAAATCTCATTGCCGCGCCGTCTCATCGTCGACCTCATGCATGCGTCGATGCGGGTTCCCTTTGTTTCGCTACGGCGAACCCTCGACATCCGCCCCTTGCTGGAGGCTCGCGCGATGGCGACGCAGCCGCCCGGCTGGGCCGCGATCTTCGTCAAGGCGTTCTATCTGGTCGCGAAAGATCAGCCCGTTCTGCGCACGCTCTATCTGAAATGGCCGTGGCCGCGGTTGTACGAGCTGCCGCGCAGCATCGGGATGGTGTCGATCGCGCGCGTTGAAGACGGCGAGGATTGCGTGTTGCTGCAAAAGGTCTCCGCGGCCGATGAAAATCCGTTGAGCGAAGTCGATGCGACGATCCGCCACGCCAAGGATGCGCCAGTCGCCGAGGTGCCGGCGTTCCGAAAGATGCTGCGGACCACGGCGCTGCCGCTGCCGCTTCGCCGCCTGCTCTGGCAGTTCGGCCTCAATGTCGGGCGCCAGCGCGCCAATTATTTCGGAAGTTTCGGGGTGACCTCGGTTGCCGCCTATGGGGGCGGCGAACTGCATGCGCTCAGCCCCGGCCCGTATATCGTCAGCTATGACGTCGTGAAGCCGGACCAGACCATCGATGTCGTGATCCGATGGGATCACCGCGTCGCCGACGCGGCCTTGATCGCCAAGACCCTGGCCCGGCTGGAACAGGTGCTGAACACCGAAATCGCCGCCGAATTGCGCGGCCAGCGGCAGCCAACCGAGCCGAAAGTGGTCCGGGCGGTCGCGACCTGAGCCTGATATTCTCCTGCATCGTCGGGAAGCCGGCAATGGGACCAATTTGGCCCTAAAACCTGCGTGATATCACTTGGGCCATATCAATTGACATAACAGCGGTTTCTCCCTAGAAACCGCCTGCTCGCGGGCCGATTTCGGCCCGCGTTGCGTTTCGCGACCCGTGGCCTCTCTTCTAGCTTTAGAAGGTGGGCCTGTCGGCTCCGGGAAATTCCCGGCGCACAGGAGGGCGCGTTTCCTCAAATCTCCAACTTTTAGCAAGAGGACGCGATGACAAAGCGCAGTGAGGCGAAATACAAGATCGATCGCCGGATGGGCCAGAATATCTGGGGCCGCCCGAAGAGTCCCGTTAACCGCCGCGAATACGGCCCCGGCCAGCATGGCCAGCGCCGCAAGGGCAAGCTTTCCGACTTCGGCGTTCAGCTTCGCGCCAAGCAGAAGCTGAAGGGCTACTACGCCAACATCAGCGAGCGCCAGTTTCACGGCATCTATGTCGAAGCGAGCCGTCTGAAGGGCGACACCGGTGAAAACCTGATCGGCCTGCTGGAGCGCCGTCTCGACACCGTGGTCTATCGCTCCAAGTTCGTGGCCACCATGTTCGCCGCGCGCCAGTTCATCAATCACGGCCACGTCAAGGTGAACGGCCGCCGCGTCAATATCTCGAGCTACATGGTGAAGGTCGGCGATCTCATCGAGGTCAAGGAATCTTCCAAGCAGCTCGCGGTCGTGCTGGAAGCCAGCCAGCTGTCGGAGCGCGACGTGCCCGATTTCATCGAAGTCGATCATTCCAAGATGACGGCGAAGTACGCCCGCGTCCCGCATCTGTCGGACGTGCCGTTCGCCGTGCAGATGGAGCCGCATCTGATCGTCGAATTCTATTCGCGCTGATCTTTCGGCGTTCCACCGAGATCAAAGGCCCCGGTTCTTCCGGGGCCTTTTTGTTTGGGTATATGCTGCGAGCCGCACCGGCTCCACTTCCCATTTGCTATCAGCTCGCCACTGTATCAAGTGCATAGATACACACCAGACAACAGGCTCACCTGGTCCGCTGACACCACGACAAAAGAAGACTTCCAATGACCTACACCCCTCCCCCGCGCGATCCCAAGGCAATCCCCGTCCGCATCAATCTCCTCTCGGATACCCAGACCCGCCCGACCCCCGCGATGCGGGAGGCGATGGCGCGGGCCGAGGTCGGTGACGAGCAGATCGGCGACGATCCGACCACCAATGCGCTGTGCGAGCGGGTGGCCGAGCTGCTCGGCAAGCAAGCCGCGGTATTCATGCCATCAGGCACCATGTGCAACGTCGCGGCGACGCTTTCCTGGTGCCGGCCCGGCGATGAAATCCTGGCGCAGGAGAGCGCGCATATCCTGGCCCGCGAGGGCGGCGCGCACTCAGCCCTCGGCGGTTTCCAGATTACGGCACTCCCGGGCGCCGATGGACAATTCTCCCCCGACACGTTTCGCAGAGCCCTTCACCCGCGCACGCGCTATCAGCCGCCGCAGGTTCTGGTCAGCGTCGAGCAGACCGCCAATATCGGCGGCGGCACGATCTGGAACAAAACCGCGCTCGATGAGGTCGTACAGATCGCCAAATCGAATGGTCTCGCCACCCACATGGACGGCGCGCGGCTGTTGAACGCCTGCGTCGCCACTGAAATAGCAGCGAGCGACATGGTTTCCGGATGGGATTCGGCCTGGCTCGACTTCTCCAAGGGTCTCGGCACCCCGATCGGCGCCGTGCTGGCCGGCTCGCGTAATTTCATCGACGACGTCTGGCGCTGGAAGCAACGGCTCGGCGGCTCGATGCGCCAGTCCGGCGTTTGCGCGGCGGCCTGCCTGCACGCACTCGACCATCACGTCGACCGCCTCGCCGACGATCATGCCAATGCGCGCGCGCTGGCGCGTGGACTGTCCCAGATAGCCGGGATGCAGGTACAAGAGCCCGAAACCAATCTGGTGTTCTTCACACCTGACAGCGCCGGTATCAGCGGCGACAAGATGGTTGAAGCCTTGCGCCAACGCGGCGTGCTGCTGGCGACGATGAACGGCCGTATCCGGGCCTGCACCCATCTCGACGTCACCGCTGCGATGATCGAGGAAACCGTTAGCCTGGTGCGGGAGATCGTGCGCGGGGCGTAGGCAAGCCACGCCCGATTATCTCTCCAGCGCCTGATAGACCAGTCTCTTCAATTCAGTCTGGATCCGGCCACGCTGCGACGGTGTCTGCATCATGCAGATCACGAACATATCGTCCTTGGGATCGATGAAAAAGAAGGTGCCGGCGACGCCGTCCCAGCGGTACTCGCCGAGCGGCAAGTTTGTCGCTGGTGCGTGTGACGTGCGCACGGCAAAGCCGAGGCCGAAACCGCTGTCGGCGCCTGGAAAATAGAAATAATCGCGTGCGATTTTTGTGTCCGGGCCAATGTGATCGAAGGTCATCAGCGCGACCGTCTCGGGCTTGAGGTAACGCTTGCCAGCCAGCGTGCCGCCGTTCAGCAGCATCTGCGCGAACCGCGCATAGTCCGCTGTCGTCCCGACCATCCCCGCGCCGCCGGATTGCCATCGCCGCAGCCGCATCGGATCGCGAATCCCCGCAACCGGACTGGTGAAGCGATCGTCCGGCATCGGCTCCGCAATCAGCGGCCGCTTGGCCTCATCGGTGATGTAAAAGCCTGTCTCGGTCATCCCGAGTGGCTCGAGCAGGCGCTCCTTCTCGAACTGAAACAGCGATTTTCCGGAAATCACCTCGATGACGCGGCCGAGGATGTCGGTCGAATGACCGTAATCCCACAGCGTTCCCGGCTGTTCGGCGAGCGGCAGTTTGGCGAGGCGGTCGGCGAAATCGGCATTGTCGAAATCACCCCGGAACATATCCGCGTTCGCATAAAGTTTCCGCACCGCGCTGTCGCCATAGAAGCCGTAAGTCAGACCCGAGGTGTGACGCAGCAAATCCTCGATGGTGATCGGGTGCCGCAGCGGTTCGAGCGCAAGCGTCAGCTTTCCGGCCTCGTCGCGTCTTTCGACGCCCACCTTCACATCCGAGAAGGCCGGAATGTATTTTGCGAGGGGATCACTGAGCGCGAGCTTGCCGTCCTCCACCAGCATCATCGCGGCCACCGATGTGATCGGCTTCGACATCGAATACAGCCGGAAGATCGTGTCATCCGTCATCGGATGCCGGCTTTCGACGTCGCGCACGCCGAATTTCTCGAAATAGACGGGATGGCCGTGCTGCTGGATCAGGACGATGGCGCCGGGGATCTTGCCGGTCGCGATCTCGTTGCGCATGTAGTCGCCCAAGCGATCAAGCCCCGCATGGGAGAAGCCGGACGCGGCGACCGATAGTGATTCGGCACGAAGCGCGGCCGGCAATCCTGGCCCGACAGCGCCGATCGCGAGAGCACCCGCGAGGCAGCACCGGATTGCAAAGCCGTTAGTTCTCCATCGCCTCATAGATCAACTGCTTGACGGTCTTCTGGATGCGCTGGCGCTCCGACGGCGTCTGCTCCAGCAGCACGAAAAACATGTCCTGCTTGCGGTCGATCACGAAATAGCAGCCGCTGGCGCCATCCCATTTCAACTCGCCGAGCGAGCCCGGCGGTGGTGGTTTTGCATTGCCGGGATCGGTGCGCACGCCGAAACCGAGGCCGAAGCCAAAGCCGTCGCCTGGAAAATAGAAGTAGTCGCGCTCGACGCCCGAACCCGGCCCGACATGGTCAGAGGTCATCAACTCATACGATTTGGGGCTGATATATTGCTTGCCGTCAAACTTGCCGCCATCGAGGATCATCTGCGAAAATTTCGCGAAATCCGCCATGGTGGTGACCATGCCGCCGCCGCCGGATTCCCATTTCATCGGCACGTCGGCGCTGCTGTCGAAGCCGACCCGGAAGTCGTGATCGTTCGGCATCGGCTTCGCAATCAGCATCTGCTTGGCCGGATCGGTCACGTAAAACGTCGTGTCGGGCATGCCGAGCGGATCGAGCAGGCTTTCCTTTTCATATTGCAGCAGCGATTTTCCGCTCGCGACCTCGATGATCCGCCCGAGGATGTCGGTCGAGTGGCCGTAGTCCCAGAGCGTACCGGGCTGCTCGGCCAACGGCAGCTGCGCGATCCGTTCGGCGAATTCGGCGTTGGTGAAATCGCCGTCGTAGATCCTGGCGTTGGCGTAGGCCTTGCGAACCATGCTGTCGCCATAGAAGCCATAGGTAATCCCCGATGTCTGCGTCATCAGATCGAGGATGGTCAGGGGACGCTTCAGCGGCACCAGTTCGAGCGCCTTCTCGCCATTGTCGGCCTTCTTCTCGACGCCGACCTTGGCAGTGGCAAAGGACGGAATGTAGATCGCGACGGGATCGTCGAGCTTGATCTTGTGCTGATCGATCAGCGTCATCGCCGCCACCGACGTGATCGGCTTGCTCATCGAGAAAATGCGGAAGATGGTGTCGTCGGTCATCGGCGCCTTGGTCGCCGTATCGCGCACACCAAAAAACTCGTGATAGACCGGCTTGCCGTGCTGCTGGATCAGCACGATGGCGCCCGGAATCTTGCCGGTTGCAACTTCGTTGCGGAAGAATTCGCTGATTTTTTCAAGTTTCCGCGGATTGAAATGCGCGCCCGCGGGAATATCGAAGGTGCCTTCCGCGCCCGCCGGCGCCGGCGCCGCCAACGTTAACAGCGCACCGCCAACCAGCGCGCGCAACCAATCATGAGAACTCATCAACCCCTCCCCGGATTAACGGCGGAGAGTGTAGCGGCCCGCTCAGTCGGCACAAGGGCTGCCGATGTCCGCCAGCGCCTGCGCATGAAGCTTCGCGCTGTCCTTGGAAAAGCAACAGAAGATGATTCGGGTGAGCGAAGGTGCGGTCGCCAGCGCCTGCGCGGTTGCGGAAACCGCGATTCCAGCGGCACGATCCGCGGGGAAACGGTAGACCCCGGTAGATATCGCAGGAAATGCGATGGACCCCAGCCCGTGGGCCTGCGCGAGTTCGATGGCGCGGCGATAGCATGAGGCCAGCAAGGCATCTTCGCCTTCGGTCCCGCCATGCCACACCGGGCCGACGGCGTGAATCACATGCCGCGCCGCCAACTGATAACCTCGGGTAATTTTGGCGTCGCCGGTCGCGCAGCCATGCAACGCCCGGCACTCATCCAATAGTTCAGGTCCGGCCGCGCGATGGATCGCGCCGTCCACGCCACCACCGCCAAGCAGTGACTCATTCGCAGCGTTGACGATGGCGTCAACGCGCAGCGGGGTGATATCGGCAACAAACACTTCCAGCCGCGCCTTGCCGAGCTGGCGCAGGCTGAGGCTCAGACTGACGCCGCGGCGTTGATCGTGACGCCCTTGTCGGCCAATAGCTGCTGCAACTCGCCGGCCTGGAACATCTCGCGGATAATGTCGCAGCCGCCGACGAACTCGCCCTTGACGTAAAGCTGCGGAATGGTCGGCCAGTTCGAATAGGTCTTGATGCCGTTGCGCAGATCAGCGGACTCGAGAACGTTGAGGCCCTTGTAGCCGACACCGACGTGATCGAGGATCTGCACTACCTGACCCGAAAATCCGCACTGCGGAAATTGCGGCGTGCCCTTCATGAACAGCACGACGTCGTTCGACTTTACTTCGGTTTCGATGAATTGTTCGATGCTCATATGCTCTTCCTTTTGGGGCATCGCCCCTGCGGCATGGCCGTTCGGCCCGGCCCCGTTAGCCCGTCACTGTCATATATGTACCCCAAACCGTTGTGCATCCAAAGTAAAATGGCAGGGAGCCATGCGCGGATTTCTGGACCCCGGCCAACTTGAAACGGCCGAACGATGGCCGGTGGCTGCCCGGATGATAATCCCTTGGTATGGTCGGGGTAGGCTTTTATCCCGCGCGGAAGCCCCTATCTAGGACAGACACTTTCCGGGGAACCGGTACGCCAGAGCAACGTTCTCTCCCGAACCGGAGACCATCGTGACGAAACCAGCAACCGCCGCGGCCGCGTTAGCCGCCCCTTGCCCGTCGTTGTTCTCGGATTCCGGCAGTCTAGCCCAGAATTTGGTGGAAGCCTTTCTCGAGGTCCGCAACGAGACCGAGCGCCGCGCGGCCCCGCTGTCGCCGGAAGATCAGCTGGTTCAGTCGATGCCGGACGCCAGCCCGGCGAAATGGCACCGCGCCCATACCACCTGGTTCTTCGAGCAATTCCTGCTCGGCGAACACAGCCCGGGCTATCGGGTGTTTCATCCGGATTACGCCTTCCTGTTCAATTCCTATTACGTCAGCGCCGGACCACGACACGCCCGTCACCAGCGCGGCCATCTGACCCGGCCCGCCGCCGACGAGGTCACGGCCTATCGCCGGCATGTCGATGCCGCCGTGGTGAAATTTTTCCAGACCGCCGACGAGGATAAATTGGCGAAGCTCGCGCCGCTGGTCGAGGTCGGCCTCAACCACGAGCAGCAGCATCAGGAATTGATGCTGACCGACATCCTGCATGCGTTCGCGCAAAACCCGATTCCCCCCGCTTACGATCCGGCGTGGCGCTTCCCGACATCGGCCCGCAGCGGCGACGAATGGGTCACGCTCACCGAAGGTATCCACAGCATCGGCCATGCCGGTGAAGGCTTCCATTTCGACAATGAGAAGCCGGTACATCGCGCTCTGGTTGGGCCGGTGAAGCTGGCGCGTGACCTCGTGACCAATGCCGAATGGCTGGCCTTCATGGCCGATGGCGGTTACGGCACCGCGACGCTGTGGCTGATGGACGGCTTTGCGACGGCCAATAACGAGCAGTGGGAGGCGCCCGGCCACTGGCGCCAAATCGACGGCGAGTGGAAGATGATGACGCTCGGCGGCCTGATGCCGGTCGATCCCGCGGCACCGGTCAGCCATGTCAGCTATTACGAGGCTGACGCGTTCGCGCGCTGGAGCGGCAAGCATCTGCCGACAGAAATGGAATGGGAAGTCGCCGCCCGTGCCGGCCACCTCAACGACGCCTTCGGCGTCGTCTGGCAATGGACCCGCAGTTCCTATTCGCCCTACCCGGGCTACCGAGCCATCGAGGGCGCGCTCGGCGAGTACAACGGCAAGTTCATGGTCAATCAATTGGTGCTGCGCGGGTCATCGCTTGCAACGCCGCAAGGCCACAGCCGTACCACCTATCGCAACTTCTTTTATCCGCACCATCGCTGGCAGTTCACCGGACTGCGGCTCGCCGATTACCCCGCCTGATTTTTTGTACCAACCGCGCAGGCGACGCGCGTCGAGGAGAGTACCATGAACGTGCATGCCAGCGCCCTGGCCGAAGCGCATCTGCCGGATGAACAGACTTCGACCTTTGCCCGCGAAGCCATCGGCGACCTGTCGCAGCGGCCGAAGCGGCTGTCGCCGAAATATTTCTACGACGCCACGGGGTCGGAATTGTTCGAGGCGATCACGCGGCTGCCGGAATATTATCCGACCCGCACCGAGCTCTCGATCCTTCGCGATCGCGGCAGCGAGATCGCGGCCATCATTCCAAAAGGCGCCGCGCTGATCGAATTCGGCGCCGGCGCCACCACGAAAGTGCGGTTGTTGCTGGAGAAGTGCACAATCGGCGCCTATGTCCCGGTCGATATCTCCGGCGACTTCCTCAAAGACCAGGCCGACGCGCTGCGCCAGGATTTTCCAGGGCTTTCGGTGTATCCGGTGACGGCTGATTTCACCACGCCGTTCGCGCTTCCGGCCGAGATCGCTGGTATGCCGAAGGTCGGATTCTTTCCAGGCTCGACGCTCGGCAATTTCGAGCCGCACGAGGCTTGCGCCTTCCTGCGCAGCGCCCGCCAGATCCTGGGCGAAGGCGCGCAGATGATTATCGGCGTCGACCTCGAGAAGGACGAGCGCGTGTTGTATGACGCCTATAACGACGCCGCCGGCGTCACCGCGCGTTTCAATCTCAATGTGCTGGTACGGATCAACCGTGAACTCGGCGGCAATTTCGACCTTTCTTCCTTTACCCATCGCGCGATCTACAACCGCGAGCGGCACCGGATCGAAATGCATTTGATCAGCAAGAAATCGCAGACCGTGCGGTTGCTCGGCACCAGCCTGGCGTTTCGCGCCGGCGAAAGCATCCACACCGAGAACAGCTACAAATACAGCATCGACCGCTTCACCGCGCTGGCGCGAGGCTCAGGCTGGACACCGCGAGAATCCTGGACCGACAAGGCCGGCATGTTCTCGGTTCACGCCCTGGTGGCATCGGACTGAGCGGCTTCGGACCGGGATTCAGGGCCAGGATTCATGGCTTGGATTCTCTTGGGCCGGAGCTCAGCGAAATCGACTCCCAGATCGCAACGATGAGCAGGATCGCCGTCGTCAGGCACGACAGCACCAGCGGCGAGAACTCGCCGGCAAACCAGTAGAGCACGCCCAGCGCAATGATGCCGGCGCCATGCGAGAGCTGCAGGAAGCCACGAAAGGTTTGCTTGAACAGGATGGTCCCGACCAGAAACAGCAGCGGACCGCCGATCGCGCTGAGGATCGTCTTGTAATCCGAGTGCCCGTTGGGATGGGTCAGCACGAGGTCGTCGGCCACCGCTGAGACGATGATGCCGGCGACGATCGGCATGTGCAGGTAGGTGTAGGCAAGCCGCGCCAGTCGCCCGGCTTCGCTTGATTTTGAAATCTGCTCGGAGCCGGCTTCGACGCCTTTATGGAAATAGATCCACCACATCGCGATGCTGCCGAGCAACGCCACCACAAAGGCGATGACGTTCTCGGTGGTCCAGTTCAGATCGCCAAAGGTCGCACCGGTCACCACGATGGATTCGCCGAGCGCGATGATGATGAAGCCGGCGCAGCGCTCGGCCATATGGCCACCTTCAACCGCCCAATCTGCGACCAACGATGCACCGTATTTCGGAATCCAGAACCGCGCCGCCGGCGACAGATATTCGATGCCCAGCGCCACCGCCCACAGCGCGAGCCGCGATTGCCCCTCCGCCGCCAGACCGCCTGCGACCCAGAAGATGCCTGATACCGTGAGCCACACCAGGATGCGGACCGCATTCAAGCGCGCCAGGGTTTGCCCCCGTGCCGTCGAGGCCAGCAGGAAGACCGTCCGCCCGATCTGCATCACGCAATAGGCCAGCGCGAACCAAAGTCCCCGCGATTCAAAGGCCTTGGGGATCGAGGTCGAGAGCACGAGCCCGCCCAACATCAGGGCAAACAGCAGCAGCCGAACCGGCGTCTTCTCGGGGTCAAGCCAGTTGGTAATCCACGCGGTGTAGACCCAGAGCCACCAGACGCTGAGGAACAGCAGCGTCGTCTGCAGGGTGCCGAGCCCGGTAAATCGTCCCAGCAATGTGTGCGAAATCTGCGTGATGGCGTAGGCGAACACCAGGTCGAAGAACAATTCGGCATAGGTGACGCGGCTATGCTGGTTGGCCACCCGGGGGCGAAACAGCGCGCCGCGTTGGTTGTCCCCTGCCATGCCCCCGTCCCGCGTCGGGCCTAGCCCTCAGGTATCCCGGGTCCGCCAGGTATCCCGGTCTGCAGCGCCAATGCGTGCAGCACGCCGCCCATCTGCCCCTTCAGCGACTGATAGACGATCTGGTGCTGCTGGACCCGCGATTTACCCTTGAAAGAGGCCGAAATCACTGTGGCGGCGTAGTGGTCGCCGTCGCCGGCCAGGTCACGGATCGTCACCTCGGCGTCGGGAATCGCTGCCTTGATCATCGATTCGATCTCGCGGGCGTCCATCGGCATCCAAATATTCTCCCGTCAGGTTTCCGGTCCTGGCACGGCTCTCGCAACCGTGACGGCCAAACTTAACCCGGACACTCTTCTAGGTCACGCGTTGTGACACTATATTCACGATCCAATCGTTTTAAATCCGCTGGATCGGGCCCCTCGATCACAACGGGCTGATCGAAAAGGCGCATCCTCATGAAACTCCCCGGTCCCGACCACCCGATCACCCTTACCGCGAACCCGAAGCGCATCCGCGTCTCCGCGGGCGGCGTTGTCATCGCCGACACCACCCACGCGCTGACCCTCAAGGAAGCCAGCTACCCTGCGGTCCAATACGTGCCGCGCACGGATGCCAACATGGACCTGCTCAAGCGCACCGACCGAACCACCCACTGCCCCTATAAGGGCGATGCGAGCTATTACAGCGTCGTCGCCGACGGCAAGACATTGGAAAATTCGATCTGGACCTATGAGACACCGTTCCCGGCCATGGCCGAGATCACCGGACATCTGGCGTTCTATCCGGACAAGGTGAAGATCGAGGAAGTGGCGTAAAAAATTTAGCGTCGTCATTCCAGAGCGAAGCGAAGCTTCGAGCCTCAGATGCGCAATTGTGCGTCGGGGAATCTCGAGATTCCGGGTCTGGTGCTTCGCACCATCCCGGAATGACGAAACTGTTTCGTCTTGGTTCTAGCAAATCGCCCTACCCCCTGAAGATCGTCAGTCCGAGCACCAGCAGGACCAGGAAGATCACCACGAAAACGTAGAACAGGAAGCGGGCGACGTCGGCCGAAGCGGCGGAAATGCCGGTGAATCCGAGAACACCGGCAACGACAGACACCAGGAAGAAGATCAGCGCCCATTTCAGAAGTGTCATAGCCCATTGCTCCAGCTTTCGCGGCTCCCGCGCGATGCTGATCTAACGGCGGCCGACGGCCCTGGTTCCGGGTGAGCGGTGCAAGCGGAAGCCCCTCCCGGCGTTATTGATTCAATACTTTGGTCTTGATGAATCAGGTTCCCGGTTGCAACATCCGGCAATAACCGTGCTGGGGCGCGCATGACGTCGATTTCCCATTCAGAGGTATCAGCGCAAGTTCGGGCCGCGCCGAAAGCAGCCTCGCGCAATCTCGCGCTCGATCGCGCGCGCAGTTTCCTGACGCTGGTCGTGGTGCTGCACCATGCGGTGATTCCCTACACGCATTTCGGGCACACCGACGGCAAGTCGTGGCTCGGCTTTGATTTTGTCGTAACCGCCACCGACAGCTTCTTCATGGCGATGTTCTTTTTTCTGTCGGGATTATTCGTGTGGCCAAGCCTCGCGCACAAGGCACCGTCCGTCCATCTGCGCGACCGGCTGCTCCGGCTCGGCCTTCCCTTCGCGATAGCCGCGGTCACCGTGATTCCGCTGGCCTATTATGCCATCGCCCTGCGCCACACCCCCGATATCAGCTTCGCGGCGTTCTGGTGGAAAACGGTCACGGTCGGTCCGTGGCCGAGCGGCCCGATCTGGTTTGTCTGGGTATTGCTGGGTTTCGATCTGTTGGCGAGCCTGCTGTATCGGCTGTCGCCCAATCTGCTCGACCCTGTCAATCGACTGTCGCTGCAATGCTTCGAGGCGCCGGCCAGGTTCTTCCTGTTTCTGCTCGCGGTCACCGCACTGGTCTATATTCCGGCGCTGATTTATTTCGGACCCAATCGCTGGTTCGAGTTCGGGCCATTCTCCGTTCAGGCCAGCCGCGTGCTGCTTTACGCGGCCTATTTCTTCATCGGCGCTGGCGTCGGCGTTGCGCATTTCAATCAGGGCGTGCTGGCTGCGGACGGACGGCTCGCGCGGAGCAGCTGGGGCTGGCTGGTCGCGACGCTCATTCCTTATTGCCTGATGTGGGTGCTGATCTACATCAAGCGCGAAATATTAGGTAATCCCGATCCACAGCCGGCGTGGTACTTCGCAAGCTACGGCTTTTGCTTCGTCGCCTTTAGCGCCGCCATCCTGTTCGCCATCCTGGGGTTTTTTCTGGGTTCAAAGCGCTCCTGGGACATGCTGGACCGCATGCAGGGCGACGCCTACGGCATCTTCCTTGTGCACTATCCGATCGTGTTGTGGCTGCAATATTGGCTGTTCGACTACGATCTGCCCGCCGTGGTCAAAGCGACCATCGCGTTCGTGCTGACGGTCGCATTCAGCTGGGCGGTGACGGTGGCTTTACGAAAGATCCCCGGCGCGACGCGCGTGCTTTAGCGCGGAATGAGATCTGCCGTAACTACTTTCCGCCGCCCATATAGGCCGGGAACCAGCGTTCAAAACCGGCCTTCAGCGACGCAATCGTAACCGGCGTTTCGCCGGCAACCGTCACGGCATCGCCGCCGGTGGTGCCGATCCGCGCGCAGGGCACACCCGCGCCTTTCATCTTCGCCAGTACCAGGCCGGCCTCTTGCGCCGGCACGGTGACGATGTAGCGCGCCTGGTCTTCGCCGTACCAATACGCATGCGGCACGATCGAGGCAGGCGCCGCCAGCAACTGCGCGCCGATGCCGCTCGTGATCGCCATTTCCGCCAGCGCAATCAACAGCCCGCCATCGGAGAGATCGTGCACCGCGGTGGCGGTGCCGGCGCGAATCATACCGCGCACCACGTCGCCGTTGCGTTTCTCGGCCGCGAGATCCACCGGCGGCGGCGCGCCTTCTTCGCGGCCGCAGACATCGCGCAGATAGACCGACTGGCCGAGCCAGCCCTGGGTATCGCCGATCAACAGGATCGCGTCGCCAGCGGCCTTGAAGGCCAAGGTCGCGGACTTGGTAAAATCATCGAGCAGGCCGACGCCGCCGATCGAGGGCGTCGGCAAGATGCCGCGGCCGTTGGTTTCGTTGTAGAGCGAGACGTTGCCGGACACGACCGGGAAGTCGAGCGCGCGGCAGGCTTCCGCAATGCCCTTCAGGCAGCCGACGAACTGGCCCATGATCTCGGGCCGCTCGGGATTGCCGAAATTGAGATTGTCGGTGATCGCCAGCGGCCGGCCACCGACCGCGGTGATGTTGCGCCACGCCTCGGCGACCGCCTGGAGGCCGCCCTGATAGGGATCGGCCTCGCAATAGCGCGGCGTGACGTCGACCGTCAGCGCCAGGCCCTTCGGTCCATCCTGCACGCGTACCACCGCAGCATCGCCACCCGGACGTTGCACGGTGTTGCCGAGGATAACGTGGTCATACTGCTCCCAGACCCAGCGCTTCGAGCAGAGTTCGGGCGTTGCGATCAGCTTTTCCAGCGCTGGCATGATCCCGATCGGCGGCTTGACGTCCTGCGCGCGAATGATCGGCAGCAGCGGCGTTTCCACATGCGGGCGATCATAGAGCGGAGCTTCGTCGCCCAATTCCTTGATCGGCAGGTCGGCCATCACGTCGCCGCCATGCTTGACCACGAAGCGCTTGCTCGGCGTGGTGTAGCCGACCACAGCGAAATCCAGCCCCCATTTCTTGAAGATCGCTTCGGCTTCCTTTTCCTTCTCCGGCTTGAGCACCATGAGCATGCGCTCCTGGCTCTCGGAGAGCATCATCTCATAGGCGCTCATGCCGGTTTCGCGCGTCGGCACCGCGTCAAGATCGAGATCGACGCCGAGATCGCCCTTGGCGCCCATCTCGACCGCCGAACAGGTCAGCCCCGCGGCGCCCATGTCCTGGATCGCGATCACGCAATCGGCTTCCATGATTTCGAGGCAGGCTTCCAGCAGCAGCTTTTCCGCGAAGGGATCGCCGACCTGCACGGTCGGACGCTTCTCGGCGGAATCATCGTCGAATTCGGCCGACGCCATCGAGGCGCCGTGAATGCCGTCGCGGCCAGTCTTGGAGCCGAGATAGACGATCGGCATGTTCACGCCCGACGCCGCCGCGTAGAAGATCTTGTCGGCATCGGCCAGGCCAACTGCCATCGCGTTGACCAGGATGTTGCCGTCATAGCGGGTGTGGAAACGCACTTGCCCGCCCACCGTCGGCACGCCGAACGAATTGCCATAGCCGCCGACACCGGCAACCACGCCCGACACCAGATGGCGGGTCCTCGGATGTTCCGGCGCACCGAAGCTCAGCGCATTGAGGCAAGCGATCGGGCGCGCACCCATGGTGAAGACGTCCCGCAGAATGCCGCCGACGCCGGTGGTCGCGCCCTGATAGGGCTCGATGTAGCTTGGATGGTTGTGGCTCTCCATCTTGAAGACCACCGCCTGGCCATCGCCGATGTCGATGACGCCGGCGTTCTCGCCCGGCCCCTGGATCACCCACGGCGCCTTGGTCGGCAAGCCCCGCAGATGCAGCCGCGAGGATTTGTACGAGCAATGCTCGTTCCACATCGCCGAGAAAATCCCAAGCTCGGTAAAGCTCGGCACCCGCCCGATCAGCTTGAGAATACGCTCATATTCGTCGGGCTTCAGCCCGTGGCTGGCGACGAGTTCCGGGGTGATTTGCGGCTGGTTCATGGGGCTTCTTACAGCGAGAGATGTCTCTTTTTAGGGAGATCGGATCGGCCCGAAAAGGCCTTTTACGGCCCAATTTCCTGATGTCCAGAGCTTTACGGGCGCACGGCAAGCCACACATGATTTGCACATCGCCGATGGATCGGATTTAAGACGGAAAACCCTCATTTGAAGGCTCAAATCGCGTGGACGACCTGACCAAAACCGCATACCGCCGCCGCCCCGACCTGCATATCGCCACCGAGGGCGAATTTCAGGGATGGCGAACCTGGAGCGGGGACAATTTCGAGACCACCAACGGGCCGTTCTGGCACCGCGAGGACGACGACGGCAGCATGCGCTGCGCCTTCCGGGTCGAGAAGAAGCATCTCAACGGCGCCAGCAATGTCCATGGCGGCGCCTTCATGTCGTTCGCGGATTACTGCCTGTTTGCGATCGCCTCCCCGATCCTCGAGGGTCCCGCCGTAACCGTGTCGTTCGGCTGCGAATTTCTCGACGCCGCGCGCGAAGGCGAACTGATCGAAGGCACCGGCGAGGTCACTCGCGCCGGCGGCTCGATGATCTTCCTGCGCGGCATCCTGAAATCCGGCGAGCGGCCGCTGTTCACGTTTTCCGCGACCATCAAGCGGGTCAAGCGGCGGGTGCCAGCGATGGCCAGTCCCGCTGCCACCTGATGTGATCCAGCCTCTCCCACAGGGCCGCCACCGCGGCTGGCGCGATTATGCGCTGCTGCTGGCGCTGGCCTGCTGCTGGAGTTCGACCTATCCGCTGACCAAGATCGGCCTCGGCTCGATCCCGCCGATCACCTTCATCTCGGCACGCTCGCTGGTCGCCGCAGCCTTTCTGCTGGTTGTCCTGCGCGTGCGCGGCATTCGTATCCCGACCGATGCCAGGGCCTGGAAGCTGTTCGCCTTCCAGCAGACCATCAATTCGACGATTCCGTTTCTGATGATCACCTGGGCGCAGCAATATGTGCCGGCCTCGATCACGGTGGTGCTGGCATCGACCACGCCGATCTTTGCCTTCGTCATCATTTGGGGCGTCACACGTCACGAGCCGGCCACGCTGCTGAAATTGGCCGGCGCGGTCCTGGGGCTTACAGGTACCGCCGTGATCATCGGCCTCGATGCGCTGGGCGGCCTCGGCGGCAATATCCTGGCCGAAATCGTCATCCTGCTCGCTACCATCTCCTTTGCCTGCGCCACGATCTTCGGGCTGCGGCTGTCCGAATACGACCCGATGGTGGTCGCGGCGGGATCGCTGTTGTTCGGCGGTTGCCTGCTGCTGCCGGCGTCGCTGATTATCGACCATCCCTGGACCTTGCGCCCGACCGCACACGCGCTGGCCGCGACCGTCACCATGGGGATTTTCTCCAGCGCGCTCGGGCTGATGCTGTTCTACATGTGCCTGACGCGGCTGGGCACGCTGACCACCAACGCGCAGGGATACTTGCGCATTCCGATCGGCGTCGGTCTGTCGGTGGTCCTGCTCGGCGAAACCGTGCCGTCGAACCTGGTGCTCGGATTGCTGCTGGTCATGGCCGGCGTCGCCGCGATGACCGCGCCCCGTGACTGGTTCGGCCGACTTCGGGCGATGTTAAGATTCCGAAAGCCCGCTTAGAATCAAACAATTTCCCGGACCCGAGCTAGGCGCTAGCCGTGGATGCCGGCGAAGGTGACGAACGAACGTACCGCAGCAACTGCGGCCAAACGCATCGTAAAAGTCTTTACGCGGCTTTTTCCAGATGCGCCACGAGGCCCGCGAACAGGCCGCGGCCGTCGGTGCAGCCCATGATGTCTTCGACGTGGTTTTCCGGATGCGGCATCATGCCCAGCACATTGCCGCGCTCGTTGACGATACCGGCGATCGACTGCGCGGCGCCGTTGATGTTGGAGTGCTCATCCACGACACCATCGGCCGAACAATAGCGATAGAGTACCCGCCCGTCGCCTTCGAGCCGCCTCAGCGTTTCTTCATCGGCTTCGTAATTGCCTTCGCCATGCGCGATCGGCACGCGAATGATCTGGCCGGCATTGTAGCCGCGTGTGAACGGCGTATCCGAACGTTCGACCCGCAGATGCACATCATGGCAGATGAATTTCAGCCGCGCGTTGCGCATGAGAACGCCGGGCAAAAGGCCGGACTCGCAGAGGATCTGGAAGCCATTGCAAACGCCAAGCACGAGGCCGCCCTCGCCTGCGAACTTGCGCACCGCATCCATGATCGGAGAGCGCGCGGCGATGGCGCCGCAACGCAGATAGTCGCCGTAGGAAAATCCACCGGGCACCACCACGAGATCGGTGCCCGCGGGCAGCGAGTTCTCGGCATGCCAGACCATCCTGGCTTCATGGCCGGAAGCAAGCTTCAGCGCGCGCGCCATGTCGCGCTCGCGATTGATGCCGGGGAAGACGAGGATGGCAGATTTCATGGCGGTTCCGACTGGAAAACAGGAATCGGCGGCTGACAGCCGATCCCGCAGAGATAACCAATTGACGGAGGTTTTTCCAGTGCTAGCCTCGCTCAAATGCTTTGCGTAAGGCAGGGCTCAACAACATCTCGGGACGGAAACCATGAATGTCGTGCCGCGGGCGACCTCCGCGACCGATCGGCTCGCTTCCGAAGGCGTTGTCGCGGCCGGCGTTTACGTCGACGGCCGGCGCGTTGCCAATATTGCCATCGATGAGGCGGCGAGCTGGCGCAGCAAGCCCGGTCACGTCGTCTGGATCGGGCTCTACGAGCCGGATCTGGCGCTCCTGACCAGCGTGCAGAAGCAGTTCGACTTGCACGATCTCGCCATCGAAGACGCCAACAACGCCCATCAGCGGCCTAAAATCGAACAGTATGGCGAAGGCCTGTTCATCGTGGCGCGGGCGGCGCAATTGGTCGACGGCAGGATCGCATTTGGCGAGACGCATCTGTTCGTCGGCGAAGGCTATCTCGTCTCGGTGCGCCACGGCGCATCGACCTCATATGCGACGGTGCGCGAACGTTGCGAGAGCTGCCCCCGCGCGCTGGCGCGAGGAGAGGATTACATCCTCTATGCCATCCTCGACTTCATCGTCGACAATTATTCTCCGGTCCTGGAAACGATCCATGAGGAGGTCGAGGAGATCGAGGACTACGTCCTGGCCAATACCATCACGCGGGCGCAGATCGAGCGGCTCTACATGCTGCGCCGGGATCTGTTGCGGCTCCGTAACGCGGTCGGACCGCTGGTGGAAGTCTGCCGCCGGCTCGAACATGACAATCTGCCGATGGTACGTTCGACCATGCAGCCGCTGTTTCGCGACGTCACCGACCACGTCAGAAACATCCAGGAGCGCATCGATTCAATGCGCGAGGTGTTGGCGTTCGCGTTCGAGGCGAGCCTTCTGCTCGGTCAGGCCCAGGAGACCGCGGTCTCCAAGAAGCTGGCGTCGTGGCTTGCCATCATCGCCGTCCCGACCGCGGTCGCGGGAATCTACGGGATGAATTTCAAGTACATTCCCGAGCTCCAACTGGAGTACGGCTATTTCATCGTCATGGGACTGATGCTGGTCGCCTGCATCGGATTGTACTGGCGCTTCCGCCGCGTCGGATGGCTGTGAGCGCGCGGCTAACCGCGACGCCCACAATAGCAGCTAGCCCAGCACTTCAACCCGGTAATTCTCAATCACCGTGTTCGCCAGCAGCTTGTCGGCGGCGTCTTTCAGCGCCGCCTCGGCCTTGGCTTTGTCGGAGCCCGACAACTCGATGTCGAACACCTTGCCCTGGCGCACGCTGGCCACGCCATCGACGCCGAGCGACTTCAGCGCCCCTTCGATGGCTTTGCCCTGCGGATCGAGAATGCCGGTTTTCAACGTAACGGTAACGCGTGCTTTCATATTCCTGGCCCAGTATTCAGGACGTCACCCTGAGGTGCCCGGGCGAAGCCCGGGCCTCGAAGGGCGACATTGTATTATCTCCATCCTTCGAGGCTCGCCGAAGTCGGCGAGCACCTCAGGATGACGGCGACCTCAGCTCTTGACCAATACCGGGCCGGAACCTACCGGCCGCTCGTTTTCCATCAGGATGCCCAGCCGCTTGGCGACCTCGGTATAGGCCTCCAAAAGTCCGCCGAGATCGCGACGAAAGCGATCCTTGTCGAGCTTCTCGTTCGACTTGATGTCCCACAGCCGGCACGAGTCCGGAGATATCTCGTCGGCGACGATGATCCGCATCATGTCGTTCTCGAACAGCCGGCCGCATTCCATCTTGAAGTCGACGAGGCGGATGCCGATGCCGAGGAACAGCCCGGTCAGGAAGTCGTTGACGCGGATCGCCAGCGCCATGATGTCGTCGATCTCCTGAGGCGTGGCCCAGCCGAACGCCGTGATGTGCTCCTCGGAGACCATGGGGTCGTTGAGCTGGTCGTTCTTGTAATAGAACTCGATGATCGAGCGCGGCAGCTGGGTGCCTTCCTCAATGCCGAGACGCTGCGACAGCGATCCCGCCGCCACGTTCCTTACCACGACTTCCAGCGGCACGATCTCGACTTCGCGAATCAGCTGCTCGCGCATGTTGAGGCGGCGGATGAAATGGGTCGGCACCCCGATGTCGTTGAGGTGCTGAAACAGGTACTCCGAAATCCGGTTATTGAGGACGCCCTTGCCCTCAATAACCTGGTGTTTCTTGGCATTGAACGCGGTCGCATCGTCCTTGAAGTGCTGGATCAGGGTTCCCGGTTCCGGACCTTCGTAGAGGATTTTCGCCTTGCCTTCATAAATGCGGCGTCGCCGGCTCATTGGGATGTACCGTGTATTGTTGAAATCCATGAATTTGGTGTGCTCCGGATGACCTAGGGATTGCGACCCACGACGGAGCTGCCGTGAAGGCCAGGAACTTGAACCAAACAACGAAACAGAACAAGAACCGGGCCTGATAGCAACCTATCTGATTGGGCCATGCAGCACAATCGATCCGGTTCCTCCAGGCTCCAGTTTTACCGCTTTACCTAGCGGCGTTTTGGCTCGTTGTTTTAGCGATTCTCGCTATTTATCTAGGCATCGGAGCCACCAGCCGCAATGAGGCGGATGCTCACCCCTTTGGCATCAGGATTGGAACCGCGCCATGACCACTTTCGACAAGCGTGAAGAGGGTTTTGAGAAGAAATTCGCCCTCGACGAAGAGCTGAAGTTCAAGGCCGACGCGCGCCGCAACAAGCTGTTGGGGTTGTGGGTCGCCGAGCAGCTCGGCATCACGGGCGACGCGGCGAGCGACTACGCCAGGCAGGTCGTGGCCGCCGATTTCGACGGCGCGGGCCAGGTCGCGCGCAAGGTGACCGCCGATCTCGCCGCCAAGGGCATCACCCTTTCGGAACCCGCGCTTCGCAGCAAAATGGACGAGCTGACGGCGTTGGCGATCACGCAGGTGCAGGCGGGGAAGTGACGCAAAGCGTCATTCCGGGGCGTGCGAAGCACGAACTCCGATGTGCAATTGCACATCGGAGAATCTCGAGATTCCCCGATGCACCATTGTGCATCTGAGATCGACGCTTCGCGCCGTCCGGAATGACGTTATCGTCGCTGAGCGACGCTAACGTCACCCCTCCTTGAAGCCATATTCCGGCACGTTGCCGCTGGCGCCGTAATATTTGTAAGGAAGGAATTTGCCGGACATCGTGATCTTGACGCGATCACCCTTGGGATTGGCGACGCGTTCCATCGCCATATCGAAGTCGATCGCCGACATGATGCCGTCGCCGAACTCCTCCTCGATCAGCGCCTTCCACGCCGGACCGTTGATCATCACCATTTCGTAGAAACGGTAGATCAAGGGATCGGTCGGCGGCATCGGCGTGCCCTCGCCGCGCATCGGCACCTCGTTGAGCATCGCGGTTTCGGACTTCGACAATCCGAACAGCTCCTGCGCGTTGGCGGCCTGCGGCTTGGTCAATTTCATCTGGCCAAGGATGGCGCCTGTTATCAGCACCTCGGAATAGCCGCCGATCTGCTCGCAGATATGTTTCCAGCTCCAGCCTTTGTCGCGCTTGATATCGAGCAGCTTCTCGGTGAGGTCGGATCGTTTCATGGCCTTCTCCTGACGTTTTGATGCCAAATTAGGCACGCAAGGAGCATGCCAAATCGGCAACAAAACCGCAGGTCTAGCGGGCTTCCAGCACGCCGGATTGCAGCCGGTCGAGTTCGGTCGCCAGATCGGCCTCGATTGCCGCAGCCGGCATGTCGATGACCTTGTAGCCGCGCTGCTGCAGCCATTCTCTCCGTGCAGCGCGGTCCTTGCCGATAACGTCGGTTTCATCAGGATTGATCAGCTCGATCGCCGTCCGGTGCACGAACGAGACGAAGTCAGGGATGTGCCGCCCGACCGGGGTCTGGCGCTTGAACTGACCGGCAAAGCGGCGATCGGTGGTGAGCGCCTGCCACAGGATACGCTCGGCGTCGGTCGGGTTTCGCCGCAACAGCCGCGCCAGCCCGCGCACGGTGCCGCTTTCGGACGGTGTCGCACCCTGCCCGTGCTCGGCCAACAGCGCGCGCAGCCGGGTGGCCTGCTCGCCGTCGAGCACGCCGCCCTTGGCCGGGCCCTTGCGCCCCTCGGCGATCGCCATCACCACGCCGTGCAACGTGTGCATGTCCTGCTTGGTCGGATCCATCCGGGTGAAGATATTGCGCAGGTTCACCAGCATGGTCTCGCGCTTCTCAGCCGGGCGCAGGAACTCGACCTTGTCGAGTTCGCGGATCAGATTGTCGAAGAACGCTTGCATCTGGTGCTGCGAGGCCGGCTCGGAATGCTCCGGCATCGCGAACGGCAGGGCTCCCGCGGTCGACAGCTTGAACCATTCGTAGCCCATCAGCAGCACCGCCTGGGCGAGGTTCAACGAGGCGAAGCCGGGATTGACCGGGAAGGTGACGATGCGGTTCGCCAGCGCCACCTCCTCGTTCTGCAGCCCGTATCGTTCGCGGCCGAACATGATGCCGACCTCGCCGGCGCCAGCCTCGACCTGGGCCACGATTTCACGCGCGGCGGCGTCAGGCGCGACCACCGGCTTGGCCTGGTCGTGGGCGCGGGCTGTGGTGGCAAACAGCAAGGTGCAGTCGGCGACCGCCTGCTCGACCGTGTCGAACAGCTCGACATTGTCCAGGATGTGGTCGGCGCCGGAAGCCGCGCGCCTGGCGTGAACGTTGGGCCAGCCGTCGCGCGGATTGACGATCCGAAGCCGGCTCAGCCCGAAATTGCCCATCGCGCGCGCCGCCATGCCGATGTTCTCGCCGAGCTGCGGCTCGACCAGAATGACGACGGGCCCCAGGAGATCGCGGCCTGATTTGGTCTTGTCGGTGCCCGAACCGGACATCTCACTTCACTTTCTGATTCAACCTCTGAAGATTTTGATTCAAGTTCCGAACAACCTGATTCAACGCCTCATCCGCAGCCCCAGTCGATGGCCCGACTGGCAGAAATTCTCAAGCGGAATAACGCAGTTAGACGCGCATTCGAACGCTCGACAGAAGTCTCAGGCGGGTTGTGCACAGCCGTGCTTGCGCGCATACGACTTTCGTTTACGCTATCAATCGCAACAAAAACGATCCCGAAAGCCGGAAAGAACGGCGACGGGAATATGGGGGAGAACGCCATGCGCAGCCGATGGTCATTGGCGATTGCCGGATTGGTCCTGATCGTGGCTGGCGGCTTGCTCGCCCACCTGACGCAGACTTCCGGCGGCATCCGGATCGAGGATGTGCGCTTCAAGGGCGCCAAGGGCAACACCATGAGCGCCCTGCTCTACATTCCGCCGAATGCGACCGCGAAGACGCCGGCGCCCGGCATCCTCGCGGTTCATGGCTACATCAATTCGCGCGAGACGCAGGACGGCTTTGCCATCGAGTTCGCCCGCCGCGGCTACGTGGTGCTGGCGCTCGACCAGACCGGTCATGGCTATAGCGACCCGCCGGCCTTCGCCAACGGTTTTGGCGGCCCCGACGGACTGGCGCATCTGCGCGGCCTCGACATCGTCGACAAGGCCAATATCGGCCTGGAAGGCCATTCGATGGGCGGCTGGACCATCCTCGCTGCCGCGGCCGCGATGCCGAACGACTACAAGTCGATGGTGCTGGAGGGATCCTCGACCGGTAAGCCATTCGCCGCCGAAGGCACCGCAAGCTGGCCGCGCAATGTCGCGCTGGTGTTCGCGCAATACGAGGAATTCTCGACGCTGATGTGGGGTGTCGACCGGGCGCAGGACGTGACCGGAAGCCCGAAGCTGCAGGCCCTGTTCGGCAGCCAGGGGCGGGTCGAGCCGGGCAAGGTCTATGGCGACATCGGCCAGGGCACCGCGCGGGTGCTCTATACGCCTGACATGACGCACCCGGCCGAGCATATTTCCCATGAGGCGATCGGCTACAGCCTCGACTGGTTCGGCAAAACGCTGCAAGGCGGCACGCCGCGCCCGGCTGACGACCAGATCTGGTTCCGCAAGGAGATCGGCACGCTGATCGCGCTGATTGGCTTCGTCGCGCTGCTGATCGGGACATTCGACGGGCTGCTGGAAATGCCGGCTTTTTCGCATCTGCGGTTGCCCGAAATCGCCGACGGCACCATGCCAAGCCATGTTGCGGCCAGCGGCAGCCGCTGGAAGGCTGCCTTTGTCCTGTCCGCGTTCATTCCGGCACTGACCTACTATCCGGCTTTCGCGCTCGCCGGCACCTTCGTGACGCCTTCGGCGTGGCTGCCCCAGGGCATCACCAACCAGATCGTCGTCTGGGCCATCATCAATGGGCTGATCGCACTGGCGCTGATGCCGTTCGCGCCCAAGCGCGCCCGCCGGGCCGGCATCATCGGACCGTCGATCCTGATCGCAGTTGCGACCGTGATCGTTGGCTATGCCGCGCTCTGGCTGGCCGACCTCGCCTTCAAGATCGATTTCCGGTTCTGGATCGTGGCGCTGAAGCTGATGAGCGCCAAGCAGTTCCTGATCTTCCTGATCTATCTCGTGCCGTTCACCGCATTCTTCGTGATCGCGCTGCATGTACTGCACCGGAACTTCTCGACCATAGGGGCGGGGCGCGGCGCGCTCTATTTGACCAACGTCCTGGCGTTGACGCTCGGCTTCATCGTGCTGCTGGCCCTGCAATACGGCACGCTGTGGCTGACCGGAAAGCTGTTCAATCCGCTGCCCGATCCCGGTTTCGTGCCGCTCTCCACCATCGTCGCCATCCAGTTCGTGCCGCTCCTGGCGATTGCCGCTGTTATCGCCACCTTCACCTGGCGGCGTACCGGCTCCAGCCTGCCGGGCGCCCTGATCTGCGGCATCTTCGTGACCTGGTATGTGGTGGCGGGCACCGCGACGCAGGCGGCGTTCTAGGCGGCCCCATCGGACCTGCGCCAGGGTCTGCTCAAAGGCATGTCTGCCAGCCACCGTTCTGCCCAGCCATTCGCCTTCCACCCTTGTGACGGCGATGCTATAGGGCCTGATCGGGAGCGGTTTCGTTCCTCCCGCCCCCGCAGACACCCTCAACGCAAGGCCCGATCTCAATGGCAAAAATCAAGGTGACCAACCCCGTCGTCGAACTCGATGGCGACGAGATGACCCGGATCATCTGGCAGTACATCAAGGACAAGCTGATCAACCCGTTCCTCGATGTTAACCTGATGTATTTCGACCTCGGGATGGAATACCGCGACAAAACCAATGA
>JBDTKZ010000054.1:0-25603 GCA_039935075.1 Bradyrhizobium sp.
ATGATCAGCGCGAGAGATTCTCCGATGTGCAATTGCACATCGTAGTTCGCGCGACGCGCGCCCTGGAATGACAAACAACAATAAACAACAAGAGGAAATCAACATGTCCGACGTATCAGGTGTCAAAGCCCTGGTGTTCGACGTCTTCGGCACCATCGTCGATTGGCGCAGCAGCCTGATCAACGATTTCACCGCATGGGGCGAGAAGCGGGGCATCAAGGCCGACTGGACCGCGTTGGTCGATGGCTGGCGCGCGGTCTATGCCGCCTCGATGGACGTGGTGCGCAAAAACCCGCAGAGCGGCTATGTGATCCTCGATACGCTGCACCGCCAGTCGCTGGAAGAACTGGTCGCGCAACTTGGGATCACCGGCCTTGATGATTCCGACCTGCATCACCTCACGATGGGCTGGCACCGGCTGCATGGCTGGCCGGACAGCGTCGCCGCCCTGACCCGGCTGAAGAAGAAGTTCATCATCAGCCCGCTATCGAACGGCAACGTCGCGCTATTGACCGAGATGGCGAAATTCGCCGGCCTGCCGTGGGATCTGGTGATGTCCGCGGAATTGTTCGAGCATTACAAGCCCGATCCGGAAGTCTATCTCGGGGCGGCAAAACTGCTTTGCCTGAAGCCGGAGCAAGTGATGATGTGCGCGGCGCATAATCACGATCTGAAGGCGGCGCAGAAGCTCGGCCTGAAGACCGCCTTCGTCGCGCGCCCGACCGAATACGGTCCGCTGCAGAAATATGATTTCGAGGCCAAGGGCGACTGGGACGTCATCGGCAAGGATTTTGGCGAGGTCGCCGACAAGCTCGGCTGTTAGCTCCTGCTCCGCAGATTCGGGGCCGACGCGGCTACGATGGCTGCCACCGCAATCCGCACGATCACCCCGATTTGAGCGATCTTGAAGCCGTCATGGATTGCGGCGGTGCAGCCGGTGCATCACATCAGAGGGAGATTGGTCGATTGGAGCTCTGCGATGCGTTCTGTTCTGGCCCTGGGCCTCTTTATCGCCCTCTGTAGTTCGGCGAATGCCGCAGGGGTGCATCGGGTGCATCACTCCAAACCGCGACATGCCGTCGTTCGTCCGGTCCAAAATACAGACCCGCGCTTTCCGCCGGTGCTGCAGGACCAGACCCCCAGCTATGACGATCCATCCAAGTTTGGCGGCGGCTGATCTGCGGCGGTCAGGCCGACGCCTGCGTGGCAAATCTTCTGCAATGCTCGAGATAGGCCACCTCATGGCTGCCGATCAACGACACGACGCTTGACCACAGCCAGGACGGGGCATCCAGCGTCCTGGATCGGTGGCGCTCAAGCTCGCTGGACCAGCGCTTTCTGGTCGCGGCGTCCATCTGGCGCGCATGAGCCTTGCCAACGACGCCGGCAAGAAAGCTCGCGGCCTTCATGGCGTCCGCGATCGTCAGTTGTTCGATTTCCAGTTTCAGATCCTGCGGCAGCAGTTCTCGAATAAACACCGATCGTCGCTCGATCTTGCCGGCGACCATTCGTTTCCCAAGATGCGGCGACAGATGCATTGCCCCTTCCACCACGCGTTCGGCCTGGTCTTTCGGCATTTTCGTACGGGGATAGCGGGGGGCGGCAGCGGTCACCGCCTCCTTCACGTCCATCAACGCCTGATCGCGCTCCTTTCCGGATCCGACACCGAGCAGGACCGCGAAGCGCAACAGCCCGAGCGAACTGCAACCCTTCATCCAGTAGGCGGCATCGAGCATCTCGACCACAGCGTCGTCGTCACGGGATCGCAGGGAGGTCGCCAGATGCCGAAGCGGCGGTGTTTGAAACAGCGCGGCGAGAGCGACCCTCTCGGTGCTGGACAGCGCCCAGAATTTGGCACCCAGAGGGATAGTTGGCTTCTGGTTTTTGAGCCGTTCGTTGGCGAGTTGCTTCCAGGACCGGGCCAGCGATTTCTTCATGGCGAGTTGAATGGATTTCGGCGCCTCGTCGATCGCGTCGGCGTCCTGACGCAAGGCGGATCGGTAACCCTCAATGATCTGTTCCAGGATATGCGCGGTGGTGACGCCGGGAAGGTCAGACCCCCGCGATGCGGTCGCCAGCGACAGTGCCAGCCGTATGATATCGTGCGTCGGATTTCCGATCACGGTTTGATCGAGATCCCGGATCTGGATAGCAACCCGACCGTCGGCCGCGGCGACCGGACCGAGATTGCCGGCGTGGCAATCGCCACAGATCCAGATCGGTGGGCCCTCCGGCAAGGTGCCGCGCTTCTGGGCTTCGAGCCATTCGTAGAATTTGACGGTGCTCCCCCGCACATAAGCGTGCGCCGAGCGCGCCATCTTGAGCGTCTGCTGCGTTCGCAGGGCGGAGAGGCGATCGGCCGGGCGGAGGGGCTTTTTGGAGGTCATTGCCTGTTCGCGGCTGAATAGCCCCACAACTTGCGAGCGGGATATTTGTTACGGGAATGATGACGGTTATATTGGAGGCGCCAAGCGCAGCGGGAAAGCGTTGCGAGCCGGACCGGTACCGGTCCGACTCGCATTGGCTATTCAGAGCGCGTGTTCGGCCTCGACGTTGACGACGGTTTTGGCCAGCGTGGTCAATGCGGCGTCGGTTGCCTTTTCTTCCTTCAAGGTGGCGTCGAGCAGTGCGACAGCATCGGGCATGCCAAGTTCTTCCGCCCATGTGCGCAAGGTGCCGTAGCGCGACATCTCGTAATGCTCGACGGCTTGAGCTGCCGCCAGCAGGCCGGCGTCGAGCGCGGGCATTCCCTTGTACTCGGTCATGATCTCGGCGCCTTCCTTGGTAATTCCCATGATCGCATCGCAGGTTTTGGCGCGCGCCGGCTTGCCGAGGATTTTGAACACGCCCTGCAGGCGCTTGACCTGTCCTCGGGTTTCCTTCTCGTGCTTGACGAAGGCGGCCTTCAGGTCTTTCGACTGCGCGGCCTTGGCCATCTTGGGTAGCGTTTTCAGGATCTTGTTTTCGGCAAAATACACATCCTTGAGCGTATCGTGAAAGAGATCGCTAAGCAGTTTTGGTTTCTTGGCCATTGGGTGTTCCTTGAATGGTTTGATGATGCCGGGTGGAGACAAGCAGCATCGAGCGCTGGTCCCGTCGCGCAGTCGTAACGACAGAGGATCGCGCTGGTCGTCGAAATCCCCTGCAGGGATGGGGGATTTCGAATTCCCGGTTCAGCGCAGCAACAGAATCAGAATGATGAGGGGAATCGGAATTCCGATCAGCCAGAGCAGAATGGGCATGTGATTTCCTTCCTTGGTTTGATGATCTCAGTTGCAATTACTGGCGACGCGCTCTGGATCCCAAATTTTTGGATCCCCAGGTGCCGTCGCGAAGTCCGCCGCCCTCGGTCGCGGCGAGGCTGGCGCAGAACGCGCCGATCAGCAGAGACGCCGTGAGCCAGAAGGCAAGCTGCGCAGTGGCCTTTCGCGTCGCATCGAGGTCGGCCTTGGCTTGCGTAACGACCGCGTTAACCCGCTTGTCGGCATCGGCCTGACTGAGACCGGTGCGTGCGGCAACCACCTTTGATACGTACTCACGATCGCCCGGCTTCAGCTCGGCGCCGTTCCGGAAACTGGAACTGAAGAGACGCAGCATCTCGCCGCGCGTCTCGTTGGAATTTCCAGCTGCCTGAGACGCCGGGGTATCGGAGCGCAGCAGCGTATCGACGTAGCCGTCGAACGGACTGCCGCGGTTGGCGGCGGCTCCCTGCGTTGCGCCGGAAGCGCCGCCGCTGATCAGGCTGCCGGCGGGTGACGCCAGCAAAACCGCTCCCAGCACTGAGGCGAGCGCCCAGGCGACGAAGCCGTGTGCGGTGTCGCGGAAGTACACCTCGTCGCTATGAACGCCGACCCAGCCTGTCCGCAGCCGGCCTGCAAGGTAGCCGCCGATCGAAGACGACAACATGGCGATCACGATCAGATAGAGTCCGGTGCCGATCTTGAACGTCGTCGCGGAAACGCCGCTGCCGGCCCAGGGCGATACCACTGAAAGTCCAAGTCCGATTCCGAAGGCAAGGAGAACGAACGTGAGGGCGCAGGAAACGACTGCACCGGCAGTAACGGCAGCCCACGACACGCCCGCAACGGACGGCTCAATCGTCTCCGACGCTGGTTGTATGACGACGGCATCTATCATGATGTGCTCCTCGGCCCTTTGCGGCAGAAAGTTGTTTCTGGTGCCGCGATAATGAGCAGAGGTAGCAATGGTTCCACGGGAAAAATGGGAATTCCGGCGGGGTATATTGGTGATTCCGGGATCATTCGATCTCGGATCGGAAGGCGCGGTTTTGCATCCGGTGAAAATGACGGTGACCGCGCGTGACCGCACCGTCATTGCCGCGTTAGGCCATGCGGCCCGTCATCTGCGTCGATCCAGCCTCCAGGCTCGTCATGGTGCAGACCGCCGTCGAGGCTCCTGATTTTAGAGATAACGACGAGGTGTGGGCCGTGTGGTCGGCGCTAGTCCAGACTTAGGTCGGAGCCGGATCTTGACTGGACCTTCCTTTCTCCGTCCGCAGACTTCGCTCCCGGTGAGCGCACAGGACACTTTCAGCTCGGCGGCGATCAATTGCTCCGCGATGCGCAGGGTAAGAGCCATGTTTCGATGGAAGATTTCGCGATCGCTGGTAGATGAGGTCGAACGACCGACGCATAGCCGTGAGCGCTTCACCGTCGGATATTGAGGTTCTTTCGCGTAGCCTCCGTGGCTTGCGGCTCGCGGATTTCGTTCAGCCACATGTTCCGCGAACTCACCCGATTAGGGGGCTACTGTTTTACGACCCAAAGACCGAAGATGCCCTCCGTCGAAAGATGCTCCGGCGCGCAACTGCGGTCCTCAAGTGAAGAGACCAGCCTGCTCGGCAGATCATGAAGCCGAATATTACCGGGAACGTCGAAGCCGAGGTGGAGGGCGATAAGATGTGGTAGGCTCGCGCGAGTACCGTATTTCCGCGCCTCTTGACATTCCCGCACGTCATCGTTGGCAAACGCACTGTTCACCTATCAGGAGAGAAGCAAAATGGCTGAACTACATGACGTCGCCGTACTCGTCGGTAGCCTGAGAAAGGATTCGATCAACCGCAAGGTGGCGAACGCGCTCGCCGAGCTCGCACCCGATGGCCTCAAGCTGTCCATCGTCGAGATCGGCCAGTTGCCGATCTACAACCAGGATGGTGACGAAAATCCCCCTGCCGAATGGACGGCTTTCCGTAAACGGATCAAGGCGGCGGATGCGGTTCTCTTCGTCACGCCGGAGCATAACCGTTCGGTGCCCGCCGCGCTCAAGAACGCCCTGGATGTCGGCTCGCGGCCCTATGGCAGCAGTGCATGGAGCGGCAAGCCGGGCGCGGTCGTTTCCGCCTCGCCCGGCGGTATCGGCGGATTCGGCGCCAACCACCATCTGAGACAGTCGCTCGTCTTTCTGAATGTACCGGCCATGGCGCAGCCCGAGGCCTATATCGGTGGCGCAGACAAGCTGTTCGACGGCAACGGCAAGCTCGTCAACGATGGGACGCGGAAATTCCTGCAAAGCTTCATGCAGGCCTATGCCGCATGGATCATGGCAAACGCCCACGCGGCGTAACAAACGGCGGCCGAACGGGTGTACGGGTCCGCGAGGGCACCGAATGCAGCGGTGGCCTTTCAGACGCCGACTTTACTGCGACCGGCACGCTAGGAGCGAATGATGTCCGACCTGCGAAGCGCTTTTGCCAATCTACCGGCGAGCCCGCGCCTGCCGACGCTGTTCATCGGTCACGGCAATCCGATGAACGCGATCGAGGACAATGCTTATGCGCGATCATGGAAGGCACTTGGCGAGACGCTGCCGACGCCGACGGCAATTCTTTGCGTCTCGGCGCACTGGATGACCCGTGGCTCGACGCTGGTGCATATCGGTCCCCGCCCGAAAACGATCCACGATTTCGGCGGCTTTCCAGCCGAACTGTTCGCTCAACAATATCCGGCTCCGGGGGCGCCGGAGGTCGCGCAAGCCGCTATCGAGATCGTGCGCTCAACCCATTTGCACCCTGATACGGAATGGGGGCTCGACCATGGGGCATGGTCGGTTTTGATCCGGATGTTTCCAAAGGCGAATATCCCCGTTTTTCAGTTGTCGCTTGATTTGACGAAGCCGCCCGCGGCCCATTTCGATCTGGCGCGCGAACTCAAGCCCCTGCGCGAGAAAGGTGTGTTGATCATCGGTAGCGGCAATTTAGTACACAATCTCGGTGTCCTGGCGCCCGGCGCACCGGTCTACGACTGGGCTTTGGATTTCGATTCACGGATGACCAAAGCAATCGAAGAGCGCGACTTTCAACGTGTCGTCCAGGCAGGTTCGCTTGGCCGCGTGGCGCACCTTTCACATCCCACCATTGAGCATTTCCTGCCTACCCTGTTCTCGCTTGGCGTCGCCGATGCCAAGGACGAACTTCGTTTCTTCAACGCCTCCTTCGAGATGGCCTCGATCTCCATGCGATCGTTCGTGCTCGCTTAGGTCAGGGTACCGGGTCACGTTTGACTGCCCGCATCAGATTGGAGCGCAGCGGGCTGGTTTGAGTGTCGCGGCTGCTTATACAGCCTCAACTAAAGCCGCAGACTGCTTAATGAATTTCAAATCCTTCATCGTCAGGAAGGCGTGGACCCGGTGTTCCTTGAAGTCCTCAATATGGACTACGGTATTTCCGCTCTTCTCCTGCCAAGAAATCATATAAAGTTCATCGCGTAGAGGCGCGATAGTGATATCGACTGTATGCGAAGAGCCCTTCGGAAGATCCGGACTCTTCTCGACGATGAATTCCAGCGACTTCTCACTTAGGAAGTGCAGATAAAACGACATCGTAGGAAATTCCACGTAATAGCGTTTGCCGATCATGGGATATGTCATCGATGCTCTCCAGGATTTAGATCAGTTCAGTTGATGGATTCCCAAGGCCGCTTGGCGACTTGGCTGCCAGCGCAGGCGTCACGCCAAGTGTCTTATGAACACGACAAAATTATAGTACGTCGCGAACAATGCAACCCGAGCGTACATGCTTTGCCGACTGGATAGGGCGCTATGGCGTCGCCCCGGGAAGTGTTAGTATCCGCCGGCGGCGTGCCTGGGGATGATTTATGAAGCTGATCGTCGCAGCTATTCGACCATTCCTCGACGGCGTGCAAATGGCGGTTGCCGTTTCGCTTGCGCTCTTTGTCGCTTTCTATCTCCAGCTCGATACCCCGTCTTGGGCGGGCACGACGGCGGTCATCGTCTGTCAGCCGGTCGTGGGCTCCGCGCTTTTGAAGGGCGCGTTCCGGCTAGTCTGGTCAATCAGTTTGGCTAGAAGCGAAAATTTGGCCTGAACTGTATTTAGCATTTTCAGGTTTTCTCCAGCCACACGGACGCAACTCGCTCTTCGTCATGGCCGGGCTTCGTCCCGTCCATCCACGGCTTGCCTGGATATGAGCGTGTTCGCGAAGCCCGTTAGCTTTGTACGCTGCAACCGATGGGTATCGGAGTTTATCATCGGGCCGGCCGAAAACCGGACCCATTGGCTCCGCCTATCCTATCCAGAACTATTTTGCCGATGTGAACCAAGTCATATTCGTTTCCGGATGAAGCACCTACAAAGGGGTATCCTCTGCGGAGAAGAACGATGCCAGCACCGAACGAACAGCGAGTAAGTGGCGCTCCCGTTTTCATGGCCTTCGGAATGATCTTCGTCTTGCTCATCGGGCTAGTCGTCTGGCAACCAAAAGCCGCGACATGGATCGCCGAGGCGGCCGACGCTGAGTCTTCGAAAGCGCCGGATGCGGTCGCGCCAGTTAGGCTCGCAGCAGAGCCAAAGCGCAGGCCGATATATCCAGCTGCCTGGACACAAGTCATTGGTTCAAGGAAATGAGAATCAAGTGCGTAGGGCTACGGGCCCTGCGGGCCTAACAGCGTGGCCGCCATCATCGCGGCGCTGGCGATTCGCGGGCCCCACGAGGTCGCGGCATTTTTTACTTGCCGGTCCCTGTGATCGTCGCTCTAATCTGTTCATGGGAACTAAAACGACATTCGTCTGCGATTGCTGCCTGCGCGAATCCGACAACAATCTTGGATGGGCGCGGGTCAGTATCAATGGTGTCAGCGACGGCAGGCAGCGCATGCCGGACGACAACCGGGATCTTTGCGAAATCTGCTGGAGCCCGCTGCAGACGCTGATGAAGAAGGTTCATGACGAAGCGCGAGAGCAGCGAAACTCCACAAGCAACTCGCAGATGGGTTGAGCCCTTCGCGAAACCCATCACTACCGCGCTGCAACCGATGGGTATCGCGGAGTTTATCATCGGGCCGGCCGAAGGCCGGACCCGTGGGCTCCGCTCATACTAAGCGCTCCGCCCATTGGGTCGTGCGCTGTTCGGCGATCCTTTCCAGTGGGAGTGTAACGCAACGTCGCAAGGACGGCCGCAGCTTTACATTGAAAAAGCCGCAGGCATTGACGCGCCGCGGCTGCCAGGTTCGAAAATTGATTGTTTATGAAAACGACCCAGCCCCGGTGCCTGCAAGCTAAGAACACGCTGAGCCTGACGTAAATGCAAATGAGCGGTTCCGTTACAGGAACAATCGTTTCGTTGCTATGCGGCCACAACCGGGTGGTGGCCAGAACCGTCATCAATTGAAATTCGTCAGGGCGAAGCGGTTATCGGAAAAGGCCTGCCGAGACTTCGCGCCTTGGCCCGAATGACGGTGATGGAGCGTTTCAGTGAAACGGCGATGACCGCGGCGGACGAGCCCTCGTTGATCAGCACGATCAGACGCATGGTTTGAGTGGGGGTCCACTTTCGGCTGCCGATGCGCACCATGTGGCCCAATCCGATGGATCAGGTTTCGTTCCGTTTGATTGAAGCGGAAGACAAATACCCGCCTTGGGTGGTGTGGACCAACGGCTCACCCAGGATCAAAAAGATGCCCTGCATTGGAACGGGGCAGGGTGGTCCCGATGCAGGGCTGAGGAACAGAGGAAGTTAGCGCGATGCTTCAATTTAGCGATGCGGCGGAGGAGTTGTCTGGTCAAAATAGCTCACACGGGACTGCTGGCGCGTGGGATGGGTTGGGCCCTTCGCGAAACCCATCCTACGCCTTCCATTTCATCCGACGCACGACTGCTGCACAATCCGCGTCTGGCTCCCAATAAACCAGCCGCAGCTCGGTCGTGCGTAAACGCCGATTTATTGAAACAATTCAAGCTGATTTGCCTGTCCAGCCTCGTTTACAAAAATATTTTCATTTTCTTTCGACCCAAATCACCGGCTTATTCTTGGTTGTCTCATCCCTCACGAGGGGGCGTTGGCCATCGTCACGAACGTGGGGATGGGATGCGGTGGACGCGGCGGCGTCGGGCGCGCAAAGCGCGGGGCAGGGCGGGTCGCAAGACCTGTGAGCCCAAGGCGGCGCGCAGACGAACGATGCTGAAACCGCCTTCGCTAGACTTCGACGGATGGGTACCAAGCCCGTCGAATGTTTTGGCGCAGGCGGCTCGCGGACGGCAAAACCGTGTGGTCCGGGCACCCGTTGCTGGTGTCAAGTCGGCGGAGGTTTTTCGGATCCAACCGGGTTCGGCAAAATCTCAATCCGCCGATGACGGCGACAAGACGAATTCGTCGCCGGGGAGAGCACGGCATAAGCCGTTAAAACCATTGCGCAGGGAAGGCCGGACTGCTTCCGCTGAACCTGTATGCTCGTGTGCGTTTTGCTATGTGCATCATGGCACATGAGACCGCGGGTGCAGCGCGCACCCGGCTTTCCCTGCGCCCTCTCTGAGGGTCGCCTGCGCCCTCTGTTTTCGAGGGCCGGACGTTCGATAAAACTCGCGCGAACTGCGCGGCGAGATAGCGGGGGTGTGTCTGCAAGGCCGTGTCTGCGCTGTGTAAAACCGCCGTCGCGGGGCATCTTCGGACTGCCGATGTGCTACTTTAATCAGCGCACGGGCAAGCGTAGCCCGGATGAGCGAAGCGACATCCGGGGCAGACAGACCTCTCCCTTCGCATGCCCGCATGTCGCTGCGCTCATGCGGGCCACATGATTGAACGCGCGCATCCTCCGATCTGTTGAAAGCATCATGACGCTTCCCGCAACCGCCATTCCCGTCGAAACACGGCCATCGTTCCTGGGCGTTTCGCGTTCGGCGACCGGCAAGGTGTGGCGCGACCGGCTCGATGCCCGGGGCGCGGCGCGGGCGCTCGCAATCACGCAGCGCTATCAATTGCCGGAAATGCTGTCGCGGGTGCTGGCGGGGCGCGACGTCGAACTCGACGCGGTCGAGGATTTTCTCGATCCCACCATCCGCAAGCTGATGCCCGATCCCTACACCGTCACGCAGATGGAAGCCGCGGCCAAGCGCATCGCGGACGCCGCTGTGGGCCATGAGAAAGTGGCGATCTTCGGCGACTACGATGTCGATGGCGCCACCTCGGCGGCCTTGCTGGCATGGCACCTGCGCCATTGCGGGCTTGATCCCTTGATCCACATCCCCGACCGGATTTTTGAGGGCTACGGCCCCAATGTCGAGGCCATCCGCATGCTCGCCGACAAGGGCGCGACATTGCTGGTGACGGTGGATTGCGGCACCACCAGCCTGGAGCCGCTCGCCGAAGCGCGGCGGCTCGGCATGTCCGTGGTGGTGATCGATCACCATCAATCCGGCGACGAATTGCCCGAAGTCGATGCGCTGGTGAATCCGAACCGGCCCGACGATCTCTCCGGGCTCGGCCATCTCGCCGCTGTCGGTCTGGTGCTGATCACATTGGTGGCGGTCAATCGCGAATTGCGCGGCCGCGGCTTCTGGACCAGCGAAAGGCCGGAGCCGGATCTGCTCGGCATGCTGCATCATGTGGCGCTCGGCACCGTTGCCGATGTCGCGCCGCTGATCGGTCTCAACCGCGCGTTCGTGGCCAAGGGCCTGATCGCGATGCGCAGGCGCGATCATGTCGGCCATACCGCGTTGATGGATGTGGCGCGGCTGAATGGTCCGCCGGAGGCATGGCATCTCGGCTTCATGCTGGGGCCGCGCATCAACGCGGGGGGGCGGATCGGCCGCGCGGATCTCGGCGTGCGGCTGCTGCTGGAAGGCGATATCTCGGAAGCCGCAAGGATCGCGGCCGAGCTCGATCGCCTTAATACCGAGCGCCGCGTCATCGAGCAGGCGGCGGAGGCGCAGGCCGAAGCCGAGGCGCTGGCGTCGCTCGGGCTTGAAGACAAGGGGTCGGTGATCGTGACGGCGTCGGAGGGCTGGCATCCCGGCGTGGTCGGCCTCGTCGCCTCACGGCTGAAAGAGAAGTTTTCACGGCCCGCTTTTGCCATCGCGCTGGAGCCCGGCGGCGTCGGCACCGGTTCGGGCCGTTCGATCTCCGGCGTCGATCTCGGCAAGGCGGTGCGGCAGGCCGTCAAGGAAAAATTGCTGATGAAAGGCGGCGGCCATGCGATGGCCGCGGGTGTGACGCTGCGCAAGGAACGGCTGGCCGAATTTCGCGCCTTCATGGAAAGCGCGCTGGCGAAAGACGTCGCCGCCTCGCGGCATGAAAACGAACTGTTCATTGATGGTGCGGTCAGCGCGCGGGCGGTGACGACCGAATTGGCCGCGACGCTCAATCGCGCCGGTCCGTTCGGCAGCGGCAATCCTGAACCCGTCGTCGCGCTGCCGTCGCATCAGCTTGTTTATGCCGATGAAGTCGGACAAGCGCATCTGCGGCTTCGCTTCAAATCCGGCGATGGGTCCATCGTCAACGGCATCGCGTTTCGCTCGGTCGGTCAGAAGCTCGGCAACGCGCTGATCGAGCATCGCGGCCAGCCGCTGCATGTGGCCGGATCGCTCGCGGTCGATCGCTGGCAGGGCAGCGAGCGCGTGCAATTGCGCGTGATCGATATCGCTGTGCCGGATCAGGGGCCGGCCATCATCAGATAAAAAAATCAATCAACAAACGGGAGTGAAAATGACAGGACAGGTTGCAGGCAGGGTCGCGTTGGTCACCGGCGGGGCGTCGGGCATCGGTGCGGCGGTCGCTGAATTGCTGGCGCGCGAAGGCGCATCGGTCGCGGTGACCGACGTCGATGAATTGAAGGGACCGGAGGTTGTTGCCGGGATCAAGAAAGTCGGCGGCGAGGCGATATTCCTGCATCAGGATGTCACCAGCGAACCGCGCTGGATCGAGATCGTCGCCGAAGTCGAAAAACGCTACGGCCGGCTCGACGTGCTGGTTTCAAACGCCGGCATCGGCATATCGGTGCCGTCGATCACAGACATGACCCTGGACGACTGGCGGCGGCAAAACGCGATCAACCTGGACGGCGTTTTTCTTTCCGTAAAGCATTGCCTGCCGGCGATGCGCAGGAGCAGCACGCCAAAGAACGGCGGCTCGATCATTCTGATGTCGTCGCTCGCGGGTTTGCGCGGCGCGCCGGGTCTGTCCGCCTATAGTTTGACCAAAGGCGGTGTGCGGCTGTTCGCCAAGTCGATCGCGATGGAATGCGCGGCCGCAGGCGACGGCATCCGCGTCAATTCGGTGCATCCAGGGATCATCGACACCCCGATCTGGGGCAAGATTCCGACAGAAGCCGCCGGCCGCGGACAGAACGCGCCGATCGATCCCGAAGAGCGCGCGAGGCTAGCGACGCCACTGGCGCGCGCCGGTCACGCTGGCGAGATCGCGCAGGGCGTGCTGTATCTGGCGTCGGATATGTCGAGCTACGTCACCGGCAGCGAACTGGTGATCGACGGCGGCATGAACGCAGGAGGGGTTCCGCGGAAGGCGTGACGCACGCCTCGTCATTCCGGAGCGATGCGCAGCATCGAACCCGGAATCTCGAGATTCCGGGTTCGCGCAAGCGCGCACCCCGGAATGACGAACATTAGTTCAATGCGTCCCGCGCCCGCCCTACGGCCCCTGCCGCAACCGCGCCAGTACCTTCAGCCCGCCATATCCGTCGGCGGGCTCAAGCCCCATCCTGGATTGATAATCCTTCACCGCCGCCATGGTGTCGTTGCCGACCCGGCCATCGGTGCCGCCGGTATCAAAGCCGGCTTTGGTCAGGCGGGTCTGCATTTCCTGGACCTCGGCCAGAGTCAGCGCGCGTTCCGAGCCTGGGAACGGCTGGAGGAACGGCGGCGCGCCCAGGATGCGATCACCGAGATGGCAGATCGCCAGCGCGTAGTTCATCGAGGGGTTGTAGCTGCGCACGGCGTAGAAATTCGGTCCCAGCAGAAACGCCGGGCCGCCTTCCACCGGCACCCACAGTTTGGCGCTGGCATCCGGCTGCGGGAATGGCTGGCCCTCGGCCCTGACCACGCCGGCGCTGGACCACGCCGCGTAGCTTCGGCTGCCGCTGGACGATCCGCTGCCAGCACGCACCTCGTAGCCCCAATGTTCGCCGGCGTGGTATTTGCCGCGATTGACCAGATAGCGCGCGGTCGAGCCCAGCGCGTCGTCAGGCTTGCCGAACGGCGATATCTTGCCGTCGCCGTCATAGTCCATGCCGACGTTGAGCCAGACTTCCGGCATCCACTGGGTGTGGCCCATGGCGCCGGCCCACGATCCCCGCATTTCCTGCGGCGTGCTCCAGCCGTGATCGACGATCTTCAGCGCGTTGATCAATTCGGACTGCCAGTAGGCGCGGCGGCGCGGTTCGTTCCACGCCAGCGCCGCCAATGCGGGGAACACCGGGCGCATATGGTTCTGCTGCACCAGCGGATCGCCGTAAGCCGACTCCACGCCCCACAGCGCCAGCAGCGTGCCGCGCTCGACGCCGAAATCATGTTCGATCCGGGCGAACACCGCCTGGTTCTTCCGCAGCGCTTCCTTGCCCGCGATGATGCGCCAGTCGGAGACGCGGCGGTTGATGTATTGCCAGATCTCCTCGTTGAATTCGGGTTGCTGCTGCAACTCCTTGAACACGGTCATGTCGGGCTCGATGCGGCCCATCACCCGGTTCCAGGTTGCCTCGGAGACGCCCTTGGCCAGCGCGCGTGCGCGAAACCCCTCGCGCCATTTCTCGAAACCCGGCGGGGAAGCCAGCGCTGCGACCGGATGCATCAGCAGGGCACCCGCCGCGAGGCCGGATTGCAGAACCGCGCGGCGGGTGGGGGCCTTCAGGGAATCAGGCTGTCTCATCTGACCAGTCTAGCGGCACGGATAGCGTGGGCCAAAAGCCATGAGGCCGCGGAACTAGCCAAGATCTGTGGCGATTTTGGCGAGCCAGCGCCGGATCGTCGCCTGCGCCTGCTTCGGCAGGCCGGCCATCAGGCGCCGCTCCAGGCCAAGTGCATGGCGCCGGCATTTGTCGAGCCGGGTTTCGCCGCGCCGGGTCAGCGTCCATTGCAGCACCCGGCCATGGACGGGGTGTGGGGTCTTTCGGATGGCGCCGTCGCGTTCCAGGTTGCGGATGATGACGCCGACGGTCTGCGGAGTGAGCAGCGCCACCCGCGCCAGATCGGCACCCGACAGCCCCGGATAGGCCCGCAGCATGGTCAGCACCACGAATTGCGGCGGCGTGACACCGAGGTCGGCCAGCGCCCGTTCCATCGCCAGCCGCGCCGCGGCATGGGCCTGCCGCAGCAGGTAAGCGAGATAGCCTTGCTCGCCGCGCTTGCCGTGGCCCGGCGGCGGCGGGCGGATCATCACGATATGAGGATTTCCGGGCGCGGGCTTTTGGCGGGAAGTGACTTTTTGGCCAGCAACGGTTTTGGGGGCGGTCTTTTTCGCGGCGGGCGATTTCCGGCGCTTTTTCGAATTTCGAAATTTTTGCGGTTTTCCGGATTTTTTGGCCGAGGCCTTTTTCTTCTTGGCCGAGGCCTTTTTCGGCATTTTTCGAGCCACGTTCGATTTTGATTTTTTTGCCATTGCGATCGTTCTCGATATATAAGGGCTCTTATAATAAGTCAGAGCACTGATAACATAAGGAAGCTGACATGTCACACGCCCGCAGCGAATATAGAGATTTCATGGCGCACGCACCCGATGCGTATGAGACGGTCCGTGTGCTCGGGCAGGCCGCGGCCAAGGCCGGCATCGACAAGTCGTTGCTCGAACTGATCAAGCTGCGCGCCTCGCAGATCAACGGCTGCGCGTTCTGCGTGCAGTTTCACATCCTGCAGGCCGAAAGCCTCGGCGTGGCCGTCGACAAACTCAATCTGGTGGTGGTCTGGCGCGAGGCGCCGCAATTCTCCAGGCGCGAGCGCGCGGCACTGGCCTGGACCGAAGCGTTGACCCTGCTGACCGGCGGCGTCAGCGATGAAGTTTACGCCGAGGCGAGCGCGGAATTCTCCGAAAAGGAATTGACCTATCTGACGTCCGCGATCGCCGCGATCAATGTCTGGAACAGGTTCGGCGTCGCTTATCGCTGGACGCCGCCGGCGCGGCAGAAGGCAGTTGGTGCAGCGTCGTAGAAAAAATGAAAGATTCAGCCAAAACGGTAATCGTCCACGATATTAAGCGTTCAAGTTTTGACTGGCAGGCTGAGCTTGTTGCCTCTGGGAGGAGTTGCAGATGGCGCGTGCAGGACGGATCGTAACGCTCTAATTCTCGCCGCCTTCCTGCATCATGTCGGGACGCACGACATCCTCGGGCAGGGCATGCGCTACGGCGGGCGACGCCGCCGTCATTTCCGGCCCGATCTCGCGCCCGCGGCCGCGGATCAGCCGTTCATAGGCCGAAACCAGCGTGACATAGGGGCTGACCCAGAGCCAGCCGTCGCGCGTGAACACCTGCACGTCGAAGTGCAAATGGCGGGTGGTGCCGTTGGGATGATCGAGATAGTTCGAGACCACCCCGATTTTTTCGCCTTCCTCGACACGGCGTCCGTTCAGAACGCCATCGGCATCCATGCTGGTCGGACTCATGTGCATATAGCGAAAGCGGATGTGTTCGGTCGCAGTGTTGACTTGCACGATCGCGGCCTGCTGCTGCGGCGACCGGATCACGACGCCGTCGCGGACCGCGAACACCGCCTGCTGCTTGGGATCGCAATGTTCGTCGCCGTCACCGCCGGCTGGGCAGGCGCCCGGGCGAATGTCCTCGCCCTGATGGCCGAAACCACCGGGGCATTGCCCCACTTCAAAGCTGCGGGATTCGCAAAAATTATCGCGCCAGGGATAGCCGGCGCCGGGCTGCTCGGTTTTGTCGCGCTTGCCGAAGGATTGCGAGCGGACGAAGGCCGGCGTTTTCTGGATCGGAAATCGAATTTGTGAATAGGCGGTCGGGTCGGCGCGGCCCCCCATCTTGCGATAGCCGCTACCCGTGATGATGTCGCCGACCGGGCGATAGCTGAACTCGGCCGCCAAAGCCACCGCGCGCTCGGCGCTGGTTGACTGGATATCCGTGCGCGACCGAGAGGGCTCACCGCCGGCGATGCGCAGCGCCCTGAGAAAACGCTCCGCTACCGGATAGGCCTCGCGGCAGGCCAGTCGCCGCTCACGCGGCGCACTGTCGAGGCACTGGATCGACACCACATAGGGAACGCCGAACCGCGTGAACGCGTAGCGGACATAGCCCTCGCGAATGAAGCGGCGCAAATCAGGGAACTGCGCTTGCAGCGCCTTCACCGGTTCGCCCTTGCCGCCGAGCGGATCGTTGATGTCGTAGGTCAGGATCGAGCCGGTGATCTGCACTTCGATCGGCTTGGCGAAGGTCCGTTGCGGCAGGCCGTCGCCGGCCCCGGGTTCGAGCGAGAACATCGCGTCATAGCCGGCCTGACCGGCATAGAAGAGATCGACAGGGCGGAAGTCGGCCTGGTAGTGCGCCACCGACAGGCTGGGCGGCACACCGTTGGCGCGCGCGTCGAGAAACGCCGCGGTGTCGAATGGCAGAAGCACCGGCACCGGGCTTTGCTCGATCCCTGAGAAGACCTGCGACGTCACGGCGTTGAGTTGCATCAACGCCGGTGTCGAACGCGGATCGGAGGCCGCAACCCGGCGCTGGCTTGCAAACGTGAAGGCGGACGCGACCGAGGATTGTGTGCCGATCTCGGAGCGGAGCTGATCGAGAACGGCACGCCATTCGACATGCACCGCCGAGATCGATGGCGTTCTGAATTCGTCTGCGAGCAGGGGGTGTTCACCTGCCGCCAGCAGCACGAGAAATGTCAGCGTCGGCGCAACAAGCCGGAAAAACGGGCGGCAAACAGCCTTCGTTCTCAACCGCCCGCGAAACATGCCCGGTGGTGCCTAGTCCTTTGCGCGCTCGACGTACGAGCCATCCTCGGTCATCACGACAATTCGGGTGCCGGTGCCGACATGCGGCGGCACCGCGGTGCGCACGCCGTTCGACAGAATAGCCGGCTTGTAGGATGACGACGCGGTCTGGCCCTTGGTGACCGGCTCGGTATCAACCACTTCCAGCGTCGCGCGCTGCGGCATCTGGATCGCAACCGGAACAAATCCGTGCAGCGACAGCTTCACGGTCATGTTTTCCTGCAGATAGGGCGCGGCGCTGCCGATGATGTCCTCGGGCACCTGAATCTGATCGTAATTCTCGTTGTTCATGAAATGGAAGCCGTCGGCGTCCTTGTAGAGGTAGTTGAAATTCTGGTCTTCGATCGTGGCCTTTTCGACCTGGTCGGTTGTCTTGTAGCGTTCCGAAATCTTCACCCCGTCGCTGATGCGGCGCATTTCGATCTGGCTGACCGGCGTTCCCTTGCCGGGATGGATGTTCTCCGCGGTCAGTACGACATAAAGCTTGCCGTCTTGCTCGATGACGTTGCCCTTGCGAATTGAACTGGCGATGACTTTCAAGGCTGCTTTCCCGAATTTCTGGCCTCTGACCGATCCGGACAAGGGTGTCCCTGGGGCCGTCGAGGCGGTTTCGGGTGCAACATACTGATTTCGCCTGGCGAAGCCAGCCTTTTACGGCCGATTTGGACAGCTTCGGAGGGACTGGGAACGTGGGCCGTCGCACCCGTTATGGCTTGTCGGAACCCCGGGTTTTGACCGTCTTGACGTTGTTTTCCGTGAAATCAGGCGGGATCGAAAATATCCCGGTTTTCAGGTCGTAGACGCACCACCAGTCCTCGACCCAGGGGCCGGGTTTGTCTTCGCCCTGGGAGTCGAAAGAGAGGCTGATCACGAGATAACGGCTGTCCGGCCAGTGCTGGCCCATCCCGGCGTAGTTCTCGTCGAGCCCTTTGACCAGATTGGCCTGCGAATGATCGAGGGAATCCCGATCCTTGCGGTAGCGGTGCATCTTTCGCGACAGCGGCTGATCGAAGAAATAGTCCCAGGCGAGATCGCCGAGCGGCTTGGACGTCGCAGCTGAAAATTTGAGGCCGTTGCGCCGGTACAGAAACAGCGTTTGATACCCGGCGCCAGTTTTCTGCATGCGGACCAGCCATTGGCTGTCGGGGCTAAATCGAAACCAGGCCGGATAGCCCGCTAAATCGACGCCTTCGCCGCGGTTGAGCAGGACGCCATGTTGATGATCGCCATCGAACGCCCAGAATTGATGAAGCAGGCGGTCGTCCTCCACGTCCCTGAAATATTGCTCCACGTGCGTCAGATGATCGGGTGAGGTGATCGTATCGACAATGTCTTTAGGGACGAGCTTGAACCTGGGTCCGGGGCTATCGGCATGCGCCGGCGCCGCCGCGGCTATTCCCAACACCAGCAAAATGAGCGTTTCTCGCAGCCAGCTTCCGAACATGCCTGTATTCCGTTGCAGATTTCGCTGATTTGACGACCGAACTGGCGGTAAGGTTCAGGGCGGGGCCGGGGCAAGCGCGCATGGACAAGGCGCGCGTCTTTCGACATGAAAAGGCGGACCGCGACACGGATCATAATTGGGTCGAGGCCGGGCAACTTGATCGCAGAGAAAGTCTAATAATGTCAAAGTTATCAGGCCGCTTCCTAAAGTCATTCATGCGCGTCGCCCGGTTCGGTTTTGGGCGGCCGGTTGCGATCGGTTGCTGATGAGCGGGATCGACCAGCCCTCGCCTTGGTGGTCGGCATCGCGGCACGCCGATCGAAAGCCGCTGCTGCAGGCCAGGGCCGCGATCGCTCGCGCGCTGCGGGCCTGGTTCGACGAGCAGGGCTTTGCCGAAGTCGAGACTGGAATTCTGCAGGTGTCGCCCGGCAACGAGACGCATCTGCATGCCCCCCGCACCGAATTGATTCGTGCCGACGGCACCCCTGCGACACGTTATCTGCGCACCTCGCCGGAATTCGCGGCCAAGAAACTACTGGCCGCCGGCGAGCAGAAGATTTTCGAGTTCGCGCGGGTGTTTCGCGACCGCGAGCGTGGCGATCTGCATCTGCCCGAATTCACCATGCTGGAATGGTATCGCGCCGGCGCGAGCTACGACGCCGTGATGGCCGACAGCGTCGTCGTGATCGCCCATGCCGCACAGGCCACCGGCATCGGGTGCTTTTCATTCCGCGGCAGGACCGCCGATCCGTTTGCCGAGCCGGAACTGTTGACGGTCGCCGCCGCCTTCGAGCGCTTTGCTGGGATCGATCTGCTTGCGACCGTGGCTGACGGCGATGGCGATCGGGCGGCATTGGCGGCTGCCGCCGGAAAAAAGGTGCGGATCACCGACGACGACACCTGGTCGGATATTTTCAGCAAGGTACTGGTCGAGCATGTCGAGCCACAATTGGGGCAGGGGCGCTTGACGGTGCTGTTTGAGTATCCGGTGCCGGAGGCGGCGTTGGCGCGCGCCAAAGCGTCTGACCCGCGGGTCGCCGAGCGCTTCGAGATCTACGCCTGCGGCGTTGAACTCGCCAACGGCTTTGGCGAATTGACCGATGCAGCCGAGCAGCGTCGTCGTTTCACCCAGGCGATGGACGAAAAAGAGCGGCGCTATGGCGAGCGTTACCCGCTCGATGAGGAGTTTCTTGGGGCGGTCGCGGCAATGCCGGAAGCCAGCGGCGTCGCGCTGGGCTTCGATCGGCTGGTCATGCTGGCCAGTGGCGCCGTCAGGGTCGATCAGGTGGTGTGGACGCCACCCGCGGGCGACGCATGAACAAAATTTCTCGCCATCCGGCCACCACATTGCGCGAACCGGCGGAGTTGATCGCGCATGGCCTCGCGCCCGCGGCGTTGCTTTCCGATCTGGAACGGGTGGCGGCGCGCTATGCCGTTGCGGTCACGCCCGAGATCGCCGCGTTGATCGACGTTGACGATCCCAACGATCCGATCGCGCGGCAGTTTATTCCAGCCCTTGAGGAATTGCGGACCGGGCCCGGCGAGGATGCCGATCCGATCGGCGACCACACCCATTCGCCGATCGATGGCATCGTCCACCGCTACCCCGATCGGGTGCTGTTCAAGCTGGTTCACGTGTGCGCGGTGTATTGCCGGTTCTGTTTTCGTCGCGAAATGGTCGGTCCGGGCAAGGCGACGGCACTGGAGCCTGCCGCCTACCGCGCCGCGCTCGACTACATCCGCTCGCACCGGGAAATCTGGGAAGTGATCCTGACCGGCGGCGATCCGTTGATGCTGTCGCCACGGCGGCTCGCCGAGATCATGGCGGATCTGGCTGCGATCGATCACGTCAAGATTATCCGATTGCATACCCGCGTGCCGGTCGCCGATCCCTCGCGCGTCAGCGCCGAGATGATTGCGGCCTTGAAGGTTGCCGGCGCGACCACCTGGGTTGCATTGCACGCCAACCATGCCCGGGAACTGACCGAAAGGGCCCGCGCCGCCTGCGCGGCCCTGATCGACGCCGGCATTCCCATGGTCAGCCAATCGGTGCTGCTGCGCGGCGTCAATGACGATGCCGTAACCCTGGCCGCGCTGATGCGCGCTTTGGTGGAATGCCGGATCAAGCCGTATTACCTGCATCACGGCGATCTCGCGCCCGGCACCGCGCACCTGCGTACGACGCTCGCGCATGGACAGCAACTGATGCGAAACTTGCGGGGCCGGGTATCCGGACTGTGCCAACCGGACTATGTACTCGATATTCCCGGCGGCTACGGCAAGGCGCCGGTCGGGCCGAATTATCTGTCGCCGGAAAATTCGTTTTCCGGAGCAAATTCTGTCTCGGAAAAAGGTGAACCGGTTCCGGAATCGCGCTATCGTGTCATCGACTACTGCGGTGACGTTCATCTCTACCCTCCGAAGTCATAGTCGACCAGGGAAGGGGGTGCTGAGCAAGTTGCCGCGGGAAGTAGGGCGTTTCTCTGTTGGTGGAGAATTCAGATGCGAAGGCTGATCACAACAACCCGGCTGATCGCGGCGATGGCGTTTCTGGCTTTCGGTTCTGTCGCGATGGCGCAGAGCGGGAAAACGTCGGGATCTTCGACGCCTTCTTCAACTATGTCTGGGGCCGCCCCTGAAGCGCCGATTGGCCACCGCCAGCCGCGCGCCGATCAGGTGCCCAATGAGAAGAACCTGGGCAACCCCAACGATCCGATCAACAAGGAAGACGCCGCGCTTGATAAGAAGATCAAGAGCATTTGCCGCGGCTGCTGATTCCCGTCGAGCATCGCGGATCAGCTTGGGCGGGCGGCGAGCGCCATTCCGATCAGCGAGACGCCGCCGAACAACAGGTTAATGCCGACCAGAAGGCCGACGGCCCATCCCGCCGAGCCCGGCAGCCCTGAGATGATCATGACGGCAATCAGGATGTCCAACAGGCCGGCGAACAGCATCCAGCTCCAGCGCTCGGACAATTCGCGGCGATGCTCCAGCGCATACATGATCGAGGTGACACCCTCGGCGAGAAAATAGGCGCCGACCACGATGGTCAGGGTCAGGATGCCCTGCACGGGCCGCGCCAGCAGGATGAGGCCGACAGCCAGCGCCAGCGCCGCCGAAATCAGCGACCACCAGAAGCCCGGCATCTGCTTGGCCCAGAATGTCAGCGCCAGACCGGCGACGCCGCTGACCAGGAACATCCAGCCCAGGAAGATGGTGACGGCGAGGCTCGCCAGCGGTGGCACAATCATCGCCGCGAGCCCAAGAACCACCAGCAGGATGCCTTCGAACAGAAAGGCCTTCCAATGTTCGCGAACCGCGGCGCTCATTTTGGACTGAAGATTGGTGAGGTCCTGGGGAAGGGTCATTGGAATCTCCCGATACCGGTGCTGTCAAACGAACGATCTGGAATGATGCGCGACGCCGTCGTGCGGGCAGATGTTCGTGAGCCGCGGTCCGGGCGCAATGCGCGCAGTCTAGCCCTGACCGGACGCCGATGAAAAGCCCTGTGACGCCCCCCGCATCCGGTTGCGGCCGAGAACATAGACCGCTGTGGTCACTACCAGCAGCGCGATGCCGATCGTAATGGTCACAAGCCCGATCGGGATCAGCACCAGCGACACGTTGCGGTCGGGGTTGACGAGCCAATGGTGGATCGACGTCAGCACAAACACCAATCCGATAAACCCGGCGCCGCCGCCGACCACCAGCATCGCCCACATCCGGCGCAGCTGCGCCAGTCGCTCGCGCGCGACCTCGTTGCGCGGCGCGTGATGGCGGCCAACGCGCCGCACCAGCCGGATCGCGAAGGCGATCGAGCTGAAGCCGATCAGCACGCTGGTCGATCCCAGGATCAATCGGGTGGATGAATCGATGTTCGGGTTTTGCTGCAAGGTCAGCAGCGGAAAGTCGAACGCGGCGTGTAGCCCGAGCGGCGCCAGCAGCACCAGCATCCAGCTCGAGATTCGGGCCCAGTCGCGGTGGTGCCGATGCGCACCAAGCGCGGTACCGGAGCGCGCGATCGCCAGATAAGCGCCGGCGATGATGCCGAGCGCGCCGTGAAACGGCACCGTCAGTACGCTGCGCAGCGCCGCCAGCGCCCGCCACATCTCGGCATGCTGCACGAGGTAAGCGAGATTTTCGTAAGCCGCGAAACCAAGTCCCGCCGCCGCGCCGTAGACCACCGTGTCCATTGGATCCGAGAACTGCCGCCGTCGCGCCGAAACCGCGAAGATGACGAGGATCTTGACCAGTTCCTCAGGCAGAGCGACGCCAAACAGCGAATGCAGGCTTTGGGCGAGCCAGGGATTTTCAGGCGCCGAAAGCAGCCGCAGGAACGGCGCCCGCACCACGCCGAGCAGCGAGATGCTGGCGGCACCTAGCACGAAGGCGGTCCAGATTTTCGGCGCCGGCCCTGGACGTTCGTCAGCGGCGATGACCAGCCACAGGATCAGCAGCGCGGGGGCGATGGCCGCCGTGCCGATAACCGTTGGGAGGGATGCCAGGAGGTTCATCACGACAGCGGATATGCCATTTTTCGGTATGATCTATTGTTCGAAATGTCGCGATCATTGGCGGCCATGCATGACCGGTTATTTTAGCTGACCGGTCAAGCGCCGCCGATATTCCCTCCGGCGATATTCCCTTGATGGCGTGCGACGGCGGTCCAATCTTAGCAGCCGTGGCAAATACCTTTTATCTTCGCATTCATGATCGCATCCTCCGCGGTGATGGAGTCCACGTATTGCGTATTGTCGGCTTTCGACGACGGCGCCGCGCGCTGCGCCGGCCTTGCGGCGGCTGACGCGGCGGCGGGCGTGCCTTTGTCGTAGCAGGCCAATCGGCTGGCGGGATCGGCGATCGATTTGCAGTCCGGCGTCTGGGCGATGGCGGTCTGGCACAGCGCGGAAGTCACGAGGAGTCCGGACGCAAGTATGGAAAAGAGTCTCATCTGATTCCTTATGTTCGCGATGGTCCCCGGCAGCACGGCAATCGTTGCCGGAGGTATCGCGATAATTCAATTCAATCAAAGGGTTTGTCTGATTTCTTGGTGCAAAATGCACGTAATCGCGCAGCCTGTCCATTGGCGGCTGCGTGATTTTCACATCCCGCGCACGGCGCGGCCGGCGTGATAGGCTGACGCTAGGGCAGGATCAAGGGGAGGCGCACGGGTGGCTTTATTCCGCGGAGCAGAGACGCATGCGCGATCGGTCCTGAAGGCGGTGAGCTGGCGGACATTGGGGACGCTGGATACCTTTGCGATCAGCTGGTTCATGACGGGCCGGGTTGCCATCGCCAGTTCGATCGCCGGGCTTGAGATCATCACCAAGATCGCCTGGTATTATCTGCACGAGCGTCTCTGGGCGGCGGTCTCCTGGGGGCGTCGCTGATCGCAGTGTCCGGTGCTTCGCCCTGGCTTTCGGCGTCGCCGGGCCGCTTGTTTTCGGTTCTTGAAAGGCCCCGGTTTTCACAGGCCCGTGAGGACGTGAACCAGCTTTTCCGCATGAGCTACCTATTTCAGGCCCACCGAACCAAGGGCCGACCGCTGGGATCATCATTCTTTCAAGCGGTGAAATTGGAGAATGCTCATGAACAAGTTTATAGCCGTTGCGTTGTTTGCGGGCGTCACCTTGACCGGTTTCGGTGAAGCACAGGCGATGCCGATTGCCCCCGTTGGCGCAGAATCAGAACGGGGCGATCGTCCAGGTTTATGGCGGTTGCGGCTATGGCTGGCATCGCGGCCCCTTCGGCGGTTGCCGCCCGCTCTTTAATTGTCCTCCGGGATGGCACGCGGGCCCTTATGCCGGCGCTGCTTCCGGAACTGGTAAGCCGGGACGGGCGGCTTCGATGGCAGCCGCTTCAGTGGCAACCTCTTCAGTGACAGCCTCTTCAGTAACAGCCTTGGCTGCGGTAACAGCCATGCGGCCCCACGTTGCCAGGAGACACGCCAACGCATAACACCGACATCGCGACGGCCAGGACAGCGAGGTAAGATCGCATCGACATGGTCCTTTGATCGGGGTAACCGGCCAAGGAACGAATGATAGCGCGAACAAGTTTCGCTCTGGAGGTTAAATTACGGCAATTCCCGTCGTTAGTAACGTTTGATTAACTCTGCGTGTTCACCGTTCGGACGACCTTCCGGCGGCCAGTTTGAACCCTAAATAAGCCGTCGCTGACTTAACCCAGCGGCGGCGTTTTTGCCCGTTTTCGGGGATTAACCGGCAGCTTCGATTATCGCCGACTGAAACTTATTTTGGACACCAGCCGTAACTATTTCCGCGAGAGACAAGAACGAGAGCGAAGTGCAGATTCAAGTGAAGACCCAACGACAGACCAACGGAAAAGACCTCCCCAAAGCCTTTGTGCCCGCGACCGTCGCCGGCATCATTGCGGCGATCGGAACAGCAGGATTCTTCCTTATTGCGTTCGGCCCCGGCAATAACCTCGAAGGCCGGGGCGATGGAATGATATCGGCCGCGGCCGCCAGTAGCGTCGGCGCGACCATCACACCCACCGTGCCGTCGCGGTAACGGTCCAATCGCTCTCCCGGGCATTCGGCGGCTTCAGATATCAGACAAAGCTGATCGCGGTACGCCCGGCCATGCCGGCGGACCGGGCTCAAGCTTTTTGTCTGGTGATGGCGCCGAACAATGCTATGGTGGCGTCGTCGCAAGACGATGGCGCTGAACCTTATAGCGGACCGCGGGCAGACCCGGGGGCAGTACCCGGCGCCTCCACCTTAGAAGCCTGAGCTTAAAGTCTCATTCCGGTGAGATTGATTCTGTCGGAAGGCAGAATTCCAAAGCTTCTAAGGCGGGGGCGAACCAGGATCGATGGTCGCGAAGAAGCTGTGAATTGTGCTCGGCATGATACCGCCGTTATCGGGTCAAAAACCTAAATGCAAACGATAACGTTGCATTGAACGAAGTGCGCCTCGCGGCGTAACCGTTCGG
>JBDTKZ010000055.1:0-18979 GCA_039935075.1 Bradyrhizobium sp.
CCGCCGCCGCCGCCGCCGCCGCCGCTGGTGCCGGACGTTCCGCCGGTCCCGCCCTGCACGCCAGTGGACCCCGACCCGCCGCTGTCGCCGGAAACGCCGATTTGCGATCCGGGAATCAGCCCGTTCGACCCGCCGCTGCCGGGGGTGCCCGGCGTGGCCGGCGTGTGCGGGTTGACGGTGACGTCAGTGCCGTTGCCGCCGCCGCCGCCGCCGCCGGCCGCGCCAAGGCCGGCTCCGTGACCCACGCCACCACCACCGCCACCACCGCCCGCGCCGCCAATAGTGGCCGTTAAGTTTGCGCCATGCGCGCCCGGACCGGCACCGTCGCCGCCGAGGCCGTCACCGCCCCCGCCGCCGGAGTAGAAGCCGCCACTGATCGAACCTGCACCGTTGCCGCCGTTTGCCGAATCGCCGCTGAACACGACATTGTTGAGCGTTACGTCGGACGGGGCGCCGCCGCCGAGGACGTCGTAGCCGACGAACAGGCCACCGCCCAGCCCCGCGCCGCCGCCGCCGCCGCCGATGCCGCCGTTTCCGCCCGTCGCAACGGCGTTGGCGATGATGAGATCGTTGATCGTGACGTTGCCGGAATAAACGAACAATCCGCGACCGTGGCCGGCCCCGTCGAGCGTCGCACCCTGACCTTCGATGGTGAGCGTATCGTTGCCATGCAGGTTGATCGCATACAGCTCCGACGTTTCAGTCAGCGTGGCGCCCGCTTTGAGCGTGATGACGTAATGTGTGCCGTCGCCGCCCGACTGGTGGTTGGCAAGGTCGATCTTGTCGATATCGGCGGAAAGTTCGCCGGCGCTGGACACGTCCGAAAGCGAGTCCCAGCCGAGGATGTCCATTTCGGTCAGATCGACCGGCGTCACGGCGTTCACAACGCCGGGATCGCTGAAGGCGCGGAAGGAATCGTTGCCCGCGGTCGTTAACCAGTCCCCAGGGTCGCCGGGAGCAACAAAATTGAAATTGTCGAGATTGGTGACGCCGCCGTCGATCGAGAAATACCCATTGTTTTCCAGGAAATCCCGCACACCTGCGCCCGAATAATGGTACAGGTCCAGCAAGGTGTAGTTTGCACGATCGAGCCCACCGCTGACGTCGGTCACCGACGAGCCAGCGTTCAACGTTCGGCCCATGATTTCGGTGAATTCGTGCGCTACCGTTCCCTCGAGGTCGTACTCTCCCGCGGTGATGCCGTCGTCGGGGTTCAAGTCGAACGGCTGCGTGTTCGAGAACGACACGGTTCCGTCGAGGCCCGGCGCGCCGCCGTCGAGCAGGCCCAGCGCCTTTTGCTCGGCCGTGTCCAGGACATAGTCGTGCGGAAAGTTGCCGGCCGGATCGGTGGCCGGTAGCAAGGCGCTGAGATCGTTCTGGGTGCTGGCGTCGTTCGCCAAGGCGTCGCGAATCTGGTCGTAGGTGAAGACATTGGTGCCGTTCGACTGGCTCTCCGCGAGATCGGTAGCGCTGGAAAGCGGGTCGTATTTGATGTCCAGGTTGATCGTCACCGGATCAAGGATGCGCCCTTCGAAATATTCCGCGACCTGCTCGACGGCCTCCTTGAACCCCGCGGGCGCCGAAGCCACGCTGGGGTCCCAGATGAGGTTGAAACTCAGATGTTGTTTGGTCGGGATGTGCGCGTCGAATCCGAGGGCTTCGAGTTGCACGAGATCGACGGTCGAAAGAGATTGGACGGTGTTGGAGCCGTAGAATTCGTTGAAGGCGTCGTTGGGCCCCTGCACGCCGTTGTTGAAAAAGTCGCTGGGGTCGGAAGTCGTGCCGTAATCCGCGAGGTGCGTCGTGCCGCCATCCAGCGAGAAATAAGCCGGTGCGACAGGATTGGTCTTCGACGGGTTATCCGTGCCGTCAAAATCCAGCTGCCCCGGGCTCGTGAACCGGAACAGATCGAAAATATCCGGCGTCGACCCATCGGGCACGCGACCCATTGCGTGGGTCAGTTCGTGCAGCGCGACGCCGACCAGATCGGCTTGCGGAATGTCGGTGCTGAAGGTGGCCTCTCCGTCGTCGGTCGTCGTGTCGTTAGCGTCCATCAGACCGAAAATCTTCAGTTGCGCATTGTAGACGTCCACGTCGTCCGAAGTTCCCGTGGGCAGGATCTCAGCGAGGTTCGAAAACGAGCTTTTGATCAGATCGCCGCGAACGTCGCCGGAGCTGACGGTTGAGGAATCGTCCGGCGTCGCCGAGGCCGACCCACCCGTCCCGGTGTAATGGATCGTCAGGTTGACCGTGACCTGGTTCCGGATTGCCTCGGACAGTTGCATCGCCGCGGCTTCGACTGCCTGGCGAAAACTGGCGGGAGCTCCGTCCGCGTCGGTATCGTAGAGGAGATGGAATGTCATGCCGCCCGGGGCGGTCACAAAGACGTCACTCATTCTATTCTCCTACCAATATGTCCTCGAAACGCGGAGTGACCTCGCCGTCATGACGAAGTCACAGGAAACGCTTCGGAGTGTTTGAAAAATCCGATCGGCGATGCTGTAAAAAGAATGTCGCGCCCATTCGCCGACGGCTCCGCGCCGGACGGATCATCAACGATCGTCGTTTCGACTTGAAGCGGATCGCAAATTGGCTTTGCCATGTACGCTCGCTTTGAAAATATAAGCTCACTCAAAAAAACGGCCCGCGTGTCTGCGCGGGAAAATGCTCAAAAGGACCGAGCGAGGATAGCCGAGACGTGCGGTACGCCGCTTCAACCGAACGATTGAAATGCGCAAAAATGCGCAAAAATTCTTCGCCTCCAGCCGGAGCCGTGAGGCGAAGTTCCATGTCCTGCTTGAACGATCAGAATTGCGTCGGAATGTCGCACCCATGCGACAATGCGCCGGCTTTTGTTGACGCTGCGCTGCCCGCCGCCCTACGCTTGAACTTTAGGATAATGTTGATCGAGGGCTGAGCGACCTTACGCGTGCGGCGGCTGCCGACCGGGTGACGATGCTTTTCGCCCGCATGTTGGCAACGCAAATTGGTTTCCGAACTGATCGAATTTTCAGCCGTGGTCGGCGAGATTTACGATGCCGCGATCGATCCGGTACTGTGGCAGCAGGCGCTCGCCAGCATCTGCGCCTATGTCGGCGGCTCTTCCGCGGTGCTGTTTTGGCACGACACCGCAACCGAACGCGCGGAAGCGCTTCACCTCTTCAATGAGATCCCGCAATACACCAAATCATATTTTGAAAAATACCTGCCGATGAACCCGATGTTCCCGGCGGCCGCCTTTATCGATATTGGCGTCGTGTCGAGCACGCACGACATCATGCCATATCAGGAGTTTGTCGACACGCGCTTCTACAAGGAGTGGGTTGAACCGCAGGGCATTGCCGACGCGCTCGCGGTAAATCTCGAAAAGGGCACGACCCGTGCTTCATTGATCAACATCCGCACCGAAATGATCGTGACTGAGGAGATGCGACTTCGCATGGCAGCGCTGGTGCCGCATCTGCAACGCGCGGTCGCGATCGGCCGGCTGTTCGATCAAGGCAAGGCCACCGAGCAAGCGTTGACGGAAACGCTCGACCATGTCGAGGCCGCCGTGTTCCTGGTCGGCCCCGAAGGTGCGATCGCCTTCGCCAACAATCCCGCGAAGGCGATGCTTCGTGACGGCCACCTTGTTCGCGGGCAGGACAACGCACTCCGTGCGGTCACGCCGAAGGCAGATCGTATCCTGCGGGATATTTTCGCTTCCGCCGAAAAAGGCGATGCGTCGGTGGGTGTTCGCGGCGTCGCGGTGCCGCTGACGGACAATTCGCAAGAGCAGTGGTTCGCCCATGTGCTGCCGCTGACCTCGGGCAACCGAAAACAGGCCGGGCTGGCGCATGCCGCGGTCGCCGCGGTGTTCATCCGCAAGACCGCGCTCGACGCACCGCCTCCGCTCGAATCCATCGCGAAGCTTCACAAGCTCACCGCCAGCGAGGTGCGAGTGCTCGATGCCGTGCTCAAGGTCACCGGCATCAAGGCAATGGCCGGCATGCTGGGGGTCTCGCAGGCCACCGTGCGGACCCATCTTCACAATGTGTTCCGGAAAACCGGAACCAGCCGGCAAAGCGAACTGGTGAAGCTGGTTGCCGGCATTGACTGAGACTGGCCGCAGCGCGACTCCAAAGTTGATCGAGCTTTCCGCGGTCATCGGCGAGATCTACGACGCCGCGATCGATCCGACGCGGTGGCAAGGTGCGCTTGCCAGTATCTGCGGCTATGTCGGTGGATACTCCGCGGCGTTGTTCTGGCACGACGCCGCTACGCGGAATGCAAGAGCGTTTTACCTGTTCAATGACGATCCGAATTATACCAAGCTGTATTTCGAGAAATATTTGCCGATGGATCCGTTTTTCCCGGCTTCCAGTTTCGTCGAGGCCGGAATCGTCCACGGTAGCAGCGACATCGTTCCTCAGGCGGAGCTTGAACAGACACGCTTCTACCAGGAGTGGATCAAGCCGCAGGGCATTGTCGATGCCATCGCCGTCAACCTCGAGAAAGGGGTGACACGCTCCTCGTTTATCGCCATTCGTTCCGATGCGACCTATGGTTTGCTGGACGAGGCCGCGCGGCGTCGCCTCGCCGCGATCGTGCCGCATCTACAGCGCGCGGTCGCGATCGACCGGCTGTTCGATCAAAGCAAGGCCACCGAGGGAGCGTTGACGGAAACGCTCGACCATGTCGAGGCCGCCGTCTTCCTGGTCGGCCCTGAAGGCGCGATCGCCTTCAGCAACGAGCCGGCCAAGGTGATGCTTCGCGACGGCCATATGATTCGCGAGCAGGACAACGTACTCCGTGCGGCCGCCCCGAAGGTGGATCGTATCCTGCGCGATATCTTCGCCTCTGCCGAAAACGGCGATGCGTCATTGGGCATTCGCGGGGTCGCGGTGCCGCTGACGGACAATTCGCAGCAGCAGTGGTTCGCCCATGTGCTGCCGCTGACCTCGGGCAACCGCAAGCAGGCCGGGCTGGCGCATGCCGCGGTCGCCGCGGTGTTCATCCGCAAGACCGCGCCCGACGCGCCGCCGCCGCTCGAATCCATCGCAAAACTCTACAAGCTCACCGCCAGCGAGGTGCGGGTGCTCGATGCCGTGCTCAAGGTCACCGGCATCAAGGCGATGGCCGACATGCTGGGAGTCTCGCAGGCCACCGTGCGGACCCATCTTCACAATGTATTCCGAAAGACCGGGACCGGCCGGCAAAGCGAGCTGGTGAAGCTGGTTGCCGGCATTTGAAGATTTGCGCCGCCTTTGGCGCCGTCGAGATGGATCTGAAATTCTCCGCGCGGGCTTGGCTTTCACCGCGCTTCGAATGGCCCGGTCGCGGATATCGATTAGGCTTGTAGTGCCGCACGAAAGGGCCATAGTCGCGGGATGGCTGATGCCCATCTTCCCTCGCTGAGCACCGAAGAGTTGGCCTCGTTGCGCGAACTCAGCAAAGGCGATTTGCAAAGCGATATTCCCCAGCTTCACTGGGAGCGCCTTGTTGCTCTGAACTACGCGCTGAGGCGACTTGGGGTTCTCGGGCTGACGGAAGCCGGAATTCGTCGCCTCGCGGCCGGCCAATGACCATGGTCAAATTCATGCCCGATCCCCTGAGCCGCGAGGAATTCGAGATTCTGAAGCAAATCGGCGTTCACCCGGTGAAGATGAAGGCCGCGAACCATAACGAAAAGCGTCTGGTTCTGCTGGGATTTGCCGAGGAAGCCGTCGGGCTTCTGGCATTGACCGACGACGGCGTGATGCGAATTGCGATGGGCCAATAGCGCGCGATCTTCGACTGGAGGCGATTTGGCCGAGATATCCCAATTTTCGATCGTTACGTACGAGCGCCGGCCGGGACATTGGCGTGCAGCCATTACCCCCTATCGGCAGTCCGGCCATTTCATTCGGGGCAGGACGACGACCAGCGTCGTGACGCCGGACGATTCCCCGTCCGAACACGACGCCGAAATTGCGGCCGCAAAAATCATAAGGGCGCTGTAGCGTCGCTCGGCCGGTTCAGAACAACACCGCAACCCTAATTGCGAAAATCCATGCTGCGCAGGATGATGCCGGGCGGCGTGCCCTCAAACTCCTGAGCGGAGAATTTCCGCGACGCGCATTGTTCGATCCGGTCGCGCAAGCGCAGGAACTGTTCTTCGCGCTGGTCGGGCTTGGCCCGCGGGCCGCGTTCCAGATCGTCCATGGCCGAACTGCTGACGGCGCAAGCGACTTCCCTGGTGCCGTCCATCATGGAAAACAGCATCACCCCACGGTCTTGCTCGAAACCTCTGACGTGGCCGGGTTGTAGCGTCATCTGACGGGCCTCCTCACTCATTTTCGCTTGCCCACCTGCGGATTGATCTCGGCGATCTTACGAAGGCAGTCGGCTTCGGTATCATGCGGGCCCGAGACAAAGGTTCCGCTGACCTTGGTCGAATACCACCCGGATACCACGCCAAGACGAAGTGACTCCTCGGTTTTGACGTGACGCGGCGAAAGATTTTGCATGGAATGCTTTCAGTTGGTGTTCGAGAGGGCTCGAACGAAGGTAAAGGCTTGCAGGTCATTCATGGGATGCACTCGCATCGACACGCTGGGCATCGGCCAGATCGATCGAACCGATCGAGATCATCTCGGTCGCGGATTGCCGCGGTGCGGCGCACGGCACCATGATCATGGTTGCGACGCGACGAAAGCTCGGAAACGACAGGCCCTCGATCATCTCCTCGTCGGTGACAACCTCATAGGCGCCGGGCAGCAGCAGTCGATCGATACCCTTGATCCGGAAAGGATGCTTGAAGTGAACCGTTTCCCGGCGCGAGCGCGTCGTCATATCGATCGACCGGCATTTCGGCGCGACGGGACACCAGGATGTTGGGACATCCCGTACCGTGCGCGCTTTCGCGGCGTTTAGCCATCGCTTTCTGGCTCCGTGCGCGGATTTGCCCGCGGGCCGTTGGCCGAACAAGTCCGCCGGCCTTGTATTCGACGGCTTTCGTAGGCATTTTCCTGGATGCAACCGGGAGCGTGTTTCGAATGAAGATTCGTGTCGGATTCGAAATGCTGTACGAGTTCCCGCAACCGACGCCCATGATCATGGTGCTGGGGACGCATTTTACGCGCGCGTCGGACATCATCGTCCCCGATCATTTGACCACCAGCCCTTCGGTCGCGATCGAGCCTTACCGCGATGTGTTCGGTAACTGGTGCAGCCGGATCGTGGCGCCGGCCGGTCGAATGCGGCTGGCTGCCGACGGCGTGGTTCGCGACAGCGGCCTGCCCGATCCGGTCATTAAGTCGGCCGTTCAGCATGCGGTGGAAGACTTGCCCGCGGACACCCTAGTCTATCTGCTTGGCAGCCGTTATTGCGAGACCGATCGGCTATCCGACATCGCATGGAAGCTGTTCGAGAACACCCCGCCGGGCTGGCCGCGGGTGCAGGCGATCTGTGATTTTGTTCATCGCCACATCGGATTCGGCTATCAGCACGCCCGCGCCACCATGACCGCGTGGGAGGTCTACAATGAGGGCAAGGGCGTCTGCCGCGACTATGCCCATCTGGCCATTACATTCTGCCGCTGCATGAATATTCCGGCCCGCTACTGCACCGGATATCTCAGCGATATCGGGACGCCGAAGCCCTGGGCCGTGGGGGATTTCGCCGGCTGGTTCGAGGCCTATATCGGCGGACGCTGGCAGATGTTCGATCCACGGAACAATGTGCCGCGGATCGGCCGTGTCCTGATCGCGCAGGGCCGCGATGCTTCCGATGTCCCGATCACCCAGACGTTCGGACCGAACACGCTGGTCAGCTTCAAGGTATGGACCGACGAGGTCGCCTGACGATCGCAGGCATTGCGTTAGCTCAACTTGATGTTGGCGTCCTTTACCACCTTGCCCCAGCGCGCCATCTGCTCGTCGACAAAGGTACGGAATTCTTCCGGCGTGTTCGGCCGGCTATCGATGTTGAGTTGCTCGAAGCGGTCTTTGACCTCCGGCGCGCGGATCGCTGCGTTGATGGCGCCATTGAGGGTGCGCACGATCGCCGGCGGCGTGCCATGCGGCACGAACACACCATTCCATTCATAGGCCTCGAAACCGGGCAGCGTATCCGACACCGGCGGAACGTCGGGCAAGCTTTTCAGCCGGCCCTTGCCGGTGTGGGCGATAGCCTTGAGCTGGCCGCTCTGGATCATGCCGACCACCGACGATCCGTTGGCGAAGAAAAACTTCACCTGCCCGGCGATGACATCGTTAAGCGCAAGGCCGCCGCCGCGATAGGGCACATGGTTCACCTTGGCCCCGGTCATGAAGCGGAATACTTCGAGTGACAGATGCTGCAGCGTGCCGTTGCCCGAGGACGCCATGTCGATACCGCCGGGTGCTGCTTTGGCATAAGCGACGATTTCGGCCATCGTGTTCACCGGCACCGAAGGCGTCACCACCAGAATATTCGGCACCAGCGACACCAGGGCCACCGGGTCGAAATCCTTGTTGTAGTCGAACGAAAGATTCGAATAGAGCGCGCCGTTGATCGAATACGCGGTGCCGTCATGCAGGATGGTGTAGCCGTCGGCGGACGCCTTCGCGACCAGCGCTTCACCGATGGTGCCGCCGGCCCCGCCGCGATTTTCGATGACGAACTGATGGCCCAACATCGCGCCAACCTTGGCGTAAAGGATACGCGCGGTGGTGTCGGCGCCGCCGGCCGGCGGATAAGGCACCATCACCATCACCGGGCGGGTCGGCCAGGCGACTTGGGACGTGGCCTCGGATGCCGCCTGGGCGCTGGCGGCGGGGACGAACGGCGCCGCGGCCATTCCGGCCAATAGCGCACGGCGTGAGACCTGGCTCATGGGCATCGCTCATCCCCCTGATTTTATTTTTTATCCGTTATGGCCCGGATCAACTCCGGAACGGAACAAACGATAGCAAACGGGGGTGTTCCGCGAAAGCCAGAGCGCGCCGCGCAGTGCTGGCTGTCAACGCCGAGAACCAAAGGCGCGATCAGGTCGCGGACGCAATCAGTCCGACCCGCATATCCCTGGCGAGATAGACGCAGGCCTCGTCGGCAAAGACACGACCGTTGGCAATTCCAAGCGCCAGTTTGCCGCGTCTGACCTGGCGCATGCTGACCTCGTAGCGCACGCGCTTGATGTCCGGCTTGATATCTCCTTTGAACTTGACCTCGCCGACGCCGACGGCGCGGCCTTTGCCCGGTGAGCCCGACCAGCCAAGCCAATAGCCGATGATCTGCCACATCGCATCCAGACCCAGACATCCCGGCATCACCGGATCGCCGGGAAAATGACAGCCAAAAAACCAGAGGTCCGGCGTGATATCCAATTCACCGATGACGTGGCCCTTGCCGAATTCGCCGCCGTCCAGGCTGATCTCGGTGATACGGTCCATCATCAGCATCGGCGGCGCCGGCAGCTGGGCGTTGCCCGGGCCGAAATAGCCGCCCTGGCCCGATTTGAGCAGATCTTCCTTGCTGTAGGACGATTGCGGAACGTGAAAGTCGTGAGGGTTGGACAAGGCAATATCCTCCGGTGGTTGGTGCGACGGATCGAACGTCAGGCGACCTTGTCGCGATCGCTTTTCTTGACGTCGGTGCCACCCCTCAGGCGCAGCGCTCCGGCGATGAAGGCCCAGATTTCATCGGTGAGTTTCTCCGGATCGGGTCGTTGTTCGCGCATCAGCACACCGATAAGCGCCTGGCGAATTCCGCCGATCATCAGCGCGATGGTGAGATCTGGCGCGATGTGACCGGGAACGAAGCCTTTGCGCTGCGCCGCCTCGAGCATGCGTGCGCCGCCCGCGAGTTGTCGGTTGGTGAAGGCGCGCTCGACATCCAGCACTTCGGGCGCGCGGCTCAACGCTCCGATGACAAGGGGAGCGAACGGGTGGTCATAGTGGAAGGCGATATAGGCGGCTATTCGCCGCCTTTCCCTGTCCGCCCAGCATTCCGAGGGCAGCCTCGAATCGTTGAAAACCACTTCATCGAGGCGGCTGTAGAACGCTTCAACCACGGCGGCGATCAGGCCTGCCTTGGAGCCAAAGTAATGATAGGCGAGGCCAACTGAAACCCGCGTCCGCTTTGCGACGGCCTGCATTTCCAGATGCCCATGACTCCGGATCAGCTCCTTTTCGGCCGCCCGGATCAATCTTTCTCGCGTCTTGATCGGTGTGGTCATCGTTATCTCTAAATTGAATTCAATTCAATATCGGTATTCGGGCCGGGAATCAAGGTACGCCGCACTCCACCTGGCGGCCGTATTGCAAAATGCGCTACAGAATGCTAAACGCTGTATCATTGTTACTGCAGAGGTTCATCATGTCTCGGGCGCTTGAACGCAAGGATTACCCGCTTTCGATGCGGCTGCCCGAAGCTGACATTGCTGTCATCGATCGGGCGGCAACGCTGCGCGGTCGGTCACGCACGGACTTCGTGCGCGACGCGGCGGTACGCGCGGCCGAAGATGTACTGATGGAAACGGTGCCCCTTCGAATGAGTCCTGCCGGATTCAAGGCCTTCATGGCGGCGCTGTCCGGACCGGCTAAAGCGGTTCCCGAGATCGTTGAACTGTTCCGGCGCCAGGCGCCTTGGGAGGCCAACGCAATTTCAGGCGAAAGCACCCGCGCTCGACGCGGGGCGGATACCGGTTCGCGTCAAAAAAGCATGTCAAAACAAAAAGGCGGTTCAAAAGCCGGGAGCTGAGGATTGGCAATCTCCGGCCCCGAACTGCTGACGGCGGCGCATGATCTCGCCGCGTTCTCATGTGGCAAGCCGTCTCTCGACCGCTGGCTTAAAACGCGAGCTCTATCCAACCAGGAAAAGGGCTTTACAGCCGTTCTTGTCGTCCATGAAGCCAATCGAGTGATCGGTTATTATGGCCTCGCGCCGACGGCAATCGTACCGTCGATCCTGGCGCGATCTATCCGGACCGGCCAGCCCCCCAATCCTGTCCCCTGCCTGTTGCTCGGGCAGCTTGCGACGGATCAGAAATGGATCGGCAAGGGGATTGGTATGGGCCTGCTCAAACATGCGCTGCAACGCTGCGTCGCGGCCGCAAACCTCATCGGAGGTCGCGCGCTGATTGTCAACGCGGTTGACGTCGAGGCTGCTGCGTATTGGAGGCGGCGCGGTTTCATTCCCTCAAAAGACGATCCGTTCATCCTGTTCAGGTCGATCGCCGATATCGCAGCATCACTTCGCTGAATGCATAGGCGCACACGCATCATTCGGGCTTGATCGGTGCGACCGGTCGATGTCCTCTAGGTTCCGATCGCGACCAAATTCCACGTCGTCGCCGGCTCTGAGAGGCTTATCGTGCAAACGCCCGCACCTGACATTCTCGCCCCCACCCGGATCGAAGTCTTTCATTACAAGGCCGCCATCAAAGAGCCGATCGTCACCTCGTTCGGCTCGATCCCTGCGCGCAATGCGTTGCTGATCAGGATCGAGGACCGGGACGGGGCTTTTGGATGGGGCGAGGTGTGGGCAAACTTTCCGCCTTCCGGGGCCGAGAGCAAGTTGCGACTGCTCGAGACGGTCATCCTGCCGATGGCGCTTGGACGCAGCTGGACCAGTCCTGCCGCAGCCTGGATCGACCTGACCCAACGCATGCGGCGCAACGCCATTCAAAGTGGCGAGCCGGGACCCTTCGCCGCGTGCATCGCCGGCATCGACGTCGCGCTCTCGGATCTCGCCGCGCGCAAGACGGGACTGCCGCTCTGGAAAATGCTCGGCCGATCGGCCAGGCCCGAGCCCGTGATGGCGTATGCCAGCAACCTCAATCCCAAGGGGGCACCCGAATACGTCGCGATGTGTCGCGAGCGAGGCTACCGCGCCTTCAAGCTGAAGGTTGCCTTCGATATCAAAAGCGATCTGGCCAACGTCCGCGAGATCGCGGCCGGCCTCAGGGCGGGCGAGCGGTTCATGATCGATGCCAACCAGGGCTGGGACCTCGCGACCGCGCGGCCCGCGGTCGAGGCGTTCAGCCAATTTCCGCTGGATTGGATCGAAGAGCCGATTCCAGCCGACGATCCCCCGGAACACTGGACCGAGCTTGCCATGCTCTCTCGCGTCCCGCTCGCAGGCGGCGAGAATCTGATCGGCTTTCAGGCGTTCGATGCCGCGATCACGGCCGGCCACCTCGGCGTGATCCAGCCCGATATCTGCAAATGGGGCGGGATTTCTGGCTGCGCAGCCGTCGCGCGGCGAGCAATCGCTGCCGGCCGTCGCTACTGCCCGCACTGGCTCAACTCGGGCATCGGCCTGCACGCGGCCGCCCACGTGCTGGCCGCCATGGGCGGTGACGGACTGCTTGAGCACGACGCCATGGAGAACCCGCTGCAGGCTGTGCTTGCCGAACCCTTCCCGCCGCTCGTCAACGGCCGCTTCGCCGTGAGCGATGCGCCAGGGCTTGGCGTTGTGCCCAATCTCGTGGAAGCCAAGTCGTTTCTGGTTCACCGGATCGAGCATCGGAAATAATCCGGGCGCCGAGGCTCATCATTCGGGGCTGGACCTGTCACCCGCTCCAGGGCCGCGGGCTGGCGCCCTGACACCACGCCGGCCGCAGCAGTTGGAGAGCGCGCTGGCGGGCCGCCCCGGTCGCATCGACCAGGCGATCGAGGAGCCGGTGCCAAACGACATCGGCCGCGAGAAGCTGGTCCGGCTCTATGGCAGGGGCCTGCCGCTCGGCGACGCCGTCGTCAGCGAGGCCGCGCAACGCACCAAGGGCGTCAGCGCCGCCTTCATCAAGGAGCTGATGCGGCGCGTGGCGCAGGCCAGCGTCGCCCGGGATGGCGGCACGACGGTTGGATCAACCGATATCAGCGAAGCGCTGGACGATATGCTGTTCGCGGGTGGCAAGCTCAACGTCAAGCTGCTCGGCGGGGCGCAGGAGATCGGCGGCGGATGATTGCCATCCGCACGCCGCGCATCGCGCGGAGATCATGAATCCGGCGCGACGGCTCACTTTGATGACTTTCTTTGAAGTGGCGACAGGCCGATCTCGGTGCCGCAGCCAGCAGGCACGGGTTAAACCGAATGTTGAGACCTGCGTCGTTCGCCTCGCTTCGCGGTGCCGGCCGAGGTTGCCTTGCGCCCGGGTTTTTTCCGAACCGCAAGAGGTGGCTTACTTTTCTTCGCCGCCGGTGCCTTTGTCACGACAGGCGTGGTATTTCCTCTTGATGTCCTCGAGCCCCGGTGATGCTTTGGCACGGGGGAAACCCGGGTATCGAAAGCCGCGGATTCGGCCATCTCCAGCCCGAACAGCGCTGCAACATCGCTGTCATCAAGTAGTTTGGCCGTGCTGGGCGCGGCTCTGGTTCGCACGAGGTCTCGTCCGGCATCCGCGAGCAGCTCAGTCTCATCCACGCCGCGCAGCACGAAGAGAAGTTCCGGCTTTTCGTCGAGTCTGGCGCCGACGCCATAGAGTGCCGCCGCAACGTGCTTGCACATGTCTGCCCAGTCCGGGCAGCTACAGGATAGCTTGATTTCTTCGGGCGATGGAAACAGGCCGTCGCCCTCCCGGCAGACCCGGTCCATGATCCCCTTGGCCAAACGGCCTTGCAGCAGTTCGACCAGGGTGTCGATCGCGCCCGTGCAATCCCGACAGATGGCCTTCCAGCGCGCTGCTTTGACGGGTGCGATGGCGGCTTTGATTTCGTAGAGCGAAGAACCTGCAACCGTCGCTGCGACCTCGCCCTTTGCAATTTTCAGGTCGAGAACGGAACCGTTGCGGATATAGCTACGGCCACGCGGCAGCCGGGTCGCATAGTCGCTATAGCGTTCGAGGTTGACGCACCACGATTTGCCCCAGAAGGTCTTGGCAATCGTGCGGCCCTCCACGGTCACGGGGGCAACGGATTGCCCTCGTTTCCTGAGCTTCGCCAACTCGCGTTCTGCCTGTCGCCGCTTCTCAGCCACCGACACGTAAGGGTGCCAATCAAAATAGCTCATCCGCTGCCCGCTTCTCTTGTCGCCGCCTTCAGATCGAGGGCCACGAGTTTCAGCAGTTCCTCATCCCTCATCTCACTCAACACCACGTCAGATGCGGAGCCGAGCAAATCCCCGGCAAGTTGCTTCTTCGACTCGATCAACTTATCAATCTTGTCCTCCACGGTGCCCCGGCAAATGAATTTATGCACAAGGACATTCTTGGTCTGCCCAATTCGGAAAGCTCTATCCGTCGCTTGATTTTCGACGGCCGCGTTCCACCACCTGTCGAAATGAACGACATGCGAGGCAGCGGTAAGATTGAGCCCGGCACCGCCCGCCTTGACAGAGAGTACGAAGAACGGGACATTTTCGTCGTCCTGGAACTGGCGCACAAGCTCCTTGCGCTTCTTGACCTCGGTTTGGCCGTGCAGGACGAGGCCTGCACGCCCGAACACGGAGCCAAGGAACGCCGCCAATGGGGCTGTCGTCTCCTTGAATTGAGTGAAGATCAACGCCTTCTCTTGCCGGGCGGCCACCACCTCCGCGATGTCACGCAGCCGTTCGAATTTACCGCTGTCCCGCTCAGTCCATGCGCCATCGCCGAGCCATTGCGACGGATGGTTGCAGATCTGCTTCAGCCGCATCAGAAAGGCGAGCACCAGGCCTTTTCGCTGCATCCCGTCAACGTCCTCAAGCCGCCCCGCCAGCTCTTCCACCGCCTGCTGATAGAGCGCCGCCTGCTTGCGGCTCAGGGAACAAAAAGCATTCACCTCGGTCTTGTCGGGTAAATCGGCAATGACGCTTTTGTCGGTTTTCAGGCGCCGCAGGATATAGGGGCGCACGAGATCGCGGAGCGGTCCGTAGGAGTTATGCGGCCGATCGGCGAGGCCTTTGGCAAAAGACGAAAACTGCTTCGACGATCCCAACAGTCCGGGATTGATGAAGTCGAAGATCGACCAGAGGTCGCCGAGGTGATTCTCGATGGGCGTGCCGGTCAAGGCGATGCGCGTATCGGCCTGGAGTTGCTTGACCATCCTGGTCTGCTTGGCGGCCGGATTTTTGATAGCCTGCGCCTCGTCAAGCACGACCAATCGCCACGGCACAGTCGCCAGCCATGGCGAGCGCGCCAAAAACCCGTAGCTGGTGATCACCAGGTCTGTGTCTGCCAGCATGTCTGCATCTGGATTGCCCGCATCGTCCGCGCTCAACTGCTCGGCCGGTGCAGCCGATGGATGGACCACGCGCGCCTTGACGTCCGGCGCAAATCGGACAATTTCCGAGACCCAATTGGCGAGCAGCGAAGCAGGGGCCACAAGAAGACATGGCCGTCGCCTGTCTTTAGTCTCACTTTTCAGCACGAGCAGAAGCGATAGGACCTGGATGGTCTTGCCTAGCCCCATGTCGTCAGCAAGGCACGCCCCAAGCCTGAGCCGAGTGAGCAAGTAGAGCCATTGCACGCCCGCCAGTTGATACGCCCGCAATGAGCCTTGAAGGAATTTACCTGGATCAATCCGGGCGAGCCCATCGGGGCGGCGTAAGGCCGCCAATGTCTCCGCCAGCCAGGGACCTGCCACGGTCTGGCTCCAGTCGATACCCGCTTGTCCAGCGGAATCCTTTTCGGCGATGTTGGCGCCAGCCAGCATGCGCATTGCTTCGCCGAACGACAGGCCGTCGCTGGCGGCACGCCGTTCGACCGCTTCGAATTCATCGAGAGTCCGGCGCAGACGCTCATGGTCAACCTCGACCCATTTGCCGCGTACCAGGACCAGCCCGTCGGACTGTGCGAGCAGCCGCTTGATTTCGGCCGCCGAAAGCTTTTCACCGTCGAGCGTCACGTCCATCCGGAAGTCGAGCAACGCATCCATCCCCAACTGCGACGGGGCTCGCCCCCCGATCGTCGCCTTGACTTGCGCACGCGCGGGGCGGTTCAGACGCCAGCTCGCCGGCATCCGCACCGCGACCCCGGCGCTTTCGAGCGTGGGCACGTCTTTCAGGAATTGCAGCGCCTGCTGCGGGCTCCAGCGCAACGGATGAAAGATATCGCTCGCGTCGACCATGACTTTCAACCAGGCGCAATGCTCGGCGGCGCGCTGGATAGGCAGCAACAGCGACAGCAGGCGCTCGCGATTTCTCGCGCCGGCATATTCCTGCAACGCCTTGCCGAGAGGCACATGCTGGGCTTTGGCTTCGGCTGAAAGCCGTGTCGTGTAGGTTGCCAGGAACGCGAACGGGGCAACTTCGTCCTTCCTGTTCTCGGCGAGATTGAAATGGACGCGCCCAATCAGGTTCCACGCAGGATGCCTAGCTTTCAGGAAATCCTGCACGGAGAGCCTGGCATCAGCCAGTTCGATATCAAAGGCCGCGTCCATGTCTCGCCAAAGACCGGCCAAGACAGTCGTCGTCAGGTATTCGGCGCCCATCATGGGCGGAACGGCCGCCGCTATCTGGCTGAGTTCGTCATCTGCCAGAACTGCGACCGGAGGCTTGGCAGACCGATCTCCGATAATGGGAACGGCGCACAGTGCGGTTACATAGCGCGCTCCGAACTCTCGCCAATACGACAGCACTGCTGGCAGAACCGTCCCGACTTCATCGGCGCCCAGGCGCAACAACCCATGTCCGGGCCCCCGCAGGAAGGCTTCCGCCAGCCGAGAATGCTGTTCGGACTCCAGCGCAGGTGCTTCCTGTGTATCCCTGAGAATCAGCAAACCACGCGGGGTGAGAACAGGCGCCAGCATCATGATCGGAGCATTCTTGCGATTTTATTGGATGGATGCGGCATTGCCCGTTGACGGGGACGATCGGGATCACGGATCATAACCTGGATCTGGATCCGAATGACACCTAATCAGCGGCAGCCGAAAACCATGCCAGTGAGTATCGGGGACATTGTCGAGGCATTCGAATTCGCCAACACCGGCGGCGGCACGGGCGAATTTCTCGCCTTCGTCTGCAAGCGGACCGGTAAAATCCACTATCAAACCGATTTTCCAGACGCAGCGGAAATGAACGACGAACTGCCGGACGACATCGACGACGAGGAGAAATACGTCGCGCTCCCGGACAAACGTGAGTTCGGGCTGGGCAAGCCACTGGCGCTGGATTTTGCTCGCGAGTTCCTGCCGAACGATTTCGACGACGTCCGCTATTTCTTCAGCAGGTCGGGTGCCTACCCGAAATTCAACGCCTTGCTCGCCAGACGGGGCGCGATCAATCCCTGGCACGCCTTCGAAGCGAAAGCCACGGAGCAGGCGTTGCGTGACTGGTGCGCGCTGCATTCGATCGAAATTGCCGGCTGATGTGGCGCGCCACGCGAGATTCGGTTCGCCGGCAGGTTGCGGTCGCGGCCAGTTCGACTGCATCCAGCTTCCTCCTGAACGACGCAGGTTGGATTCCGCACACGCATAGCGGCCAGCCAGCGATCGAGGAAGGCGTCCGTCCTCGATATCTGCGTCTCGCACCGGCCGGCTGCGGGCGGAAATATAGAGTTCGTTAACACGGTGGCCCTAGTCCTTGGACACATGGGCAAAATCCCGGAATGCTGCCGGAACATCGATGACAGATGAAGCAGGCCATGCTGCCGCGGCTCTGTCGGACGAGGTTCGCACGCGCCTCTACGATCAGGCCTTGAATCTCGCTCGCATCGGCGCCTGGGAATGTGACCTCGAGACGGAGCGCCTGACCTGGACTCCGGGCGTCCACGACATCTTCGGCTATCCGATCGGCAACCCGCTGCGGCGCGCGAGCATCGTCGATCTCTATGTCGACGAGTCGCGGCGCAACATGGAACTCGCGCGTGCCGAGGTGATCCGCAGCGGCCGCGCGGTCACGCTCGATGCCGAGATCAGGACCTGGCGCGGCGAAAGGCGCTGGATGCGCCTCTCGATCAACACGGTGGGACGCAACGGGCGGCCGACGCGGATCTTCGGCGCCAAACAGGACATCACGTCCGACCGACAGGCCATGGAGAGCCTGCGGCGGCAAGCCGAAACCGATCCGCTCACCGGGCTCGCCAATCGCTCGGTTTTCCAGGCCCGTTATCGCGAGGTCGTCGGCGACAGCCTGAATCATGGCTTCGCGTCGGCACTCGTCCTGATCGACCTCGATCGTTTCAAGGACCTCAACGATACGCTCGGCCATTCGGCCGGAGATGCGTGCCTGTGCGAGGTCGCGCGGCGTCTGGAGCGGGCTTTCGACAAGGCCGGTCTGGTCGCCCGGCTCGGCGGCGACGAATTCGCGATCATCCTGCGCGCTCCGACAAACCCTGCCCGGATCGCGCACGTGCTGCAGCAGACCGTCGTGATGTTGAGCCGGCCGCTTTTCTGGAATGGTCTTCGCATCGAGGTCGGCGCCTCGATCGGAGTTGCTCTCGTCGGCCGCCCGCATCGCCGGCGGATCACCGAATTGTTCGCGGAAGCCGACATCGCGCTCTATGATGCGAAGGCGACCGGCCGCAACACGGTCCATCTGCTCGGCGACGAGGGGTGCAGCCGGGCGGCATAGAGCCGTTTCCGTTTCGATTGAATCGAAACCGGGCTCTGGATTCTTAGCGTCGATCTACGTGCCGGCAGCACCGCCTATCTCTCAGCCGACCCGCAGCTGGGAATCATGACGCCCGGCCAGATAACGCTCATCCAGGTGATGGAAAACCAGGGCCGCGCCGACGTCGCCAACCTGCATCAGACCAACGGCGTCAAGCGGCCCGCGCGCCGCCGCCAGTGCTGGCAACTGATCGCCGGTCCCTTGCAGGTGGCCGCGGCGCGAGTGCGGCAGAGGTCACGTTTGCGCTTCTGGATTTGAAATGGCGCGCCACGGCCGATGAAGATGGGCACGTCCGGGTTTCCACCTGCGGCTATCGGCGGCCTGAGGCGCCAATATCATCCCGCCAATTGTCGCAAATGGTTGCCTGTGTGTCGCCCACGCCACAACGCGCTAAAATGCGAGTTCGGGCCGGCATGGTCAGTTGCCTGCAGCTTAGTCGACATCCTAATGTTCCGGGCGCAAAGGTTGAGGCAATGTATTCGGATTCGGGCCTCGTCGAAAAACAGTG
>JBDTKZ010000056.1:0-82084 GCA_039935075.1 Bradyrhizobium sp.
GCCGACCGCATAGGCAATCGCGCCTTCCAGCTTGATCTCGCCCGACGCCATCGAGCGGGTGCCGAGCTTGTCCTTGAGCCGAACGATCCGGTAGTGATTGGGCGAGCCATCCTCCAGCCGCCGCGGCATCAGGAACAAGCCGACGCCGCGCGTGCCGCCTTCGGCGCCCTCCGGCCGAGCCAGCAGCATCACCACTTCCGCATCGGCATTGGAGCAGAACCACTTTTCGCCGGACAAAAGCCAGTGATCGCCATTCGGCACCGCCGTGGTGGTCAGCGTGCCGACGTCGGAGCCGCCTTCCTTTTCGGTCATGAACTGGCCGCCCTGGGTCAGCTTGCTCATGTCGGTCTGGGTCAGGCCATCGAGATAGCGGGCTTTCAATTCTTCGCTGCCGAAATTGTTGAGCAGCTTGGCGCAGCCATCCGTGACATTGATCGGACAGCCCATGCCGAACTCGGCCTGGTTGAACAAAAACGTAAAGGCGTGCTTGGCAACGACGGGATATTTGTCCGGCCAGCCAAGTATGCCCTTGCGCACCGACATCGCGTGAATGCCGAATTCACCGAACGCCGCCTTTTCCAATTCGCGATAGGCCGGATGATATTCGATTGTTTGGGAGTCGCGGCCAAAGCGATCGCGCTGGTGCAATACCGGTCCGTGGCGATCGGCGAGCCGCGCGCATTCGTCGAGATGACCGCCGGCGAGTCCGCCCAGCCGATCGAGATGCGGCTCGATATGGCGAAACAGCCCGTCCGGCAGATGCAGCCGCAGCAGATCCGTCAGCGCCGGATCGGCGCGGTAGAAATTCATGCCCGAGGTATCGGGCGCCAGCAATCCCGATCGATTGGCCGGCGCGCTGGCGCGATCATGCTCGAGTGGCTGCATTTTTGACTCTTGTCGGTTCCGCCCGCTCGGCGCGGTGCTATAGATCATCTACCGATAAAGCAGGCGATCGAGCCGTCAACAAACATAATCGGAGGGTCTCCCCATGGCCGGCGAATATCGCATCATCGGCGCCGAGATGTCGCCCTACTCGGTCAAGGTGCGCTCCTATTTCAGGTACAAGGGGATTCCGCATCAATGGGTTTTGCGCAATGCAGCAAGCCAGGCGGAATATGAGAAGCATGCCAGGATGCCGATCATTCCATTGGTGGTGAGCCCTGAGGGTACTGGCATCCAGGATTCCACGCCGATCATCGAAGCCATCGAGAAGCTTCATCCGGAGCCGTCGATCCATCCCGACGACGCGGTCGTGCAGTTCATTTCGGCATTGATCGAGGAGTTCGGCGACGAGTGGGGCAACAAATGGATGTTTCACCACCGCTGGGCGCGCGACGTCGACCAGATCTCATCGGCGGGACGCATCGCGCGGCTGCGTGTGCCCCATGCAAACGAGCAGGAGCACGCCGCGTTTGCCGGTCAGGTGCGCGCCCGCATGGTGGACCGGATCTGGTTCGTCGGCTCCAATGCGGTGACCGCGCCGCAGATCGAGGCCGGTTTGCAGGAGATGCTCGGCCTGTTGGATCGTCACCTGACCACGCGGCCCTATCTGTTCGGCGCGCGGCCCGGCTTCGGCGATTTCGGCCTCTGGGGCCAATTTTATCAGATGTGGACCGATCCGACGGTGGGCGGCCTGATCGGCGGCGGTGCGCCGCATGTGCTGGACTGGATCCATCGCATGCTCTGGCCGCGGGCCGAAGGTGCATTTGAGAGCTGGTCCGTCCTGCAGCCGACGCTGATGCCGATCCTGACCAACCAGGTCGGAAGAAATTTCATGCCATGGACACGGGCGAACGAGAAAGCGCTTGCCGAAGGCAAGGAGGAATTCAGCGTGACGCTGGACAGTCTGGACCCAGAAGCCGCAAAAATATCACGCCCGATCGCTCGGCATGTTGCGCGCCAGATATGCCGCCATTGCCGACAGGACCGCGCTTGACCCTGTTCTTGAAGCGGCGGGTTGCCTTGCCGGATTGCGCGCCTAGATACGGACTCCCATCCCTGTGAGGACCGCGCCGATGCAGACGCCCAAATACAAGACCGCCCTGATCGTCGGCGCCGGCGAAGGCCTGAGCGCCTCGCTGGCGCGGCTGTTGTCCCGCGAGGGCATCCGGGTCGCACTGGCCGCGCGCCAGATCGAAAAGCTCGGCGCGCTGTGCACCGAGACCGGGGCCCGCGCCTTTGCCTGCAACGCCACCGATGCCGACGAGGTCGAGCGGCTGTTCGGCCTGGTCGAGCGCGAGATCGGGGCACCTGACGTCGTGATCTACAATGCGAGCGCGCGCGCCCGCGGCGCGTTCGTCGATCTGGTGCCGGCGGAAGTAGCCCAGGCCATCGCGGTCTCGGCCTTTGGCGGCTTCCTGGTGGCGCAGCAGGCGGTGAAGCGGATGCTGCCCAACAAGCATGGCGCGATCCTGTTCACCGGCGCCTCCGCCAGCGTCAAGGGCTATCCGCAATCGGCGCCGTTCGCGATGGGCAAGTTCGCGCTGCGCGGCCTGGCGCAGAGCATGGCCCGCGAATTGTCGCCGCAGGGCATTCACGTCGCGCATTTCGTCATCGATGGCGGCATCCGTAGCGCTGTGCGAACCGAGCCCGCCGACAGACCGGATTCGATGCTCGATCCCGACGCCATTGCCCTGAACTACTGGACCGTGCTGCAACAACCGCGCAGCGCCTGGACCTGGGAACTGGAAGTGCGGCCGTGGGTGGAGAAGTTTTGACAACAAGATCGTAGGGTGGGCAAGAGCGCTTGCGCCGTGCCCAGTCCACGGAATGTATCAAGCCGTCATTGCGAGCGGAGCGAAGCAATCCGGGGGCTGCAAAGAAAGACTGGATTGCTTCGTCGCTTCGCTCCTCGCAATGACGAAAGAAAATGCTTTTGGGGAAGAAACAATGACCACCGACACCAAAATCGACACCGGCACCGACGAACTTTTGTGCGTGATCCGCGACCGCGTCGCCATCATCACGCTGAACCGGCCGGAAGTCCGCAACGCGATGTCGGATCATCTGACCCCGGCCTTGCGCACCATGATCAAGACCTGTGGCGAAAACCCGGAAGTAGGCGCGCTGCTGTTGACCGGCGCCGGCACCGCGTTCTGCGCCGGCGGCAACGTCAAGGGCATGGGCGCGCATCGCGACAAGAAGCGGCTGGACATGTCCTATGACGAGAAGGTCGCCGACCTGCAGGAGCGTCAGCGGCTGTTGACCGGTGCGCTGGTCTCGGTGCGCAAGCCGACCATTGCGGCGCTGCCGGGCCCCGCCGTCGGCGCCGGACTGGCGCTGGCGATGGCCTGCGACATCCGCATCGCCGCGCAATCGGCGTTTGTGTCCACCGGCTATCTGCGGGTCGGCCTCAGCGGCGACTACGGCATCGCGTGGCTGTTGACGCGGCTGGTCGGAACCTCACGGGCACGGGAATTGATGTTCACCGCCGACAAGGTCGATGCGGCCAGATGCGAGGCGATCGGCCTCGTCAACCGCGTGGTGGCGGACGACAAGCTCCAGAGCGAAGCCTTTGCGATGGCCAAGGCGATCGCCGAAGGCCCGACGCTGGCGCTGCGTTACATGAAGGACAATCTCGACGAAGCCGTGCTGTTCGATTTTGCCACCGCCCGAGACCATGAGGCCGAGCGTCTGGTTCGCCTGACCACAACCGCCGATCACCGTGAGGCGGTGCAGGCGTTCATCGACAAGCGCAAGCCGGTGTTCACGGGAAAATAACGACGGCCTCAATGGGCCGCTGCGGCGCTCAGCGTGGCATTCGCAACGGCCAACCGCCAGCTGGCGCAGGCAATGTCCTTTGGCGCGCGATCGATATGTTTTTCGAAACGCACCAGCTTCCAGTCATCGGTATTGGCGACGAAGGCAAAGCCGGACTTGCGGGCGAGCCCGATCATCGCATCGTTGGAGCGCAGGGTGTCGCCAAACAGCCGCTCGGCGCCGAAGGCGGCGGCGCGGCATTCCAGATTGCCGAGCAGCGCCTTGCCGATGCCCTGGCCCTGCCGGAGGTCATCGATCGAAAGGCCGAACTCGATGCTTTCGCTATCGGCGTGAAACGCATAACGCGCCTCGCCGACCATGGTCTCGAAGCCGTCGATCTTCATGGTCGCGACGACACTAAACTGGTCGTGCTCGCCGACATGGATGAAATCGTCGAGCACGCTTCGCGGCAGTTCGCTGACCCCACCAAGGAAACGGTTGTAACGGGAGCGGGTCGACAGCGAACGGAAGTAGTTCTGCAACTCCTCGGCGTCGCGCGGCTCGACAAAGCGCACCGTCACCGGGTTTGCGCTGCGCGCACGCAAGACGTCCGAATATTGCTTCAGATCATTCAAACGAAAACTGGTCATGGCGCGCTCCCATTCCTAGAGCAGGACGACTTATCTTCGAATCGTCATCCCGCTCTATCTTTTTGTTTGAACATGATCTCGGAGCAAACGCTTCGCGTTTGTCCCGGGAAAACCGGTTCCCACTTTTCCGGATCATGCTCCAAAAGAACTGGCCGGCGCCCCTCTTCAGAGGCGGCGCCGGCCGGGCGGCACTTCATGCCCGCCAGAACGGCTTTTCAGCCTCGTGCATGATGTCGCTGCGGGAAACACCGACATCGTGCAGATCGCGGTCGCTCCATTGGGCCAATTCCTGGCGCGAGCGCAGACGCTCACGCCAGACGTGAATGGTTTCCTCAACTTGGGCCCAAAAGCCGGAACCATGATGATTTATCATCGGTTGGTGTGAATAAATGGACATCGTTATCTCCTAAAGCTAACCTGTTGAAAGCAATATGTGCTCCATTTGGGCCCTCCACAAACGACACTTTGTTCCGATTCAAATGAGATAAACTCATGAATAGACGACCCGGAAAATGACCCCGAGGCTCCCTTCGCTCAATGGGCTGCGGGCGTTCGAAGCGGCCGCCCGGCATCTCAGCTTCACCAATGCGGCGAGCGAATTGAACGTCACGCAAACCGCGATCAGCCATCAGATCCGGCGGCTGGAGGAGGAATTGGGGATCCGGCTGTTCGTCCGCCAAAACCGCGCTCTGACGCTGACCCCGGAAGCCAAGGATTATCTGCCGGGCGTTCGCGCCGCGTTCAACGATCTGCGGTTCGCGACCGACCGGCTGCTGCGCAAGGACAGCGAACATGTGCTGACCGTCTCGACGCTGGCGTCGCTGGCCGCCAAATGGCTGCTGCCGCGGCTGTCCTCGTTCCAGGAAGCCCATCCCGGCATCGACGTCCGCATCACCACATCGTCCACACTGGTCGATTTCAAGAGCGGCGACGTCGATGCCGCGATCCGCTACGGCCGTGGCCATTGGCCTGGGGTGCGCGCCGACTGGCTGACGGCCGATGAACTGTTTCCAGTGTGCAGTCCCGCGCTGCTGGAGGGAAGCAACGCGCTCAAATGCCCGCAGGATCTCGCTCATCATACGCTGCTGCACTCAAGCGGCGGTTATGACGATGACTGGCGGTTGTGGCTCACGGCCGCGGGGCTGCCGACCGATATTTCCAAGCAACCGGGGCTGACCTTCGACCTGATCCTGGTGACGGTGCAGGCCGCCATCGACGGCATCGGGGTGGCGATGGGCCGGACCTCCTATGTCGAGGCCGACATCGCCAAGGGCCGCCTCGTGGTACCCTTCAAAATCACGCTGCCGGCGGACGCGGGCTTTTATCTCGTCTCCCCGCAGGGGCGCGCCGATTCGCCGAAACTGGCGGCGTTCCGGCAATGGCTCGGTGCATCCGCGCAGAACAGACCCTGAAAAGCCTCGCTCCTGCTATCCGCGGCGACAGCCGATTTGACGACAGTTTTCCGGTTGGTGGCGCCGCGCCAGCGTGCCAGATTGAAGAAAAGCACTGTCGGCCGGCAAAAACATGCCGGCCACGTTCAGGGGGGACAAAAATTGACCGACGCCAAGATCACAGCGCCCGTTTTGCAGAGCGAGACGAAGGCTTTCTGGCCCGAGCGCTGGTGGTCGATCGTCGATTACAAGATCGGCATCATCCCGCTGCCGATCTTCGTCATCCTGTTCGCGGTGATTGCCGGATTCGCAGCTACGGGAAAAGTACCGTCCGATATCCTGATGGCTATCGTTTTGCTCTCGATGGGCGGCTTTACCTGTGCCGAGTTGGGCAAACGAATTCCGATCATCCGTAACATCGGAGCGGCGGCGATATTCGCCACCTTCATCCCGTCCTACCTCGCATTCCATCAACTATTGCCGGCTTCCATTTTGAGTTCGGTAAAGGATTTCACCAAGGATTCGAACTTTCTGTACCTGTTCATTTCCTGCATCATTGTCGGCAGCATCCTGGGGATGGATCGAGGCGTCCTGATCAAGGGCTTCATCAAGATATTCATTCCGCTGGCCGCGGGCTCGGTCGCCGGCGGCATCGTCGGGACGCTGGTCGGCGTGCTGCTCGGCCTCGGCGCTTATCACACGTTCTTCTTTGTCGTGGTCCCGATCATGGCCGGCGGCGTGGGTGAGGGAGCGATCCCGCTCTCGATCGGCTATTCGCAAATCCTGCACCAGCCGCAAGGCGATCTGTTTGCGCAGGTATTGCCCCCGGTGATGCTCGGCAGCCTGACCGCCATCCTGCTGGCGGGTACGCTCAACTTTGTCGGCAAGAAATATCCGCATCTCACGGGCGAAGGGCGCCTGCAGCCGGGTGAGCACGACGAACTGGAGTTTGAGGAAGAAGCCCGGGACGACCACGTCGACGTCGGCACGGTTGCCGCAGCCGTTGTTACCGCCGTGACGCTCTACCTCATCGGCGCCCTGGGGCAGCGGTTGTTCAGCTTCCCCGCACCGGTGGCCATGCTCGTGATCGCGGTGGCGCTGAAGCTGGCGCGGGCGGTGTCGCCGTCGCTGCAGCTCGGGGCCTTTCACGTCTACAAGTTCTTTTCGACCGCGGTGACCTACCCGCTGCTGTTTGCGATCGGCGTTGCGTTGACGCCGTGGGACAAGCTGGTGGCGGCTTTCACCTTGCCTTACGTCATCACGATCGTCGCGACCGTGGTAACGATCATGACCACGGGATTTTTCGTCGGCGGTTGGATGAAAATGTATCCGATCGACACCGCGATCGTCACGGCCTGCCACAGCGGGCAGGGTGGCACCGGCGACGTCGCCATCCTCACCGCCGCCAACCGGATGCAACTGATGCCGTTTGCGCAAATCGCAACGCGCATCGGCGGCGCGCTGACCGTGACCCTGGTGCTGATTGCGTTGACCCAGATCGGTTGATGCTCGATTCCACCAGTCAAACCGGATCGCGCGGTCCGATTTAGCTATTTTACGGGTTGGTCGCGCCTCGCAGGCATGGCAGATTGACGCTTCAACAAGCAGTCGTCGGCCCGCGAGAAGCTTTCCGCACCGGCAATTTAAAAAACGGGGAGAAAAACTCGCATGTCGCAGACCACCACATTCCAGCCGCCTGTGCTCAAATCGCGCATCGGCGCCATGCTGCGCGCGACCAGCGGCAATTTTCTGGAACAGTTCGATTTCTTCCTGTTTGGCTTCTATGCCAGCGCGATCGCCAAGGCGTTCTTCCCGGCCCAGAACGAGACCGCGGCCCTGCTGAATGCCTTCGGCGTGTTCTGGCTCGGCGCCTTGATGCGTCCGGTCGGCGCGATCGTGCTCGGCGCCTATATCGACCGTATCGGCCGCCGCCAGGGCCTGATCGTGACGCTCGGCATCATGGCGATCGGCACCGTGGTGATCGCGTTCTGCCCAAGCTATGCAACGATCGGGCTTGCTGCTCCCGCCATCGTTTTGATCGGCCGGCTGTTGCAGGGATTTTCCGCCGGCGTCGAACTCGGCGGCGTCTCGGTCTATCTGTCGGAGATTGCCACCCCCGGCAACCGCGGTTTCTATACCTCGTTCCAGTCGGCGAGCCAGCAGGTCGCGATTTTCGTCGCCGCGACCCTCGGCTATGCGCTGAGCGAGCTGATGCCGGCGGCGATGGTTGCAGATTGGGGCTGGCGCATTCCGTTCTTCATCGGCTGCCTGATCATTCCCTTCATTTTCTTGCTGCGCCGAACGCTGGAAGAAACCCCGGCGTTCCTGGCCATGAAGAAGCATCCGACCGCTCCGGAAGTGTTCGCTTCCGCGATCGCCAACTGGCGCATCGTGGTCCTCGGTATGATGATGGCGGTATTGACCACCACCACGTTCTACTTCGTCACCGTCTATACACCGACCTTCGGCAAGACCGTGTTGAAGCTCACGACCCAGGACGCATTGCTGGTTACACTGCTGGTCGCCGTGACCAATTTCATCTGGAATCCTGTCGGCGGCGCGCTGTCCGACCGGATCGGCCGCAAGCCGGTGCTGCTGGCGATCGCGAGCCTGTCGCTGGTCACCGCCTATCCTGCGCTGCATTGGCTGGTTACCGATCCAAGCTTCGGCAAGATGCTGGCCGTCGAGATGATGTTCTCGTTCTATTTCGGCGTCTATAGTGGCACCATGCTGGGCGCGCTGGTTGAAATCGTTCCGGCCCATGTCCGTACCACCTGTTTCTCGCTGGCCTTCGCGCTGGCGGCAGGCCTGTTCGGGACCTTCACGCCGTTTGCCTCGACCTTGCTGATCGAGCACACCGGCGACAAGGCCTCGCCGGGTTACTGGCTGATGTGCGCCGCCGTGCTCGGCATTGTCGCCGCACTCACCATCTATCGCGGCGGCAAGACCATCGAAACGCGTGAAGCCGTCACTGCATAGGCCACTGTGCGCCACGCTCGAAGCAATCGACTCCGGCCGATTGCTTCTTCCAGGCAAACAAGAGAAAAAGACGCATGGTTGATCTAACTCAAAAGTTCGACGTGCTGGTGATCGGGGGCGGCAACGCCGCGTTGTGCGCCGCGATCAGCGCACGGCGATCCGGCGCGTCGGTGCTGGTGCTGGAAGGCGCGCCGAAATTTTATCGCGGCGGCAACACCCGCCATACCCGCAATATGCGCTGCGCCCATGACGCCGCGACCGACATCCTCACCGGGCCCTACACCGAGCAGGAGTTCTGGGACGATCTGCTGCGCCTGACCGGCGGCCAGACCGACGAGGAACTGGCCAAGCACATGATCCGGGAGTCCAAGGACATCCTGGGCTGGGTGGTCGAACAGGGCGTGCGCTGGCAGCCGTCGCTCGGCGGCACGCTGAGCCTGGGGCGGACCAATTCGTTCTTCCTCGGCGGTGGCCGGGCGATGCTCAACGCGCTTTACCTCACCGCCGAGCAACTCGGCATCCAGATCGCCTATGACGCCGAGGTCACCGACCTGCGAATCGAAGACGGCATGTTCCTGTCGGCGACGCTGAAGCAGCCGATCGGCGGTGCCACCGAAATCCGCGCCTCGACCCTGGTCGCTGCCGCCGGCGGGTTTGAGGCCAATATCGAATGGCTGAAGGAATATTGGGGCGACGCCGCCGACAATTTCCTGATCCGCGGCACGCCCTATAATCGCGGCTCGATCCTGAAGCTGCTGCTCGCCAGGGGCGTGCAGGAGATCGGCGATCCCACCCAGTGCCACGCGGTCGCGATCGACGCCCGCGCGCCGAAATTCGACGGCGGCATCATCACCCGGCACGACTCCGTGGTGTTCGGCATCGTCGTCAACAAGCACGCCTTGCGCTTCTATGATGAAGGCGAGGACATCTGGCCGAAGCGCTACGCGATCTGGGGCCGCCTGGTCGCCGCCCAGCCCGACCAGATCGCCTACATCATTTTTGATTCGAGCGTGTTGACCAGCTTCATGCCGACGCTGTTTCCGCCGATCAAGGCAGATTCCATCGCCGAACTCGCCGGCAAGTTCGAACTCGACGCGGCGGCATTGGAAAAGACCGTCGCTGAATTCAACGCCGCGGTGCAACCCGGCACCTTCGACCATACGATTTTGGACGATTGCCGCACCGAGGGGCTGACGCCGCCGAAAACCCATTGGGCGCGCAAAATCGAGACGCCACCTTATTACGCCTATCCGGTGCGGCCCGGCATCACCTTTACCTATCTCGGCACCCGCGTGAACAAGCAGGCGCGGATGCTGATGAAGGACGGCAAGCCTTCCGCCAACATGTTCGCCGCCGGCGAGATCATGGCCGGCAACGTGCTCGGCAAGGGTTATGCGGCCGGCATCGGAATGACCATCGGCAGCGTATTCGGACGAATCGCGGGACGGGAAGCGGCGCAAAATGCACGGAACTAGAATCCTCGAGGAAGCCGACCGGCTGATGACGGTCTGCAATTCCTGTCGCTATTGCGAAGGCCTGTGCGCGGTGTTTCCGGCGATGGAAATGCGGCGCGCGTTCTCCGATGGCGACCTCAATTATCTCGCCAATCTCTGCCATGGCTGCGGCGCCTGCTATACCGACTGCCAGTTCTCGCCGCCGCATGAATACAACGTCAACGTCCCCCAGAACCTGGCGATCGCGCGTGCCGAGTCGTATGCCGCCTATGCGTGGCCGCGCGCATTCTCCGGGCTGTTCGCGCGCAATGGCCTGGCGATCAGCGTGATCGCGGCCTTGAGTGTCGCGGTATTTATTTTCGGCTTTGCCGCCTTCAACGACCCACAGGTGCTCTACGGCATCCACACCGGACCGGGCGCGTTCTACAAACTGATGCCGCACAATGCGATGGCGGCGCTGTTCGGCGCGGCGTTGCTCTATGCGATCGTGGCACTGGCGATGGGTGTCCGCGCCTTCTGGCGCGATATCGGAGAACCTGTCGGCGGGCGCGTCGATGCGGGCTCCTTATTCCAGGCGATGCGGGATGCCGGCGAGTTGCGCTATCTCGACGGCGGCGGCGTCGGTTGTTTCAACGAAGACGATCATCCGACCGACCGGCGCAAGATCTATCACCATCTGACTTTCTACGGTTTTGCGCTGTGCTTCGCGGCGACGGCGACAGGCACGCTCTATCATTACCTGCTGGCGCGCGAGGCGCCTTACCCGTGGTGGGATCTGCCGGTCGTGCTCGGCACCCTCGGCGGCATCGGGCTTCTGATCGGGCCGATCGGGCTATTGACGGAGAAATGGAAGCGCGATCCGGTGTTGGTGGATCAGGCCCGCATGGGCATGGATGTCGCCTTCATCGCGATGCTGTTCCTGACCGCCTTGACCGGCATCGCCTTGTTGTTGCTGCGCGACACCGCCGCGATGGGCCCGCTATTGGCGCTGCACCTCGGTGTGGTGTTCGCGCTGTTCATCACCATGCCCTACGGAAAATTCGTCCACGGCATCTACCGCTATGTCGCGCTGGTGCGCTATGCGCGGGAGCGGCAGATGATGCTGCACGGGGCGGCGTAGTTAGAAGCAGCTACCGTCATTCCGGGGCGCGCGAAGCGCGAACCCGGAATCTCGAGATTCCGGGTCCACGCGAAGACGCGTGTCCCGGAATGACGAAACCCTACAAATCCACCACCACGTAGTCGCTTTCGACCGACACCGAGAGCGTCTCGGCGACATACGGCCCCTTCACCACGCTGGCGCCGGGCTCGACATGGGCCGGATAGGCTTTGACGCGAAACCGCTTGGGATCGCAATAGGACTGGCCGGTGCGGACGTCGAACTCCCAGCCGTGCCAGGGGCAGCGCAGGATCTCGCCGAGCCTGGTGTATTCGATCTCGCCGGGATTGGAGGATTGCGCCAGCCCAATCAGCGGCCCCTCGCACAACGCGGCGCCCTGATGCGGGCAACGGTTCATCAGGCCGAAGAATTCGCCCTTGATGTTGAAGACCGCGATCGGCCGCTCATCGATGGTGAGGAATTTACGCGAGCCCGGTGGCAGCTCGGCCACCGGCGCGATGACGTGACGGGCCATGTTGCTTTATTCTCTTCGCATGCTCTTGCCGGAAAACCGGTTCCCACTTTTCCGGATCATGCGACTTATGTGATCCCGTACAGCTTCTTGGCATTGCCGAGATAGAACGCCTCGCGATTGGTGTCGCTGACGCCCGGCGGCAGCACCCGTGACGGCTCGTCGAAATCCCAGTGTGGGTAGTCGGTCGCGAACAGCAATTTGTCCCAGCCGACCCAGTCGATCACGTCGATCAGATGATCGCGGCGCTCGGGATCCTCCATCGGCTGCGTGGTCCAGTAGATGTGATCGCGGATATATTCCGACGGCGGTCGCTTGACGTGCGGCACCTCGCTGCGCAGCCGCTGCCAGCTCTTGTCGAGCCGCCACGACAGCGACGGCGCCCAGCCGAAGCCGGCTTCGATCATCACCATCTTGAGGGTCGGATGCCGCTCGAACACGCCTTCCAGCACCAGGCTCGCGAGCGCGGTCTGCTGGCACTGCGAATGGCCGACCATTTCCTCGATGTAATAGCTCGGCCAGCCCGACGCGGTGATCGGATTGCCGCCGAAGCCGAACGCATGGACACCGATCGGCAGACCGATCTCCGCGGCGGCCTCATAGATTGGCCAGTAGCGGCGCTGGCCCAGCGGCTCGACGTTACGGCTGAGCAACAGCACCTGGACGAAGTTCTTGTCGCCGGCCCGCTTGCGGATCTCGGCGGCGGCGGCCGGGCCGTCCTCGTTGGCAACCACGATCGATCCCTTGAGGCGACTGTCCTTGCTGGTCCACTCCGCGATCTGCCAATCATTGACGGCCGTCGCCAGCGCCGCGCTGAGATCCTGGTTGCGGATGCCCTGCCCGGTCTGCAGCGGGCACAGCACGCCGAGCGCCACATTGTTCGGATCGAGATGCTGTTGCTGCATGAACGACAGCGACGAGCCCTGCTGGCCGCCTTCCGGCGGATAGGCATCGCGGCGCGACGCATTGGGCTGCGCCTTCGGATAAGGCGGGCCTTCCATCATACCCTGATAGGGATGCTTGCCGTAGGTCTCAAGGTGTTCGTGCCAGCGCTTGGCCATGTAGGGATAGAGGTCTTTCGGGCTCTTGCGCGCCGGATGAATATCGCAATCGGCAATCGCGATTTTGGCGCCGGCGGCGGCGTCCGATTGAGCGCCGGGGCGAAACTGCATGTTCATCGCGTGGTCTCCTCTTCCAGAGGCATGATCTTGTCCGAAAACCGTCTTCCACCCATCGGGTCGTAGCCCGAGGGCATGCTTTTCGGGATCATGCCGTCGCAACCTGTTTCAGGCGCGGGTAGGTCGCATGCGGATTGTCGATCATGATCTTGCGGACGAGATCGGCCGAGATACCCTCCGGCAACGCAGAATCACCGTCGAATTGCCAATGCGGATAGTCGGTCGAGAATAGGAGCAATTCATCCGACTGCATATGGTCAAACAGGCGATTTAATGTCCCGGGATCCGGCGGCGCATCGACCGGCTGCAGCGAAAACCGGATGTTGCTGCGCACAATTTCCAGCGGCGCGCGGTCGACCCACGGCGTTTCCATCCGGATGCCGCGCCAGAACTTGTGCAGCCGCCAGAGATAGGACGGCAGCCAGGTGAAGCCGGATTCCAGCATCACCATTTTCAGGGCCGGATGCCGGGCGAACACGCCCTCGACGATCAGGCTGGTCAACTGGGTCTGGAACGCCTGCGCCTGGGCGACATAGTCCTCGATATGATAGGAACCCCAGCCCACCGAACTCGGCGGATTGTGATAATTGCTGCCGGCGTGGACCCCGATCGGCAGGCCCAGCCGCTCGGCAGCGGCATAGATCGGCCAATAGGCGCGCTTGCCCAGCGGCATGTCGCCCATGACCAGCATCAGCACCTGAACGAAGCGGCTGTCCTTGGCGCAGCGCTCGATCTCGGCCACCGACTTCTCGATGCTTTGCACGGGGATCACGATCGAGCCGCGCAGCCGCGTATCCTTGTCGAGCCATTCCTTCACCAGCCAGTCATTCAGGGCGCGGCAGAACGCGTCCGCCATGTCCTCGCTGAACACCATCTGGACACCGTACAGGGGATTGCAGATGCCGTAGCTAACGCGGAAGGGGTCAAGCGCCTGCGCCTGCATGTCCAGCAGGTTCGACCCCGGCTTGCCTTTCGAAGGCCGCCAGTCCGGCCGCGACGTGATCGGGGAATTCGACGGATAGGATTGCGACACCAGATCGACCATGCCCCGGGTCGTGACCTGGTCGCGCCAGTAATCATTGAGATAGGGCAACAGGCTGGTCAGATGCGGCACGGCCGGATGCAGGTCGCAATCGACGCCGCCTGCGATCGGTGCAGTCATGAAAGTTTCCTCCTGCGCTTATGCGGCATTGAAGCAGCCCCGTTCGCCCGCCGCAACTCGGCAAACGCATGGCCGCATGCTAGGAACGGACGAGGGGCAGGCCGACAGGAAAGATACCGATGAAAGAGCTGGTTGCGATCGCCGAGAAGATAGCCGCGAAGCTGATCGAGCGGCGCCAGACCATCGCGGTCGCGGAATCCTCGACCGGCGGCCTGATTTCCGCGTCGTTATTGGCGGTGCCCGGCGCGTCCGCCTATTTCCTCGGCGGCGCGGTGGTCTATACCCGCGACGCGCGGCGGATCCTGATGGACATTCCGGACGATGCGATGAAGGGCGTCCGCTCGGCGTCGGAGCCTTACGCCAAATTGCTGGCGAGCCAGATCCGCCAGCGCTTCGCTACCGATTGGGGCCTATCCGAAACCGGCGCCACCGGGCCGACCGGCAACCGCTACGGCGACGCCGCCGGCCATAGCTGCATGGGCATCGCAGGCGCGGAGGCGTCGGCAATGACGCTCGAGACCGGCAACAGCGATCGCTTCGACAACATGCATGTGTTTGCGAGCACCGCGCTGAATTTCCTGCTGCAGAATTTGTCGCGCGGATAGCGGCCAAAACAAAATATCGTCGTCCCGGCGAAGGAGCCTGTGAAGCTGTCTCGGACGTCATCCTGAGGTGCGAGCCCTTGCGAGCCTCGAAGGATGCTGCTCCGCTACTGCGTTTTCCCTGCACGCCGGCTTGAAAGCCGACTCAAACTTATCCAGTCGGAGTGCATCAACGCTTCTTTTTTGACGCGGCTCCAACCCTTGATTTGGCGTTCGGCCGCAATTCCATCCGTGATCCGATCGAAGTATTCGGACCAGACAAGAACGACTGGCCGTCTCGTAAAAGTATAGCCCGGATAAGATCCAGCATTGTGTTGATCGATGCGCGGGGTGAGGTCGTGTCCCGCGGCGCTACCGACGTAATAGGATCCGTCAGCGCATTGCAAGATATAGACGTAGATTCCCGTTTTCATCATCCTTCGAGGCTCGCAAAGGGCTCGCACCTCACGGGCGAACGCGCCGCGTTCGTCCCGGGGATGACGCTCCCTGTTTTTTTGTCAACGAAGCGTTGTTGGGTACAGAAGCCTGCAGCGTTCGCTGCGACGATGGCGTGGCGGCGTCACCGTTCCCGGAACGCGCGCATCAGCTGGTCATGCAGCGGCTTGATCAGATAGGCCAGCATGGTGCGATCGCCGGTCTGCACAAAGGCTTCCACCGGCATGCCCGGGATCAGCTTGACCTCGCCGAGACGCGCGACCTCTTCCGGCGGCATCGAGACGCGGATGGTGTAATAGGATTGCCCGGTACGCTGGTCGGTGGTGACGTCCGGCGACACGCGGATCACCGCGCCGTTCAATTCCGGCGTCGTGCGCTGATTCAGCGCCGACAGCCGCAACAGCGTCTTTTCGCCGATCTGCAATTTATCGATGTCCTGCGGATTGACCTTGGCCTCGACCTGGAGGTCGTCGGCCTGCGGCACGATCATCATGATGGCATCGCCCGCGGTGATCACACCGCCGACGGTGTGAACCGTCGATTGCTCGACCATGCCGTCCTGCGGCGCGCGGATGTCGACCCGCCGCAACTGGTCCTCGGCCGTCACCTTGCGCTCGACATATTCGCCGATCTTGTCGTTGGCTTCGCGCAAATCCTTGGAGACGTCGCTGACCATATCCTTGTCGACCTGGATGATCTGCAATTCGGTCTCGGTGATCTTGCCCTTGGCCTGCGCGATGGAGGCGGTGTATTGCGCGCGTTCGCCGGTGAGTCGCGCCGAGTCGCGCTCCAGCGTGGACAGCCGGCTGATCTGCACCAGGTGCTGATCGTACAAGCCGCGAACGCCGACCAGTTCCTTGGTCACCAGCGCGATTTCCTGATCCTTGGCTTGCTGCTGTGCCAAAAGACCCGCGATCTCCTCGTTCAATTGCGTGATGCGCTCGCGCAATTGCGCCTTCTGCCCGGTCCGCCCGGTGGTGCGAACCTCGAACAGCTTGGCCTCGCTCGCCATCACGTTCTTGACGTCGGGGTCGCTGGCGCGATCGAGCAGCGACGCCGGAAATACGACCTTGTCGAGCCCTTGTTGCTCGGCCTGCAGCCGCGCGGCCCGCGCCAGCAAGCCATCGAGATTTTTCGTGACGATCGCGAGGTTGGCCTTGGTGACGGTATCATCGAGCCGCACCACGATATCGCCGGCCTTGACCAGATCGCCGTCATGCGCGCGCACCTCGCCAACCACGCCGCCGGTCGGATGCTGGACTTTCTTGACGCTGGATTCGACCACGATCGATCCCGGGGCGATCAGCGCCCCTGAAATTTCAGCGGTCGACGCCCAGCCGCCGAGGCCGCCCGCCAGCAGCACTACCACCGTCAGGCCGATGATCAAATGCAGCCGTATCGACGACCGCGCGTCGGCTGGTTTGCTGCCGCTCATGATTTGGCAACTCCGCCTTCACTGACGATCTTGATCGGGCTCGGCGGCGCAACGCGCTGCAGCACCTGCCCCAATACCTGTTCCTTGGGCCCGAAGGCCTGCATGCGGCCGTCCTTGAGCACCAGCAGTTGATCGACCGCCTCGATACCGACCGGCCGGTGCGCCACCACCACGACGATGGCGCCGCGCTCGCGGGCGCCGCGGATGGCGCGGGTCAGCGCCTCGTCGCCCTCGGTATCGAGATTGGAATTCGGCTCATCCAGCACGATCAGGAACGGATCGCCATACAGCGCCCGCGCCAGCGCCACGCGCTGTGCCTGACCGGCCGACAACGCGGTGCCCTGTTCGCCGACCTGGGTATCGTAGCCATCGCGCATCTTGATGATGATCTGATGCACGCCGGCTTCCTTGGCGGCCGCAATGATGGCATCCGAACTGGCGTCGGGATCGAAGCGGCTAATGTTCTGCGCCACGGTGCCGGCGAACAGTTCGACATCCTGCGGCAGATACCCAATGTGGCGTCCCAATATGTCCGTCGACCATTGATCGAGCGCAGCACCGTCGAGCCGCACCTTGCCGCGGAACGGCTGCCATACGCCGACCAGCGCCCGCACCAGCGACGACTTGCCGGAGCCGCTGGGCCCGATCACGCCCAGGCCATGTCCGGCCTCGAGCGTGAACGTGATGTCCTGGACGATGACCTTTTGGTCACCCGGCGGCACGATGCTGACCGCCTCGACCGCAAGCCGGCTCGACGGGTCCTGCAACTGCATCTGCTGGGCGCGCGCCGGCATCTGTTCGAGCAGGCGGTTGAGGCGATGCCAGCTCTGACGCGCGGCAACGAAGCTTTTCCAATGCGCGATCGCCAGATCGACCGGCGCCAATGCCCGTGCGCTCAGGATCGAGCCGGCGATGATGACGCCGGCGGTGGCCTGCTGATTGATCACGAGATAAGCACCGACCGCGAGCACCGCCGACTGCAAGGTCATGCGCAGCACCTTGGCGATCGCACCGAGACCGCCCGCGATGTCGCTGGCGCGCTGATTGCCATCGAGATAATTCTGGTTGGCCTGGCTCCAGCGGCCGGTCAGGCGCCCGGACATCCCCATCGCCACCAGCACCTCGGCGTTGCGCCGGCTGGTGGTGGCGAGATCGTTGCGGTGCGCGGCGAGCCCCGTCGCCTCCCGCGCCGGCGCGCGCGACATGTATTCGGTGACCAGCGTGAGGCTGACGAGAATGACCGCGCCGACCAGCGCGGTGAGGCCGATCATGACGTGGAAGGCAAAGCAGATCGCCAGATAGAACGGCAGCCAGGGCAGATCGAAGAAGGCACCCGGGCCGAGACCGCCAAGAAACGAGCGAACATTGTCGAGATCGCGCAACGGCTGCAGGCCCTCGTTGTGGCTGCCGACCACCAGCGGCAAACGCACCATGGTTTCGAACACCCGGCGATTGAGCGATTCATCCAGCGCGGTGCCGATACGCCCGAGAATTCGTCCGCGAAGCAGATCGAGCACGCCCTGGGCCAGGTACAATCCGCCGGCAAGGACCGCCAATCCGACCAGGGTCGGCACGCTGCGGCTTGGCAGCACCCGGTCGTACACTTCCAGCATGAACAGCGAGCCCGTCAAATACAGCACGTTGATCATGCAACTCATGACGCCGACGCCGACAAAGGCGCTGCGGCACGTGCGCAAGGCTTCGCCGAGTTCGGAACGCCGGACACCGGGAGCGCCTGCCATCAAGCCTGATCTCATCGAGTAAAGCGGGAACCCTGTTTTACCGATGTTTCGACCAAGCGTCCATTTAAGTCGTCGCGTTAACCTAAATGCCGCGGGCCGAATCGGCAGCCAAAAGCTCATTTTAGGAGGAACTTATGGGCGGAACATCGGTTGTATCGCGACCTTAACAGACATTTTTGGAGTTATCATGATCCGCCGCTTTATCGGAATTGCTGCCGTTGTCGCCGCCGTGGCCCTGCCCGCCGTCGCGCAGGCCCAAGGCGTCCCCGGTGGCGTCGAACGAGGTTCCCGCGACGGTGAGCGCGCGGCCGGTCCGCTCGGTGCCGTGGTCGGCGGCGTCGTGGGTGGCGTGGTTGGCGGCGTCAACGGGGTTCTCGGCATCGACCAGCGTCCGCGCTTCCACAGTTATGTGGTCGAGCAGCATCGCCCGTCCTATCAATATCGCGAGGATGTCCGGGTTGGCGCGATTCTGCCGGAGGATGGCGTGACCTATTACGACGTGCCGGCGGAATATGGTGTCCACGATTACCGCTATACGGTCGTTAACGGCCGCACGGTTCTGGTCGAGCCGCGCACGCGCCGGATCGTCGAGATCGTCGAATAACGCGATTCAAGCCTCTCGAAACTGACTAAGCCTTCCGAAACTGAAACAGGCGAAATGAAAATGGGGTCTTCCTCGCGGATGGCCCCATTTTTTGAACGACGCCGACGCGTCAGAACCGGCCGCGAAGCAGCCGGACGATCAGCAGCAGGACGACCGCGCCAATCGCCGAATAGATGATCTCGGAGACGAGGCCGGTGCCGAGGTGGATGCCAAGCCGCGGAAACAACAGGCTGGAGATCAGCGCACCGGCGATACCGACGATAATATCGCCGATGATGCCAAAGCCGGTGCCGCGCACGATCTTTCCGGCGAGCCAGCCCGCAACCAGGCCGACAAACAAAATAACGATAATTCCTTCACTGGATAACACCATAACCGCTCCCCCCTGTTGGCACGCCATGTCTGCGCGCTACCGGCGAACCTAACCATAATTGCATGACGTGACGACCCCTGTCGCACGGATTTCGGGCCGGCCGCGGGTATCGCGGAAATGCCAACCATTCGCCGCAAATGGCGAAACTTTCGTTCGTATCGGGCGTTATCTCCACATGACCCAACCTGATATCTGGTACGTGGCCTTTGGGCCCGACAAATCGGTGAAAACGGACAGCACCGTGATCGGCGCGGTCCGCTCCACCCGGACATTCAAAACCGAAGTCGACGCCAAGCTGTTCGCGATGCAGATCCTGGCGAAGGGCTGGTCGGCCAGTGCCGGCACGCTCAATCCCCACCAGCCCAAGCAGATCGTCGCCCCTTCCCAGGTGGAGCTCTGGGCCGATCCGGGTCTGGGCGGCTAAGCGAACGCCTCGCCGAATCATTAAGTCGGCTCAACAACCGATTCTGCCAAAATGCATCGGGCGCTGCGGTTCGGCCCGATCTGCACATTCGGCGGCAGATGTTCGACGCATCGGGCTTCCGCAAATCCGCAGCGCGGTGCGAAGGCGCAATTGGCAGGCGCCTGGTCGAGCGACGGCGGCGTCCCCGGAATGGTTTCCAGCCGCTGGCCTTTCTTCGCGCCATGCACCGTCGAGGCCAGCAAGCCGCGCGGATAGGGATGAACAGGCGAGCGCACGATCTGGCTAAGGGTGCCCTGCTCGACGATCTGGCCCGCATACATCACCGCGACACGGTCGCAGATTTCGATCGCCACGCCGATATCGTGGGTCACGAAGATGACGGACATCCCGAACTCCCGCTGCAGTTCGCGCAGCAGCAGCAGGATCTGGATCTGCACGGTGGCATCGAGTGCGGTGGTCGGCTCATCCGCGAGCAGGATTTTGGGCTTGCAGGCCAGCGCCAGCGCAATCATGGCGCGCTGCCGCATGCCGCCGGACATCTCGTGCGGATAGGCATCGAGCCGACGCTTGGCCGACGGGATGCGGACCACTTCCAGCATTTCCAGCGCGCGGGCCGTCGCATCACGCTGGCTCTTGCCTTCGTGCCGCATCACGCTTTCGGCGATCTGCTGGCCGATGGTGTAGACCGGATCGAGCGCCAGCGCCGGCTCCTGAAAGATCATCGAAACCGTCTGGCCGCGAAACGCCGACAGCTCTTCGTCATCGAGCGCCAGCACGTCGCGGCCGAGCACTTCGACCTTTCCTGAGATTTGCGTCCGCTTCTTTGGCAACAGCCGCATCAACGCCCGCAACGTCACGCTCTTTCCCGAACCGGACTCGCCGAGCAGGCCGAGAACCTCGCCCTCGCCGAGCGACAGGCTGAGATCATTGACCGCATGAACCGTCCGATCGCCGGTGAAGCGAATGCTGAGATTGCGGATGTCGACGAGTTGGGTCATGTGAGGTTGGGCACCCGGTCGTGGAAATCGGTCGCGCGCTGGAATGCCGCGCCGATCCGCAACAATGTCGCTTCATCGAAGGAACGGCCGATCAACTGCATCCCGACGGGAAGACCATTGCGGGTGAAGCCGGACGGGATCGAGAGCGAGGGAACGCCGAGATAATTCACCGGGCGGGTGAAGCGCGTCAGCCGCTGGATCACCGCTTCGGCTCCCGGCCCGCCACCGACATCGCTCTCGGCGATGGTGGGCGCCGGAACCGGCGAAACCGGCGCGATCACCGCATCGACGCCGGCCACGGCGGCATTGTGCGCCGACAGAGCCGGGCCGCGCCAACGCATCGCTTCGAGATAGCTGACCGCCGGCACCGCAAGCCCGTTCTCCAGCCGCATCCGCACCTGCGGGCCGTAATCCTCCAGCCGCTCGATCATCCAGCGCTTGTGAAAGGCAGCCGCTTCGACCGCCAGCACGAGCTGGCTCGCCGACGAGAGCTGGCGCTGATCTGTTAATTCGACCTTGACGATCTCGGCGCCCTCACGCTTGAGCGTGGCCACCGTTTCATCCAGCACCCGCGCCACCTCGGCGTCGAGATCGTCGACATAGAATGCGGTGGGCACGCCGATGCGGATACCCCTAAGCGAGCCTTTGGTGGCCGCCATGTAGTCCGGGACCGGCAGATTGACGGCGGTCGGGTCTTCGGGATCGGCGCCGGCCATCAGGCCCATCAGCAACGCGCAATCCTCCGCCGAGCGCGCCAGCGGCCCGACGGTATCGAGCGACTGCGATAACGGCATCGCGCCGGCCCGGCTGACCCGGCCGACCGTGGTCTTCAATCCGGTGACGCCGCAGAAATGCGCGGGCATCCGCACCGAACCGCCGGTGTCGGAGCCCAAGGCGGCAAACGTCAGCCTGGCCGCAACCGCCGAACCCGAGCCGGACGATGAGCCGCCGGTGATGTGATCGACGTGCCACGGATTATGCACGGCGCCAAAATGCGCGTTGTGCCCGGTCGGGCCGTAGGCGAACTCGGCCATCTGCAGCGTGCCCAGCCGGATCGTGCCGGCATCCTTGATGCGCTGCAGAGCGGTGGAGGTCGTCGTCGCGACGAAATCGCGCCGGATTTTCGAGCCGCAGGTCACAACCTTGCCGGCTTCGTAATACATGTCCTTGTGCGCCAATGGCACGCCATGCAGCACGCCCTTGGCGTCGCCTTTCGCCAGCGCGGCATCGGCCTCATCGGCCGCCTTCAGCGCCTGCTCGGCTTCAAGCGCCATGAAGGCATTGAGACGCGGTTGCCACTCGGCAATCCGGTGCAGGCAGGATCGCGTCACCTCACGTGACGACACGGTTTTCTCGGCGATCGCCTTGGCGACGGCGGTAAGCGACATCAAAGCCGGTTCGGTGCTCATGTCGAAACCTTTGCGATCTGCGCCAGAACAAAGCTCGCGGGCTCCAGATCGAACGGCAGCGTACCGGCGATCGGCGCAAAGCCGTCAAAGGCCGGGCCGATCGAATTGCCGATACGTTCGGCGGTCTCGGCGTTCACGGGTACGCCCGCAACGTCTGCGATCACCTTGATCTCTTTTGGAGTGGGTCTCGTCATGCCGCATTTTCTCCCTGTGCCGGCGCGCGGCTATGGCCCGAACCGGGAATTGCCATGTAGCACGCCGCCTGATGACCCATTGTACCGAGCGCCGTCAATTTTGGTGTAGCATTTGCGCAGAGCGGCTCCGCAAACGGACAACGGGTGTGAAACCGGCAACCCGACGGCGGATCGATCGGATTGGGCGGATCGCCCGAAATCGGTGGCGTTTCGGTGCGATGGTCGGGATCGGATGACGGCATCGCCGCCAGCAGCGCCCGCGTATAGGGATGCGCCGGCGCGTCCCATACCCGATCGACCGGGCCGAGTTCGACGACTTCGCCGAGATACATCACCAGCACGCGGTCCGAGATGTAGCGAACGACATTGAGATCGTGACTGATGAACAGATAGGTCAACCCGAACTCGCGCTTGAGATCGACCAGCAGATTGAGCACCTGCGCCTCGACCGATTTGTCGAGCGCCGAAACCGCTTCGTCGAGAATCACCAGCCGCGGCGACAATGCGAGCGCGCGCGCGATGTTGACGCGCTGGCGCTGGCCGCCCGAGATCTCGTGCGGATAGCGATTGGCAAAAACTTCCGGCCGCAAGCCGACCTTGCCGAGCAGTTCGCGCGCCAGTGTTCGGGCAACGCTGTCGGCCATGCCGTGGACCTTCGGGCCGAACGCGATCGATTGTTCGATGGTCAGGCGCGGGTTGAGCGAAGCGTAGCTATCCTGGAACACCATCTGCATGCCGCGCCGCAACTCGCGCAGCGACAGCGCGCGCCCGACGGTCATGCCGTCATAGATGATGTCACCGGCATCGCGCTTCATCAAATGCATCAACAGCCGCGCGGTGGTTGACTTGCCGCAGCCGGATTCGCCGACGATTCCGACCGTTTCGCCCTTGGCAATGGAAAAGGAAACGTCATCGACCGCGCGCACCGTCTTGCGCGCGCTGAAGAGATCGCCGCGCACCGGAAAATGCTTGGTCAGGCCGACGACCTGCAGCAACGGCTGCGCCGCGCCGCCGACGTCCTCGACCGGTTGCAGCATGTCGACGGGCGCGTTGGCTTCGGTCATGGCGTCAATTCCTGATGTCCATGGCGCTACGCATGCCGTCGCTGAACAAATTGAAGCAGATCGACACCGCGAAGATCATGCCGCCGGGCAATGCCGCCACCCACGGATTGACATAGATCGCGGTGCGCAGCGTGTTGAGCATCAAGCCCCATTCCGGCTCCGGCGGCTTGGTGCCGAGGCCGAGGAACGATAGGCCGGCGGCCAGGATCATCGACACCGAGATCAGGCCGGTGGCGTAGACGAAGATCGACCCCAGCACATTGCCGAGCATGTGCACGCGCATGATGGTGAAGGGACCGGCGCCCGAGGCCCGCGCCGCCTCGACGAAATCCATGTTGCGCACGCCGGTGGTGACGCTTTCGGCAACACGGGCGATCTGCGGCACGAACACGATGGTCAGCGACACGATGGAATTGACGATGCCGGCGCCGAGCGCGCCCGAAATCGCGATCGCCAGCAGCACCGAGGGAAACGCATAGAACACGTCGACCGTGCGCATGATCGCGGTGTTGATCTTGCCGCCGACATAACCGGCGATCAGGCCGAGCGAGGTTCCGATCCCGAATGCCAGGATCACCGGCAGGATGCCGACAAGCAGCGACAGCCGCCCGCCATAGATCAGCCGCGCCAGCATGTCGCGGCCGAGTTCGTCGGTGCCAAGCGGATAGCCCGGCGTGCCGATATGGCGCAGGCGCCGGATCATCGACCCCTGATAGGGATCGGCCAGTCCCAACCACGGCGCCAGCAAGGCCGCGATGAAAATGACGAGCAGGACGAAGGCACAGGCCATACTGACCTTGTCGCGCATGATTCTGCGGCCGACGGTGGTCCAATAGCCACGTGCCTTGGTCGCGGGCGCGACTTGCAGGGCGGTATCCGTGATCGCGCTCATGAACGAATCCTCACCGGCATCAACTCCGCTTGATCCGGGGATCGATCGAGGCCTGCAGGATATCGACGAGGAGATTGAGCAAGACAAAGAACAGCGCCAGCACCAGGATCGTGCCCTGCAGCAGCGGCAGATCGCGCTGGAAGATCGCGGAGTTGAGCAGCAATCCCGAACCGGGCCAGGAGAACACGGTTTCGATCAGGATCGAGCCGCCGAGCATATAGCCCAATTGCAGGCCCATCACCGCCAGCGCCGTCGGCGCGGCGTTCTTGATGACGTGGCGGAACACGTGCGTCTCGCGCAGGCCCTTGGCTCGTAGCGCCTCGACGAAATCCTGGCTCAATATATCGCCGGTCAGCGCGCGCACGGTGCGGGTAACGATTCCCATCGGGATCACCGACGTCGTGATCGCGGGCAGGATCAGATAGCGGATGTGCTCCCAGTCCCACCCCCAGGCGCTGGAGCCGCCGGGCCCCGCACCGACGGCCGGCAGCCAGTTCAATTCCACCGAGAAGATGATCACCAGCACCATGCCGAGCCAGTAATGCGGCACCGAGACGCCGGCGATCGCGATCGAGGTGGCGACCTTGTCGATCCAGGTGTCGCGAAAACAGCCCGCGATCAGTCCGAAGAACAATCCGAGCGAGAACCCGATCATCGCCGCCGCGATCGCCAGGGTCACGGTATTGCTGACCGCGCGCAGCACCTCCGAGAGCACCGGACGTCCTGTGGCGATGGAATTGCCGAGATCGCCGTTGAGGGCCTTCCACAGCCACAGCCCGAACTGTACCGGCAGCGGACGATCGAAGCCGTAGGCCGCGCGCAACTGCGCCGCGAGTTCCTGCGAGGCGTCCGCCGGCAGGATCGCGACCAGCGGATCGCCGGGCGTGATGTGCACCAGCATGAAGCACACCAGCGCCACGCTGAGCACGATCGGGATCACGTAGACAATGCGCCTGGCGACATAAGCGAGCACGGATCACCTTCGTTCATTAACGCAAATTTCGGTTTCGGAGAATGCGGCTGCAAATCTCTCCCTCGTCATGGCCGGGCAGAAGCGCAAAGCGCGTCTTCGCGCTAGATGTCCCGGCCATCCACGACTTGGCCTCAAGAAGTAAGACGTGGATGCCCGGGACAAGTCCGGGCACGACGGAGAAAACAAATTTCGCCAATCACGGCGTCATCGATACCGGCGAAAAGTCGACGAACCAGCTCTTCGGTTGCACAAAACCCTTGATCTTCGGGCTGAGCGCGCGCGGGCCGACGTCGTGAGCGACGTAAAGGAAGGTCGCGTCGTCAACCGAGGCCGCATGCAATTCGGCCAGCGCCTGATCGCGTTCGGCCGGATCGAAGGTCTGCCGCGCCTTCTTGACCAGTTCGTCGAATTTCGGGTTGTTGATATAGCCCCAATTGTTCGACACCGGCGGCGCCATGCCCGATTGCAGGAAGCGCACCAAGGCGAAGAACGGATCCATCGCCGCATAGGTCACGTTGGTGGCGTTGGCGCCGTTGGCGGACGGATCCTTGGCGCCCTTACGCCAGTTGGTGAACAGCGTGTTCCATTCGATGACATCGAGCTGAACGTCGAAATAGCATTCGGCCAACGCCTGCTGCAGATATTCATTCATCGGCAATGGCAGCATCTGACCCGATCCCGACGCCGAGGTCTGGACCTTGACGGTCAATTTCTTGTTCGGGCCGAAGCCGGCTTCCTGCATCAGCTTTTGCGCCGCCGCCTTGTCATATTTGATCTCAAATGTCGGCTTGCCACGCCAGGGATGCCCGGGCTCGAAGGTGCCGGTCGCCGGCACCATCAGGCCGGCGAGCAGGCCGTCCTTGAGGCCTTCGCGATCGACGCAGAGGTTGGCGGCCTTGCGAACGCGGATGTCGTTCCAGGGCGAGCCTTCGACGCGCGAGAACTGCCACGGCCAGACATGCGGCTCCTCGTTCGCATAGATGATAAAGCCGCGCTGCTTGATTTCCGCAACCGCGTCCGGCGCCGGCGCTTCGGCCCAGTCGATCTGACCGGAGAGCAGTGCCGCGGTTCGGGCATTTGCCTCCGGCATCGGCAGCAGCAGCATCTTGTCGACTTTCGGGATGCGCGCCTTGTCCCAATAATTCTCGTTCTTCACCAGTTCGAGCCGTTCGCGCGGCGTAAAGGCCGACATCTTCCACGGGCCGGTGCCCGACGCATCGCGCGCGAAAGCAGCCCACGCCGCCTGTGACTTGACTTTGGCATCGGCGCCTTGGGCGGCGTCATATAATTTCTGCCATTTCACCGGGCTCGCCATGAACAGATTGGTGAGGTTGATCGGCAGGAAGCTGTCGGGTTCCGTGGTGGTCAATTCCACAGTCATGTCATCGATCTTGCGGGCCGACGCCAAGGTCGGCATCCGCGACGCGGTCACGCCGACCTGACTTGGATCGAACTGCGGCGCATCCTGCTTGAGCACCTTGTCGACATTCCAGACCACGGCATCGGCATCGAACGGCGAGCCATCATGGAATGTGACGCCGGGACGAAGCTTGAACGTCCACTTCTTCTTGTCGGTGGCATCCACCGCCCACTCGGTCGCAAGCCCCGGAATCATCACGCTGGCTTTGTCGGCGGAGGACAAATCCCACATCGTCAGCGCGTCATACATGGTCAGGCCGGTGAAGCGGTTGCCCTCAAACCCCTGATCGGGCTGGCCCAGCGTGCGCGGAATATCGGCGGCGGTCATGCCGATGCGCAGGATGGTTTCGGCGCCCGCGCTCCGGGGCAGCGCCGCCATCGCGCCAACCGCCAGAATGGCAAGCGCCACGGCCCGGCATTTTCCCAATTTTACAATACGCATCGATCGGATTTCCTTATCGTTCCGGGTGACTAATTCTTATGCAAACGTATGCAACGGCCGTGCCAATGGCCGACATCGCCCGCCCAATTGCGATTGGCGGACCAATTCCTTGCGCGTTCAACGCAGCGAACGGACGCGGGTGCCTAATCTGGCATCAAGTTTGCACGTTACGGACCGGGTACGCCCAATCTCTGTTCAATGGAGCTTAGTGCATGCGCGTTCGAAATTCGATGCTTCTCGCCGCCCTGGCGGTGGGCCTTTCCGTCATCTCCGCGCACGCCGAGTCCGTCGTCCGCTACGGCATTTCGATGGCGGATATTCCGCTCACCACCGGCCAGCCGGACCGCGGCGCCGGCGCCTATCAGTTCACCGGATACACGATCTACGACCCGCTGGTTTCCTGGGAAATGGCTGTGTCCGATCGGCCCGGCAAACTGGTGCCCGGGCTTGCCACCGAATGGAAGGTCGATGACGCCGACAAGACCAAATGGCGTTTTACCTTGCGCAAGGGCGTCAAATTCCATGATGGCAGCGATTTCAACGCCGATGCGGTGATCTGGAATTTCGACAAGGTCCTGAACGACAAGGCCCCGCAATTCGACAAGCGCCAGAGCGCGCAGGTGAAAACCCGCCTGCCCTCGGTTGCCAGCTACGCCAAGATCGATGACTCCACCATCGAGATCACCACCAAGACCGTGGATTCGTTCTTCCCCTATCAGATGCTCTGGTTCCTGGTTTCGAGCCCCACGCAATACGAAAAGGTCGGCAAGGACTGGGATAAATTCGCCAGCCAGCCCTCGGGCACTGGCCCGTTCAAGCTGACCAAACTGGTGCCGCATGAACTGGCCGAATTGTCGAAGAACGAAGACTATTGGGACAAGAAGCGAATCCCGAAAGTCGACAAACTAGTGCTGGTGCCGATGCCGGAAGCGCTGACCCGAACCAATGCGCTATTGGCCGGCCAGGTCGATCTGATCGAGACGCCGGCTCCCGATGCGGTGCCGCAGTTGAAATCGGCCGGGATGCGGATCGTCGATAACATCACGCCGCATGTGTGGAATTATCACCTCAGCGTCTTGCCCGGCTCACCCTGGACCGACATCCGGCTGCGCAAGGCACTCAATCTCGCCATCGACCGCGACGGCGTCGTCGCACTGATGAATGGCCTCGCCAAACCCGCCAAGGGCCAGGTCGATCCGTCGAGCCCCTGGTTCGGCAAGCCGACCTTCGACCTCAAATACGATCTCGCGGCAGCCAAAAAGCTGGTCGAGGAAGCCGGCTATTCCAGGGAAAAGCCGCTGAAGGCAACCTTCATCATCGCGCAAGGCGGCACCGGACAGATGCTGTCGCTGCCGATGAACGAATTCCTGCAGCAGAGTTTCAAGGAAATCGGCATCGACATCGACTTCAAGGTGGTCGAGCTCGAAACGCTCTACACCGCCTGGCGCAAGGGCGCGGCCGATCCGAGCAACGCCGGCATCACCGCCAACAACATCGCCTATGTCACCTCCGATCCGCTCTACGCCATCGTCCGATTCTTCGCCTCCGATCAGGTCGCACCGGTCGGCGTCAACTGGGGCGGTTACAAAAATCCCGAGGTCGACGCGCTGATCAATAAGGCCAAGCAGACCTTCGATCCCGCCAAACAGGACGAGCTGATCGCGCAGGCCCACGCGCTGATCGTCGACGACGCCGCTTTGGTATGGGTGGTGCACGACACCAACCCGCACGCGCTGTCGCCGAAGGTCAAGAAATTCGTGCAGGCACAGCACTGGTTCCAGGATCTGACGCAGATCGGGGTGGAGTAGAATTCTCCGTCATTGCGAGGAGCGAAGCGACGAAGAATCCAGACTTGCTTTGCAGCCCTGGATTGCTTCGCGGAGCCCGTCATCGGGCGGGCATTCGCCCGACCCGTTGGCTCGCAATGACGGCCCGTTACTTCGTCAGCAGCGCGAAGGCGCCGTTCCAATCCTCGGGCGGCGGGTTGTTCCGATAATCCTGGATCCGCGCCTCGTAGAGGTCGTAGAGCAATTCCAGCGAATTCGCTTCGTCGGTGCGGCGGCCGCGCTCGATCGCCGCCAGCGCACCCTCCCAGTCGCGGCCGCGATAGCACGCCAGCATCTCGATGGTCAGGTTGCGCAAGCGCTGAAAGCGGGCGGACTGGGCGGTGTCTTCGCGGCCGGCGATGGCATAGATGACCTCAGGCTCCTTCTTGCCTTTGACCATGATGAAATCGAGTTCGAGGATCGCGAACTTGTCCTTGACCGCGAGCGCCGTCTTTGAGCCGACGATGATCGGGAAGCCATATTCCTTGGACTGGCCTTCCAGCCGCGAGGCCAGATTGACGCTGTCGCCCAGCACGGAATAGTCGAACCGCAAATCCGACCCCATATTGCCGACGACGCAGGTACCGGTATTGAGCCCGACACCGACATTGAGCGGGATGTAGGCGTGACCACCATGCTCCGCCTCGAGTTCACGCGCCTTGTTGAGTTCGTCGATCCGTTCCAGCATGTCGACCGCCGCCTCGCATGCATTGAGCTGATGCTGCCCGTCGTCAAGCGGCGCATTCCAGAACGCCATGATCGCGTCGCCCATATATTTGTCGATGGTGCCCTTGCGCGCGAGAATCGCGTTGGTCAGCGGCGTCAGGAACCGGTTCATCAGCGCGGTCAGGCCCTGCGGATCGTGCTTGTAGGATTCCGAGATCGAGGTGAAACCGCGAACATCGGAGAACATGATGGTCATCTCGCGCTCTTCGCCGCCGAGCACGAGCTTTTCCGGCGACTGCGCCAGCTGCGCAACCAGCGCCGGCGACAGATACTGGCCGAAGGCCGAGCGAATCTGGCGGCGCTGCGCCTGCTCCCGGACAAAGCTGGAGAAGACCAGCGTGAGATAGATCGCCGTGGTCGACAACAAGGGATAGGTGAAATCGATCAGCAGCCGCTGCTGGGTGTAGAAATACCAGGACGCACCGATCAGCAGCGTAGCGAATAACGCACCGACAATCACGAGGATCACCGGGCCGAACATCGGAGCAAATGCGATCACCAGGAGTCCAAGGAGCAGCGCCACGCCAAATTCGAGAACGATACCGTAGGGCGGTCGCGACAGCAGCGCCTTGGTCAGCGCAGCTTCAAGTACCTGAGCATGGATTTCGACTCCCGGCATGGCCGAAGACACCGGCGTCGTCTTGATGTCGTTAAGTCCAACCGCCGACGTCCCGATCAGCACCAGCTTGTGATCAATCTTTTCGGGCGCGACGTTTCCATCGAGCACGTCCGCGGCCGAGACGTAAATCGAGGGATCCTGGCGCGCGAAATGCACCCAGAGCTGGGCGTTGTGATCGGTGGGGACTTCCAGGCCCCGGACACCTACGCTCTTGATTCCGGCCTTCTCGGATTTGATGATGATCGTCGGCGTTCCGGTTACCACCCGCAATACCTCAAAACTCAGGGATGGCATCATCGCGCCCTGGGCCTGCAGCATCATCGGCACCCGCCGAACGATGCCGTCGCGTTCGGTCTTGATCGTGAACAGGCCGCGGCCGGCGGCCGCCTCCTCCAGAATAGCAACATTGCGCAGCAGGCCGGGAAATTCGAACATGAAAGGCTGCGGATCCTCGCCGAGCATGGCCACCCCCGTAACCGGAAGCGTCTTGTCGAATTGCGGATTGACCCGGGCGAGACCGGTCTCGCCCAAAACAACGCGCGAGCGCCGGATCGCGTCGGCGAACATCTGATCGTTGCTCGGCAATGCCCGCAACCTGTTCTTGGTCACGTCGTCGAGATATCTCATGCTGTCGGCGACGGCGTCAGGATTGAGGCGATCAGATTCCGCAAACACGATGTCGAACGCGATTACAACGGCGCCGAGCCGGGTCAGATTGGTGATCAGGTCGGCGATCCGGGTCCGCGGCCACGGCCACTGGCCGAATTTCGCCAGGCTGGGCTCGTCGATATCGATGATGGTGACGGGTCTTGCGGTCTTCACCCGCGGCTCGATGCGCTGAAAGGTGTCGAACGTCCTGGCCCGAAGCTCATCGATTGGCCCGGGATCGGCGATACGCAGCGCCGCGAACCCGATCAGGATCGCCAGACACAGCACCCTCGCATAGCCGAACTTTCGCGCGAACCAGCGTCGCAATACCCTCAATCGCTTCATGCTGTCCGGATATCAGATTTTGGCAACTTGTTCACGCCCGCCGGTGTTTTTTGGCGTCCGGGCGGCAGAGAGGCGCCGTGCCGCCGTCAGGCCATATCGCCGCTGGTGCTAATGCAGAACGAACATGTGCATCGCGTTGGCCTGAATCGTGGCGGCGTTGATGCCCTGGAACGTGATGCTGTCGTGGTTGCCGAGATCAACCACGGCGTTGCCATGCGCATCGGTGCCGAGATTGTGCAGCACATCGCTGACGCTCTGGATATTGCTGAAATTGTCGAGCTCGACGGTGTCGCCGACATAAGTGCCCTGGCTATTCGAGACGGTATTGAAATTCACCATCGTATCGGCGCCAATGCCCGGATTGAACACGAACTGATCGTGGCCGAGCCCCCCGATCGAAACCGCGACGGTTTGCGCAACCGCAGGATCGTTCGCATCGCTCACGGTATAGGTCTGCGTCAGGGCCATCAAATGATCGAGTTGGGCATTGCTGGCGGCAAATTGCCATTCGATCGTCCCGGAGCCCGCAACAGCAGTCACCATCCCGAGCGAATTTGAGTCGGCAGGCGTGACCGTCAACGCATCGCCCGCATGGACGCCGGACACCGAAATGGTCTCGTCGGTCAATTGATTGACCGTATCGGGAGCCCCCTCGCGCACCGACACGTCGTCGAGGTTCCAGTAGCCATCGTCATTGCGGGCGGAGAATTCGAGCGTCGAATGACCGGCCACGCCGGTCACGTCGAACTGATATTCGGTGTAGCTGCTGCTCTGATCCGCGTTGACGATGGTCGGCATCAGGGCACTGCCGTTCCAGCTCGCGCTGAAATCATTGGAGCCCCGGCCATCCTCGCCCGACGAGGCCGAGGTATCATTCATCACCCAGAAGTCGACCGTGTAATGCTCATTGGCGTTCGTCGCCACGGTCTGGCTCTGGCTGAGCGTCACGTCATCGCCGATGCCGCCGAACAGGGCCTCCGCCTGACCGTGATGCGCCATGTCGCCGGAGCCCTGATTTTCGGCGCGGACGCTGCCGACCAGGAAGTTGATGCCGATCGCGTTGCTGTCGCCGATATCGCTGCCCAGGCGCCATCCGGAGAAATCGCCGGTCTCGAAGCCGCCGTTCACGATCAGGTTGGCGTGGGACGCCGGCAGGCCATCGGAAACGAGATCGAGCAGGACCGGTTGCGGCGCTGAATCCATCGCGCCGCCGGCGCCGGTGGCGCCATGATCGTTTGCCGTTACTGTCAGCGTCACGTCGTGGATCAAACCCGTCGCCGGCGTGTAGGTCACGCCGTGCTGGGTATCGGCAAGGAACGTATTGATCTCGACCAGGCTGCCGGTGATGGTCAACGCGGTAGCGCTGCCACCGATCGTCACGCCGTCGAAATTCCCGGCGGAAAGCGAGCCGCTGCTACCGTCGGGCAGCGCCAGCGTCACCGTGACATCGCGGGTGCCGGCGTCCACATCCGAAACGCTGATACCGGCCAAGTGCGCCGCGGTGTTTTCCGGAACCGAAATGGCTCCGTTCTCAGGCGCCGCATACGTCACTACCGGCGCATCATTGACCGGAGTGACATCAATCGCCGCCGTGACCGTGTTGCTGTGCGAATTGGCGCTGGCGCCGTCGTCGACCGAGAAGCTGATGGTGCGCGGTGCGGCCGAGGGGTTGTCGCTGCTGTCGAAATAGGTCACCGAGGCCAATGCGGCCTGGTAATCCACGACACTCGACGTCCCGGTCAGGGTCAATATGCCGTGGACCGCATCGTAGCTGCCGTGAATTCCGTTCTGGTCGGTAAAGCCCAGGACATCCTCGCCGGCAACGAAATTGCCTGATATCTGCACCGTCGCCGAGCCGAGCGTGGCGCTATCGACATCCGACAGAGTTAACGCAGCATCGATCGCCGCGGGCGCCTGATTTTCGATATAGGACAGCGTCGAATGGTGCGCATCCATGGCCGGCGCGTCGTTGCTGCCGGTGACGGTAAAAGTCACCGGCTGCGATGAACCGACGCCGCTATTGTCGGTGACCGTCATGCTGTAGCTGACGGTCAGCGTCTGACCCTCGGCGAGGAAATCGAAACTGCTGTCGGGGGCACTGTAGCTGAAGCTGACCGACCCGGCTCCGCTGTGGGTGCTGTCGGTTTCGGTTAGCGCCAGCGTGGCGGCCGCGGTCAGCGCTTCGGCCTGCGTCGTATCCAGCATTCCGCCCGAAAGCACGTAGGTCGGCCCGCTATGGCTTAGCGTGTGGGTATCGTCGAGATCGGCGTCCGTGAATGACAGCGTGCCGGAAGCCGAATCGTGATCGACGGTGTCGCCGGTCTTGCCGGCGAGTTCGCTGATCGCATGCAGGGTCGCGCCAATGGCGCCGGAATGATCCGCCGCAAGCACCAGCGCGTCGTTGGTACCGTTGATTGTGACCGTCACGGGCTCGATCGAACTGGCGCCGTGGTTGTCGGTGACGGTGACGCCGTAAGTGACCTTCAACGTCTCGCCGGCGGCGAGGAAATCGAAATTGCTGTCCGCCGCGCCGTATGTGAAACCGATCGACCCCGACCCGATGCCGGTGTTGTCGGTTTCGGTCAGCGTCAGCGTGGCGGCCGCCGTGAGTGCATCGGTCCCCGTTCCGGTCAGGCTTCCGCCGGACCATAGATAGGTCGGAGTGCCATGGCTGACGGTGTGAGTATCAGTGAGATCGGCGTCGGCGAATGACAGCGTGCCGGAGGCGGAGTCGACATCCGTGGCGTCGCCGATCTTGCCGGCAAGCTCGGTGATCGTATGCAAGCCGTTGGCACCGGAATGATCCACCGCGAGCGCCGGCGCGTCGTTCGTCCCGGTGATCGTCATGGTCACCGGCTGGGCCGAACTGATGCCGTGACTATCGGTGACCGTGACGGCGTAAGTGACTTTCAGCGTCTCGCCGGCGGCGAGGAAGTCGAAGCTGTTGTCGGCCGCGCTGTAGGCGAACCCGACCGAACCGGTACCGGTGTGTGCGCTGTCAGTCACCGTCATTGCCAGCGTGGCAGCGGCCGTGAGCACGTCGGTCTGCGCCGTGGTCAAGCTTCCGCCGGACCACAGGTAGGTCGGCGTGCCCTGACTGACGGTGTGGGTATCGCTGAGATCTGCGTCGGTGAATGACAATGTGCCGGAGGCGGAGTCGACATCCGTGGTATCGCCGGTCTTGCTCGCGATTTCGGTGATCGCATGCAGGCCGTTGGCACCGGAAGTATCCGCGGCAAGCACCGGCGTGTCGTTGGTACCCGTGATTGTGACCGTCACGGGCTGGATCGAACTGGCGCCGTGACTATCGGTGACCGCGACGGCGTAAGTGACGTTCAGCGTCTCGCCGGCGGCGAGGAAATCGAAGCTGTTGTCAGCAGCGCGATAGGTGAATCCCACCGAACCGGCACCAGTATGGGTGCTGTCAGTTTCGGTCAATGCCAGTGTCGCGGCTGCCGTCAGTGCATCGGCCTGCGACGTCGTCAGGCTTCCGCCAGACCATACATAGACCGGCGCGCTCTGACTGACCGTGTGGGTATCGTCGAGATCGACGTCGGTGAACGACAGCGTGCCGGAGGTCGAGTCGTGATCAACAGTGTCGCCGATCTTGCCAGCGAGTTCAGCGATCGCATGCTGGCCTGTTCCGGCCGTGCCGGAGGTGTCGGCCGCCAGCACCGGAGCATCGTTCGCGCCGGCGATTGTGACCGTGACGGTCGCGGTGTCATGGCCGTTCTGGTGATCGTCGAGCAGGACCGTCGAGGTCACCGTCGCCGTCTCGCCGGCACCGAGGAAATCCAGCGCGCTGTCGCTGATCTGGTAGCTCCAGCCGATGGCACCGTTGTTGGTGTTGTCAGACTGGGTCAGCGCGAACGCATGTTCGAGCGCACTGATTTCGGTCGGCGTCAGCGACAAGGACAGGTCGGTCGTACCGCTCGTCCAGGTGACGCTTTGTGTGATCGTCGCCGTCGGCCGGTCCGTCAGGTCGATATCGGTGAAGTGAATGATGCCGCCAGCCGCGGGCGACGGATCCGAGGCCGCTGACCCGGTCGTATCCGCTAGTTCGGTCACCGCGCCGGTTTGTGCCTTGTCCGCCGAAGCGAAGACCGGCGCATCGTCATTGGCGTTCAGCGTGATCAGCGTGCCGCCATGGCCGTCGGAAGCGCCTGCGAAGTGCGCGTCGCTATAGTCGCCGGTCAGCGTCATGCTGATCGAATGGCTTCCGTCGGTGATGGTTAGAACACCGCCGCTATAGGTACCGGTGGTGCCCGGACCAAACCCGATGGTGCTCAGATCGATTTGATCGGTCGCCGCCAGCCCGCTGATGCTGCCGCCGAAGCTCGATGTGTCGATTTGCAGTTCGCCGTTGATGCCGGCGAAAACCACGTTCTGGGTGTCCGAACCGTCGAGATCGAGCACCGCGCCACTGTCGATCTTGATCGATCCGCTTGCATCCGGCGCGCTGCTCGCAATGGAGCCGGTGATCTTGAGTGTGCCGTCGGTGATTTCGATCGTGCCGTCATTGGTGACGCTGGTATTCGTCAGGGTGACATCGCCGCTGGTCTTGACCAGTGCGTCCGCCCCGATCGTCACACCGCCGCCGCTGACGGTGACGCTGTTGAGCGTCAGCGTGTCGCCGCCGTCGACATGGATGATGCTGTCGGTCGCGACACCGGTGAACGCGGCGCCCGTGACCGTGTCGCCGTCGAGAGTCAGCGTCTGACCACTCTCGATCGTCACGTCGCCATGATTGATCTGGGCGTTGCTGATCGTGCTGGAGCCGATCACGTCGATATCGCCGGCAACGGTGCCGCCCGAAGCCGTGCTGTAATCGTTGATGGTACCGCCATCGATGCTGGCATGATCCAGCTTCAACGTGGTGCCGCCGTCGATCTGGATGACGGCGCCATCAGCGGTATCGACAAAATGGGTGCCGGTGATTGTGTCGTTATCCAGCGTCAGCGTCTGGTTCGCGCCGATCGTTACCTGGCCATTGTTGAGATGGGCGTTGCTGATCGTGCTGGAGCCTGTGACGTCGATATCGCCGGCTACGATGCCACCCGAATCGGTGCTGTAATCGTTGATGGCGCCGCCATTGATGGTGGCGTGATCGAGCGTCAGCGTGCTGTGACCGTCGATCTGAATGACGGCGCCATCAGCGGTGTCGGCGAAGGTGGTGCCGGTCACCGTGGAGCCGTCCAGCGTCAGCGTCGCGTTAGTTCCGATCGTGACCTGACCATTGTTGAGATGGGCGTTGCTGACCGTGCTCGAACCGGTGACGTCGATATCCCCGGCCACGATGTTGCCCGAAGCCGTGCTGTAATCGTTGATCGTACCGCCATTGATGGTGGCCTGGCCCAAGTTCAGCGCGCCAGTACCATCGACTGTGACGATGCCACTGGTGTTGTCGATGACCGTGCCGGAACCGAGCGCCAGGACGCTGGCGGCAAACACCTCGATGGAATTATCGTTGGTGACGGCAACGCCATTCAGCGTCGCGCCCTTGGCGGTCTTGACCGCGAGGACTCCGACAGGCCCAACCTTCAGCTTGCCGTCCGTAATCGTCGTGCCGTCGTCCAGCACCAACGGGGTCGTCGTGGTGGACTCCAAACCGTCGACCTGAATCGTACCGGCCCCGGTGACAGTGACGCCGTCGAGCGTCGCCCCCGAAGCGCCTTCGATCGCGACCGTGCCGGAATTGCTGACCGTTCCCCCGACAACCGTGGCGCCGCCCTGAAGCGTCAGCGTTTGGTCCACGTCAACCGTCACCGTCGCGTCTGTATTGGTGATGGTGCCGCCGGTAATCGCGACGCCATCCAGCGTGCTGGCGCCATCGATCAGGATGGTCGCGCCATCGGCGGTGTCGATGAAGCTGGTGCCGCTCACCGTGTCGCCGCTCAATGTCAGCGTCGTATCGCTTCCGATCGTCACCTGGCCGTTATTCAGCTGGGCGTTGCTGATCGTGCTCGACCCCGTGACATCGATATCACCGGCGACGATGCCGTCCGAAACCGTGCTGTAATCGTCGATGGCGCCGCCGGTAATAGTGGCATCGTTCAGCGTCAGCGTGCCGGTACCGTCGATCGCGATGGTGCCGTCGATATTGTTCACCGACGTTCCGTCATCGAGGGTCAGCGCGCTTCCGCCGAACACCTCGATCGAATTGTGGTTGGTGACGCCGACATCGCCCAGCGTTGCGCCACCGGCCGTCTTGATATTGAGAACGCCGACCGACCCGACCGTCAGCGTGCCATCGGTGATGGTCGTGCCGCCTTCCAGCACCAGAGGCGTTGTCGCCGTATCCTTCGCGCCGTCAACCTCGATATCGCCGGAACCAGTGACCGCGACGCCGTCGAGCGTCGCGCCCGAAGAACCTTCAATGTCGATCGTGCCGGAATTATCCAGCGTCCCGCCGCTGATGCTCGCGTCGTTGAGCGTCAAAGTGCCGGCTTCATCGATCGTGACGGTGCCGTCAGCATTGCTTACCGAGGTTCCGTCATCGAGGATCAGCGCGCTTCCACCGAGCACCTCGATGGAATTGTGGTTGATGACACTGACATCGTTCAGCGTCGCACCGGCGGCGGTCTCGACATCAACAACGCCGACCGAACCCACCGTCAGCGTGCCATCCGTGACGGTCGTGCCGCCTTCCAGTACCAACGGCGTCGTGGCTGTGTCCGCGTCGAAATCGATCTGGATATCGCCGCCCCCGGTCACGGCGACGCCGTCAAGCGTCGCGCCCGAAGAACCCTCAATATGGACGGTGCCGGAATTATCGAGCGTTCCACCGCTGATGGTCGCACCGCCCTCCAGCGTCAGTGTCTGGTCCGCATCAACAGCCAATGTACCGTCATTGGTGATCGTGCTGCCGTTCACCGTGGAGCCGTCGAGCGTCAACGTCTGATCGCTCTCGACAGTCACATGACCATTGTTGAGATGAGCGTTGCTGATCGTGCTTGAACCGGTAACGTCGATATCGCCGGGAATGATGTCGCCCGAAGCAGTACTGAAATCGTTGATGGCGCCGCCATCAATGCTGGCGTCATCGAGCGTCAGCGTGCCGGTCCCGTCGATCGCAATCGTACCGTCGGTGTTGTCGACCGTGGTGCCCTGATCGAGGGTCAGTGAACCAAGCGCCAGAACCTCGATCGTGCCTGTGTTGGTGACGTTCTCGTTTTCCAGCACCGCGCCGGTTTCGGCGTGCAGCATGCCCGCGTTGTTCAGCGTGCCGTCCTTCAGCATAGCCTCGCCGGTAGCAGGCGCTGTTTCGCTGGAAGGATCGGGCGACGCGACGCCGTTAAATGTCAGCGTGCCGTTATTGGTGACGGTGCCGCCGGTGATGGCGGCGATGCCAACGGTCAGTGCCGCACCCGAATCGACCGTAATCAGTCCATCATTGGTAACATCGACCTGAACATTCAGCGTACCGCCGGAAATTTCGACTGATCCGGCCTCGGTGTTCGCGACCGTGCTCTGGTCCTTGAAGTCGCCGCCCTGCTGAAGGATCAACGCCCCGGAATTCAGCAGCACGCTGGTATCCTGGACTTCCATCAGGCCGCCAACGCTGATGGTCCCCGAATTATGGACAATCGAGTCCGCGCTCATGTCGAACGCGCCGCCGACGGTCAGCGTGCCCCGATTGATCAACTCCGGAGGCGAGGTCCCGAAGTCGTTCATCGTCAGGCTCTTGGCCACGGCCGCGGTCTCGGCGTCGATCGTCACCGGATAGGACGGGGTCAGGCCGATCAGCTGATCGGTGATAATGATCGCGTCGTCATTGGCCGTTGGGACCGTGCCGGTTTCCCAATTCGCCGCGTCGCTCCACAGCCCGCCCGGCGCGGAGCCCGTTTGCGTCGTGGCGATCCAGACCACCGCGGGGGTATCGGTGCCGGTGATCGTGACCGTGATATCCTGCGTTGAGGTCGCGCCCTGCGAATCCGTCACCGTCACCGCATAGGTGAGCGTGATGGTTTCGCCCTTGGGGATGAAGTCGGCCAGGTAGACCGGTAGGTCCGCGAGTTTCCAGTTGACCGTTCCGAAACCCGTGCCCGTGCTGTCGGTCGCGATCGACGCCGTCAGGGCATGCTCGAAGATCTGCAGAGGGGTCGGCGGCAGGTCGAGCCCGTCGAGCAAAAGCTTGACCGAAACCGTATGGCTGTCGGTGAGATCGGGATCGTCGAACGAGATCGTTCCGGAAGTCGGCACGTGGGCGGTCAAATCACCGCCGGGCACGCTGGTGCCGCCGACAAAGGCGATCGTCTGCGGGATACTGGACGTGATGACCGGAACGTCATTGGTGCCGGTGATCGTGATGGTGAACTGCTTGACGCCTATTTCAGGGCTCTGCAGGAAATTGTTGTCGACCAGCGCCGTATAGGTCAGCGTCAGTTTTTCACCGGCGCCGAGGAAGTCGAACGCCCCGTCCGCAAAGCTATAGGTCCAGGTCGCCGCGCCGTTGTTGTTGTTGCCGGGATCCTGCCGCAGGTCGATCGCTTCGATCGCCTTGATCGCCGCCTGTTCGGTCGGGCTCAGCGCTTGCGTAATGTCGGTGTGGTGAGCGTCCTGATAGGTGAACGAACTGAACTCGACCTTTACCGTCGGAAGATCGCCGGCATTGATGTCGGCAAATTTGATCTTGTCGGTTATGGTATCGAGCGCTGTGCTCCCGGTGACGTTGGCGTGTTCGGTGAAAGCATCGTTGGATGTAACGACCGTCGGCGGACCAGGAATGTGAATAACGTTGACCGTCCCACCGCCCGAACCGGACGAGGACGAACCGCCGGGATTGGCGACAGACAGGACAAACGGCGTTGCAATTGTTCCGTCAGCCAGCTTGATCGGCGCCAATGACTGCGGAATCGGCGTGTCGGTGAAGTGGTGATCGATCGACTTGGTGTTGTTATCGCCGAATTTCGTCGTGAACAGGTCGGTGATCAGCTTTTGCTCATCCGGAGTCAGCGGTGTGCCGGCCTGAAAACTGACGACGCCCTGGCTGATCTTGGTCAGCGTTCCCGCCGTATTGACCGTCGCCAGCGGCGCCAGCGTGTTCTTGTCGAACAGGATGTACGATCCGGTGGTGCCGTCCGGCTCGACCAGAACCTGGAAGTTCGCCGAAGGCGCGCCGTTCTGGCCGGGAACCGAGAAGTCGATTTCGACCAGCACCGCGGTGCCGCGGATACCCATGGTCGCAACCGGCGTATCGACCTTCATGTCGCCGTGCTTGGCGGTTTCGCCGGCGACAAAGGAGATGGTGCCCGCAACCAGGCTGAGCAGCGATGAATTGTTCGACCCGTTGGGGTCGTAGATCATCTCGTTGACCACCATCCTCGCGTTCGACGACAGGCCGAACACGGTGCCGTCGATGAAGGTGACGCCGAGCGTCGAATCGGCGCCGGACTGCAGCACGTCGCCTTTGTCGATGTTGTCACCCTGGTTCAGGATGATCGAGACGCCGTTGCGGATCGCGGTCGCGGTGCCCGTCAGCTTGGTGACATGGCCGACCACGGCGGCGGCCGCAGCCACCGCGCCGTCGGCCTGGGCGTATTCGACATGGCCGGTAAGTGCGTTGACGAGGTCGCCGGTGAGATGGGCGCCATCGGGTGAGGCTAGCGCGGCGCGCTTCTCGCCCTTGAAGTAATCGTGCAGGACCAGTTCATGGTCGTCGTTGGATAGCACCAGATCGACGCCGGATCGCTTGAAGTCGCCGCCGAACAGCAATTGGGCGTCGGGAACGATAATGGCATCGGACGGGGCGTGCGTGGACGCGCCATCGACGTGCGTGAACGCAACGGGATGCGCGACCGATCCTTCAACGGGTAGCTTGGCGTCGAATTTACCTACGAAATTCAATGGGCCACCATAAAAGGTTAATTTTTATATAATTTTTAAAGTCTAGAATTTGCATATCATTTGCGAGTGCATTGCGAAACCATGTCCTGCCGCCGCGAATGCTGCGTCAGTTCGCTAGTTGCTTTGTTGCAACGGAACAATTTGCGTGAATTTTCAAAAAGTGAAGTATTGATGGCGCTCGTATCCGTATTAATCTCCAACGCCTGGCGTTAGAGAAGCAATTTGATGTAGTTTTACGTACAGAATCAAACCCCAATACCTGCGTTATCTTTAGCAGGCTTTTCCCCACGGGATACTGCATCAATTTCTCAGCTAAGACTGTGATTTGGATAACAAAACCGGCCATTTCGGCAAATTAGCCATACCCCGCGGAATTTGCTGCAAATCCGACCGAAGTGCCCGTCTTTCCGGCTGGTCGGCGACCTGAACCTGCAGACGGGCAATTCCATAAAATTTTCAGCAAACTAGCGACCCGATATTTAGTCTGCTTGGCGGTTTCCAGGTTCAAACGGCCCTCGTTAAGCGGACTAAAAGCCGGATTACGCATGCTCCCTGGCGAAAGATCCGGTCACGAGCAGGCCAACGGGCCCCGCCGATGTCCGGACAAAGGGCGTCAAATGGGGATTTTGGGTCGTTCGCACGCCTGGCGTGCCATCGTCGTCGCCTGTGGCTTGGCCTGGCTTGGACCTGCCGCGAAGCTTGAGGCCGCGAGCCTGCTGACGCCGGGTCCTGCGGCGCAGGTCCGGAAATCCGGCGAGCCGTTCGGATTGTTTGCCGCCATTTTGAGCTATGGCGGCTTGCGCGACAAATGGCTCGGGGCCGAGCGGAAACTGGACGACGAGCGGGTACAACTGGCGCTCTGCGACGGCGACCGCGAGCGCTGCGCCTCGCCCGCCGCACTCCAGATCCTTGCCATCGTCGATAACGCACGTGCCCGTGAAGGCCGTGCCCGCATCGGCGAGATCAATCGCGCGATCAATCTTGCGATCCGGCCGATGAGCGATCAGGCGCAGTATGGCCAGCCCGACGTCTGGAACTCGCCGCTGGTCACCTTCGCGCATGGCGCCGGAGACTGCGAAGATTACGCCATCGCCAAGTTCGTCGCCTTACGCCTGGCCGGCATCCCGTCCGACGACCTGCGAATCGTGGTCGTGCACGACAACCTCAACGGCGAGGACCATGCCGTCGCCGCCGCGCGGCTCGATGGACATTGGCTGACGCTGGACAATCGCCGGATGGCGATGGTCGAGGACGACAACGCCCGCAACTACCGGCCGCTGTTCGTCATCGATCAGCGCGGCGTCATGAAATATGTCGACACGCCGGTGCTGGCCAGTTTTTCGAGCGGCGATGCTGCGCCGGTGGTCGCACTCAATCTGACCATCTCTTCCAACTAAACCAAAGCACAGCTCAGCCAGACCATCCGTCGCGGGGCGACGATCGGCGGCCTGCAGAGCACGCTTTCTCGTTTCTTCATGCTGAGCCGCACGCTACCATCGCGCCGATCAAAATATTGGATGGGGACGGATACGGAATGCGGGCGATCCTGCTGGCTATCATGGCCATCCAGCTTGGACTTCAGCTTGGACCGGGACTTCCCGCACATGCCCAGAATTCGCCGGCGGCGCTTCCGCTGTTTGAAAAAAATCACTGCATCGGCGTCAAGGATGCCGCGGATCAGCTGTTTTGCGCGAATCCCGAGCTCAACACTATCGCGACCAGGCTGAACGCCGCGATCCGCAACAGGCTGGACCGGCTTTCGGATAGCCGGCTTGCGATCGTGGAAAACGCGGAATGGGTCCGAAACCGCAATTCAAGCTGCGGCATTTTTCAGAATGTCCCGACCGTGGCTTTCAATGCCGTCCGGGAATGCCTCCTGAAGGAAACCGAGGAGCGGATCGCGATCCTCAACGATCCGAACTTCGATTGTCTGGCAGCGGACACCGCGGCACGCGCATTGATCTGCAAAAAGCCTTCGCTGGCTCTGGCAGAGGCGGACCTCAACAATCAGGCGGACGCGCTGGTCGGCAAGTTGAAAGAGGACCAGGCAAAAGATGCGCTTGCCGAATACGCCCGATGGATCAGATCACGCGACCGCAAATGCGGCCTGGCCGGCAGGGAGAATGTGCCGCTTGAGGATCTGTCATCGTCAGAAGCTTGCCTCGCCGAACAAATGAGCGCGAAGAAGATCGAATTCCTGGCCGCCGAGAGTGACCCGACGCGGGTTTTTGGCCGCCAGCAGGTATCGCTCGCGCCCGATGCGGACGCCGTGGATCTCTGCGTCGCGCAGATTCACTCCGCCAACGGCTGCGGCGCTTTCCTGTCGGTGACGCGTATTATCCCGGTGAACAGCAGGATATCGGAGCAAAGCGCCAGCGTCCTCGCCGACGTCGAAATGGTGGTGCTGTCGCCATTTGCGGCCTGCAGCCCGATCGCCTCGGCTTGCACCGGTTCGTGCTGGGATTTGCAGTCGGGACAAGCCAAACCGTCGCCCGGAAGCAGGGCCAGCTTTCCGGTGGCGCAGCGCGTGAGGATCAAGAAATCATTCGCCTTCCAGAAAGCCGGAGTTAGCTGGCGCTGCGGCTCGACGGCATTGCAGCCGATCGAGCTCGGCGTTACCGCCAAAACCTTTTCGCATTGAGGCCTGTTCGCATTGATGGGATTTGCCATCGGCCGTTCACGGTGCCGCAATCTCTTGGGTTCATGGTTCGCGTCGGAACCTGAACCCCGGTGAGCCCGAGACGCGGCGTGCCTAAAACCTGGACTGTCCCGACACCATGAACTCCGCTGAGCAGCCGTCCGCACTGCGGGTGCGAGGGTTAACAAAGCGTTTTGATCGCGTTGCGGTCGACGCGCTCGATCTCACTGTCCGGTCGGGCGAATTCTACGCGCTGCTCGGGCCTAACGGCGCCGGCAAGACCACGACGTTGCGCATGGTGGCCGGTCTGCTGCGACCCGATTCCGGTTCGGTATCGGTGCTGGGGATCGACGCCCTCGCCGATCCGATCGCCGCCAAGCAGATCACGGCCTGGGTCTCCGACGAGCCGATGATTTACGACAAGCTGACCCCGCTGGAATATCTGGCCTTCGTCGCGGGCCTCTGGGGGATTGATCCCCGGCAATCGGAGCGGTCGGCGCGCGAACTCTTGGTCTCGCTCGGGCTCGAGCCGCATCTGCATGAACGTTGCGAAGGATTTTCCAAGGGCATGCGCCAGAAGGTGGCGCTGGCAGGCGCACTGGTGCACGATCCCCGGCTGATCATCCTGGACGAACCGCTCACCGGCCTCGACGCGCTGTCCGCGCGTCACGTCAAGGGATTGCTCGGCGAGCGCGTGCGCTCCGGCGGCACCGTGATCATGACGACCCACATTCTGGAGGTCGCCGAGCGCATGGCCGACCGCATCGGCGTGATCGCCGCGGGGCGGCTGGTCGCCGAGGGCACGCTCGCCGAATTGCGCCAGCAGAACGGCAAGAACGATACCAGCCTCGAAGACATGTTCATCGCGCTGGTCGATGTCGAGGCCGCCGCCGCATGAGTTCCGCGGAAGCCCTGACCTGGTTCGCCCGCCACGAAATCCGGCTGGCCTGGCGCGAATGGCTGGCGATGATGACCGGCGGCCGGCGCAAGCGAAAGCGCGCCGTGATCGGGCTGATCGTGTTTGCCGTCGTGCTGCATCTGCCGGCCTATGCCGTGATCGGCCGGTTTTCCGATTTACAGATGCCGCTCGACAAATCCTCCCTGATCGTCATCACCGCGACCATTTTCCTGGCCTGGGCGTTGATGCTGTCGCAGGCGATCGAGTCGGTGACGCGCGTGTTCTATGCCCGCGCCGACCTCGATCTGATCATGTCATCGCCGGTCTCGCTGACCAACGTGTTCTCGGTTCGCATCGTGGCGATCGCGCTGTCGGTCACCGCGATGGCGCTGTTGCTGTCGACGCCATTCGTCGATGTCCTCGTGATCGGCGGCGGGTTGCGATGGCTGTCGGCGTTCGGCGTCGTCATCGGCATCGGCCTGTCGGCCGCCGCGGTCGCGATCGCGGTCACAGTGGCGTTGTTTCGGCTGATCGGCCCAAGCCGGACGCGCCTGGTCGCGCAAATCCTCGCCGCAATCATCGGTGCCGGATTTGTCATCGCGCTGCAGGTCGCGGCGATCGTCTCCTATGGCACGCTGTCCCGCTTCGCGGTGTTGACTTCGGATTCCGCGGCAGCCTTCGCGCCTGATACCGACAGCATCATCTGGTGGCCGGCGCGCGCCGCGCTCGGCGACAGCGAAGCGCTGCTGCTTCTGCTGGCATTGGGCCTTTTCCTGCTCGGCACCGTGATGGCGATCTTCTCGCGCCAGTTCGCGAACACCGCCGTCCGCGTTTCGGCCAATGCCAGCCCAACGGCGCGCGGTTCGCGCACGACGGCCTTTCACACCGGATCCCGGCAACAGGCGCTGCGCTGGAAGGAATTCGTGCTGTTGCGGCGCGACCCGTGGCTGGTATCGCAATCCCTGATGCAGCTGTTGTACCTGGTGCCGCCGGCCCTGATGCTGTGGCGCAGCTTTTCCGATAGCTCGACCGCGATCGTGCTGATTACGCCTGTCGTGGTGATGGCGGCGGGCCAGCTCTCCGGCGGCCTGGCCTGGCTGACGATCTCGGGCGAAGACGCCGCCGATCTGGTTGCAACCGCACCCTTGTCGGCCTCACGCGTCACCCGCGCCAAGATCGAGGTGGTGCTGATCGCGATCGGCGCGATGTTCGCGCCGCTGGTTATCGCACTGGCTTTTGCCTCGCCGCTGCAGGCGCTCGTCACCGCCTCGGGCGTGGCGATCGCGACGATTTGCGCGACCGCGATCCAGCTCTGGTTCCGGGTGCAGGCCAGACGCAGCCAGTTCCGCCGACGCCAGACCTCGTCGCGGCTCGCGACCTTCGCGGAAGCCTTCTCCTCGATCGGCTGGGCCGCGACCGCCGCACTGGTACTGGCTTTTCCGCTCGCAGCCGTCGTTACCGGAGGGATGACCGCGGTCATCGTCGCGGCGACCTGGAAGATCAGCCCGCGGCGGGCGTGAGCGCGGCAGTGCTACCCCTTCACCAATTCCATCACCGCTGCCGCAAACGCCTCCGGCTCTTCCTGCGGTAGATTGTGGCCGGCATTCGGGATCACATGATGGGTGCGGCGTGCGGTGAACTTCGCCGCGGTCGCCTTGCCATCGGTCGCCGGCGCGACGCCATCGGCGGCACCATCGAGCGTAATCGCGGGGACGCTGATCGCAGGAAGTTCGGCCAGCCGGCGCTGCAGATCGGCATATTGCGGATCGCCCTCGGCGAGGCCGAAGCGATGGCGATAGCTGTGGATCACGATGTCGACATAGTCGGGATTGTCATGCGCCAATGCGGTGCGCTCAAAACACGCCTCGTCGAAACGCCAGTTCGGCGACCATTGCTTCCATAATATTTCTGCGATTTCGCGCCGGTTGGCTTCGAGCCCGGCGCGCCCGCGCTCGAGCTGAAAATAATACTGGTACCAGTACGGCACCTCATATTGCGGCTTCACCGGAACCATGGCTTTGGCGATGTTCTGGATCAAATAGCTGTTGACGCATACCAGCCCAATGCAGCGATCCGGCCATAGTGCCGCGACCACGCACGCAGCGCGCCCGCCCCAATCATAACCCGCGACAACCGCGCGCTTGACCTGCAGCGCATCCATCAAGGCGATCAGGTCGGCGCCGACGGCGGCCTGCTCGCCCGAGCGCGGCGTGGTCGCCTCGCGGAAGCGCGTCGGCCCGTAGCCGCGCAAATAGGGCACGATGACCCGGCAGCCTTGGGTGACCAGTTGCGGCGCGACGTCCACGAAGGAATGGATGTCGTAGGGGAAGCCGTGCATCAGCATCACGACCGGCCCATCGGACGGACCAGCCTCGTAATAGGCGATGCTGAGCACGCCGGCGTCAACCTGACGGAGCGGTTCCAGCCGGCGCGACGACGGCGCACGCGCGGGCGATGATTTCTCCGACGTCAATTCCATCGCTGCAACTCCTGACAAGTCTGCCGCCCGGAAACACGGCGGCGCTGACGATCTGGTGATCCGGACAAAATAGCGCCCTCCGGCGTTCGGCGATACAGTGTCGTTGCCGGCGTCATCGAAGACGGATCCTGTCATGCTGCGATCACTTATCGCCAGCCTAGCGCTGCTGGGGTCACTGATCACAGTTTCGCTGGCCAATGCTTTATTGATCATGCCTTTATGGATCACGCCGGCCGCCGCCCGGGCACCTTTGCGCAGTGAATGCCTGGCGATGTCCGACGCGGCGCCTATCAGATCGGCCGCCTGCCCGACATCGTCACCATGAACCGCGCCCACTCCACGCACTACACGCTGTTTCCAGATCCGCGCATTCCCCATGTGCTGCATGGCTGGAGCGATGATGGCCAGCCCGCGCATATCGATCAGCGCATCGGTGACGTCTATATCCGCAATGTGACGACCGATATCCGCCGCTATTGGGGCGAGGATGCCGGCGGCGAGATGATCAGAGACGGCAATTCGATCTTCATCTTCGAGGTCGCCGGCCTTTGCATCGGTCACCTCGGGCACCTCCACGTCCCGCTCGACGACAGCCATCTGGCCGCGATCGGCCGGACCGACATTTTGATGGTGCCGATCGACGGCACCTACACCATGTCGCTGGACGGAATATCCGACATCGTCAGGCGCTTGCGCGCCTCCGTGGTGTTGCCGATGCATCGTTTCGCGACGCCACTGGAGGAATTCATGCGCCGGATCGGCCAGCAATTCGCGATCGATGTCCGCACCGAACACACGCTGAGGATTTCGCGGGATTTGCTCCCGGCCACGCCGACCGTGATTATTCTGGATGGCATTTGAAGCCTTCGGGCGCTAGTAATCTGCAACAACAATAAGAGAAGACAGGGAGTGAAATCATGAGCGTCAGTACGGCCACCGCCACCGCGAGCGGTCTCTATGCCGATCCGCGCGAAGACTGGCTTGCGCAGCACACCGAGGAAATTATCGATCCCAAGCGTCCGATCGTCGATCCGCACCATCATCTGTGGGATCGCGGCGGCCTGCGCTACATGATCGAGGAAATATCGACCGATATCGCGTCCGGTCACAACATTATCGCTACCGTCTATGTCGAGGCCCGCTCGATGTATCGCGCCGTTGGGCCCGAAGAATTCCGACCGGTCAACGAAGTCGAATTCGCCAACGGAGCCGCGGCGATGAGCGCCAGCGGTGGCTACGGCCCCGCCTTGATCTGTGCCGGCATCGTCGGCCACGCCAATCTGCTGCTCGGCGACCGCGTCAAGGCGGTGCTGGAAGCCGAGATTGTCGCGGGCCATGGCCGCTTCCGCGGCATACGGCATTCGTCGGCGTGGGATGCGGAGGCCGCCGTCGCCAGCATGTACGCAACGCGGCCGAAAGGGCTGTTACTCGATCCCACCTACCGCAAGGGCTTTGCCTGCCTCGCACCGCTCGGCCTGAGTTTCGATGCGTGGCTGTTTCATCCGCAGCTTTCCGAACTCGTCGATCTCGCGCGCGCCTTTCCGGAGACCAAAATTGTGCTCGATCATTGCGGCGGGCCGATCGGCCTCGGCCGCTTTGCCGGCCGGCGCGAGGAAACCTTTCCGGCCTGGAAGGCGTCGATCCAGCAGGTCGCCAAATGCCCCAATGTGGTGGTCAAGCTCGGTGGCCTGGCGATGCGGCTGCTCGGCTTTGATTTTCACGAACGCGCGATGCCGCCGTCATCGGAGCAGGCCGCCGCGGCATGGCGCCCCTATATCGAGACCTGCATCGAAGCCTTCGGCCCGGAACGCTGCATGTTCGAAAGCAATTTCCCGCCGGACAAGGGCCAGTGCAGCTATCAGGTGATCTTCAATGCCTTCAAGCGGATCGCCGCGCCATACAGCGAAGCCGAGAAGACCGCTCTGTTCTCGAAGACGGCGACCGATTTCTACCGGCTGAAGCTGGATTGAGCAGAAAACAAAGGACGGTTCGACCCCGGGTATCCAGCCATATCCAGATAGTCAGGACGAGCCCAGCAGGCTCGCGGCCTGGCGTGTGCCGGCCGGCATCATGATTTTCTTCAACTTCAGGAACGCCCGCAACGCGAGGCCGAGCCAGACCGGCTGGGTCTTGCGGCAGAACGCCAGTTTGCGGACGCGATCCTCGATATGCCACCGGGCATGCGCGCCGTCCTTGAAGAAAATGACATCGCCCGCGACGTAGCGCTTCGACGGCATGGTGTCGCTTTCAAGCACGATCGAGCCTTCGAGGATCAGCACCGTCTCGTCGAAATCATAGTACCAGTTGAACTTGCCCTGGCTGCACTCCCACACCATCGTCGACGCCAACCCGTCCGCGCTCTGCGACAACACATGCCACTGCGCCATCGGATTGCCCTCGATGATCCACGACGGTTCGATCGGCCGCGGCGTCAGGTTGACCGCGAGATTGGTGGTTTCAATAAGTGCCGAAGACATCACGAACCTCAAACATACCGATACAAAATCGACTGGTTATTCAACAGGATGCAACCAAGCGCTGTCAAAACTAAACTAACGGTAATATTTTAAGCTTTCCTTACGACAACCGCTGCAATCCGCGCCAACCGAAACAGCTAAAAGCCTTATAAATGGAGCATTTCGCGAGGCCCGGGACGGGCCGTCGACACTCCATCGCTAACGGTCTATTAAAATTGAAAACCAATTCGCTCACCGCCACGCAACGCGGTTGCGACAGATCGCTTCGGGGAACCATGACAGCAACTCACAATGCCATTGCTGAACAAGCCGACGCTGATGTGCAGAATTTCGTCATCAAGGATTATCGTCTGCAGAGCGGCGTGACGATGCCGACCGTGACGATCGCCTATCGGACGCTCGGCGTTCTCGCGCCTGACCGCGACAACGTCGTGCTGGTCACCCACGGAAACACCAGCGGTCCGCAGATGATTGACCCCGGCGGCTCGACCGGCGAAGGAAGCTGGAAGGACATCGTCGGCCCCGGCAAGCCGGTGGATACTGACCGGTTCTTTGTGGTCTGCCCGAACATGCTGGGCTCTTCCTACGGATCGACCAATGCCGCGAGCATAGATGCTTTGACCGGCAAGCCCTACGGACCGCGATTTCCCGACATTACCGTAAGTGATATCGTCGCCACCCAGCATGCATTGGTTCGTCATTTCGGTATCGAGCGGCTGGTGGCGATCGTCGGCCCGTCCTATGGCGGGTTTCAGGCGTTCCAGTGGGCGGTGGACTATCCCAACCTGATGCAAGGCATCGCGGCTGTCGTCACGGCGCCGGCAGTGCCGCGCGAGCGCGCTACCGGCAACGTCGATCGCCTGCTCTCGACCTTGTCAAAGGATCCGAACTGGAACGGCGGCGACTATTACGATCGCGGCGGCGTGCTGGAGACCATGATCCAGATCAGGTCGGCGACACTGAAGACCTACGGTATCGAGACCCGGTTACGGAGTACCCTATCGGACGCCAAAGAGATCGAAGCGGCCATACGCGAAGAGGCCGCGCGATGGGCGCGCGGTTTCGACGCCAACTCGCTGATCATCCTGGCCAAGGCGCTGCAAACATTCGACGTCACGGCGCAGCTCGGCAACATCACATCGAAGGTGCTTTACGTGCTGTCGAAAACCGACAAACTGTTTCCGCCCGAACTCGGACCCGACGTCATGCAGGCGCTCGAGAGCGCCGGTGTCGATGCCGATTACTTTCTGCTCGACAGCGAATATGGTCATTCGGCGTCGGGGATCGATGCCGATAAATGGGCGCCACGGTTGCGTCAATTCATGGAGCGGCTCAGCCCGCCCCGATAGGACCCGCACTGTTCGCCACACCGTCGCTTGAGGACTCGCGTCCTCTCGTCAGGCCCACTCACCCCTGCGGAACACGGGAACGCGCCGGCCATCGGCATGAATGCCATCGATGTCGATCTTGTCCGACCCGATCATCCAGTCGATGTGGATCAGGCTCTTGTTACCGCCCTGCGCCTCGATCTGCTCCGGCGACAGCTTGGTGCCGTCGATGAAGCATTTGGAATAGCACTGGCCGAGCGCGATATGGCAGGCGGCGTTCTCGTCGAACAGCGTGTTGAAGAACAACAGCCCGCTTTTCGAGATCGGCGAGGAATGCGGCACCAGCGCCACTTCGCCGAGCCGGCGCGCGCCCTCGTCGGTGTCCAGCACCTTGTTCAGCACTTCCTCGCCGCGCGAGGCTTTGGCCTCGACGATACGGCCACCTTCGAACTTCACCGCGATGTTGTCGATCAGCGTGCCCTGGTAGGACAGCGGCTTGGAACTGACGACATGCCCGTCGACCCGCCGTGCATGCGGCGTGGTGAAGACTTCTTCGGTCGGAATGTTGGCGTTGCAGGTGATGCCGTTCCTGGCCATCGAGGCGCCGCCCTCCCATTCATGGCCGTCGGCCAGCCCGATCGTCAGATCGGTGCCCGGCCCCGTGTAGTGCAGCGCGCTGAAGCGCTGGCCGTTCAACCATTCGGTCCGGCCGCGCAGCGTAGCATTGTGCTTGTTCCACGCCGCAATCGGGTCGTCATTGTCGACACGCGAAGCCGCGAAGATCGCATCGGCGAGCTTGCCGACCGCGACATCTTCCTCGTCGTCGGGAAACACCTGCTTCGCCCATGACGGACTCGGATAGGCGACGATGTTCCAGTTGATATCGAAGCTGACAATGCGCTCCAGCGCCGGCTTGTAAGCGATCGAATTGGCCTTGCTGGCGCGCGCGACCTTGGCGGGATCCTGTCCCGACAGCAGCATCGGATCATCGCCGACGATCGCAAGTCGCGCGGTGTTGGCACCGAAGGCTTTCGACATCCCCTCATAGAGCCAGCTCGCGGCGCGATCGAAGCTGCCGTCATGGCCGAATTTATAGCGCGCCAGCGTGATCGCTTCATCCGAGAAGATCGGCGTCACCAGGCCCGCACCGGCTTTGTAGGCATGTTCCGCGATCTTGCGCACCAGCGGCAGCGCCACCGTGGGCGCCGTCAGGAGCAGATCCTGGCCCGCCTGCAATTGCAGGCCGACTTTGATAGCCACTTCGGCCAGCCGGTCGAGTTTGACGGGGTCGATCGGCGTCGAAAAATTGCGTTGATGTGTGGTCATGGTGTTCCAGTTGATCGGGGTTCGCAGATGCGGCTCTAACGAAATTGGTAGTCCGAATCCATTGGCGTCCGCAAGCATGATGCGAAATCCGAGCGATCAAGCAAATGCGATCACGACGCGGGAAACGCATCCGGCCTAGCGCTTGACGCTGGCCAGAACCCGGTCGACCATTTCGGGCGCAAGGCCGAGATAATTTTTCGGCGATGTCAGGCGCTCGATGGTGGCGCGATCGATGCGCCTGGAAACCCGCTCATCCGCGGACAGTGCATCCGCCAGTGTGATGCCTTTCTCGTTGGCGACACGGCAGGAATCATAGACCACGTCATGGGCTTCCTGCCGGCCGATGTCCGGAGCCAGCCCCATCATCACGGCTTCGGCGACGATCAGCCCACGGCTGATATCGAGATTTTCACTCATCTTCTTCTCGTTGACAATGAGACCGCCCAACGCGAATTTCGCCTGATGCAGCGCGCCCGCGGTCAGGACAAAACTTTCCGGAATGGCCATCCACTCGACATGCCATGGTCCAGTCGCGCGTTCGAAATCCTGCACCATCGCGTCCAGCATCAGGCCGGCGTGCTGACGTACGCCCTTGCAGGCCGCCAGCATCAATTCCGACGAAATCGGATTGCGCTTCTGCGGCATGGTCGAGGACGCACCGCGCCCTTTCACGAAGGGCTCGTAGAGCTCGGCGAATTCGGTCGAGGCCATGATCATGATGTCGAGCGCGATCTTGCCGAGCGAGCCGGTAACGAGGCCGAAAAAATTCACGACTTCGGCGAGGCTGTCGCGCGCGACATGCCAGGTCGAGACGGGAACGCCGAGCCTGAGCTCCTCACACAGCGCTTTCTGAACGTCGAATCCCTTGTCGCCGAGCGAGGCGAGCGTGCCGGCGGCACCCGCGAACTGGCCGACCAGCACGCGCGGCTTCAATTGCGCCAGACGTTCGGCGTGACGATCGAACATCGCCAGCCAGATCGCGGTCTTGTAGCCGAACGTCACCGGCAGCGCCTGCTGCAGATGGGTGCGCCCCGCCATCGGGGTGTCGCGGTATTTTTGCGACAGACCGGCAAGGATGCCACGCAGATCAGCGATATCCTCCTCAACGATGGCGAGACCGTCGCGTACCTGCAGAACCACGGCGGTGTCCATGATGTCCTGCGTGGTTGCACCCCAATGCACATAGCGGCCGGCCTCGCCGCATTGCTTCGCCATCTGGTGCACCAGCGGCAGGATCGGATAACCGACGATATCGGTCTCGCTGCGCAACAGATCGAAATCAAACTTCGACGCATCGGTAAGTCTGGCGATCTCGTCGGCGGCCTCGCGCGGGATCACGCCACAGCGCGCCTCGGCCTTCGCCAGCGCGACCTCGACGTCGGCATAGCGGGAGATCAGGCTGAAATCCGAAAACACCTCGCGCATGCGCGGCGTGCCGAAGGCGTCGCGGAACAGGATGGAATCGAGAACGGTGGTCGAGGTGGGAAAGGCAGTCATGATTTTTCCTTGGGTCTGGCCTGCAGAGTAGCCAATAAAGTCAGGCCGACCAAGCGTTCGTCATCGCCGAGCGACAGCACGAAGCGCGTCTTTGCCCAGATATCCCGGGCATGACGAAGAGCGATTCAAGCGTCTCGCACGTCTAATGGGTCGCCACCAGATAATCGACGATCTTGCCGACATCCGCGTCATCGATCGGGGCGCCGTAGACCTTGATCATCTTGGTCACTTCGGCCTGCCAGAAGGCCTTTTTGAAAGCAGCTCCCTGCGGCTGGGTCTTGATGTAATCGGCCGAATGACACGCGGTGCAATTGCCGAGCACGGCATCCTGGTTCGGGCCCGGCCCAAACGCGGCGGTCTCCTCGGGCAGTTGATAGGAGATCGGTTTTGCGACCGAAATCATCGGCACGGAGCCGATCGCCACGATCGATGCGGCGAGGCAGAACGCTGTTTTGATACGTGACATGTGCCGTCTCCCTCAAGCCGCCGTGACGGAAGTGGTCTCGATCACGTTGCGCATATAGCCGGGCGGATTCCACACCGGCTTGTCCGGCTGGGTCTGTCCAGCCTGATTGGTGGCGCGCACCTTGATGTCGTGCCGACCGGCCGTCAGGGGAACCGACACCTGCCATTCGCGAAACGAGTAATTGCCGAGATCCTTGCCGAGCTGGCCGGCAAGCCAGGTCGCGCCGCCATCGGTGGAGACGCTGACGTCCTTGATCCCTTTGCCGCCATCGAAGGCGATGCCCTTGAGCAGCGTCGATCCAGCCCTCACCTTCGCGCCGCTGGTCAGGTTGGTGATGAACGAGCGGACGTTGAACTTGTTGATCGGGATGGTCGCCTTCGGCGAGGTACCCGGCTCGACGCAGGCGCAATCGGTATCCGGGATGCGATAGGCCGACTTCATCCAGAAGCCGTCGAACACGCTGTCCAGCACGGTGATCTCGTTGAGGTGCTTCACCCAATAGGTGCCGTAATAGCCGGGCACGATCAGCCGCAGCGGAAAGCCGTTGAGCAGCGGCAGGTCGGCGCCGTTCATCGCATAGGCCAGCATGACCTCGCCATCGCGGGCATGATCGATATCGAGCGCCTTGGCGAAATCAGGCGTCGTGTCCAGCACCGGACCGTCCATGCCGCCGAATACCACCTGTTTGGCGCCGGCCTGTACGCCCGCGATGTCGAGCACCGCCTTGAGCGGAACACCCTTCCATCGCGCATTGCCCATCGCGCCGTTGGCGAGTTGACCGCCGGCGACCCGCGGCTCGAAGAATCCGCGGCTGTTGCCCGAACATTGATTGACCGCCACCAGTTCGGCCGCCGGCATCTTCTTGATGTCGGCCAGCGACAGCTTGATCGGCTTGTCGACCTTGCCTTTGATCTCGACCGAAAAGACATCGGGGTCGATGTCATAGGGAATGCCGGCGAGATGATACCGCACGAAGAACGCATCGTTCGGCGTGATGACGCCTTCGTCGAACACCGCGAACGGGGTCTCCAGTTGCGGCGGCCGGCTGGTGAGGCCGATCAGCGGCCGCTTCTGCGGATATGTGACCAGCGGGCGCTCGCCATTCTCGAACGGCAAGGTCACCGTGTCGGCGGCCAGCGCCTGCAGCACACCCAAAGCCGTACCGGAGCCGAGCGCGGCCAGCGCAGCACCGGATCGCGTGATCAACTGACGCCGATCCATCATTCGAACCTCCCATAAAGAGTTCTTGTTCGCTCGCAAACACGCTTCCGAAGGTTGCTGCCTGCTCCGCATATCGGATCGGCGGCGAGAATCGTGTTCGCGGTTTGGGAGTATGACGGGGCTATCGGGAATTTGCAAAACGGGCGGCCGAGATTTTGCCGAATTGATCAGACCAAAGCCCATCTGTAGGCGCCGCCTTCGCCGGTCACGACGGGGCTCGAATCGGTTGCGGTAGCGATGACCCGCCGCGTCAAGGGAGCCGGCGGCGCCGGTGTGCATTAGTCGACGATGAAGAGTTTGGCGCCCACGATGGTCGACGACCGATGCGCCGCGTCGCCGTGGTCGGAAACCTGATAGCTCATGCCGGGCATGAGCTTGAAAGTGCGGCCGTCGCGCAATTCGGTATCGAGTTCGCCCTCCAGCACATAGAGGACGTGTCCGCGATCGCACCAATGGTCCGCCAGATAGCCGGCGGAATATTCGACATGGCGCACCCTGAGATCGCCGATATTGAACGTGCGCCAGATCGCCTGCCCGGTCTCTCCGGGATGAACCGTGGGCGCAACGCCGGACCAGTCGGTGACGGTAAATGGCAGTGCGGGAATTTTCATTCGTCGTTCCTGTCGCCAAAGCGGCCTCAAATCACGAAGAAACCATGCGTGGCGTCGCGCCGGAGCTGTTCGACGAGGCCATACTCCCAATCGAGATAGGCCTGCATCGCGCCGGTGTTGCTATCGGTGCCCTCGTAAGGACGCCGGTAGCGGTGCGCCGGATCGGGCTTCGGCCACGCCAGCGGCGACTTGATCTCGAGGGCGCGATCATAACCGCCGTCGAGCACGTAGGTCTCCCACCCCATTTGCGCCAGCCATGACGCCGTCATGTCGGCGCGAACGTTTCTGTCATCCGTCAGCACGACGCGCGCGCCGCGCACGGGTGCGGCCATATCGATCTCCTGAACCAATTGGCCGCCGGGATAATGCCGAAAGCCCGGGATATGACCGGCGGCATATTCCTCCGACGCGCGAACATCGAAACGATAGAACGTGCGGTGCGTCTCCGCCTGCAACGCGGTCATCTCGTCCAGGGTGAGCCGCCGGACGCCAGCACGATAGGCGACGTCGCGGGCATTGGCGTCGGCGCCTTCGAAGGCACCGATCGCGCCGCGCCGGTCGGAACCGTGCTCGAGATCCTGTTTTGCCAAGGTCCAGCCCATCGTGCCGTTGCGCAGCGCCCGCACCTTGTTGGTGACGCCGGCATTGATCAGCGACTGCGTGCCGATGATCGATCGGGTGCGGCCGGCGCAATTGACGATGATGGTGGTGTCGGGATCGGGCGCGGCACGGCCGGCGCGCAGCACCAGCTCGGCCCCGGGCACACTGATCGAGCCCGGAATGTTCATGGTAGCGTATTCGTCGAACCGCCGGACATCGAGAATCCTGATATTGGCATCGCTCGCGATCAGCGCCGAAACTTCATCGGCGGAGAGCGACGGCGTATGCCGGCGCGACTCCACCAGTTCGCCAAACGCCTTGGCGTAGGAATTCACGTCCTGAAACAGTTCATAGCCTGCGGCCTGCCAGGCTTTGAGCCCGCCGTCGAGCGCGCGAACATGGGTGTAGCCCAATGCCTTCAGGCGATCGATCGCCACTGCGACGAGACCTTCGCCGGCATCATACACCACGATTGGCACGTCCTTGCGCGGCAACCGCTTCTCGGCTTCGAGCCCGATCCGGTCGGCGGCCATGTTGGCGGCAAACAGCGGATGTCCGGTGGCAAAGGCCGCCTCATGCCGGACATCGAGCAGGGCGATTTCATCCCGCCGCAGCAACGCGATGCGGATGTGGGAAGGAGTGACAGTGGGCAGGGTCATGATGGGCAATCGGGATCAAGAGTGGGAATGTTTGCATCCGGTGCGTGATGAAGAAACAGCAACGCCGGATGGCTGCGTATAGAATAGTAGCAAAAATAAACAATGGGAGGACTTCGAATTGCCTGCATCCCGGATGATGTGCAACGACATCCGGGATCGTCATTGCGAGCGCCAGCGAAGCAATCCATGGGCAACGAAGCAAGGAGCTGGATTGCTTCGTCGCAAGTGCTCCTCGCAATGACGTGGATAGTTCGAGGTGCAACTCCGCGTTCTCGCGGCACCATGCGCCCGAGTTTTGCAAATCGTTTCGCCCCCCAAAAACAGTGGGGGCAGGCGCCCCTCAAGAGGGGGCGCAGGGAAGACCGGGTGCACGCTGCACCCGCGATCTCGTGTGCAAAAGCGGAAGAAGAAAGCGCACACGAGCATACAGGTTCAGCGGAGGCAGTCCGGCCTTCCCTGCGCAATGGTTTTACAGCTTATTTCGCGCTCTCCCCGGTGACCGGCTTTGTTGCCACCGTCGCCCCTCAGAAGCTTGCTTCTCAAGAACTTGACGCCAGCGCCGGGGCGTCAGGACCACACGACTTCGCCGTCCGCGATCTGCGCCGTTCGTCAAAAGCGCCCTCGCGTCCACCGCATCCCATCCCAACGTTCGTGACGATGGCCAACGTCCCCTCGTGAGGGATGAGACGGACTAAATAAGCCGGTGATTTGGGTCGAAAGAAAACAGAAATATTTTTCGCGGAGGGGCTGGACAGGTCCTTCGATCGACGGGCAAATCACTTGCGTGAAGGTCAGCGAGCTCCTTCGGTCAGGCTCCTGGAAAATGATCTAGCGCAGCGCCTGCTTCAGCTTCAGCACCGCGCTATCCGGCGTCGTCACCACCGGACGGCCCGATAGTTCGGCCACCAGTGCCGCGGCCGGGGCCATGCTGTATTGCGCCAGCGCAATCAGGTCGCAGTCGCGCAGATCCTTTGCCGCTTCGCCAACCAGACGATCATGCTCGACGCGGTCGCCGCGATCGAGCGCCGCCAACGCACCGGCGGCCAGTTTCGGCACGATCTCGACGGAAGTGGGAAATTCCGGCGGCATCGAGACCAGGGTCGGCGGAAATGTCGAAAGCAGGCCGATCCTGCGGCCTTTCCCGACGATTTGGCCAACCGCCTGTTCGATCATCGCTTCATTGGGCTTGAGCACCGGCATCGGCGCCTGCTCGCGGGCGACGGCTTCGATGCAGGCGCCGAACGCCGAACAGGTGAACAGGATCGCGTCGGCGCCGGCGCCGGCCGCGTAGCGCCCCAGCCGCAAAAAGCGCTCGGTCATCGCATCGGTGATGCGGCCGTCGCGCGCCACGTCGGCCGACAGGCTGTCGTCGAGCAGGTTCATCAGGCTGGCTTCCGGCCAATGCTGCGCGAAAGCGGCCTCGATCGGCACAATCGAATGTTTCAAGGCGTGAACGAGGGCAATGCGCATCGGGGTCGGTCCTGCTGATGTGTCGGGTGCGGCTGCGTCGCACGCATCGACATGCGAAATGGCGCGCCGACGGGATCATAGCGGGCAGCCGCAGAATTGGAAATCCTGATTGCCGGATCGCTTTGTTGGCTGGCTCGAAGCCCAACAAAGACGCGGGTTGTTTCGCCTTCCTCGCTTCGACGCCGCGATGTAGGCTGCGGCGCCGTGGACGACGCGGATGCCGATGCCTGGCGACATTGCGCGTGGATCAGGAGCTGTCATGCCGGAGCCGACGGAATCGAGCACGATAACAATACGGGTCGGAGGCATGGCCATCGTGCTCCCCGTCAAAAACGGGCGGGCATTCGTCCCGGCCTCGATCAAATTGCCGAATGGAAAACCGCGCTTCCATCTGTCTTTCCCGAGGGAAATGGGAGACACCGACCAGGGTGCGAAGTATCTGGTCTATCACGAAGCCCGGAATGGTTACGAGCCGCCGACGCGAAGCCTGCTGGAGAGAATACTCAGGCCGGGCGATCTGTTTATCGACGTCGGCGCCCATTGGGGCTTTTTCACCCTGCAGGCTGCGACCCATCCCGCCGGCGACGTCGCCGTTATCGCTTTTGAACCAGACCCCACCAACGCCGGCATTCTGTTGAAGAACATCGCCGGCAACGGAATGCGCGAGACGGCATCCGTCGTTTGCGCCGCCTGTGGCGACGATTTTGACCTCGCCCCGCTGGTGACCAATTCGTCGATGATGCACAGTATTCACGGTGTTGGCCTCAAGGGACCAGATTTTCCCCGCGGCCCTGCGCATTGGGTCTCCGTGATCTCGCTGGACAGCGCCCTGACCCGGTTTCCAGCCGCGTCGGACCGCAGGGTCATTCTCAAGATCGACGCCGAAGGTTTCGAACCCAATGTCATCGCGGGTGCCAAGGCGCTGCTCGGGAGCGGCCGGGTCGCGATGATCATCTGGGAGTGCGGTCAGGCTTTTTCCGATGGCGCTGAACGCGACGCCCTGTTGGCGATGGTCAGCACCCTGGATGAACTCGGCTTTCATCATGTGCGGCCGGTTTCCGACGAGGCCGATAGTCCGGTCTGTGCTTTTTCGACCGCGGAGAAATATGAAGCGAATGTCTTTTCCTATCATCCGGCGGTGTTGAAGGATTTCGACCAATTGCTTGTGATCAAATCGAATGATGCCGGCCAACGCGGCTGATCCCGCGGAAGCCCTTTGAGAGAGCCGGCTCCCGGGCTATGGTTCTGAAAAAGGGAGAGAAAAATGCAGGAGACCGCGGCCCGGCACGCTGCCGACATGCTGCTCGCCGAGCACAGAGCGAACACGCCGTTCAAGCCTTTCGATCGGCTGCAAGGGCCTGCCACCGTCTCGGACGCCTATGATATCCAGCAGCACTATGTCGGGCTGCTCCGCGCCGAGCATGGCGATCCCATCGGCTACAAGGTCGGACTGACCTCGAAACCGATGCAGCAATTCTGCGGCATCGATCATCCGATCGCCGGCGTCGTTCTGGCCAGGCGCGAACACCGATCGGGAGCGACGATCCGGCGCGCCGATTTCGGGCGGCTGGGCCTCGAATTCGAAATCGCCGTCCGTATCAAATCGAACGTACCGGCGACGGCGACGCCCCATACCGCCGGAATGATCGCGCCGTATATCGGCGGCGTGTGCGCCGCCATCGAATTGGTCGACGACCGCGCCGCGGATTACACCGGTCTCGACGTGCTGGCACTGCTGGCTGACAATTCCTGGAACGGCGGCATCGTGCTGTCCGACTGGGTCACGCCATGGCCGGACCTGGAGAGCGTCCTCGGCCAAGCGACGCGAGACGGCGCCGCGATCGGCGAAGGCCATGGCCGCGATATTCTCGGCCATCCCTTCAATTCAGTGGCGTGGCTTGCCGCGCACCTCGCCTCGCGAGGTGAAAGCCTGAGGGCCGGTCAGATCGTGATGACCGGAAGCGTGATGAAGACGATCTTCCCCATCGAAGACGCCACTTACAGATTTTCGCTGGATAGGATCGGCGAGGTCGGCGTTATCGTGCGGTGAGGCTTTGGAGCGGGCGAAGGGAATCGAACCCTCGTATGCAGCTTGGGAAGCTGCCGTTCTACCATTGAACTACGCCCGCGATCTCAATGACTTAGCCGGACAATATCTTTTGCCGGGTACGCCGCAAATCTCTCCCCACGGTTTCGTTTTATACCGATATCCGGTTGGCACGCCAGCCCATGGCGAAACCCTCAGATCGACAGCACGCCACAGCTCACGAACACACGCGTCGCGCGCCAGAACCAGATTTCGCCATCGCGGGCTGCCTGCAGGCTGAAAATCCGCTTGTTCCAGCGCAGGTCATGCCGGAAGCGGATGTTTTCGAGCCTGAAGTCGAGCTGTTGCCTTTTCCATTCCGTGGCCCAGGCCAGATGCGCTTCGTCGAGCTGCTGGCGCAGTTTGGAAACTTCAATCGAATAGGGAATCGGAAAAAGAACATTAAGCATGGCGCGCCCCATTCATCGCTCAAATATAGTGCGCGGTCGCCAATTTGCCGAGCCTCGGATCGCGGTCAATCGTGTCGACCGAGAAGCGGGCAGACTGAAAGCCGACAACAGCGGTGGGGCAACCAGCATGTGCGCCGCAACAACGGCCACGGACACCATCAGCGCCAAGGCGCTCGGCACGCTGCTGCTGGCGATGTCGGCGTTTCGCCACTAAGCTTCACGGCGCCGACAATCCAAAAGAGCAGGCACGTCCCACACAGCACCGGCAAGGCGCAGGAGCGTGCACAATAGCCAACAATAATTCGGCAGGGAGTTGAACGATGATCGAGGTTCCGGTTGTTATCGTCGGCGGCGGTCCGGTCGGATTGACCGCGTCGCTGTTGTTGTCGCAACACGGCGTGCGATCGATCCTGGTGGAGCGTCATCCGGGGACCGCGATCCTGCCCAAGGCCCGCGGCATCAACGCCCGCACCATGGAAATGTACCGCCAGATGGGGGTCGACGCCAACATTCGCGCCGCCGGCTTTCCACCGGAATTCGGCCGGCTGATCGTGTGGACCGAAACGCTGGCCGGCAAGGAAATCAACCGGATCGAACCGGGCCGCAACGCGGCGCGCAACAAGGGCGCCTCGCCAGCCACCAATTGCGGATGCGCCCAGGACGTGTTCGAGCCGGTGATCCGGCGGCATGCCGAGGAGGCCGCGCCCGGCAGCCTGCGGTTCGACACCGAACTGACCGAGGTGCACGAGGACGACAATGGCGTGACCGGCGTTTTGACGACGCGCTCGACCGGCGAGCAAATGCCGTTCCGGGCGCGCTATTTGATCGGCGCCGACGGCGCGCAAAGCCGGATGCGCCACGCGGCGGGCGCGCAGATGATCGGCGAGCGCGACGTCTATGACAGCATCAACATTCATTTCCGCGGCGACCTGACGCAATGGGTCACCGACCGTCCCGCGGCGCTGTATTTTGTCGAGCAGCCGGATTTGCGCGCCACCTTCCTGACCATCAACGGCACCGACCGCTGGGGTTTTCTGGTGCACAGCCTCAAGCAATATGATTATACGCCCGCGCACTTCACCACCGAACGCAGCATCGAGATCATCCGCAAGGCGGTGGGCGTTGTCGATCTGAAAGTCGAGATCCTCGGCGTCAGCGCATGGACCGCGTCGGCCGTGGTCGCCGACCGCTACCGCGGCGGCTCGATTTTCCTGGCCGGCGATGCCGCCCATGAAATGCCGCCGACCGGCGGCTTCGGGCTCAACACCGGGGTCCAGGACGTGCACAATCTGGCGTGGAAGCTCGCCGCCGTGCTGCAGGACAAGGCCGACGAATCCCTGCTCGACACCTATGACAAGGAGCGCCGGCCGCAGGCCGAGCGGATCACGCAGGCGAGCCTGCTCAATGCGCTGTCGATGGGACGTACCGCGCGGCAAAGCGAAGCGAAACTGCCGCGGCGCGAGTTTCTCAATGAGCAGGGCCTGATCTTCGGCGCGCGCTACGTTTCGTCCGCCGTGATCGCCGACAGCGTGCCGCCACCCGAGACCACCGACTCCGTCACCGAATACACGCCGTCAGCCTATCCAGGCTGCCGGGCGCCGCATGTCTGGCTGCATCGCGGCGGCGAGCGGCTATCGACCGTCGATCTGTTCGGCGCGCACTTCGTGCTGCTGGCGGGATCTCACGGCGCCGCCTGGCGCGACGCGGCCGCCGCGCAATCTCGTGTGCCGGTCGACGTCCATGTCATCGGCGAAGATGTCCTCGACAACGACCATGAATGGCAAACCGCCTATGACGTCGGCGACGGTGGCGCCGTGCTGGTGCGCCCCGATGGGTACGTCGCCTGGCGCACCCGCGGCTTGCCCGACAACCCCGGGCAGGCGCTCGGCGCGGTGATCGGCCATGTGCTGGGTCGCCCGGTGACGGCGACCGCGATGTCCCATTAGTGGATCGATTCCGCGAAACCAATCGGTTCACACTCCTGGACGTCTTAACCCAATCTTAACTTTTTGGATGCGCCAGCGTGTGGCGGTGCTATGATCCCGCCGGGTTGGGGTGGCGTTATGTCTGGGCGTGGGTACTCGGTATTTGACACCGCGATAGGCCGGTGTGGCATCGCGTGGAGCGATGACGGCGTGATCGGCGTGCAGCTTCCCGAAGCACGCGAGATCGAAACGCGACGGCGGCTGTATCAGCTTTATCCCGATGCGCGCGACATGCGGCCGCCGCTGAACGTCGAGATCGCGATCGAGGGCATGGTCGCGCTGCTGCGCGGCCAGGCCGGTGACCTCTCCGACGTCATCCTGGATATGAACGGCATACCGGGCTTCAGCCAGCGGGTTTACGAGTTCGCGCGGACCATCCCGCGCGGCGAAACCCGGATTTATGGCGAGGTTGCCGCCAGCCTGCGAGCCTCCGGTGCCGCGCATTCGGTGGCGCAGGCGATCGCGAAAAACCCCTTCATGCTGATCGTGCCATGCCATCGCGTGCTCGAAGCCGGCAGCTATGCCGACAGGATATCGTCGAACGGCGGCGCCATCTCCAAGCGCCGGCTGCTGTCGATCGAGGGCGCGCTGAGCCTCGGCAGCAAAACCCTGTTCGACGTGCTGCTGCCGGTTGCACCGCCGCGCTCGCAGAACTAAATCGGTAGTATGACCGCCACGACCCTGCTGCAGCGCCCATCGATTTCAGTGTCCGACTTCCGTTGCGACGCCGCCCCCGGCGATGCGCCGTTCATGGAACAGCACCGCTGTCATTCGATCTCCTATGTGCGCAAGGGCAGTTTTGGCTGCCACAGCCGCGGCCGCTTCACCGAGCTGGTGGCCGGATCGGTGCTGGTCGGCCATCCCGGCGACGAATATGTCTGCAGCCACGACCACGTCTGCGGCGACGAATGCCTGTCGTTTTTCCTCGAACCCGATCTGGTCGAAGCGATCGGCGATCGGGCCGAGATCTGGCAGATCGGATCCACCCCGCCGCTGCCCGAATTGATGGTGCTCGGCGAACTGGCGCAGGCCGCAGCCGATGGCCGCAGCGATATCGGCCTGGATGAGATCGGACAGCTGTTCGCCGGCCGGTTTGTCGCGGTGATCGCAGGGCGCGTTCCAAAACCGTTTGCGGCCACCGCGCGCGACCGCCGCCGTGCGGTCGAGGCTGCACTCTGGATCGATGCGCATTCGCATGAGGCGATCGACCTGGAGCAGGCCGCGCGCCAGGCCGATATCAGCCTGTTTCACTTCCTGCGGCTGTTTGCCGGCGTACTCGGCGTCACCCCGCACCAATATCTGGTTCGCTCGCGGCTGCGCCACGCCGCGCGGCGGCTGACCGACGAGGATCGCTCGATTACCGAAGTGGCCTATGACGTCGGCTTCGGCGATCTCTCCAATTTCGTACGCACCTTCCACCGCGCCGCGGGCGTGTCGCCGTTGAAATTCCGCCGGGCCTCGCGCGGCGACCGCAAGATTTTCCAAGAACGGCTCGGCCTGCACTGAATAGGGTGAACTCCGGACGGCGCGATCGGACGCGCCCTGATTGGAGTTCATCATGTACGACCATCTCGGATTAAAAGTCGGAAATCTCGACGCCAGTGTGCGGTTCTACACGGAAGCGCTGGCGCCGCTTGGCTATGTCTTGTGTTCTCGCGACAAGACCGGCGCCGGTTTCGGGCCAAAGGACGCGCCGGCGCTCTGGCTTTACGCGCACAAGCCGGTCACCGGCGCGGGCACCCACATCGCATTCCGCGCCCCCGATCACGCCGCCGTCCAGAAATTTCATGCCGCGGGCCTGAAGGCCGGCGGCCGCGACAACGGCGCCGCGGGCCCACGCGCCGACTACAGCCCGACCTATTTCGCGGCGTTTTTGATCGATCCCGACGGAAATAATGTCGAGGCCGTTTGCGCGTAACGCAAAGCCGCAACCACATATGTCATCGTCATCCTGAGGAGCGCGCTCCGGGCGGCGCACTCGCGCCGTCCGGTGCGCGCGTCTCGAAGGATGGCCGCAAGTACGCCTTCAACATCCTTCGAGGCTCGCAAGAGCTCGCACCTCAGGATGACGCATCAAAGGATCGCCCATGGCCTCCATTCACAAAAACATTCCCATCAACGCCGATCCCGACCGCGTCTGGGCGGCGGTGCGCGATTTCGGCGCGGTGCATCTGTTAGCACCGGGCTTTGTCGTCGACACCCGGCTTGAGGACGGCGCCCGCATCGTCACCTTTGCCAATGGCAATGTGGCGCGAGAACTGCTGGTCGATTGCGACGAGGCGCGGCGGCGGCTGGTCTATGCCATCGTCAGCGAACGCGTGACGCATTACAGCGCGTCGGTGCAAGTCTTCGAAGATGGTCCTGCGCGCAGCCAGGTGAGCTGGATCGTCGACGTGCTGCCGAACGACATCGCGCCCTATATCAGCGGCCAGATGGATCTCGGCGTATCGGCGATGCAGAGCGCGTTCGGAGATACCGCATGAGCGCATCAGCCTTTCTCGATGCGCTTGGCGCGGACGGACCGGCGGCCGACCGCGCCGGCAAGATGGACCTCTACGGACAGTTCGTCGGCTCCTGGACCCTCGATGTCACGCAATTCGCTGGCGATGGCACGCCGCGCCGGCGCCGGGGTGAATGGCATTTCGGCTGGGCGCTGGAGGGCCGCGCGATCCAGGATGTCTGGATCGTGCCGCCGCGCGGCGAATGGCGCCGGGGCGACGCCGCGGCCAACGTCAACAGCTACGGCACCACGCTGCGGATCTACGATCCCGACCTCGACGCCTGGCGGATCCAATGGAGCGATCCGGTGACGCGGAATTTCCTTGATATGATCGGCCGCGCCCAAGACCGCGATATCGTGCAGCTCGGCACCCGGCCGGACGGCCATTTGATCCGCTGGAGCTTTTCGGAAATCAGTGAAAGCTCGTTTCGATGGCGCGGCGAAATTTCAGTCGACGGCGGCGCAAGCTGGCGTCTCAATGTCGACTTCACCGCCGCGCGCGCGGCATGAGTCCGCCGACAAAACCGTGACGCGCGGCAGCGGTGGCCATCACCGGCGACACTGATCTTGTTTAAGACAATGCAGGCCGTATGCGCGGCACAGCCCCGCCCTTCGGTCCCCATCGCGTCAGCACGACGCTGAGCGACGACAAGGTGCCGAGCACGACCATCGACGCGGCTGCCAGCGAGAAGAAATTCTGGGCGGTCGCATCATGGGTGGAGAGCCACCAGCCGCCGACGCCGATGAACAATAGCCGCGCGGTTTGCGCCAGCACCGGCCCGAGCACCTTGGCCGCACCCTGCGATGAGAAATACATCGAACTGGCGAGCCCGATGAACGCGTACATCGGCGCCGCGGTCGACAGATATTGATGACTGGCGGCACGCACGCTGGAATCATCGGTGAACAGATTGACCCAGAGATCGGGAAAGATCGCGATGATGGTCGCGATCAGCCCGACCGAGACGAACGAGATCGTGCCCGCGACCCAGGCAATCCGTCGCGCCCGCGCGATGCAGCCCGCGCCGATCGTCATGCCGATCATCGGCACCGAGGCGATGCCGACCGCGAACGCGATCGAGGTCAGCATGAATTCCAGGCGCGCGCCGATGCCGTAACCGGCGAGGATCGCGGTGCCGAATCTCGCCAGTAGATGGGTGAAGATGCTGATCGTCAGCACCGATTGCAGCGGCGAGAAGCAGGAGATCAGGCCGACCTTGAGGATGTCGACAAACATCGCCCGCTGGATTCGAAGCCCCCTGATTTTGGGCGCGACGCGGGCTCTGCCCGAAAGCAGATACCACCACAGGATCGAGAGGCTGATCGTATAGGAGATCAACGAACCGGCAGCGACGCCGCGCATGCCGAATTGCGGGATCGGCCCAAGGCCAAGGCCGAGCGTGCCGCCAAGAATGATCTGGCAGACCGCCGAATTGAGGATCAGCAGCGACGGCAATTTCATGTTGCCGGTGCCGCGCAGGATTCCCGTCGTCGTATTCATCAGCCAGGGCAGCACCGCGCCGCCAAAGAAAATCTGCGCGTAGCCGATCGCGTTCGCCAGCACATTGCCGCGGCCACCGAGCAATTCCAGCAAACGAGGGCCGAAAATCAGCATGCCCAGCGTGAAGGTCAGTCCGAAGCCGAGCCCGATCAGAATCGCGTGCGACGCCAGGGTCGACGCACGATCAAGATCGCCCGCCCCCAACGCACGCGCGATCGACGAGGCGACGCCACCGCCCATCGCACCGCCGGACATGGTCATGGTCAGGATCACGCAGGGAAACAGCAGCGCCATCGCGGCCAGCGATTCCACGCCGAGCCGGCCGATATAGGAGGTCTCGGCAATCACCACGCAGGTGCCAGCGCTGAGCGCGATCACATTGGGCCACGCCAGCCGCAGCAGCGTGCGCAGGATCGGGCCATCGACCAGCGCGTTCCTCGCCGGCGCAGCGATCCCTGGAAGAGATTGGCCCGGAAGCGATTGTTCGCCGTCGTCTACGGGAATTTCGGCGACCGCGATATCGGACATTTCCTCTCCCAAAAGCGCGCGATCTGGTCAGCCGCGCGGGCCCTGTTCCTAGCACAGGGCACGCAGTCGCCACCTGCGTCAGGCGCATGGGCCGCCTGCAACCGCTGGATATGCGAAGCTGAACCTTTCGGTCAGCCAATCGACCAGACAAACGGCGGCTTGCCGGCGGCCGATGGATGCCGGTGAACCGCGATGTGACGGCCGCAGCCGGCAGCCAGGCCCTCGAACAAGCCGTCGAGCACCCTGGCGCAGGCCGGATGATAATCGCCGACATCGGCCATCAGCTTCCAGCTTTGTTGCCGGATCTCGCTCGTGCCGCCGGATTCGGCTGATACGGTGACATCAGCAACATCATCTTGCGCCTCGAACAGCGCGCGGAGGAACGCCGCAAAATTTTTGGCGTCGCCCCTGCCGATCGAAAGGCTTGCGGCGATCTCGTCGAAATACTGCATGCCGATCAGCCTGCCGGTCAGATGCAGTAAATAGCCGGCATCCTCGGGTCCGAACAATTGCACCATCGCGGGCGCGGCGGTGCGGACATATTCCATCGCGTAGTTGCGATAGGCTTTTTCAAGCCGCGGCTTCGGCCAGCTGGCGACCGGCAGCGCGGGCGCCTTGTCGGCATCGAACAAGGGCGCCTCGAGATGCCGGGCGAACACCAGCCGCTGATCCGGATCGAGCGGATGGTCGTATTCGCAATAATAGCCTTCGAGCCCATCCTGACCATCGACGCTTTGCTTGGTGCAGACAAAGCCCATGTTCGGGTGGCCCAGTGTAACGCCGTTGTTGGCATGCCATCCCCGCAGCATCGCACGCGAGACTTCACCCGGCACGCCGCAGATCGCGGTGCCGCGCCAGATCCAGCGCGGCGGCGGATAGCGGATCCAGGCCTTGCGGTCGGACTCGTACATGTATTCGACATGGACGCCGCCGATCCAGTTCGAGAGATAATGATACTGCGCCGCCGCCACCGCCGGCGGCAGATGGCTGAGGCCGAGCTTTTCGAGGCCCGGCAGGAAACGCTCCTGCTGCTGGCGGCGAAACACCCGGAACATGAATTCCGCGGCGTCGGCGGTGCCGCGCCGGCTCACCACGGTGAGGATCAGCCCGGTGAAATAGGCGTGATAGAGGTCGGCGACGTCGCGCCACCTCCGCCATTGCGCCTGCTGCGCCTGATCTTCCCCGTCCCCCATGTTGCCTCTCGTCGTTGTCGTCGTTATCGGCTCTATTCCGCGAGCCAACGGCTCGGATCTTTGGGACCCCCGATCTATTCGAACACTTCGTCGGCCAGGGCCAGCAAGGTCGGAGGAATTTCAAGGCCGATGCTTTTGGCGACCTTCAGGTTAAGCGCGAACGGATACATGGTCGGCTGTTCGAACGGCAGGTCGGCGGGCTTCGCGCCGCCGAACACGCGAGCGACCAGCGCGGCAGCGCGCTCGAACGATTCCGTCACATCGGGGCCGTAGGACATCAACCCGCCGTCGCGCACGAGGAAATCGAATTCATAAATCGCCGGCAATTTCCGCGCATTGGCGAACTCGAACACGCGCTTGCGATTGAGAACGGTCAAGGCGTCGGCGACCATCAGAATGCCATCCGGCATATCGCGGCCCATCATGTCGAAGGCCTCGTTGAAATCGTCGGGCTCGCGGACGCCGACCGCCTGCACCTCGATCCCGATCGACTTCGCGACATCAGCCGAAGCCTGGTAGCGCAATGTCATGCCGAGATCATCCTTGTTCCACAGCATCGCCACCTTGTGGAGTTTCGGCGACAGTTGTTTCAGCAGCGACAGCCGCTTGGTCGTCAACACGGCGGCGACATCGGAAATCCCGGTAATGTTGCCGCCGGGATGGGCCGAACTCTGGATCAGGCCGGTGGCAACGGGATCGCCGAGGCCGGTGGCGCCGACGATCGGAACGCCGATCGACTTTGCGGCCAGCGCGGCCGGAAAGCCGACGACCAGGATCGCATCCACGTCACGGGCTTTCAATTGCTGCAGTTCGGCCGGGATTTTTGAATTGTCGCCCAGCGAACTGCGGGCTTCCAGGGTCAGGTTCTGTCCGAGCACGTAACCGTGCTGGGCCAGCACCCTGACGATGATCTTGCCGAACGGGGTGGCCTCGGTCATCGGCGTTGCCGGATGGAACGTGCCGAGCCGGTAGGTCTTGCCCGGCGTCTGGGCTAGTGCGGTGCGCGCGCCGAGCAGCGCGGCGCCGGCGAGCGAACCGATGAATTCACGACGTCGCATAGGGCACCCTCATTTGTTCTCGCGGCAAGCCGCTATTCCAGCTGCATGCGGACGCCCTTGGCGCCATTGAGCAGCCGCCGCAAATGGAAGCCGGCCAGCGCGTCGTCGGCATGCAGGCCGACCAAAGCGGCAAAGGCCGGCATCGCCGCGACATCGCCGGCTTCGAGCTTGGCGAACGCCTCGGAATATTGCGCCGTCACGGGCGCATCGAAACGCTCCGATATCAGCGGCTCATAGGCCCGCAGCGGCTCGCTGCGGCCACGCAGCACGAGGTCCCCCACCGGACGCCCCTGGAATTTCTCGGCGCCCTCGGCGGCCGAAGCGCTGACGCAAATGCGGGTGCCCAGATACTTGTTGGCGGATTCCAGCCGTGCCGCGGTATTGATGGTGTCGCCATAGGCCGTGTAGTCGAAGAAGCGGCTGCCGCCGAAATTGCCGACCAGCGCCGGACCGGCATGAACGCCGATCCTCGTGGCGCCGAAATTCACGCCTTTGGATTTCCAGCGTTCGCGGAATCCTTCCGCCCAGACGTCGAGATCATGGGCGCAGGCGATCGCGCGCGTCGCGTAATCCGGCTGCTCCCCCGGCGCGTTGAACAGAACCTGGATGGCGTCGCCGATGATCTTGGCGACCGTGCCTTCATGCGAGAATACCACATCGGTCATGCCGCCGACATATTCGTTGAGCAGCGCTCCCAACACCTCCGGCGTCGCGCTCTCGACCAGCGAGGTGAAGCTTGTGATGTCGGTGAAGATGGTCGCGATCTCGCGCCAATGCACCGCCATGCCGTCGGCTTCGCCATCGCAGGCCAGCCGGCTCGCAATCTGCGGCGAGAAATACCGCGACAGCGAGGCGTGTGCCCGCTCGGCCTCGGCCTGCCGGCGACGCGCCTCGCGCATCATCTCGACGTGACGGATGGTCTTGTCGATGGTCAGTTCGAGATCGCCGAAATCGATCGGCTTGGTCAGAAAATCGAATGCGCCGCGATTCATCGCGGTGCGGATGTTGCTCATGTCGCCATAGGCGGAGACGATGATGGTCGATTTCTTGTCCTCGGCCTCCTGCAGCTTCTGCAGCAGCGACAGGCCGTCCATCCGCGGCATGTTGATGTCGGACACCACCATATCGACATGCGGGTGCTGCTCGATCGAAGCCAGCGCCTCGATGCCGTCATGGGCGAACACGAACGCGACCGCGCCTTCGCGGATCTGTTTGCGGAACTTCTGCAGCACCAGCGCTTCCAGATCGGGCTCGTCATCGACAACGAGGATGGTTGCGGTCATGCGGCCTGCCCGAGCCTGGCGTCGATTTCGTGACGCAGCAGCGCGAAGTCGATCGGTTTGGTCAACAGCCCGACCGCGCCTTGCTCGATCGCCTTGCGCCGTGTTTCGGCATCGCCATAGGCGGTTATCATGATCACGGGAACGTCGGGCCGCTCGGCCCGGACCTTCGGCAGCATTTCGAGGCCGCTCATGCCCGGCATGTTGATGTCGGACAGGATCAGGATCAGCGACGGATCCCTGATTTCGGCGGCGCGCAGCAGGGCCGCGGGCGCCGACGGGGCGAACTCCATCGTGAAGCGGCCGGACTTGAGGTCGCGGCGGAACTGTTGACGAAACAAAGCTTCAACGTCGGGCTCGTCGTCGACGACGAGTATGTACACGCTCAATTCCTGCCTCCAGCGATTCCCTGCGCCGCACCTGTTCGCGGCAGCGCAATGATGAATTCGGTAAACACGCCCGGTTCGGTAACGACGTCGATCTTGCCGGCGTGCTGCTTGACGATGATGTCATGGCTCATCGACAGGCCAAGCCCGGTGCCCTCGCCCGCCGGCTTGGTGGTGAAGAAGGGATTGAACATCTTCTCCTTCACTTCCGGCGGGATGCCCGTGCCATTGTCGCGGATGCGGATTTCGACGCTGTTACCGAGATTTTTGGTGGTTGCGCTCAGCACCGGCTCGAAACCCTCCTCGCCGGATTCCTTGCGCTTGTTGGCGGCATAAAAGCCGTTCGAGACCAGATTGAGCAATACCCGCGTGATCTCCTGCGGATACAGATCGATCAGGCCGGCTGAGGGGTCGAAATCGCGCTGCAGGGTAATGTTGAACCCGGGCTTTTCAGCGCGCGCGCCGTGGTAGGCCAGGTTGAGGCTTTCCTCGACGATCGCGTTGATGTCGGCCGGGCGGTGTTCGCCGGAGCCCTCCCGCGAATGCAGCAGCATGTTCTTGACAATGGAGTCGGCGCGCTTGCCGTGCTGCACGACTTTTTCAAGATTGCCCTTCAGCATATGCGTCAGCTCGTCGATCTCCTCCCGCGTCTTGTCATCGAGCGCGGCGGGCTTGAGCACCTCGTTGAGCTCGTCGATCAATTCGGCGGAGAGCGCCGAGAAATTGTTGACGAAATTGAGTGGGTTCTTGATTTCATGCGCGATGCCGGCGGTGAGCTGGCCGAGCGAAGCCAGCTTCTCGGTCTGCACCAGCCGATCCTGCGCGGTGCGAAGATCCTCAAGCGACAGCGACAGCTCACTGGTGCGCTGCTGCACCTGTTCGAACAGGCGCACGTTTTCGATGGCGATGACGGCCTGGTCGGCAAAGGTCTGCACCAGATCGATCTGGCGCTGGCTGAAGGGTCCGGGCTCCGGTCTTCCCAGCAACAGGGTGCCTTCGACCGCGCCGTCGCGCATCAGGGGCACCGCGAGCACCGCCCTGTAAAGGCCGATCGCGGGAGCCTGGCCAAAATTGTATTCGAGGTCGGCCTGCACATCCGGCACGTGGACAGGCTTGCCGTCCATGAAGACGCGGCCGGTAATGGTGTCGCGGTTGGCCCTGATAGGGTTGGCCTGCATGAAATCGATGAAGGCCCGCGGGCAGCCGGATTCGGCCTGCAACCGCATGACCTCGCCCTCGCGCAGGGAAATGATGCCGAGCGATGCACCGCACAGCGCCTTGGCCGATTCCGTCAGCGTCGTCAGAACCGATTTCAGGTCGAATGCCGAGCGGCTGATGACCTTGAGCACGTCGGCGGTGGCGGTCTGCTGCTGCAGGGATTCGGTCAGGTCGTCGGTGCGTTCGCGCAATTCCTTGAGCAGCCGCGCATTCTGAATCGCGATAACGCCCTGGCTGGCGAAGCTCGTCACCAGAGCGATCTGCTTGTCGGTGAAGAGACGAACGTCCTGCCGAAAAATCGCGATCACGCCGTCGAGGTTATCTTCCCTCAGCATCGGTACGAGAAGCATGGTCCGTGCGCCGCCCAGTTCTGCCAGTTCCACGATCGGTGGAAAACCCGCCAGGTAATCCGGCTCCAGCCTGACGTCCGTAACGTGAATAAGCCGGTGGGTCGAGGCGAGCCGGCCCAACGGATCGGACGGCGGCGGGGCAATAACCGGGACGCGACTGAAGGTTTCTGCAAAGGCAGGCGGCAAGTTCAGCACCGATACGCAACGAAAGCGGTCATTTTCGAACAGAAGCAGCAGACCGAATTTTGCGTCGCAAATTTTGGTCGCGCGCTCCAGGATCGTCTGGAACACCGGATCCAGATCACCAGGCGAGCGGCTGATGACTTGCAGCACGTCCGAGGTCGCCGTCTGGTGCTGCAGTGACTCGGTTAATTCCGCCGTGCGCTGCTCGACCTTGTTCTCGAGGTCGGCATAGGATTCCTGCAGCCGCGCACCCATGTCGTTGAACTGGTTGGCGAGGCCTTCCAGTTCATCACCGGTCTTGATGTTGATGCGCTGGCTGAAATCGCCGCCGCCGATCCGCTCCGCGCCGGCCCGCAATGCCTGGATCGGGACCACCATGCGGCGGGCCAGAAACATTCCGGCCAGCACCGCGAAGATCGATGCCCCCGCCAGCACGATCGCAAGGCGCTGCAGCGCCAGATACAGCGAGGCATAGGCTTCCTCGACCGGAAGCTCGACGAACATGGTCCAGCCGAGCGGCGCGATCGGCGCCGACGCCGTCAACACCTCTTGCCCCTGGATATTCATCGCTTCCGAGGTCGGGTCGGCCATGCCGGACCGCGCGGCCTGCACCTGTGCCAGTTTCGACATGTCGGTGTTGCGCAGCACCAGGCTGATATCGGGATGCGCGATCAGGCGGCCCTGCTCGCCGACCACATAGGCGTGGCCGTGCTCACCGACCTTGATCTGCGAGACCACGTCCCAGATCAGCTTCAGATTGACCTCGGCAATGCTGACGCCGGCGTCCTTGCGGGTGCCGGCCAGCGCCAGCGTCATGTAGGGCTCGGACTCGCGGCGGAAATAGACCGGCCCGTAATAGACCTTGTTGGCGACGGCTTGCGTGAATTTCGGATCCTTGGAGAGGTCAAGCCCGGAGTCCAGCACGTCTATGGCCAGCCGCGAAACCCGCAGGCGCTCTTTTCCGGTGGAATCGACCTGGGCCAGTTCGGTAATGGCCGGCACCTGGCGCAGCAGCCGCAACGCATCGAACCGGCGCTGCTCGATCGAGCCCGCCGACCATGGCAGTTGCGTGGTCCAGCCGAGCTGGCTCTCGATCTCCTTGACGAACTGGCTGATTTTCGCCGCCGCGGCCTCCGCCTGTTCATGCTGAATCCGGATCAGGACCGCCTTGTGCTCGCGATAATAGAGGAAAACCTCGAAAATCCCGTTGGATAGCAGCGCAATGCCGACCACCGCGACGAACAGCGCGACATATTTGGTAAACAGCCGGCTGCGGATTTTGGTGGCAGGCGTTCCCGCCTGAGGCGTCACCGCCGCGCCGCCGGATGCATCCAGCGTTCGGCCCTGCGCCGTGTCGGGGTGGACGGAAATGCTCATCCCGCTTGGTTTAGCAAGAAGGAACCGGCTTGTCTCTCGCGGCCGGAGGGTCGTGCTGCCGGCTAAACCTTAAAATGCTTGCTGAGTTTTAGGCCCTGGGCCTGGTAGTTGGAGCCGATGCGCTGGCCGTACATCGCATCGGGACGCGCCAGCATCTTCTCATAGACCAGCCGGCCGACGATCTGGCCGTGCTCGAGAATGAACGGCACTTCGCGCGAGCGCACTTCCAGCACCGCGCGCGATCCCTGTCCGCCGGCGCCGGCATAACCGAAGCCCGGATCGAAGAAGCCGGCATAATGCACCCGGAATTCGCCGACCAGGGGATCGAACGGCACCATCTCGGCGGCATAATCCGGCGGCACCTGCACGGCCTCCTTGGAGGCCAGGATATAGAACTCGCCGGGATCGAGAATCAGGCTGCCATCGGGCCGCGCCGCGATAGGCTCCCAGAATTCGCCGGCCGCATAGCCGCCGCGGCGATCGATATCGACCACGCCGGTGTGGCGCTTGGCGCGATAGCCGACAAACCCACTGGCGTTTTCGCCGGACAGATCGACGCTCAGCGCCACGCCATTGGCGAGATCGGCGTCGTCGATATCGACCAGCCGTTCGGCCTCGTGCAGCGCGTCGAGTTCATCGGCGCTCAGGATGGCGTCGCCGACGCGAAAGCGCACCTGCGAGAGCCGCGATCCCTCGCGCAGCAGCACCGGAAATGTCTTCGGACTGATCTCGGCATACAGCGGCCCGTGATAGCCCGCGCCGATCATGTCGAAGCGCCGCGTACCGTCGGCGATCACGCGCGTGAACACGTCGAGCCGCCCGGTCGAGCTTTTCGGATTGGCGGCGGCGACGATTTCCGGCGGCAGCGCCAGGCTCTCGAGCAGCGGCACGATGTAGACGCAATTGGTCTCCAGCACGGCGCCGTCGCTGAGATCGATTTCGTGCAGCTTCAATTCGTCAATGCGCTCGGCCACCGTGGCGCCCGGCCCCGGCAGAAAGCTCGCCCGCACCCGGTAGGCGATATCGCCGAGCCGCAAATCGAGGCTTGCCGGCTGGATCTGGCTTTCGACGAACGGATAGGCCGGCAGAATGAGGCCGGCATCCGCCATCGCCGCGATCATGCGGTCGGGCAGGATTCCGTTGGCGTCCGGCGGCAGCGTAAACGACACAGCGTAATTCCCTGAAGGATGGCCCGAATGTCACCCAAACCCTGAATTTAAGGGCTTTTACGGGTTATCCGATGGCCGCCTTGACGGAAAGGGCGCGACGGAATAAGAGCATGACTTATCCCGTGGTGATTTGAGCCGGCCGGCTTGCAGCCACGTTAAATAAGTCGCTAAACAGGCCGGGGACACGTGTGATCCCGGCCTTTTGGAATTTTTTTCCAGGCCGGTTTTTTTGTGACCATCTCAAGGTGGTCACGATGGAGGTCACATGTCTGAGGCTAAAAAAGTCGTATCACCCACCGCCCACTACCGTCCCGAAACCAGGCTGGTCCACGCCGGGACCTTGCGGTCCGAATTCGGTGAAACGTCAGAGGCGCTGTTTCTCACCCAGGGCTATGTCTACGACACCGCGGAACAGTGCGAAGCGCGGTTCAAGGGCGAAGACCCCGGCTACATCTATTCGCGCTATTCCAATCCGACGATCGGGATGTTCGAGCGCCGCATGATCGAGCTCGAAGGCGCCGAGGCCGGCCGCTCGACCGCGACCGGCATGGCCGCCGTAACAGCCGCGATCCTGGCGCCGCTGAAAGCCGGCGACCACGTGGTCGCCGCGAAGGCGATGTTCGGCTCATGCCGCTATGTGGTGGAAGATCTGCTGCCGCGCTACGGCATTCAATCGACCCTGGTCGACGGCCTCGATCTCGATCAGTGGCGCAAGGCGATGCGGCCCAATACCAAAAGCTGTTTCCTGGAGAGTCCGACCAATCCGACCCTCGACGTACTCGATATCGGCGCCATCGCCGAGATCGCGCATCAGGGCGGCGCCCGGCTGATCGTCGACAATGTGTTCGCGACGCCGATCTGGCAGAGCCCGTTGTCGCTCGGCGCCGACGTTGTGGTGTATTCCGCGACCAAGCATATCGACGGCCAGGGTCGCTGCCTCGGAGGCATGATCCTCGGCTCCGAAGCCTTCATCACCGAGCACCTGCATAACTTCCTGCGCCAGACCGGACCCTCGATATCGCCGTTCAACGCCTGGGTGCTGCTGAAGGGATTGGAGACGCTGGCCGTTCGCGTCCGCGCGCAGACCGAAAGTGCTGCCGCCATCGCCGACGTGCTGGCACAGCATCCGAAAATCTCACGGCTGGTCTATCCGGGCCGCGCCGATCATCCGCAAGCCGCTTTGGTGAAGAAGCAGATGCGCGCCGGCTCCACGCTGGTCGGGTTCGAGGTCAAGGGCGGCAAGGCCGCGACGTTCCGCGTGCTCAACGCACTGAAAGTGTCACGGATTTCCAACAATCTTGGCGACGCCAAGAGCCTCGTGACCCATCCGGCCACCACCACGCATCAACGGCTGGCCCCTGAGCTGCGTGCCGAACTCGGCATCAGCGAAGGCTTCGTCCGGCTCTCGGTCGGCCTCGAGCACCGCGACGATCTGATCGAGGATCTGCAGCAGGCGCTGGAGAAAGCGTAAGAGCAAATGGCGAGTAGCGAGTAGAAGAACAGCTCTATTCGCGGCTCGCTATTCGCACCTCATCACATCGGCCGGTATCTCTGCACGGCGGACGGGACGTTGACGCCGAGCCTGATCTGTCCCACCGATTCGATGATGTCATCACCGAGCAACTGGGCGAAACAGGCGTAACCCCAATCGTTCATATGCAGGCCGTCTGATATCACGAAGCTGTCGATCGGAAGCGACTGCTGGTCATGCCATTCGCGCATCACCTCGAAGCGCGGAAAAATTCCGACGTGACGAAGCTCGGCGACCCTGCCGAGCAACTTCACCATCTTGCTGGCGCGTTCGCCGTGCTCGGTCACCCGTGGAGAATATTGCGGATCGACCAGCACCAGATCGGCCCCGGCCCCCTGAATGCGCGCGACGCCGTCCTCGACCATCCTGGCGGTGTCCGCCGGATCGAGGTTGCGCAACACGGCGTTGGTGCCGACCTGCCAGATCACCAGATCCGGCCTGGCATCGATCACCGAGGTCTGCAGCCGCTTCATCATTTCGGGCGCATCCTCGCCGCCGACGCCGTGATTGAGCACGGTGATGTCGGCACCCGGATATTTCCGGTGCAGCTGCGCCGCCAGCCGGTTGGGATAATTGAATTCAGGCGACGACGAGCCGTAGCCTTGCGTCGATGACGATCCGAACGCGACGATCACCACCGGCTGCCCCGCGGCGAGCTTTCCAGCGACATGCGGCAGCGATCCCATCGATTTGGGGCTGCCCTTCGGCGGCAGGCACGGAACGCGGCTGAAGATGTCGCTGGCCGATTTCGCAACCTGCTTGACCTTGTCGATCGCCTTCGAGGTGAGGCTCTTTTGCGGTGCCGGCCCCGGCTGATCGACCGATACAGCTCCACCCGCATTAGTGATTTGGGAAGCAGGCGCTTTTGCGATGTCTGAATTGGCCGTGCCCGGCTTGGTAGCATCCAGTTTAGCGCTGTCGGACAGCGTCGCCTGCTGGGCGGCCTGAGCGCGCGCGGGCAGCATCATCGCCGGCGCCAGCAACATGGCGACCGCGATCAGCGAAGTCATGACAACCGACGACTGAGCAGAAAATATTCTGGCAGAAAATATCCTGGCAAAAGATACCCTGGCAAGAAAAGGCCGGTCAGAATGCATTAACGCCAAACCCTAGTTCTGCTGGGCCGTTTCGAGATGCGCCGCGTCGATCACAAATTTCGACAGCGCACGACCAAGGCAATCGTGAACGCGCTTGGCAAGATCGAGGCCGTGCGAAGCGCTGAAAAAATCAAAATCTCCAGAGTCATTCCATTGCCGCATGATGGCGAAACGGTCGAACAGCGGAACGTCATATTGCTGCGCCACCACGCGCATATTATCCAGGTAAGGCGGCGCGGAAATCATCGATTCCGTGCGCGGGCTATATTGCAGATTCATCAATACCACGTCGGTTCCGGCTTTTTGCATCGCAGCAACGCCGTCGTCGACCGCGCCACGAAAATCATCGGGATCGATCGATCGCATAGCATCGACCGTGCCGGTCTGCCAGATGACCAAAGTAGGCTTCTTGTCTTCCATCAGCTTAACAAGTTCGGCGGCGACCTCTTCGGAGGTCTTCTTGGCCTGTAGTTCTACGGATACGTTAACCGTAATCGCGGGCAGCCGGTCTTTCAGCGACGCCTGCAGCCGCGCGGGATAGGCACTCGCTTCCAACGACGGAATGGTCGAGGAGCGGCTGCCGATCACCAGGATGTCCAGCGAATGGCCGGCCTTGACCGCCTCCGTCACCTTGGGAAGCGCACTCTCGGTGGCCAGTAGATAGGCTGGCACGTCACAGCTCTGCGGCGTGGCTTGTGGCGAGGCCTGCGGCGGCGTCTGCGGAGAATCCTCGGCGCGCGCCGGGGCCGCGGTCAAAATACCGGCCAGCAGCGCCAACCCAAAAACAGCTATCGAGACGGCGCCCGGGCCGGATCTCATAAGCTTCCCCCTGCCATATCCGCGTTGCCGATGGTGCTTTTTGTCCGCGCAGCACCTTTGTCGGCTGAATGCTTGTACCATGAAAACAGCCATGCGGCCGCGGACATGATGACGATTCCGGAGACGCTGACGAGGGCGTGCAACCATGCGCCGCCGGGAAGCTCGGCCAGCACGAAATGCCCCGCAAACGCCAGGAACACGCCAAGACAGAAGATCTCCAGCGAATGCTGCCCACACAGGATCAGCGGCCGTAGCCAGCGCGACTTCAGGCCGGCCCAGTCCTTGGGCAGGAAGCGCACGGTGACCGCCGCCAGCGCCAGGAAATGAGCGAACCGAAGCACGTCCAGATCGGTCTTGTCGATCGGATACATCCATTGCTCGAGCCAGCGCGGCATCAGGAAGCTGAGCTGCGGCATATACCAGGTCAAAGTGACGCAGAACGCTGCGAACAGATAGGCCAGCGACAGCCACAGCGTGATCCGCGACGCCAGGATCCGCGACATCCGCTTGGCGCCGCCCTGCGCGCACCAGGCGCCGAACACGAACAGCAATTGCCATGCGAACGGATTGAAGGCCCAGACGCCGTTCGGATAGGCGCTCAGGTACAGATCGTACTGCCAGGTGACGGCATAGAGCAGCGCCGACAGGGCCAGCGTGAGATCGGGTTTCCACTTCATCAGCCAGAGGATGAACGGCAGGAACAGCATCAGCACGATGTAGAGCGGCAGCACATCCATGTTGACGGGGCGGAATCGCAACAGCAGCGCCTGGACGATGGTGACATCCGGCTGCTTGAGGAAATCCATGATCCCCATTTCTTCGGTATAGAGCGGGTTCTCGAAACTGGTCGCGACGTAGGAAATTTCCGCGAGGAAGATCGTGAACAGGAACACATGCGCGACATAGATCTGCCAGACCCGGCGCAGGATCCGCGCGGTCGCGACCACGAAGCCGGCCTCGCGCATCGCACGGCCATACACGAACGCCGCGGTATAGCCGGAGATAAAAATGAAGATTTCGGTGGCGTCGCTGAATCCGTAATTGCGCAGCGTCAGCCAGGTCAGAACGTTGGGCGGCAAATGATCGATGAAGATCAGCCACAGCGCCAGCCCGCGAAACAGATCGAGCCGCAGCTCGCGCTCGCTGACCGGGGCCGCCGAAATCAGCGGAGCCGAAGTCGCGGCCGGCGCAGCGTCCTGCGCCACCACCTCCGTGGCGCCCGCAAGCGGTGGTCCGGCTATTCGATCGGCAACGGACGTCATCTGGAACCGTCTGGAACAGGGGGTGGCTGTTTACGCGCTTGCACGACACGAAAGACGATACCGGAGTGTACTGGCCCCGGGGATGCAAGCAAGTTACGGGCATTTAACACCGCGCGGGCGGCGATTTAGGCCGGAACTATGTTCAAACCGCGATGGCAGGCACCATCGATGCCGGCTCCGCAGGCCGGGCGATTGGTTCTGGCGGAACTTTTCGTTATGATGATGTCCAATTTTTGCGAGAGCCCGCCCGCATGTACCGCGCCATTACCCGCCAGATCGAAGTGACCGTCGAGCCGAATTTCCTGCCGGGACGCTCGTCGGTGGAAAAATCCGAGTATTTCTGGTCCTACACCATCGTCATCACCAACTCCGGCAAGGAGACGGTGCAGTTGCGAACGCGGCATTGGATCATCACCGACGCCACCGGCCGCAAGCAGGAAGTGCGCGGCGAGGGCGTGATCGGCGAGCAGCCGGTGCTCGCGCCGGGCGAACGCTTCGAATACACCTCAGGCGTCCCGCTGCCGACCACCTCGGGCTTCATGACCGGCAGCTACCAGATGGTCAGCGAAAGCGGCGAGCGGTTTGAAATCGACGTGCCGACGTTTTCGCTCGACAGCCCCGACAGCAAGCGGGTGCTGAATTGACCCGCGCCCAGCGCGTCATCCCGGGGCGCGCTTAGCGCGAACCCGGGATCTCGGGCCGCATAGACCCGCATACCGACTAATGCGCGAGGCCGCATCGCTACTCCACGCCGGCTTCGTCCGGCGTGAACGCATAGACCGATGAGCAGAACTCGCAGGTCACGACCACCTTGCCGTCCTTCACCATGTCGGCGCGGTCGCCCGGCGCAAAACTTTTCAGCATCGACGACACCGCATCGCGCGAGCAGGAGCATTGCGCGCGCAACGGCAGCGGCGGAAACACCCGCACGCCGCGCTCGTGAAACAGCCGATACAACAGCCGCTCGCCCGACAGATCCGGATCGATCAGTTCGACATCCTCGACGGTCGAGATCAGCGACTGGCCTTCGACCCAGGCGTCATCTTCCTCGACAGTATGCGTGATGGCGCCTTCCGGCGCATCGCCCGGATCGAGATCGCGCTGTCGCGCCCGCTCCGGCGCCTTCGGCAGGAACTGCAGCAGCATGCCGCCGGCACGCCAGCGATGTTTTGGCCCATCGCCTTCGCCGCCGCGCCATTCCTCGCCGACCGCAAGCCGCACCCGGGTCGGAATCTGTTCCGAGCGCATGAAATATTCGTGCGCGGCGTCTTCCAGGCTGCCGCCTTCGAGCGCCACCAGTCCCTGGTAACGGCTCATATCC
>JBDTKZ010000057.1:0-15663 GCA_039935075.1 Bradyrhizobium sp.
GGATGAACCGCAGACCGCCTCGCTTGCGGCCTACACCCAGCCGGAAATCCTCAGCGCCGATCTGTCGTCGCTGGTGCTCGATCTCGCGCAATGGGGCGTCAGCGATCCCGCGACACTGGCCTTTCTCGATCCGCCGCCGGCGCCCGCGCTGAAAGAGGCGCGCAGCCTGTTACGCGAGTTGGGCGCGCTGGATGGCGATGGCCGCATCACGACCGAGGGTAACAGCCTGCGCGCGCTGGCGCTGCCGCCGCGGCTCGCGCGCATGATTGTGGATTCGCATCGCCGCGGCGCCGGCGAGGAGGCCGCCGAGATCGCGGCCATCCTGACCGAGCGCGGCCTTGGCGGCGACAGTGTCGATCTCGAATACAGGCTTGACCAGTTCCGTCGCGATCGCTCGCAACGCGCCACCAGCGCCCGCAGCCTCGCGCGCCGCTGGGCCGGGCAGGTGGCCTCCTCTCCCTCCTCCCTTGCGGGGGAGGATCGGGGTGGGGGGTCTCCAGGCACGGCTTCCGTTGTTGTTACCCCCACCCCCAACCCGCAAGGGGGAGGGGGGCAGAAAGGCTCCCGCCAACGCGAGACGCAGAACTCGGCGCTAGCCGCCGACGAACTCACCACCGGCATCATGCTCGCCTTCGCCTTCCCTGACCGCGTCGCACGCAACCGGGGCAATGGCAGTTTCGTGCTTGCCAATGGACGCGGCGCCGCGGTGGAACAGACGTCCGCGCTCGCCCGCGCGCCTTACATCGCGGTGGCGGAACTGACGGGAACGGCGGCGCAAGGGCGCATTCTATTGGCGGCGCCGATCGCGCAGGCCGACATCGAGCGGCACTTCGCCGACGAGATTGAAACCGCCGACGAGATTTTGTTCGACCGAAACGCGCTGGCGCTGCGGGCGCGGCGTAAGCGCACGCTGCATGCGATTACCTTATCGGAAGCCCCGATGGCGTTGACGCCTTCGGCCGAGACCGCGCGGGTGCTGGCCGACGGCTTGATCGCGGCAGGGGTTGAGCGGCTGCCCTGGTCGAAGCCGCTAAAACAATGGCGCGACCGCGTCATGTTCCTGCGCAAGGCCGAAGGCGATGCATCGCAGTGGCCTGATTTCTCCGACGACGCGCTGGCGGCGCAGCGCGAGGCCTGGCTGGTGCCGGCTTTGTACGACAAGATATCGCTGAAGGATGTATCGGCCGGCGATCTGTCGGACGCGCTGATGACGCTATTGCCCTGGGAGTTGCGCGCGCGGCTGGAGCGCGAAGCGCCGACGCATTTCGAGGCCCCGACCGGCACCCAATTGGCGATCGATTACGAAGCCGAGCAGGGGCCGACCATCGCGGTCCGATTGCAGGAATTGTTCGGCCTCACCGCCCATCCCTCGATCGCGAAAGGTGCGGTGCCGCTGGTGCTGGAACTGTTGTCGCCGGCGCACCGTCCGGTGCAGGTGACGCGCGATCTGCCGGGGTTTTGGCGCGGCTCCTATGCCGCCGTGCGTTCCGATTTGCGCGGACGTTATCCCCGGCATCCCTGGCCTGAAGATCCGGCCAGCGCGATGCCGACACGGCGGGTGAAGCCGCGGGGCACGTAAGTACCACAGCCCACGACCCGAGCCGTTAACGCTTCCCTCATCCTATTGGCCGAAATAGCAGCCTCCGTCATTGCCGTTAGTCGCGGCTTGGCGGCGGACGTGGTGATATCCCTTGTCCTGTTTTGTTTTGACGCGTTTTCTTCACGCGAACCGGTATCCACTTCGCTCGAAAACGCTGTGAATCGAGTGTGTGCGTGATGCGTAACATAATGATCTTTGCCGCGGTCATGGTCGTGCTCGGCACCTTCATGGCCCAAATGGCGGACAAGATGGCGTCCGCGCGCGCTGGTACGGTTCCGCAGCAGACCGTCGCGCTCGACATGGCCGCGCCTGCATCCGGCCGCACGCTCAATATCCCGCACGATGCCCGCGGTCATTTTGCCACCGAAGGCCGGATCAACGGCCAGCGCATCGGCTTCATGGTCGATACCGGCGCGTCGGTGATCGCGCTGAACGAGAGCTCGGCGGCGCAATTCGGCTTCCGTCCGTCGCCCGGCGATTACACCGCCAAGGTCACCACCGCCAACGGCACCATCAAGGCGGCCCGCACCCGGATTGCGATGGTGGATGTCGGCGGCCTCGTGGTGCGCGACGTCGACGCCATGGTGCTGCCTGACGCGGCGCTGTCGGAGAACCTGCTTGGCCTGTCGTTCCTGTCCAGGCTGAAGCGCTTCGAATATGCCAACGGCATGATGGTGCTGGAGCAATAGGCGCTCCGGCGCGGCCCTCTCGCCTGCATTATTAATCGTCACAAAGGGCCCGTCACGCCTTCCGCCACGCGGCGGCATTCGCTATGGCTCTGCCAGGCACTGATTTCAGCAGTTTCACCGCGAGGCCATTTGCATGTTTCCGAAGCCGAAACCCGTGCTGGTTCCCAATACCTATGCCTACGAATCCGAGCCGATGGTGAAGGCCACCGGATTTCGCGAATATGACGCCCGCTGGTTGTTCGGCAAAGAGATCAACCTGATGGGCGTTCAGGCGCTGGGCATGGGGCTCGGCGCGTTGATCGCGGAACTCGGCGTCAAGCAGGAAGTCGTCACCGGGCACGACTTCCGCAGTTATTCGGCCTCGATCAAATACGCGCTGATTTCGGGGCTGCTGGCCGCGGGCTGCAAGGTCCACGACATCGGCCTGTGCATGACCCCGATGGCGTATTTCGCCCAGTTCGACCTCGACGTTCCCTGCGTCGCGATGGTGACGGCGTCGCATAACGACAATGGCTGGACCGGGGTCAAGATGGGCGCCAATCGTCCGCTTACTTTCGGTCCCGATGAAATGACCCGGCTGAAGGAGATTGTGCTCAACGCCGATTTCCACAACAAGGTCGGCGGCTCCTATCAGTTTCACGAGAATTTTCCGGCGCGCTACATCGCGGATTTGACCAGGCGTCCAAAACTGAAGCGCAAGCTCAAGGTCGTGGTCGCCTGCGGCAACGGCACCGCGGGTGCGTTTGCGCCGCAAGTGATGGAAGCGGTCGGCTGCGAGGTGGTGCCGCTCGACACCGAACTGGATCACACATTTCCGAAATACAATCCCAATCCCGAAGATATGGAAATGCTGCACGCCATTCGCGACGCGGTGCTGGCGAATAAAGCCGACGTCGGGTTGGGGTTCGATGGCGACGGCGACCGTTGCGGCGTGGTCGACAATACCGGCGAGGAGATCTTTGCCGACAAGGTCGGCGTGATGCTGGCGCGCGACATGTCGGCGATCCACAAGGATGCGCAATTTGTGGTCGACGTGAAGTCGACCGGGCTGTTCGCCACCGACCCCGTGCTGCGGAAGCAGGGCGCGAAGACCACCTATTGGAAGACCGGCCATTCCTACATGAAACGCCGTACCAACGAGCTCGGCGCGCTGGCGGGTTTCGAGAAGTCCGGGCACTTCTTCTTCAACAAGCCGTTCGGCCGCGGCTATGACGATGGTCTGCTCTCGGCGATCGCGGTCTGCGAGATGCTGGACCGCGCGCCGGCCAAGTCGATGGCCGATCTGAGAAACGCACTGCCGAAAACCTGGTCATCGCCGACCATGTCGCCGCACTGCGCGGATGAAACTAAATACGGCGTGGTCGACAGCGTGGTGAAGCATTTTGAGGCGATGCAGAAGAAAAATGAGAAGGTGGCGGGGCAGGCGATTCGCGATCTCGTCACCGTCAACGGCGTACGCGTCACCGTCGAGGACGGCAGCTGGGGCCTGGTGCGGGCGTCGTCCAACAAGCCGGAGCTGGTGGTCGTGGTCGAAAGTCCGGTGTCCGAGCCGCGGATGCGCGACCTGTTCGAGGCGATGGATTCGGTGCTGCGCACCCATCCCGAAGTCGGCGAATATAATCAGAAGATTTGAGATGGGCTTGGCGCGTCGGGCATAGCGCGCAACGCATTTGCGACCGTCATACCCTGCCACCGGGTCTCGCCTTCGGCGAGCCCGATGACAGGCTAAAGCGGGGTATCCAGTACGCCGCAACTTCTCCATTCCATCACAACCGCTCCGGAATACTGGATCACCCGCTTTCGCGGGTGATGACAGCAGCGGCTGGAAGTTGGTGCGTTGCGCGAAGCCCCTACGCCGCTCTGACCGATCCCAGGAAGCTCGCGACCTCGAATTTCAACCGCTCCGATTGCGACGACAGGCCGGTGGCGGCTTCGAGCAGCTTTGACGCGGCGCTGCCGATTTCGCCGGAGGCCTGGGCCACGCCGGCAATGTTCGAATCGACCTCGTGGGTACCGCTGGCAGCCTGTTGCACGCTGCCGGAAATCTCGCGGGTCGCCGATCCCTGCTGATCGACCGCCGCGGCGATGGCGTTGGAAATTTCGTGGATCTCGTTGATGGTGCCGCTGATGGCCTGGATCGCGCCGACGGCTTCGGTGGTCGCGGCCTGGATGCTTTGGATCTGCGTCGAGATTTCTTCCGTCGCCTGCGCGGTCTGATTGGCAAGTGCCTTGACCTCGCTGGCGACCACGGCAAATCCGCGCCCATGCTCGCCGGCGCGCGCGGCTTCGATGGTGGCGTTCAAGGCCAGCAAATTGGTCTGGCTGGCAATGTTCTGGATCAGCGTGACCACTTCGCCGATCTTGTGGGTGCCGGTGGCCAGCCCCTCGACCACGACGTTGGTGCGGCGGGCTTCGTTTGCCGCCTTGCCGGTGACGTCAGCTGAACGTGTCGCCTGATGGGCGATCGCGCTGATCGAAGCGGTTAATTCTTCGGTCGATGAAGCCACCGTCCCGACATTTTGCGAAGCCAGCGTTGATGCGGCTGCGGCGGCCGCGGTTTGACGCACGGCCTGCGCGCTGCTCTGGCTCATCGATGAGGACATGCCCTGCATCTCCCGGGCAGCGACCGCAACCGCCTCGACGATCCGGCCGATCTTGTTTTCGAACGCGGCAGCGAGCGTGCGGCCCGCTTCATCGCGCTCGATTTTGACCTTTCGGTCGGCTTCGGCGCGCTCGGCATTGACGCGGGCTTCAGCGGCGTTGGCGGCTTCAGCTTCCGCCGTCTTCTGCGCGGTGGTGTCGAACAGATGAGACAATTTGTTGGCCAGTGCGATCAGGACGCCGGCCTGGAAGCCGAGAATGACGCTATGCAGAATCACGCGGCCAAAGTCGCTCCCGCCGGGATAGACCGCCGCCGGAACGATGAAGTTCAGCACCAGATGATGCATCACGACCGCAAGTGTGCCGGCGACGATCGGTCGATAGTCGCAATAGGCGACGAGGCAGGCCAGCGTCGCGAAGAAGTACATGTGCAGATCGATTTGCCAGGGATGTCCGGCGAGCTGATAGGCAAATACGGAGACGTCGCCCATCAAAGCCACGGCGACGGTGAGACGAGTCGAAAGACCGTTCCCCGCCATTCGCCAGGAAAGCGTGGTCACGCCGGCCATCGCGATCATGAACAGGGTTGGAAGCATCCAATCCATGCCGCGCATCACGCCGATGGCCAACGCGATCGGAACATGCAACCACAACAGCCCGATCAACGCCTGGCTGGCGCTTTCGCGCAACGCGTCCAATTCCCTGGAATGGGTATTCATGCTCAAATTTCCTTTTTTTGATCGTTGAAGCAGGCGGCAATGGCTTGAGGATCGAGTGTCAGCCACGCGCCGGCCTTCCGTAAACGGATCAGGCCTTCGTGCAGGCCTTCATGAAGGTCGGGCTTGACGACGAGGAGGGTCGGAATGGCGGTGGTTCTGACAATTTCAGCATTGGCCAACGCCGCCGCTGCGAAGGAATCCTGTGTCGTCCACCATGGCGGAAAGGCGACGGCCACGATCTCTGCATCAGGACGAGCCTGCAACGAGAGCGCGGCAACGGCGACGAAACTCGCCAGCAATAAAGCCGTGGCGTTAAACCAGGCTGGCCAGCGAGAAGTTGCGCGGGAGGGTACCGATTCCATGAGGAATACGGATATCAAACGATCGCTAAGCGAGCGTTAACGCTCTGTTTAGCATGTTTATGGCGCGCGCGGCCTACGCTGCGCGTAGCGATCCCAGGAAGCTATCGACTTCGTGCTTCAGCCGTTCCGATTGCGACGACAGTCCGGTGACGGCTTCGTGCAGTTTTGAGGCGGATTGGCCGATTTCGCCGGAAGCCTGCGCAACGCCAGCGATATTCTCGTCGACTTCACGGGTGCCGCTCGCAGCCTGCTGCACGCTGCCGGAGATCTCACGGGTCGCCGAGCCCTGTTGATCGACCGCGGTCGCGATCGCAGCGGAGATCTCGTTGATCTCGACGATGGTGCCGCCGATCGCCTGGATCGCACCGACCGCTTCGTTGGTGGCGGCCTGGATGCTTTGAATCTGCATCGAGATTTCTTCCGTCGCCTGTGCGGTCTGATTTGCGAGCGCCTTGACCTCGCTGGCGACCACGGCAAATCCACGGCCATGCTCGCCCGCCCGCGCCGCCTCGATGGTGGCGTTGAGCGCCAGCAAATTGGTCTGGCTGGCGATGCTCTGAATCAGCGTCACCACCTCGCCGATTTTCTGGGTGCCGCTTGCCAGTCCCTCGACAACGATATTGGTGCGGCGGGCCTCTTCGGAGGCCTTGCCGGTGACTTCGGCCGAGCGCGTCGCCTGCGTTGCGATTTCGCCGATCGAGGCGGTCAATTCCTCGGCAGACGCGGCCACGGTCGCGACGCTGGACGACGCATGCGTCGAGGCGGTGGCGGCAGCCGCCGTCTGTTGTGCGGCTTGAGCGCTGCTGCTGCTCATCGCGGAGGACATTTCCTGCATCTCGCGTGTCGTGGCGGCGACGGCTTCCACGATGCGGCCGACTTTGCTTTCGAATTCAGCGGCGAGCTCCCGCCTCGCAGCGTCGCGTTCCCGCTTGGCGCGATGTTCGGCCTCGACACGTTCGTCGGTGGCGCGGGCCTCGGCGTTGTGCGCAGCCTCGGCCTCGGCGGTTTTCTGTGCAGTGGTCAGGAACAGGTCCGCCAGTTCATGGGCCACCCAGATCAGCACGCCAGCTTCGAGCAGGAGGATGCCGGCATGAACAACGACGCGGCCGAAATCGGCTCCGGCAGGAAAGATCGCAGCCGGGAGGAGGAAATTCAGCAGGATGTGATGCACCGCGACCGCGACGGTCCCGGCAAGGATGGGCCGATAGTCGCAATATGCGACCAGGCACGCCAGGGTCGCGAAGAAATACATGTGTATGTCGATCTGCCAGGCATTTCCGGCAAACTGGTAGGCCAGCACGGAGACTCCGCCCATTAGTGCAACGGCGACCGTCAGGCTGGTCGACAATCCATTGCCCGCGGTGCGCCACGACAACGTTGCGGCGCTGGCCATCGCGAACATAAGTAGCGCGGGCAGTCCCCAGTCCTTGCCGAGCAACAGGCCGATCACGATCGCGATCGGAACATGGAGCCAGAGCAGCACCATCGACGCCCGGCTGGCGTTTTCGCGCAGTGCATCCAGATCCTTGCAATCGCTCTTCATGCTTGAAATCCCTCGCTACTATTGAAACAGAAGGCAGCGGCTTTCGCGTCGGTCGTCAGCAACGCGCCCGCCTTGCGCTGGCGCTCCGTACCCTCATTCCGTTGAGCTTGACGACAGCGACAGCCGCAATTGCCGCCGTTCGTGCCATCGATGCGTCGGCTAAAGCCGCTTCTACAAAAACCTCAAATGAAAGTTGCTGCGACCGCGGCAACGCTTGCAAGTAATAGAGCCGTTGCATTCAGCCAGGCCGGTAGCCGAAACCGTACTTGAATGTCGCCCGCTCGATCCGGAATGAGAATACCAAGCTTTTGCTAATCCCGCGTTAAAGTTCCATTTACGATCGTTGCGGGTGCTATGGATTGCAGTCGCGGCTTGCGTGTTTCAAGGATCGCACGTGGATCAGGGGCTGCTTTGGCGGTGATGAAGTCGTGAGTGGTCCACTACGCCGCGGGCACCGGCAGTGCGGTGACGGACTTGATCTTCTCCATCGCGAAACGCGACGTCACATTCTTCAGCGGCACCGCGCTGATCAGCTTCTTGTAGAACACATCGTAGCTTTGCATGTCCGCGACCACGACGCGCAGCATGTAATCGACGTCGCCGGCCATCCGATAAAATTCCATCACCTCCGGCATCGCGCTGACGGCCTGGGCGAAAGTTCTGAGCCAGGCGTCGGAGTGATCGGCGCTTTCCACCGAGACGAAGACGGAGATGCCGAGCCCGATCTTGTTCTGATCGACCAGCGCCACCCGGCGCAGGATGACGCCGTCGGCCTCCAGCCGCTGGATGCGCTTCCAGCACGGCGTCGAGGACAGCCCGACCCGGTCGCCGATCTCGGCAACCGACAGCGAGGCGTCGTCCTGCAGGACGGTCAGAATTTTGCGGTCGATCGCGTCGAGCCGGCGGTTAGGCTCAAGGATTTGAACGGCGAGGTCGGTCATGAAAAGAACTTTCTTCCATATACAGGGCTGATATCCCTCTTATATAGAAAAATCTTCTAAAGCAAGTCCATCAGAACTCGGCCGAAATCGGGCAGGTGCTCTGGCTCTGAGCCAAAAGCTCTTCAACTTCAGCACGTTGCGGGGCAGCAAAGGCGCCCCCGAACCGGCTGCATTTCAGGGCCGCGGCGGCCGAGGCGAAGCGGAGTGCCTGCCGAAGCTCCAGTTTTTCGGTCATCGCCAGTGCAAAGGCGCCGTGGAACACGTCTCCGGCGCCCAGCGTATCCACGGTGTGCACCGGGAAGGCGGGGGTCTGCTGCAGGTTGTGCTGTTCGTCGAGCCACAAGGTGCCCCGGGGGCCCCTGGTGCCCGCCAGGAACGAGGGGGTCAGTTTTGCGATCTTCTTCAGGGCCTCGCCGTCCTCGGCGATCCCGGCGGTGGATTGCAGGGCTTCGCTGGAGAACACCAGATGCGACGATGCCGTGAGCAGTCCGTCCCGCAGCGACATGGTGCGATCGACGCCCACGATCACGGGGATGCCGCGCTTGCACGCCTCGGCACAAACATCGGTGCAGAACTCCGCGCAGCGACTCTCGGTCAGGATCGCGGCGCAGTCCTCGAGCAATTTGTCGGTGCTGGGCAGACGAACCTTCCACAATTCCGGATCGCGGAATGTGACGGCGGTGCGTTCGCCGCTGGGGTCGATCATGATGTTCGAGATCGGCGTCACCAGGCCCGGCATATGAACGATGTGCCTGGTCTCGATACCTTCATGCTTGAGCTTGTCGAATATGTAGTGGCTTGAGGTTTCGCGGGCGTCGCCCATCGGCCCGCAGATCGAGGCGCGGCCGCCGAGGCGCACGATGCCGATCGCCGCATTGAGCGCGTTGCCGCCGCTGATCTCGTCGAAATGACTGGCGTTCACCTTGAAGCCGCGCGCCGGTAACTCCTGGATACGAAATATCAGGTCACGCACCGGCATGCCGATGCACAGAATGCGCGGCGGGATTTTCGGCGCGGCAGCGTGGAAGTTCATGCCGGATTCCGTCATCTCGGCTCCGCCATTTTGCCGGAGCCCAAGTCCAGGTCAAGTCCAGGACAAGTCCGGCATTAATCGATTCCGACCCTGCGAAGTTCCGGCTATGCGCCGTTGGCGGAACCCGCATGCAGCCAGCGTCCAAGCAAATGATGCGCAATGGCAAACGGATGCGGTCCGGCCAAGCCGTCCGGATGCTGCCGCTTGATCATCAGGGTGGCCTCAGTGCGGTCGAACCAGCGGGCGTCTTCCAGCTCAGAATGATCGACGACGATGTCTTCGTTGGTGGCGCGTGCGGTGCATCCGATCATCAGGGATGACGGGTAGGGCCAGGGCTGCGTCATGTAGTAATTCACGTCGGTGCAGCGAATGCCGGATTCCTCGAAGATTTCGCGGCGCACCGCGTCCTCGATGGTCTCAGCCGCTTCGACGAAGCCGGCCAGGCAGGAATACATCCCGGGCAGGAATTGCTTCTGCCGGCCCAGCAGGACCTTGTCGCCCGACGTCACCAGCATGATCACGACCGGATCGGTGCGCGGAAAATGCTCGGCCTTGCAATTGGGGCAATCGCGCTTCCAGCCGCCCTGCGTCATCCCGGTGCGGGTGCCGCAATTGGCGCAGAAACCGTGGCGCTGATGCCAGCTCACCATCGATTTCGCCATCGCGATCGCCGACAATTGATCTGAAGGCACCGCGCCCTGCATCGCCATGCCGCGCAATTCGCTGACCGCGACGTCGTCACGGGTCAAAAGCTTTTCGACCGCGGGCGCGCCGATGCCCATGCCGAAGATCGCCGCGCCCTCGCGCAAGCCCAAGAAGATGGTACCGGGATTGGCGCCATATTTGATCGCCTCGTCGATCGTCAGCAGTGCGCGCGAACCGCCGTTTTCTTTGGCTACGACCAGTGAATCACGGTGCACCACATAGGCGCGGGTATCGCGCTTGCCCTCCAGCGCCAGCAGCTTGGCGTCGTCGCTACGGAAATGCGCGGCACGGTCGAGAACATGGGTGACGAAGGCCGGTTGGCCCAATGGAAATGAATCGAATGCGGTCATGAATTACCCTAGCCAGATTTTACGGCGAAGCGCGCTGATGAAGTGCTGGACTTCCTCGGCGTCATGTTCGAGTGGCGGCATCACGCCCCAGACCGGGCGCGGCCAGGCGACGTCGCTGGAGCGGCGCGCGATGATGTGGACGTGCAGTTGCGGCACCACATTGCCGAGGGCTGCGATATTCAGCTTGTCGCATTTGGTGATGTCTTTCAGCGCGCGGCCGACGCGGCTGATTTCGGTCATCAATTGCGCCTGCTCGACCTCGTCGAGGTCGATGATCTCGCTGGCTTCCGGCCGCCGCGGCACCAGCAGCAGCCAGGGGTAATGCGCGTCCTTGATGACCAGCACACGGCTGAGCGGCAGGTCGCCGATGTCGATGGTGTCTTTCTTGAGCTGTGAGTTCAGCGACCAGTCGGAGTCGGGCATTCAGGTTCCCTTGCCGTGCCACGTTTTCCTTGGGTTGGGACGCCAAGCAAGACGTGGATAACCGGGGCAAACGGCACGCCAACGCGTGGCCCGGTCATGACGGCAACTAATGCCTTTCCGCGTTTCCGCACAAGCCCCGCAAAGCCGGTGTCCGGCGCTTGCTTTCCGGCCCTTTTGGCCCCAAATAGGAGCCGGGAGATTGGCGGTGGACGAGCCACTCGCCAACCGGGTCAGGTCCGGAAGGAAGCAGCCCTAACGAGGTCCGGATCGGGTCGCTCGTCAGTCTCCTACCTATCTTTTCGCCTGTTTTTTAGACCGAATCGCGCCAAAAGGGGTGACCCGTCCTGCGCTTGATTCCCCTGCACTTCCGCAAGCCGGCCTCGAGAGACAATCAATTGCGGATCGATCGATGACCGACGCTGGCGCCCCTCCCAACTCACCTTCTGACGTGTCCTCCGCTGAGTCCGACAGCATCCATCAGGGTGGCTTCGATCTCGGCGGTCCGCCGGAAGCCGGCAAGCCCTATCGCGTGCTGGCGCGGAAATACCGCCCCTCCAGTTTCGAGGATTTGATCGGCCAGGAGGCGGTGGTGCGTACCGTCTCGAACGCATTCGAGACCGGGCGGATTCCGCAGGCCTGGATCCTGACCGGGGTGCGCGGCGTCGGCAAAACCACCACGGCGCGGATTCTCGCCCGCGCGCTGAATTACGAACTGCCGGACGGATCGATCAAGGGGCCGACCGTCCACATGCCGGTGCCGGGCGTGCATTGCCAGGCGATCATGGAAAGCCGGCACATGGACGTGCTGGAAATGGACGCCGCGTCCCATACCGGCGTCGATGACGTGCGCCAGATCAATGACAGCGTGCGCTATGCCCCGGCGAGCGCGCGCTACAAGGTCTACATTATCGACGAAGTCCACATGCTGTCGACCGCGGCGTTCAACGCCTTCCTGAAGACGCTGGAAGAGCCGCCGGAGCACGCCAAATTCGTGTTCGCGACCACCGAAATCCGCAAAGTGCCGGTCACCGTGCTGTCGCGCTGCCAGCGCTTTGATTTGCGCCGGGTCGAGGCCGACGTGTTGATGAAGCATCTCGCCAACATTGCGGCCAAAGAGAACGTCGAGGTAGAACCCGAGGCGCTCGGCATCGTCGCCCGTGCCGCCGAAGGCTCGGTGCGCGACTCGCTGTCGCTGTTCGATCAGGCGATCGCGCATGCCGCCGGTACGGTACGCGCCGACGCGGTGCGGCAGATGCTGGGGCTGGCCGACCGCACCCGGGTGATCGACCTCTTTGCTTCGCTGGCGCGTGGCGACATCGCCAGCGCGTTCAGGGAATTCCGCGATCAGTACGATACCGGCGCCGACCCGATCGTGGTGCTCTCCGACCTCGCCGAATTCGTCAACTTCGTCACCCGCGTCAAGATCGTGCCGGCGACCGCCGACAATGTCGCATTCGGCGAGACCGAGCGACTGCGCGCCCGCGACTTCGCGGCGAAACTGTCGATGCGGGTGCTGTCGCGGATGTGGCAGATGCTGTTGAAGGGCATCACTGAAGTGCAGGGCGCGACCAGGCCGGCCGCGGCCGCCGAAATGGTGCTGGTGCGCATCGCCTATGTCGCTGACATGCCGACCCCGGACGAGGCGATCCGGATGCTCGAACAGAATGGCGACACGTCGGCGATCGTTTCATCGAATGCGGCGCCGCGCGGTGCGCCGGCATCGACGGTCTCGTCGATGACCTCGTCGTCGTCAGTCGCGCCAATGCGCGCATCCACGGCACCTCGCGCCAGCGCCGAAGCTTCCGTGCGCCCGCAAATGATGGCGCCGACGCCGGAGACGCAGTCCGCGCCCGCGCTCCGAATCACCAGTTTTCCGCAGCTCGTGGCGCTGGCGGGCCAGCAGCGTGACCTGAAGACCAAGGCGGCGCTGGAAGCCGATGTCCGTCTCGTTCGCATGGAGGACGGCAGGCTCGAGGTCACGCTGGAGCGCAATGCCTCGCGCACGCTGATCAACGAGCTGTCACGCAAGCTGGAACAATGGACCGGCCGGCGCTGGACCGTGATCGTCTCCAACGAAGCCGGTCAGCCGACGCTGCGCTCGCAGATGCAGGTCGAGAAGAGCCAGCGGGAACAGGCCGCCGAAGCCGATCCGCGGGTCAAGGAGGTGCTGGCGCGGTTTCCCGGCGCCAAGGTCGTCGAAGTGCGCCGGCTTGCCCCCGAGCCGCCGGAATCCGATGCTATCGGTGAAGACCCCGCCGAGAGCCCCGACAGCGACGACGAATAGATACCTCAAGAGGAATATCCGATGGCTGATTTTCTCGGCATGATGAAACAGGCGGCGCAGCTGCAATCGAAGATGCAGGCGATGCAGGAGGAGCTCAGCCATGTCGAGGTCGAAGGCATTTCCGGCGGCGGCCTGATCGTGGTGCGCATGACCGCCAAGATGGAAGTCAAGGCCGTGAAGATCGACCCCTCGCTGATGAAGGCGGACGAGCGCGAGATTCTCGAAGATCTGCTGGTCACCGCGCATAATGATGCGCGGCGCAAGGCGGAAGCGGCGATGCAGGAAAAGATGCAGAGCCTGACCGGCGGCCTTGGCTTGCCGCCGGGACTGGGTCTCGGCTAACCGACATGGCCGCTGCCGTTGCCGGTCCCGAAATCGAACGCCTGATCCAGCTGCTGGCGCGGCTGCCGGGGCTTGGCCCGCGCTCGGCGCGGCGCGCGGCGTTGCATCTTATCAAGAAGCGCGAAGCGCTGATGACGCCGCTGGCCGGCGCACTGCAGGTGGCGATCGAAAAAATCCAGGTTTGCAAGACCTGCGGCAATATCGACACCCAGAATCCCTGCACGGTCTGCACCGATCCACGGCGGGATCCGTCAATCATCGTGGTGGTCGCCGACGTCGCCGATCTCTGGGCGCTGGAACGGGCGCATGCCACCAATGGCTCCTACCATGTGCTGGGCGCGACCTTGTCGCCGCTCGACGGCGTCGGTCCGCAGGACCTCACCATCGATGCGCTGGTGGCGCGGGCGCATGACGCGAGAGTCGGCGAGATCATTCTGGCCTTGAACGCGACCGTCGACGGCCAGACCACCGCGCATTACATCACCGATCTGCTGCAGGAGGCCAACGTCAAGGTCACGCGGCTCGCCCATGGCGTGCCGGTCGGCGGTGAACTTGATTATCTCGACGAAGGCACGCTATCCGCAGCGATGCGGCAGCGGACGCTGTTCTAACCACCACGAACGGAAATAACGGACATGACGAAACCACGATTCGGCAAACGCTGGGGCTTGCTGGTGACGATGGTCGCGGTGTGCGCTGCGCCCATCGCCTCGCTGGCGGCTGGAGCGGAAGATGCTCAGCCGGCGCCGCCTCCGAAGGCCGCCAAGCTGATCAATGCCGGCGATGTGCTGTCGGGTGAACTCAACGCCATGAAAGTCCGGGCCGGCAAAAAAGGCAAACGGGTCGCCACCTATCAGGTAACCAGCGAGCCGCGCCGGTTGCCGAGCGCGAACGGGCTGTGTGGGCTGGAAACCGGTCCGGAAACCTTTCAGATCGTCACCAACAACGACGCCCAGGTGGCGCAGTTAAAGAATTTCATCGGCAAGGAAGTTTCGTTGAAAGTCGATGAAGTTGCCTGTTCGCAGGAGGCCGGGCAGATGAGCGATGCCGTGGTCACCAAATGGAGCGTGGTGACCGGGCGCTGATTGGAGTCAAAGATACCAACCAGCTCGCAGATTAAGAAGGCCGTCATCGCCCGGCTTGACCGGGCGACCCAGTATTCCAGAGCTTTTCGTTTCCAATCGCGGCGCTCTGGAATACTGGGCCACCCGCCTTCGCGGGTGGTGACGTCAGCAATCGCTGCGCGGCATCGCCCGCAGGCGTAACGATCGCTGGTCTATACCCTCACCGGCCCGACCTCATCAAAATGCCCGCGCCGCTGCAGCCAGCTCAGCAGGATCAGGCTCGGGATTGCGACCAGCACGCAAATCACGAAGAACAGCGGCCATCCGGTGGCCTTCGCGACATAGCCCGCGCCCGACGACAAATAGGTCCGCCCCACCGCGGAGAGCGCGGTGAGCAGCGCGTACTGGGTCGCGGTGTGCAGCGGGTTGCGGCACAGCGCCGATAGATACGCCACGAAGATCACCGTGCCGATCGCGCTGGTGAAATTCTCCGCCGTGATCGCGAACGCCAGCGCCCATTGATTGACGCCTGCCAGCGCCAGCCATGAGAACGATAAATTCGCGATCGCTTGCAGCATGCCGCCGATCCACAGGCTTGCCGCCAGCGAATAGCGTCGCGCCACGAAGCCGCCGGCGAAACCGCCGATCAGGGTCGCGGCGAGGCCAACGCCCTTGACGATGGCGGCGTAGTCGTTGCGGGAAAACCCGAGATCGATCACGAACGGCGCGGTCATGGTGCCGGAAAATGCGTCGGTAAATTTGAACAGCACCACAAACAGCAGCGCCGCCCACGCATCCTTGCGGCCGAGGAATTCGGAGAACGCGCCGATCGCGGCATTCAGCACGCGCGTGAAGGCGGTCTCGGCGCCAGTCGCGGCCTCGGCGCGTGCCGATTGCTCGGGTTCGGTGGCGACCAGCGCGGTGACGGTGCCGATCACGACCATCGCGGCCATCACCACATAGCCCCACATCCAGGCCGAGCTACGCGCGATGCCGGTGCTTTCAAA
>JBDTKZ010000058.1:0-29609 GCA_039935075.1 Bradyrhizobium sp.
CTATCCTCCACGAACTCCATCAGGCGACGGCCTTGCGCCGATCCCGTACAGAAGCAAGTCCCCGGCGAGTGGATAACGCAAAAAGGGATTGACTCATCGAGGCCCGTTACAGAAGCCCGCATGAGCGCAGCGACATGCGGGATTCATTGAGTAAAAGTCCCGGATGTCGCCGTCATCGGGCGCGCATTCGCGCGACCCGTTGGCTCATCCGGGCTACGCTCGCTGAGGTCGCTCCGGTTGGCGGCCTGTTGCCAGCAGGGCGTAGGATGGGGCAGCGCAAAAATTTCGGCCAGAATTCAATGTTTCTTGATCGGCAGCTTGAAAAAGAACTCGTCGACATATCCGGGCGGAGCACCTAGCCACTGAGGAGGCAGGCCAGTTCCGAACAACTCAACAAGGTTTTTTGACCTGCTGAGAGCCAAGGAGAGATCATGATTGATCTTGGAATCTCGGAACAACGTAATTCCGGTGATGCCGAACGTGCAGTCAAAGTTTTTCTTGGACCCCTTGCAAAGCACGAAGCTTGCGTCTCCCTCGACCACGTTCGCTTCCAGGCGACTAATTTTTGTGATCGAGCTAACCGATCGACGCGTGCAAGTTTCAGGTAGCTCTGCAAACACAATATTAAAGTTCGGCCGCCTTCTGCGATCAAACTGTATTTCGACGGTGGGCCAATTTGGGCCTTCCCGGCGCTGAAGCGGGATGCAGTTGGAACCAACGGAGCGAAGGTCACCTCCGGCGTAGTCCTCATACCTTTGGAGCCCTGCCCTCTCGTAAAGAGGCACAAGTTCGTCGACGACTTTCTGAACAAGTTTTGCTGTTCGGATGGGAAGCCTTCCGCGCCAACGATCAAACCGCTTGTTCAAATTATTCGTCATTTCGCCGAGCCTGCCAAAACTACCGCGGGACGCGCCCCCAAAATCCCAACCCGTAACAACCGCTAAACGCCAAGCGCCTTCATAGTCGGAAATCAGTCCTTCAAGCTCGTAGGGCGGATTAGCCGTAGGCGTAATCCGCCACTCAACTACGATGTCATTCCATAGGGACGCTCGCGCGGGTTTTTTCCGGAGGATTGGCTGGCTACAGCAAAATGAGCGGAGATTTCGCGAACGATGGTGATCGCGCAAGATTGGCCTGGGGCGGCGGATTACGCCTACGGCTAATCCGCCCTACGCGCTTTGCATAGCTTTTCGAATACCGTCTCCGCAATTCGGAGAGCGTGCCGACGCCACGACTTCGAAGTTCGGAATCGAAGCTCTCGACCTCCGCGTGGTCAAAATGAAACGACCCCATGCTGAGATGTTAGCATGATGACGCGCCAAGGTGATGGGTATCGCGGAGTTTATCATCGGGCGCGCGTTCGCGCGACCCGTTGGCTCCACCCATCCGCTACAGGCTGTTCGCGCAGGTTTACCCGCGCGTCGTCAGCGCATGCCCGATCACCGGCCGGGCTGCGACCGGGGGATTGGCGGTTTGCGAGGCGAGTTCATTGATCAGGCGGTCGGCGTCGGCCGCCATGTTGTCGGGCGCCTGGATCACCAGCCGCTCCAGCGCCCAGCGGTAGGACGAGATCCGCCGCTCCAGACACTGCTGCACCCATTGCACGATCAGGGTGTTCTCTTCCATGCGGGCGACCGCGTCGGCGCGCTCGCGCGGTGACAGTTCGGACACATGGGCGAGGCTGGCGTTTCGCTTGCGGTCGAGATCGAGCACGCGGATGGCAGAGGCGAAGAACGGCTCGAAGCGCGTGATGTCGTCGCGCACATCGTCGATCAATTGCGAATAGCGCGAGGAATCCGAACGGTGCGGCTCGTCAATCAGCATGCGGCCATAGGCCGAGCGATCGAACGCCGGCGCGCCCTGCCGCCATGGCGAGGGCAACGGCTTGTAATCGCCGAACACACTCTTCCAGGCGGGACGCGAATGCGGCGGCTCGATCAGCGGATAGGCCAGATCGCGAAGCTGCCGCTCATTGTCGGTGAGCTGGAATTGCGAGGCGTGCAGGCCGACGCTTCCCGTCACCTCGCCGCCCATCCATCGGTGCATGTCGTCGTTGCGAAAATCTTCTCGGGTGCGGCCGAAATCGCCGCCGCTGCAGCCGCCGAGCGCGACACTCAGCAGGATCAGCGCCAGTCCCGACGACGAAATCGAAACCCGCCGTCCCGTCCGGATCGGAAAATACGTCTCCGGCATTTTGAAATGTCCGATTGTTTTAGCGCCGACGGCGCTTGCGTCCGGGAGCGGCAGTGCCTTCTTCCGGTCCGCGGCCGCCGCTGGTATCGGGCTCGCGTTCGATGCGGACGACGGGGAGGATCAGGATCGTACCCATAGCTTGGCGCGGACCGCCCTCGATGGTTGAACCCGACCGCCGCGAAGCCGCATCCGCCGGAAATTCAAGGATGGTACCCATATCAAGCTCTCTCTGGTCGCGGCTCTGACATGATTTGGCCGGCGACTGGTCATCATTAAGAACAGGACGTGGTTAACGGCATCTTAATTTACTGTTGCCGTCCTGCATCAGTCGCGTGAGGCGCTGGCGCTATAATCCTTGAAAAACCGCAACAACTTTTCACGCCTTGTTTTCCTTAACGAGCCATTAAACGAAGCTGCATAGGCTGGCCGGAGCATTTCTCAGTCGCGTACACCAGATATGACCGCACCTCCGCTTTTCCCGGGTTTCGATGGGTTGATGACGTTGTCCCGCCGCGAAGGCGTCGATATTCGTCCGACCTTGCTGCGGGTGTTGACCGATCTCTACGTTCAGGCCCGCGCGCACAGCGAGGAAGAGGCGCGGCAGTTCGTCGAGCTGACCTCGCGGCTGATCGATCAGGTCGATGACGCGACGCGCGTGGCGGTTCGGGCGCGGCTCGCGGTCTATCCGGGCACGCCGGTCGAAGTGCTGAAGAAACTCGGGCTGAGACCCGCGCCATCCGGACAACGCGTGCCCGCCGCCGCCGAGATTCCAGCGCCTCCCGCGCAACCGGCCCCTCCGCTCAAGGCGCCGACCGACGCCGAATTGCGGATGGCGTCCAATCTGGCGATGCAGCCGAAAGACGCCGCCGAGATCAGCGACATGTTTTTCGGCGCCAGCGCCAGCGAACGCGGGCTGATCCTGCACAATCTCGCGGAGACGCCGCTGCGGGCTTCGGCGCGGATCCCGGCCGCGCGCGCGGCCCGTGCGATCGAAACTTTGGAGATGGCGGCGTTCGCGGCCGATATCGAAAACTTCACGCTGGAGCTCCGCGAAGCCCTGATCTTGACGTCGCGAGTGGCGGCCCAGGTGGTCGGCGATCCCGGTGGCGAACCGCTGGCTTGCGCCGCGCGCGCGCTGGACATGCCGAGTGCGGTTTTTCAGCGCGTCCTGATGTTTCTCAATCCCGAATTCGGATCGTCCTTCACCAATGTCTACCGGCTGTCGCGGCTGTACGATCGCTTGAGCGAACGATCCGCGCTGATCATGCTGGCGGCGTGGCGCGGCTCGACCATGGCGGTGACCCGCGCCAGGTACCAGCCTTCGCTGCACGACGACGAACGCCATCGCGCCCGCGCAGCGGCCGGCCAGACCCGCCCCGCGGTGCAGCCCGGCTCCAGCATTGCGCCAAAAACCGGTTCGACGAACTCGGGACGATAAAACGTTTCCGAAGCTCCAATTTTATCAGGATACTCCCCGACGTCATCCTGAGGAGCATCGCGCAAGCGATGCGTCTCGAAGGATGGCTGCAACTCACAGACTCGCGGCCATCCTTCGAGACGCGGCGAAGACGCCGCTCCTCAGGATGACGTCCAGCAATGCGAGCCGATCGGTTTGAATCGGAATCCGGCTCTGCTTCGCTCGAAAACGCGACGAGAGCCCCACAGCTCAGCTCTTCGCCAGATCGAGGAAATGCCGCCCGGCGCGGTCCTCGGTTTCAACAATCCAGACGTCGGGGTCGAACCGCAATTCCTTGACCAGCCGCTCCTCGACGGAGGCCTCCGGCTGCGGCGATGCGGCGGTGAAGAGACGCTCGACCGGGCGGCTTTCATCGTAAACGGTCTGCGGCGCCGGCGCATATAGCACGGCATTGCCGTCGAGCGTTGCGACCTTGACGAAGACCGCACCGGCCTCCTCCGCGCCGCGCTTGCGCACGGCGCCGAAGATCCCCTCGGTCTGGCAGCGGCGCAGATACGCGGCCACCCATATGGCTGATTTCAATCGCATGAAGCGGACGATATAGGCCAGCACCGAGGCCGAAGCCAGCGCCCCGTTTCGATCGGATCGAAAACGGGGCTCTGGATTTTTGATTTGACGCGTTTTCTTGACGCGAACCGGTATCCACGGAGCCTGTCATCGGGCGCGCATTCACGCGACCCGTTGGCTTGAAAACGCTCTGGCGCCGAATGGCCGCCGCTTTTACGCCGCCGCTGCCATCCCCCGCGGGTTCAGGACGTATTCCTTGAGCACATGGCCCGACAGGTCGACCTCGACCAGCGACACGTCGTAGCTCCAGAGGTCGGCGAGATGCTGCAGCACCCGCTTGGTATCGGCCTCGTGCAGCCGCGCGCCCTTCACCACCGCATGGCGCAGCATCAGGCGGCGATCGCCGGCCAGATCGACATCGATCACCTCGATGTTGGGATCGATGAAACCAACGTCATATTGCTTCGACAACTCGCGGCGAACGCGACGGTAGCCGCGCTCATCGTGGATGGCATCCACCTTGATACCTTCGGTGATCTCGGGATTATCATGCAGATGGAACATCCGCATGTGCCGCATCAGCCGCGGGCTGAGAAACTGGCTGATGAAACTCTCGTCGCGGTAGTTGGCCCAGATATCCCGCAGCACCGCCATGGCGTCGCCTTTTCCCGCGATCTCCGGAAACCATTCGCGGTCCTCGGCGTCGGGATCGGTGACGATGCGCTCGATGTCCTGCATCATCGCAAATCCGAGCGCATAGGGATTGAAGCCGGAAAAGCGCCGATCGTCGAAATCAGGCTGGAACACCACGTTGGTGTGCGACGACAGGAATTCGAGAAAATTGCCGTCGGAGAGCCGGCCCTGCTCGTGCAGGCGATTCATGATGCGGTAATGCACGTAGGTCGCGGTGCCCTCGTTCATCACCTTGGTCTGGCTCTGCGGATAGAAATACTGGGCGATGTGGCGCACGATCCGTATTAGCTCACGCTGCCAGGGTTTTAGGCGGGGCGCCGCCTTTTCCAGGAAATACAGCAGGTTTTCCTGCGGCAGCCCGAGCAATTTGCGGCGCATCTCGGTGTTCAGCGAGGCCTGGGTCTTGGCCGGTCCGGTCGGAACCGTTCGCCACAGATCGTTGAACGCACTCTCCTCGTGCTGACGGCGTTCCCCGGCGCGCTTTTCCTCGGTGCGGAGATCGAGCTTCTTCTTGCCGGGATAGCGATCGATGCCGTGCGACATCAAGGCGTGGGCGGCGTCGAGCGTCTGTTCGACCGCCAGCCGGCCGTGCCGCTCCTCGCATTGAGCTACGTAGCCCTTGGCGAAGTCGAGATAATCGAGAATGCCGTCGGCATCGGTCCACTGCTTGAACAGATAATTGTTCTTGAAAAAATGGTTATGGCCGAACGCGGCATGCGCGATCACCAGCGTCTGCATGGTCGCGGTATTTTCCTCCATCAGATAGGAGATGCACGGCGATGAGTTGATCACGATCTCATAGGCGAGGCCCATGAAGCCTTTGCGGTAGGATGCCTCCTGATGGGCGAAATGCTTGCCGAACGACCAGTGCTTGTAGAACAGCGGCATGCCCACCGAAGAATACGCATCCAGCATCTGCTCGGCGGTGATGACCTCGATCTGGTTGGGATAGACATCGAGCCCCAGTTCGGACAGCGCGATCTCCTCGCAGGCGTCACAGATACGCTGCAACGTGGGGAAATCCCAATCCGCTCCCTCAAACAACCGCTGCGATGTTTCGGTCGTGGATGCCACAGTTTTGGATTTAGCAGTCATGGCGCGATCTTCTCCTGCTTCCCGCGGCGGTGGAACAGGTCGTGGAACACCGGAAAAATCTCGCCGCGGTCGCTGACCTTTCGCATCGACAGCGGCGCGCCCTCGTTACGCAGGCGCTGGTACAGCGACCACAGTGATGAATCGGACAGATCGAAGGTGTGACCGCCGCTCTCGCCGACTTCGAGATAGGCGAAAAACTGACTGACCGGCAGGATCATCTCGGTCAGCAACCGGCCCGCGACCTCGCCATCCGAACTGGAATTGTCGCCGTCGGAGGCTTGCGCTGCGTAGATGTTCCAGTCGGAGGGGCGAAACCTGGAGCGCACGATATCGTGCATCGCCTGCAGCGCGCTCGATACCAGCGTGCCACCCGAGGCCGGTCCGTGGAAGAACGTATCTTCGTCGACCTCTTCGGCGCGGTCGGTATGGCGAATGAAGACGATCTCGACGTGGCGATAGCGCCGTTTCAGGAACACGTAGAGCAGCATGTAGAACCGTTTGGCGAGGTCCTTCATGTGCTCGGTCATCGAGCCCGACACGTCCATCAGACAGAACATCACCGCCTGCGCCACCGGCTTCGGCGTAGTCTCGAACCGCCGGTAGCGGATGTCGATCGGATCGATGAACGGAATCCGGCGAAATTTTGCTTTCAGCGCCTCGATCTCGGCCATCAACTCGGCCCGGCGGCCCTCATCGCAATCGGCTGCCTCGGCCTCGAGTTCGGCGATCTGTTCCGGCCGCGGCCGTCGCAGCGCCACCCGGCGCGCCAAGGCGAGACGCACGGTGCGGCTCACGGAAATATTGGCGGGCGAGCCCGAAGTGGCGTAACCGGCCCGCCTGATCCCCTCGCCTTCCGCTTCGGCCAGCTTGCGCTTGGCGAGGTCGGGCAATTCGAGGTCATCAAGAAACAGATCGACGAATTCGTCCCGGCTCAACACAAACCGGAACGCATCCTCGCTGTCGCCTTCGCCGGGATCGGAGGCCTTGCCGCGGCCCTCCCCGGAACGCGGCAGCATGTCGCCCTCGACGAACTTCTTGTTGCCCGGCAGCACCATGTCGCGGGTGCCGCCTTCGCGGCGGAAGCGCGGCTCATTCATGCCATCGAGGGGGATCGAGACCTCACCCCCTTCAAGGACATCCTTGATGTCGCGCTCCTGCGACGATTTCTTGACGGCGCCTTGCACCAGTGCCTTGGCTCGGCGCAGAAAGCGCTGGCGGTTCTCGAGACTCTTGCTGCCCGGATTAAGGCGCCGATCAACGATGTGCATGGCTGTTTTTTTAATCCACCTCAACCGGCCTGTTTGACCCGCATGTACCATTCGACCAGCCGGCGAACCTGGCGCTCGGTATAGCCGCGCGCCATCATCCGCTCGACAAACTCGCCGTGCTTCTTTTCGGTCTCGCCATCCTTCTTCGAGCCGAACGAGATCACCGGCAGCAGGTCTTCGACCTGCGAGAAGATCCGCTTCTCGATCACTTCCCGGATCTTCTCATAGCTGGTCCAGCCCGGATTCTTGCCGCCGTTCTGGGCCCGAGACCGCAGCGAGAATTTCACGACCTCGTTGCGGAAATCCTTCGGGTTGGCAATTCCCGCCGGCTTCTCGATCTTGGTCAGTTCCTGATTGAGCAATTCGCGATCCAGCAATTGCCCGGTGTCGGGATCCTTGAAGTCCTGATCCTCGATCCAGGCATCGGCATAGTCGACATAGCGATCGAACAGGTTCTGACCGTAATCGGAATAGGATTCCAGATAGGCCTTCTGAATCTCGTGACCGATGAACTCGGCATAACGCGGCGCCAACTCGGCCTTGATGAATTCGAGATAACGCTTCTCGACCTCCTCCGGCAATTGCTCCCGGCGGATCGACTGCTCCAGCGCATACATCAGATGCACGGCATCGGCGCCGAGTTCCGAGGTATCGTGGTTGTAGGTCGCAGCCAGCACCTTGAAGGCAAAGCGGGTCGAAACGCCGTCCATGCCCTCGTCGACGCCGGCGGCGTCCTTGTATTCCTGCACGCTGCGGGCCTTCGGATCGGATTCCTTCAGGCTTTCGCCGTCATAGACCCGCATTTTCGCAAACACCGTCGAGTTCTCGTGCTTGCGCAAGCGCGACATCACCGAGAAGCGCGCCAGCGTCTCCATCGTGGCCGGCGCGCACGGCGCCGCCGAAAGCTCGGATCCCGAGATCAGCTTCTCGTAGATCTTCTGCTCTTCGGTGACCCGCAGGCAGTACGGAACCTTGATGACGCAGATACGGTCGATGAAGGCCTCGTTGTTCTTGTTGCCCTTGAAGCTCTGCCACTCGGATTCGTTCGAGTGCGCGAGAATAACGCCGGTAAACGGAATGGCGCCGATGTTTTCGGTACCGATATAGTTGCCTTCCTGCGTCGCGGTCAGCAGCGGATGCAGCATCTTGATCGGCGCCTTGAACATCTCGACGAATTCAAGCACGCCCTGGTTGGCGCGGTTGAGGCCGCCTGAATAGCTGTAGGCATCGGGATCGTTCTGCGCGAAGGTTTCCAGTTTACGGATATCGACCTTGCCGACCAGCGAGGAGATGTCCTGGTTGTTCTCGTCGCCGGGCTCGGTTTTCGCGATCCCGATCTGTCGCAGCCGTGACGGCTGGATGCGGGCGACGCGAAACTGCGAGATGTCGCCGCCGAAGGCTTCGAGCCGCTTGTAGCACCACGGGCTCATCAGGCCGTTGAGGCGACGGCGCGGAATGCCGTACTTCTCCTCGATCATCGGCCCCAGCGATTCCGGATCGAACAGGCTCAACGGGCTCTCGAACACCGGGCTCAATTCGTCACCGGCCTTCAGCACATAGATCGGGTGGACTTCCATCAGCGATTTGATCCGTTCGGCCAGCGAGGATTTGCCGCCGCCGACCGGGCCGAGCAGATAGAGAATCTGCTTGCGCTCTTCGAGACCCTGCGCCGCGTGCCGGAAGAAGCCGACGATGCGTTCGATGGTTTCTTCCATGCCGTGAAAGCCGACGAAGGCCGGATAGGAGCGCATGGTACGGTTCAAAAAAATACGGCCAAGGCGGGGGTCCCTGGCCGTGTCAATCATCGTAGGTTCGCCGATCGCAGCTAACAACCGTTCCGCTGCATTGGCATATCTGAGTGGATCGCCTCGACACGATTCCAGATATTCGGCCATCGACATGTCGGTCTGACTTCGGGCTTCGAAGGACCTCGCAAACGCATTGAACAGAGAATCGTTGTACATGATCCCTCTCCACATATGGTTCGCTGCACTACTGGACGCTTCGCAGAATCCTTCGCCGATCGGGCGCCAACTGCGATTTACGAATCAGCATCAGCACATCCGCGATTGGACACCCTCGGGACTCTTTGGTGCAATGCACAACATAGGCAGCGACGTGACTCATAAACAGGCAAATGGTGATTTTCTGGGCGAATGATACCTCCGCCAGCGAAATCGTGATTGATTTCTGACGGATGTGCCCACGCCGCCACAGCCGTAAGATTGCGGAACTCGCGGCAATGATGCGGCGGGTTAACGCACGACGCGTGTCACAAGGATGACGCTTTAGTCGATCGCGTGACCGATCATCGCGGAGAGTTCGCGCACCATACGCTCGGTCATCTGTCCGGTCGCCGGGATCCTGCGATCGCGTTCGAATTTGGCGATCGCGGCCTGGGTGTCCGGACCGATCGCGCCGGTCGGCTTGAGCTGGCCGTAGCCATATTCGGTCAGCGCGCGCTGCACCGCCGCCACGCGGCGCGAACCGCCCGGACCGAGATTGCCCTCGGTGCGGGACGCCACCGGAATCGGCGCCGGCGGACGCGGAATCGCTGACGTCGATACCGGCGCGACACTCGTCGGCGCCGGCGCTGAACTCGTCGCTTTCACCAGATTGGTCAGGGGATCGGTGACCTTCAGGTCCGAAGCCCTGAGCTCCGAAACTTTGGCGTCCGAGGTTTTGGCATCGGCCGCTTTGGACTCGACCGCCTTCGGTTCCACCGGTGCGGCTTCCGACTTGATCGCTTCCGACGGACGCGGGCGCGGCAACGGGTTGACGGATGCCGGCGCCGGCAACGTCACGACCGAGCCGAACATCGGTGAAGGGTGCGGGCCCGATTGCAGGAACAGTGCGTTGGCGACGATGGCACCGATCGCAGCGACGGCGAGCGCGCCCGCCACCATGTCTTTTGGGCTGCGCAACAGCATGCGCATTAGCAGGCCGTGTTCGGCTTCCGCTTCCACCGCAATCGCTTTGGCGCCACGGCGGCGGCGCGGCTTCTCGTCATCATCGGCAATTCGCTTAGGCACTTTTCTTCACCTGAAGGGGTTGATCCGCTGGTCCCGATCGCAAAACCGGCGTCAACGTTGCTACATTGCTCGACGGTTGCGCCGGTAGCGCGAACGCCAGCGGAAGTGCGACCGTTACGGTGGTTCCTTCGTCGACCTTGCTCTGCACCGACATCTCGCCGGCATGCAGCCCGACCAGGCTTTTCACGATCGACAGCCCGAGCCCGGTGCCTTCGTGGCGCCGCTGATAGGTCTTGCCGGCCTGGAAGAACGGATTTCCGATCCGCTTGAGATCGTCGGCGGCGATGCCGACACCGGTATCGCTGACGCGCAACACCAGCCGCGATCCCTCGACGGCCGCTGAGACGGTCACGGTGCCGCCGCGTTCGGTGAACTTGATGGCATTGGAGACCAGATTGAGCAGGATCTGCTTGAACGCGCGCGGATCGCCGGTCATGTCGGGCAAATCCTGCGGCGCACGGGTCACCAGATCGATGCCGTTTTCCCGCGCCTTCAGCGCCAGCAAATTGCAGCAATTGACCAGCGCCGCGCGCGGCGTGAACGCTTCAGGCGAAATTTCGAAGCTGCCGGATTCCATCTTCGACATATCGAGGATGCCGTTGACCACCGACAGCAAATGCTGGCCTGAATCGTTGATCAGCTGGGCATATTCCTTGCGCCGCGCCGCACTGAGCATCAGCGCGTCTTCCTGGACGATCATCTCGGAGAAGCCGATGATGGCGTTGAGCGGCGTGCGCAGCTCATGACTCATGGTGGCGAGGAAGCGGCTCTTGGCAGCATCCGCCTGTTCGGCCGCGGTGCGCGCCAGATCGAGCGCCTGCTCCTGGACCTTGCGGTCGGTGACGTCGCGCATCACGGCGACAACTTCGGCTTCAAGCGAAGCTGATATCGCGGCCGGCTGCCCGAGCGGCCGGCAGCGCATTTCGACCCAGATGAAATCGACCGAATTATTCGTGGTCCGCTCGCCACCGCGCGGCAGATCTCGCCTGACACGAAATTCGACGCTGCGTTCGTCGTCGCCGCGCGCCGCATCCGACAATGCGGTGAGATAGGCCGGACGATCGGCGACATGGACGCGATCGAACAGGCCGTGGCCCAGCAGACGCGGCACCGGAGCGCCCAGCATGGTCTCGGCCGCCGGCGAAATGAATTGCACCGCACCGTTGCGGCTGTGACGCGAGATCACGTCGCTCATGTTGCGCGCCAGCAACCGGTATCGGTCCTCCTCGACCGACAACAACGACACGCTGGTCCGCGCCAGTGACTCGGCGCTGAAGGCGAGGCCCGCGGCATAGAGCGTTCCCGAGGCGACGCCGAATGCCATGCAGATGCTGCGCAACAGATGGCTCGAATCCGGAGCCGGCAACAGGTCGAACTGGCCGAGCACGATCAGCAAAGCGGCGCAGGCCAGCGCCAGCGCGGAGGCAAAGGCGACCATGCGGCGCGATGCCGACAGCGCGGCTTCAAGAGGAATGACGACCAGCCAGATCGCGGCAAAGGATTCGATGCCGCCGGTGCTCACGGCTACCGTCATCACGAGACCCGCCAGCGCCAGCGAGGACAGCGCGTAGGCGCCTTCATAGCGGCCGGTGCGCGACAGGAACCAGGACAGCAGGATCGGCGCGATCAGCCAGGCGAAGGCCGCGACCTCGAGCGCGGTCGGTGCGCCACGCATCGCGATATAGACCGGAAACGCCGCGAGCGCCGCCAGGCTGCCGAGCAGCCGCGGCGCGATGAACGCGCGATGGCGCGCACGCGTCAGCACGTCGTAGCGCGCCGAAGGGTGCAGCAGCGCATCGAGACAATCACGGATTATGTTCAAAACAGTCACGGCTCTCGCGCTTCGGCTTGTTCGTCGAACAGACGCGCCGGAACGCCCCCTTTATCGTTGCGCCACCGTGTCAGAGCGACATTAAGCGAACGCTAAGGCGCCGCGGCCCGGGCCTTGCGAAAGGCGCAACACCCCGTGTTTGCTGGGCTTTCTCAGCCCCAGGAAACGCGCATTCAATCCGGATGGTGAATGACGGGTTTCCGCCAGCAAGCCGGTATGGTTTCGAAAGGGTGGATGCCCCGGGTGCGGCGTTTTTGTCGCAAAAACCCGCATCAATTGAAAATTTACGCCGAATCAAATCAGTCGAATTTTTCGCGAATTTTCGGCTGATTAATCTCAATGCAAACACTTGCGATTTATCGAGCGCTGTTAGTCAGGGGATTGATTGCGCGCGATCAAGCGCAACAACTGCGAAGTGTCACAACGGTTGCGAGGTGTCGCAACGGAATAGATAAGAGACGGCTAGGGTCGCGAGATGTTCTTTCTGCTTCGCATGGCGTTCTGGCTCGGGCTGGTGCTCGTGCTGCTGCCAAGAGAGAAGACACCTGAATCGGAAAAGCTGCCGCAGATCGGCGCGTCCGAAGCCGTGTCGGCGGCGACCGCGGCGGTGTCGGATATGAGCCAGTTCTGCAAGCGTCAGCCGGCCGCATGCGAAGTCGGCGGCCAGGCCGCAACCGTGATCGGCAAGCGCGCCGAGGACGGCGCGCGCAAGCTGTATCGGATTATCACCGACAAGAAGGCGCCGGATCATACCGGCTCGATCGGCGGCGTTGAGAACGCGGACCCCGCGCTCGCGGACCAGTCGCCGCGCGATACGTTAACGCAGGACGACCTGACCGCGGAATGGCATGCGCCGCCGGCGCCGTGAACGGCGAATTTGACCGGAACAACTGGCTTTTTCAGCATTCCGAATATCGCTTTCGATCGCCGCTGATCCTATATAGAGCGCTGACATTGAGCGCGGGATGCGATGACGATCGACGAAATCAGGGACAATTTTGCGCTGCTGGACGAGTGGGACGACCGCTATCGGTATGTCATCGAACTCGGCCGTACGCTCGATCCGATGCCCGAAGCCGAACATTCCGCTGCCAACAAGGTGCAGGGCTGCACCAGCCAGGTCTGGCTCTCGAAGCAGATCGGCCGGAGCGGCGCCAGCCAGCCGACGCTGAAATATCTGGGTGACAGCGACGCCCATATCGTGCGCGGGCTGGTCGCGATCCTGCTGACGCTCTATTCCGGCCACACGCCGCAGCAGATTCTGGCCACCGACGCGATCAAGGTGTTCGACGAATTCGGATTTCGCGAGCATCTGACGCCGCAGCGCTCCAACGGCCTGCGCGCCATGGTCGAGCGCATCCGCTCCGACGCGCGTGAGGCGCTTGCCAGCGCTTCCTGAAGCCAGACTTCAGCGGGCCGAATTGCAAATAGCGTCGTGCTATTTTCGCCGCCGGCGCTGTTGGCCTAAACCCATTTTTTTCGCCAGTTGCGAGCGTGCCACCGCATAGTTCGGCGCGACCATGGGGTAATCGGCCGGCAGGCTCCATTTGTCGCGATACTGCTCCGGTGTCATGTTGTACTGCGTGCGCAGATGCCGCTTCAGCGACTTGAAGCGCTTGCCGTCCTCCAGACACACCAGATAATCCGGCGTCATCGACTTCTTCACGGACACCGCGGGCCTGGCCGGCTCCATCGGCGTTTCGACCCGGCCGGTCGATACCCGCTGCAACGCCGCGTGAATCTGGCTGATCAAAGCCGGGATCTCGGCAGCCGGCGTCGGATTGTTGCTGAGATAGGCGGAGACGATATTCGCGGTCAGGTCGATGAAGCTTTTGCCGGCGGCGTCGGTCATGGCCTGAACCTTTCGACGATCTCATGCATGTGTGAAGCCCTGTTATCGAGCAGTATCCGCCGGCAGCTATACGCTGGCGGAATCGTCGACTACTTGCCGAATATGAGCGAATTGCTGCCGGGCTGACAAGAACAACAATGTTTTATTTTCGCAAGGCGCGGTTCCGCTTCGAAGTCAAAGCGTCCGCTTATGTGCGCTGATCGAGATGGGTCCGCAATTCGTCGATCGAAGCGAACCGCATCATGCCCTCGGGCATTTGCGCCTCGATCGAGCCGTCGGAATACAACGAATAGGCCATTCCGTCGACAACACCTGACTTGAGCACCGTAACCTGCGGCGGTTCCTCGTTTCGCGCGACCGGCGAATGATCGGCGCCAGCGGCATCACCTTCGGCAGACGGCAATGGCGGCGTGCGGCTGCGCCGTGACACGTCGACACTGCGCGGGCGTTCGGGCTGTGGCCATGCATCCTCGAAGGTCGCCGGCGGTGTTTCGCTCGGCTTCGGCGGCAGCGGCGGGGCTGCCGGTGCGGGACGCGGATCAGCCGCCGCCGGATCAGCATTTCGCCCTTCGGCGCGTTCGCGCTCTTTCCGCGACGTCGAGGAAAACAGCAGATTGCGCCGCTGCTTGGGCGCGGGTTCCGCTGGCGAAGTCGGCAGCGCCGGCGGCGTCTCATTGCGTCCGCGGTCGCGCGAGGCGGTTTCCTCGTGCCAGGGCAGTGGCGCGGACGGCGACGCCGCCGCGGGTTCCGCGTCATCCGGACGTATGGCGCCCGGTTGGTTGAACATGAGGTCGTCATGGCCGGACGCATACTCGTGCGGCGCGGAGCTCGCGGCCGGTTGCGGGAAAACCGCCCGCGCCGGTGTGGCAGCGACGCCGGGTCCAAGCGGCTGCATGGCCCGCTTGAGCTCGCGGACGGCAACCCAAAGCGCCAGCATGATCATGCCGGCGCAAGCCGTGATCACGCCGGCGAGAATCTCGGTGTTGCCGAAGCTGAATTCTTTGACCGGAATTCCGAAAGCAACCCCGAGTAGTCCTGCCAATAAAAGGACAATTCCTGCAATCAACAGCGCAATTAACATCGAACTCACCCCACCTGCGCTGGAATGTCGCGCAGCCGCCAACGCCACGATACCGTCATATTGTGTGCACCGCCAACCGGCAATTGAGGGGGAAGTTCCACCCCAAAACCGGCCTAATGGACCTTATAAATACCCTCCGGACCCTAATTTTCGACCAACGCGCCGGCCTTGAGGACGGGTTAACTGTTTGAAATGTTGCGATGCACGGGGCAATTGCGCCACAATTCTCAATTACCCCTAAACTGAACTGCGCTATATGGATGCCGGGGAATGAGGCCCAAAAGCGCCGACGCTGGGCCATAGGGACGCCGGGTTACCGATAGCCATGTCATCAATCACGACGTCGACCATCGATACGCCCGCGCGGCGCTCGGTGGAGCGGACCTGCGACGACCTCGCCCTCATCGTGTTGGCCGCGGTCGGCTTGATCGCGAGTCTGACCTTCCGCGACTACGGATTGGGTTGGGACGATTATACCCACGCCGAATACGCCGATTTGTTGCTGAAAATGTACGGCTCCGGTTTCAAGGATACCGGCGCGCTGTCGTTTGCCAACCTCTATATGTATGGCGGCGGCTTCGACATGGCGGCAGCATTGCTGCACAAGGTCATTCCGCTCGAACTGTTTGAAACCCGCCGCCTGCTCGGTGCCGTCGTCGGCCTGATCGGGCTCGCGGTGACGTGGCGGCTCGGCCGGCGCGTCGGCGGCCCTCTCGCGGGCCTCGCCGCGCTGCTGCTGCTGGCGCTATGCCCGACCTTCTACGGGCACATGTTCATGAATCCAAAGGATGCGCCGTTCGCCGTGGCGATGGTGATCCTGATGCTCGGGCTGGTCCGGCTCGCCGAGGAATATCCCGCCCCCTCGCCTTCCACGATCCTGATCGTCGGCCTTGGCGCCGGCCTGTCGATCGGCAGCCGCATCCTGGGCGGGCTCGCTTTGCTTTACGCGGTGATCGGTTTCATGCCGCTGTTCCTGGACGAATTCCGCACCCAAGGCGCACGTGAATCGATCAGGCGGTTCGCCCACGTCGTCTACGTGCTGCTGCCGAGCCTTGTCCTTGGCTATCTCATCATGGGCCTGATCTGGCCATGGTCGGTGATCGCGCCAGGCAATCCGTTCCGCGCCCTGACCTATTTCTCCACCTTCTTCGAGAAGCCGTGGAAGGAAATGTTCGATGGCGCGCTGGTGTCGGTGCCCGACATGCCCTGGTCATATCTGCCGACCTTGTTCGCGCTGCAACTGCCCGAAGTGCTGCTGGGTCTTTTCATCGCCGGCGTCGTCGGCTCGCTGGTATTGCTGTCGCGCGGCGATGTGCCGGCCCGTCGCAAGACCATCCTGTTGATGCTGACGACGGCGGCAACGCTGCCGCTGTTGATTGCGATGGTGAAGCGCCCCGCGCTCTATAACGGCATTCGCCATTTCATCTTTGTGATTCCGCCGATGACGGTGCTGGCCGGCGTCGCGTTCGCATGGGGCATGAACTGGCTGAAGGACGATCGCCGCCATTGGCAGCCCGCCGCGGTGGCCATCTTCGCGTTTGGCCTGCTGTTGCCGCTGACCGAAATGATCCGGCTGCACCCTTACCAGTACACCCACTTCAATCACATCGCGGGCACGGTCCGCGCCGCTGACGATCTGTTCATGCTCGACTATTGGGGCCTCGCCTTCAAGCAGGCCTCCGACGGCCTGCGCGACGAACTCAACGAACGGCAGGAATCGCCGCCGCGCGGACGCAAATGGAAGGTCGCGGTCTGCGGACCGCAACGCCCGGCCCAAGTGGCGCTCGGGCCCGATTTCACCATCGGCTGGGACAGCCATGCCGCCGACTTCGCGATGACGCTCGGCGAATTCTACTGCAAGGGCCTGACCGCACCCGTGATGGTCGAGATCAAGCGCGACGATGTGGTATTTGCGCGCGTTTACGACATCCGTGGCCGCAGCATTTCCAGCCTGCTGTCGATTCCGGCGCCGTAGAGTCAAGAAACCAGGCCCTTGAGAATCCAGGATCTTGAGAATTTCGGTCCTTGAGAATTTCGGGCCCTCCCCCATCCTGCAAAACATGACTGCCACGCCGGGCGGGAGGCTTGCTGCGCGCGGGTTGCGGGACTAGCCTGTGCGCGAAAATCAACAAGCCATACGGAGCAAGCGGTTATGTCACCAGCGGAAGCACGCCTGAAGGAAGTGCCGTCGGAAATCACGGAAGCGGAATGGGCCCAGCGGATCAACCTCGCCGCCTGCTATCGCCTGATCGCGCATTACGGCTGGGACGATCTGGTCGACACCCACATTTCGGCGCGGGTGCCGGGACCGGACCATCACTTCCTGATCAACCCTTACGGCCTGATGTTCGACGAGATCACCGCTTCCAGCCTCGTCAAGGTCGACCTCGACGGCAACCAGCTCACCAAGAGCCAGTACAGCATCAACCCCGCCGGCTTCACCATTCATTCCGCCATCCACGAAGTGCGTGAAGACGCCGGTTGCGTGCTGCATCTGCATACGCCCGACGGCACCGCGGTCGCGACCTGTTTGGAAGGCCTGCTGCCGATGAACCAGACCGCCCAGCTCGTCACCTACGATCTCGCCTATCACGACTATGAAGGCATCGCGCTCGATCACGACGAGCGGCCGCGCCTGCAGAAGGATCTCGGCACCAAGAACCACATGCTGTTGCGCAACCACGGCACGCTGACGGTTGGACGTTCCGTGGCCTCGGCGTTCGAGCGCATGTTCCATCTGGAACGGGCCTGCACCATGCAGGTGCGCACCCGGATGCTCGGACCATCAGCCTATCCGGTCGAGCAGGCCGTGATCGACAAGAACACCGCCGTGCTCGCCAATCCCGACCGGCAGGAACTGCGTTCGACCATGCTGGTCTGGCCGGCGCTGCTGCGCAAGGTCGAGCGGCTCGACCCCAGCTACAAGAATTGAAATTTTCACAATTCCGGTATAGCTTCGCTCTCAACAACCTCTGCACTTCGAATCCAAACGCCGCCCAATTCCGGGCGGCGTTTTTGTTTTGGGTAGCGCCGTAGGGAGGGTTGAGCTCGGCACCCGACGATAGCGGCATTCAGCCGTGATAGGCAAACAGCTCTATCGGGTCGTTGAAGCCGCGCACCGGATATTCGCCGACGCGCTCCAGATCGAAATCGCTTGCGACGAAGTCGGCGAACGCCCGGGACAGCAGCACCGTTTTGCCCAATTGTTTGGTGAGGGTTTCGAGACGCGAAGCCATGTTGACCGCGGGACCAATCACGGTGAAGTCGAGCCGGGTGCGTGAGCCGATGTTGCCGTACATGACGTCTCCGACGTGGACGCCGATGCCGTAATTCAGCGGCGCACGGCCGGTTTCACTGTTCTTTTCGTTCAGGGCAATCATCGCCTGACGGGCTTCGGTCACGGCAAGCAGCAGATTTGCGCAGGCCGACGGCTGGCTCAGCGGAAAAATGGCGAGCAGACCGTCGCCGATGAATTTCAGTATCTCCCCGCCATGTCGCGCAATCGGCTCCGACATCGCGTCGAAATAGCCGTTCAGGAGATCAATCACGTCATCGCGCGGCCAGCTGTCGGAGATCCGGGTAAACTCTCGCAGATCGCAAATCATGATGGCGGCGCGCACCGTTGTCCCTGTTCCGCGCCTGGTTGCGCCGGCCAGAATGAGTTCGCCGGCATGCGACCCGACATAGGTTTCGAGCAGCGTTCGTGCCAGCCGGTTCTTGACCCGGATTTCGCTGACCAGCGCCAGAACCGGCAACAGGTTCGACAGGTCCGCGATATGCGCGTCGCCGAAACCTCCGGACCGGTCGGTTGCAAAGGTCACCATATGCCGCTTGCCGAGCGTATGGTACAGCGGCCACGCTACATAGTCGGTCAGTCCGTTCGCCCGCATCTCGTCATAGAGGGCGTGCTTGCGGCCCAGCGAAGCATCGCGTTCGAGATTCTCGCGCACCACGGCGGCACCGTCATGGATTTCATTGGCCGGACTATCGATGTATTCGGATCGCTCCCTGACATCGTAGTCGACCCTTGCAATCTCGGCCTCGCGCATCCCGTCAGACCATCTCATCCGGGCGCCAAGCCATTGCGGATGATTGATCATGACATGAAGCGACGCCCGCTTGAGGGGAATGCCCGCTCCTTGAAGCCGGATGCACAGCTCGGCGAAAATATTGTCCAGGAAGCGCTCATCGCGCGTGTCGTTTGTCAGCCAGTGCACAACGTCGCTGTCAGAATGCGCGGTGACGGGATCAATGTTTGGCGGCGCGTTCATATCTTGCTCCTGAGCAGCGATCCCGATTGACGGTACAGGATATGTCGTGTGTCTGCGCGACGGCGTCAATGGATCCTGCGCCCATGGGGTTGGCCTTGCGAGTGGCCGGACCACGGACCCGGATATCGCAAGGGCTGATCCGGGCTACGCTCGCTACGATCTGCGACCTGCCGGCTACTTCGGCACTTCCGCCAAGGCCGCGAGAATCCGCGCCCAGGAGCGGATGCCCTTGTGGAAACTCTTGAGGTCGTATTTTTCGTTCGGCGAATGGATGTTGTCGTCGTCGAGGCCGAAGCCGACCAGCAAGGTGTCGAGACCGAGCGTGCGCTTGAAGTCCGCCACGATCGGGATCGACGCGCCAGACCCGATCAGGAGCGCTTCCTTGCCCCACTCATCGGTCAGCGCGCGCTTGGCCGCCGCCAGCGGCTTCATATTCCAGTCGAGCGCGATCGCGGACCCGCAGGAATGATCGCCGAATTCGACGCGACAATCCTTTGGCAGCCGCGCGATGACGTAGTCGCGAAACGCCTTGCGGATCTTCAGGGGATCCTGACCCTCGACCAGACGGAACGAGACCTTGGCGGAAGCTTCCGCCGGGATCACGGTCTTTGAGCCCTCGCCGGTGTAGCCGCCGATGATGCCATTGACGTCGCAGGTCGGGCGCGACGAGATCTGCTCGATCAGCAGGCGGCCTTTCTCGCCGGCCGGAACCGAAAGGCCGATCGGCTTGAGGAAACTATCCGCGGTGAGATCAAGCTTCGACCACTGCGCCAGGATATCCGGCGGCAGATCCTTCACCCCGTCATAAAATCCGGGGATCGTGATGTGGCCGTCGTCATCGAACAGGCCGCCGAGAATACGGGTCAGCACCCGGATCGGATTTTGCGCGCCGCCGCCGAAAATGCCGGAATGCAGATCGCGGTTGGCGGCCTTGATCCAGACTTCTTCGTACAAAAGGCCACGCAGCGAGGTCGTGATCGCCGGCGTGTTCGGATCCCACATCCCGGTGTCGCACACCATGGCGTAGTCCGCCTTGAAATCCTGCTTGTTCTGCTCCAGGAACGGCACGAAATTCTTGGAGCCGACTTCTTCTTCGCCTTCGATGACGATGGTGAGATCGACCGGCAGCGAGCCCGTGACCGACTGCCAGGCCCGGCACGCCTCGACGAAGGTCATCAACTGGCCCTTGTCGTCCTGCGCCCCGCGCGCGACGATGATCTTGCGGCCATCGGCATGGTCGGTGACGACAGGCTCGAACGGCGGCCGATGCCAGAGATTGAGCGGATCGACCGGCTGCACATCGTAGTGACCGTAGAACAGCACATGCGGCCGTCCGGAATCCCTGGCGCTGCCATTGGCCTTGAGCTGGGCTTTGGCAACGATGGCGGGGTGACCTGCGGTCGGCCGGACCTCGGTTGCAAAGCCCAGCGACGCGATATCCTTGGCGAGATGGTCGGCCGCCGCCTTGCAATCGCCCGCAAAGGCCGGATCGGCCGAGATCGACTTGATCCGCAACAGCGCGAACAGCCGCTCGAGGCTGTTGTCGAAATCGGCATCGATCCGGTCGAGGACCGGTTGCAGTTGCGCGGTGCTGGACATTTCGGATCTTTCCTTCGGGATTGGGCTAGGCCCTTATATCAGGTTGTAACGCGCGTGACGCCCCGGACAAAGCGCCGGCCGTGGGGTCGGCGGATAGCGCCTCCGACGGCGGATGCAGGATGTGCCAGACCAATCCGCCAGATATCACCACCGTGGCGGCAAGATTGTTGCCGTAGGCCTGCAAGTCATGCGGGAAGATTGGAAACGACAGGCTCATCAGCAATCCCGCGACCGCGAGCACGGCCCACGTCCCCACCCGGACCGCGTCGCGCGGGTCGTAGAGGGCGCGGTGAATCAGGATGGTCATCGGGAAGAACAACCACATGAAATAATATTGCCGGGCCAGCGGCGACGCCACCGTCATCAGGCAAAACAGGATCCCGAGTTCTTCGGCATCGGAGCGCGCCGTGCGCCGCGCGCGGGGCGGCATCACCGCGATGTAGCCGAGCCCGATCAGGAGCGATATCGCAACCACGATCAGGTTCGCGGTCTTGTAATCGAGATCGACCAGATTCATGAAGTGCGGCGGCTTGGACGGATCGTCCTGGTCGTAGTTGACCGGGCGCGTCAGCCGATGCGTCACGGCGATGATGGATTGATTGACCCACGACCAGTTCTGTTCGTCGCGCTGCCCGAACCCCTTTTCCGAAGAGGTGCCGACCATTCCCTGATACCAGGTCTTCAATTCGGTGAAGTTGCGCTGGAAGCCCCGCACCGGCGCGGGGACAACGAACAGGAAAATCCCGACAAAGATCGCCGTGCTCGCGGCGGTGACCCACTGCCTGCGCCACAGCAAATAGGGAAACACCGCCACCGGAAACACCTTGATGGCGGCGGCCAGCGCAAACATGCTTCCCGCCATCCAGGGGCGCTCATGCCGCAGCAGCCAGAACCCGTACAGCATCATCGCCAGCAATACGAGGTTGGGCTGCCCAAGGTCGAACATGTCAAACACAAAGGATATCGTCGCAAAGCCCGGCAGCGCAAACAGCCACGGGTCGGGTGTCCGTCCTGAGCCCGTCATCGCGTGGGAGAATTGCGCCGTCATCCACCACGCGACGGCATTGAACAGCGACAGGCAGGCGTAGAGCGGCAGCTTGCCGAAATAACTGGGTATCGCGAGCAGGACCGCCGGCAGCGGCGGGTAGATGAATTCAAAATAGTCGCGGGGATTGCTGGGATAGAGTTCCGTTCCCTGCAACACCTGCTGCCCGGCCCAGAACCAGAGCGGATAATCCTTGGTCTTGCCATGACCCCAGATCTCGGGAACGAGAACATCGGCGGCCAGTCCGATGCAGCAGACCAGAAAAACAATATCGAGCGGTGCTCGCAACGACGGATATCTCAGCACACGCGCCTTTCAGTCAAACCAGAGGAAGATCATGCCGCGGTAAAAGCGGCCGTCAGGGAATTTACCGTCGCAGCAGGCCGCCGAGCGCACCCCGGACCAGGGCGCGGCCGACCGAACCGCCGATCGAGCCGCCGACCGATTTTCCGAGATCGGCGACCACTCCGCCAACCACCTTATTGGTAACCGAGCGCGTGACGTTTCGCGCGATCAATTGCCCGGTCGACAGTCTGCCGCGCGAGGCGTTGGTGCCGAAAATCGTGCCGACGATCGCGCCGAGACGTCCCAAGATGCCGCCGCCGCCGTCCGCCCCGTCAGCGGAAGCAGCCGCCCCGGCCAGGCGCTTTTGAATGATCTCATAGGCGGATTCTGCATCGATCGCGGTGTCGTATTTGCCCTTCACCGGGCTCGCATCCATGATCGCCTTGCGCTCCTCGGGCGTGATCGGTCCAATCCGCGCCGAAGGCGGCCGGACCATGATCCGCTCGACCATCGCCGGCGTGCCGTTGCCCTCCAGGAACGACACCAGCGCTTCGCCCTTGCCCAATTCCATGATGACCTGGGCGGTGTTGAGCTTGGGATTGGGCCGGAACGTCTGTGCAGCCGCGGCAACCGCCTTCTGGTCGCGCGGCGTAAAGGCCCGCAAGGCGTGCTGGACGCGGTTACCCAATTGACCCAGCACCGTATCGGGCACGTCGACCGGGTTCTGCGTCACGAAATAAACCCCGATCCCCTTCGAGCGGATCAATCTTACCACCTGCTCGATCTTGTCCATCAGCGCCTTCGGCGCATCATTGAACAACAAATGCGCTTCATCGAAGAAGAACACGAGCTTGGGCTTTGGCGGATCGCCGGCCTCGGGGAGTTCTTCGAACAGCTCGGACAGCATCCACAGCAGGAACGTGGCGTACAGCCGCGGGCTCTGCATCAGCTTGTCCGCGACCAGGATGTTGACCATGCCCCGGCCATCGCGGTCGGTGCGCATGAAATCCTTCAGCGACAACGCCGGTTCGCCGAAAAACCTGGCGCCGCCCTGGTTCTCCAGCACCAGCAGCTGGCGCTGGATGGTTCCAACCGTCGCCCTGGTTACATTGCCAAAGCCCTGCGCGGCCTTGCGGATCGGGGCGAGCGGATCGTCGTCGCCCTTCTTGCCGGTGTCCGGCGCGATCGCGTCCAGCAGCGCCCGCAGATCCTTCATATCGATCAGCGCAAGACCGTTGTCGTCGGCAACCCGGAAGGCGACGTTGAGGACGCCCTCCTGGACATCGTTGAGATCGAGCATGCGCGCCAGCAGCAACGGCCCCATTTCGGTGACGGTGGCGCGCACCGGATGGCCCTGCTCGCCGAACACATCCCAAAATACCGTCGAAAACTGATCGGGCTGGTAGGTGAAGCCCATATCGCCGGCGCGCTTGACCAGAAAATCCTTGGCCTCCCCGGCTTCGGAGATACCCGAGAGGTCACCCTTGATATCGGCTGCGAAAACCGGAACACCGGCACGCGCAAAGCCTTCGGCCATGACCTGCAACGAGACAGTCTTGCCGGTTCCGGTCGCGCCGGTGACGAGACCGTGGCGATTTCCAAGCGCCAGCGTCAGCCAGGCCGGCGCATCGCCCTTGCCGATAAAAATCTTCTCGTCGGTGTCGGCCATCTTGTCGTCGGACGGAGCCATCGCATCGCCTCTTCGTGCGCATCAAGGGTCGCGCATCAAAGGTCCTGCATCAAAGGTCCTGGGCGCTACCAACATAACCATACTGCATCTTGCAAGTGGATTGAAACCATTCCACGGGCTTGACGTATCTTCGACCTCCAGGCTACGCACCTCGCGGGCTTCCCGAACGCGGCTCAAGCGACGATGCGCCGTGACAAAGTGTCGTGACGGTCGTGTCCGCTCTTGCATCGCGGCAACACTCGCGCCGCGATCGAAGCTGAATCGTATCCCCGCATGCGGGGATCGCTTGTAATTCCCGGTGCAGAAGATCAAGATAAAAACACAAGCAAGGAGCCGGCAAGCAACCGGTTGGGGCGGGGCATATGGACGAATTGATAGGACGACTGGCTGCGAAAGCCGGGATAGAGAATGCTGTCGCGGAAAAAACCATCGGCATCATCCTGGGTTTCCTTCGCAACGAGGGGCCTTCCGACAAAGTCCAGGCCTTGATCGACAACATCCCGGGCGCGGAAGCCGCCATCGCCGCTTCCAGCAGTGGCGGCGGCCTCAGCCGAATGATGGGTGGCGGACTGATGGCACTCGGCGCCAAGCTGATGGCGCTTGGTCTGGGCATGGCCGAAATTCAGAACATCGCGCGTGAACTTTTCCGGTTCGGCCGCGACAAAATCGGAGCGGAACAGATGGGCGAAATCATCGCGGGGACGCCCGGTCTAAGTCAGTTTGCCTGAGAGCGCAGTCCGCTTAAGCACTTTTTTCCATATCGAGTATCATGACATATCCCATCTCCGAGATTGAAGGCCTGACGGCCTTCACCGCGTCCAAACTGAAAGCGCTTGGCATTCGCACTACCGAGGGGTTGCTGGAGGCCACCCGCACCGTCAAAGGGCGCAAGGCACTCGCCGCAAAGACCGGCATCAACGAACAGCAGCTGCTCGAATGGGCGAATATCTCCGACTACATGCGGATTCCCGGCATGGGCAGGGCCAAGGTCGGGCTGGTGCGCGCGGCCGGCGTCACTACGGTTCGCGAACTGGCGCTGCGTAACCCGGCCCGGCTGGCGCAGAACATGAAAGACGTGAATACCAAGCGGAAACTCGTCCGGGTTCTGCCTTCCGAAAAGTCGGTAGAGCAATTGATCGCGCAAGCCCGCAAGCTGCAGCCCAAAATTACCTACTAGGCAAGATTACATTCCGGACAAGATCGTTCCGGGACAGGGCCGGTCCGGAAAACAAACGGCCTGTATTTCAGGATGGCTGGATTCGGCCGCGCCGGTGCTGTTTCGGCGCGGTTGCGTATCTTGACTCCCATGCGGGGACCGCGCAAAGCGACCGCATGATCGCGACCACCTCCAGATCTGCGCCGACGGCCACCCCGACGGGGCATCCGGTGTTGCGGGCCCTGCTCTCGCGGCCAACTGCCGCCGTGATGGGCGTCCTCAACGTGACGCCGGATTCATTTTCCGATGGCGGCAAGTTCATCGACCCGGAGCGTGCGCTGGCGCAGGCGCGGAGGATGATCGCCGAGGGCGCCGATATCATCGACATCGGCGCGGAATCCACCCGGCCCTACGGCGCGCAACCGGTCTCGGCCGATGAGGAGCGGGAACGGCTGCGGCCGGTACTGGCCGATATCGCAGCCCTCGGGATTCCGGTATCGATCGACAGCATGAAGGCCTCGGTCACCGCCTGGGCGCTGGAGGCCGGCGCCGTCATCGCCAACGACGTCTGGGGTCTGCAGCGCGACCCGGATATGGCCGCGCTGGTGGCGCAACGCGGTTCGCCCGTGATCATCATGCACAACCGCGACGGCGCCGATGCCAGCCTCGATATCATGAAGGACATCGCCGCTTTCTTCCACCGTTCGCTGGATATCGCGGCAAAGGCGGGAATTTCCACCGACAATATCGTACTCGATCCCGGTATCGGCTTTGGCAAAACCCAACAGCAGAGCATGACGGCGCTGGCGCGGCTGGACGAGTTGCTGGTTTTCAACCTGCCGCTATTGGTCGGCGCCTCCCGCAAGCGCTTCATCGACGCCATTACGCCGTCGGAGCCCGACCAGCGTCTTGGCGGCTCGATTGCAGCGCATGTCATCGCGGCAACCGGCGGCGCGCGCATCATCCGAACGCATGATGTCGCGGAAACGGTGCAGGCGCTGCGGGTGGCGGCAGCGATCGGAGACAAACGATGAGCGATACGATCTTCATCACCGGCGTCGTGATCCACGCCCGCCATGGTGTCATGGAACATGAGACCGCGGTCGGGCAGCGCTTCGTCATCGATCTCGAACTCTCGGCCGATCTGTCGGAATCCTCGCGTACCGATCGGCTCGCCGATACCGTGTCCTATTCCCATGTGGTCGCGACCGCGACGGCGGCCTTCAAGGATGCCAATTACAAGCTGCTGGAGCGCGCCGCCGGTGCGGTCGCCGATGCAATCCTGACCACGTTCGCCCGTATCAATGCCGTCAAGGTCACCGTGCACAAGCCGCACGCCCCGATCGCCGCGATTTTCGACGACGTCGGTGTAGTGCTGACGCGCACCCGGCAACCGCCGTCTCATGGCTGAAGTATCACATGGCTAACGTCTTGATTGCGCTGGGCGGCAATGTCGGCGATGTCCGCGCGACATTCCAAAAAGCGATCTCCAATATTTGCGGCATGACGCAGGCAGCCCTGCTGGCGCGATCCTCGGATTACGCCACGCCGCCATGGGGCGAACTCGATCAGGCCCGTTTCATCAACGCCTGCATCGAAATCGATACCAGCCTCGATCCCCACGCCTTGCTGTTCACGCTGCACAAGATCGAGAACAAGTTCGGCCGCGACCGCGCCCACGAAACCCGCTGGGGCCCGCGCACCCTCGATCTCGATTTGATCGCCTATGACGACGTGGCGATCGACAAACCGGAACTGACATTGCCCCACCCCCGGCTGTTCGAGCGCGCCTTCGTGCTGGTGCCGCTGGTGGAGATCGCCCCCGATCGCCTGATCGCGGGCCGCGATATCAAGGCGGCGCTGGCCGGGTTATCGACCGACGGTATCGAGCGGTTGCCGGAGCTTGCGAGTTAACCAAAAGGGCCGCAAACAACCGTTTGGCTTGGCCGCTTCGACGTGGCAATTTCCGTCCAACGTAGAAGAACGGCCCTGCGGGAGTACCCTGCCGAATGACGACCGACGAGTTACGGCTGGCTGCGGATTTCGCGCCCGCAAGCTACGATGACTGGCGCAAACTGGTCGATGGCGTGCTGAAGGGCGCACCATTCGAAAGACTGGTCGGCAAGACCTCCGACGGGTTGCGGATCGAGCCGATCTACCGGCGCGCGACAGATGTAACCCCGATTCCAGGCCGCACTGCAGCCGCGCCCTGGCAGATCATGCAGCGGATCGATCATCCCGACGCGGCCCAGGCCAACGCGCAGGCGCTGCACGATCTCGAGAACGGCGCCACTGCGCTCGCGCTGGTATTTGCCGGCGCCAATGGCGCCCATGGCTACGGACTGGAGCCGACGGCCGAGGCGGTCGCGCGGGTTCTCGATGGCGTGTTTCTCGATGCCGGCATTGCGATCGATCTGCAGGTGGGGCCGCAGTCGCGGATGGCTGCGATTCATCTCGCCGAATATGTCAAAGCCCGGGGCATCGCGCCCGCGGCGTGCAACATCCGTTTTGGCCTCGACCCGATCGGCGCCTGCGCGGTCTGGGGTTCAAGCCCCTACACCTGGGCCGAGATCGTGCCGGCCGTCACCGGCGCGATCAAAGGGCTTGCCGCGATGGGATTCAACGGCCCGTTCGCGGTCGCCGACGGACGGGTCATCCATGATGCCGGCGGATCGGAAGCGCAGGAACTGGCATTCGTGCTGGCAACCGGCGTCGCCTATCTGCGCGCGCTGGAGGGCGCCGGGGTCGCACTCGAAGACGCCCGAGGCCTGATCTATGCGCGGCTTGCCGCCGATGCCGATCAATTCCTGACCATGGCGAAATTCCGCGCGCTGCGGCTGTTGTGGGCGCGAATTGAACAGGCCTGCGGCCTGGCGCCGAAACCGATCTTCATTGCCGCCGAAACCGCATGGCGGATGCTGACCCAGCGCGACACCGACGTGAACATGTTGCGCTCGACCATGGCAACGTTTTCGGCCGGCCTCGGCGGCGCCGACGCCATCACCGTGCTGCCGCATACGCTGGCGCTCGGACTGCCGGATCCGTTCGCGCGGCGCGTGGCGCGCAACACCCAACTGGTGCTGCTGGAAGAGTCCAATCTCGCCAGGGTATCCGACCCCGCGGCCGGCGCCGGCGGCATCGAAACCCTGACCCAGCAGCTCTGTGAGAGCGCATGGTCGCAGTTCCAGGAGATCGAGAAAGCCGGCGGCGTCTTCGCAGACCTGGAGCAGAACCTGATCCAGCGCAAGGTGGCGGCGACGCGGGCCGCGCGCGAGGCCGATGTCGCCCGCCGCAAGACGGTGCTGACCGGCGCCAGCGAGTTTCCAAATTTGCGCGAGGCCCGCGCCGCGGTGCTGGATGCAAAACCAGTAACGCCAGATCCGTATGGCGAGGCAAAATTCACGTTCGATGCGCTGGCCCCGATGCGGCTGGCAGCGCCGTTCGAGCGCTTGCGCGACAAATCTGACGCAAAGCTGCAAGCCAGCGGCGCGCGGCCAAAGATCTTTCTCGCCAGCCTTGGCACCGCCGCCGACTTCACCGCCCGCGCTGCGTTCGCCAAGAGCTTCTTCGAGACCGGCGGCATCGAGGCTGTCGATAGCGAGGGATTTGTCGAGCCGGCGGCGCTTGCCGCGGCCTTCAAGGCATCCGGCGCGGAACTGGCGTGTCTTTGTTCATCCGACAAGATGTATGCCGGCCACGCCATCGCGGCCGCGATAGCCCTTCAAGCCGCCGGCGCCAGGCATATCTATCTGGCAGGCCGGCCCGGCGAGCAGGAACCGGCGCTGCGCCATGCAGGCGTGAGCGATTTCATCTTCGCAGGCGGCGACGCCTTGGCAACGCTCGCGGAAACCTGGCGGCGGATGGAGGGAGCATGACGGAGGCGAGCAAACCTGTCCTGACCGGCGGCTGCCAATGCGGCGCGGTCCGCTTTGCGCTGTCGGGGCTTCCCGCCAAGATCAGCATCTGTCACTGCCGGATGTGCCAGAAGGCCTCCGGCGCGCCGTTCGCCTCCTTCGCCGACATCGAACATGCCGATTTCGCCTGGACCCGCGGCCAGCCGGCGGCGTTCAAATCCTCTGACATCGCGGAGCGCGATTTCTGCAGCGCCTGCGGCACGCCCCTGAGCTTTCGCCGGGTCGGCGGCCCCAGGATCGAGATCATGACCGGCGCGTTCGATCGCCCCGACCGGGTGGTGCCGACGCGGCAATATGGAACCGAATCCAGGCTCGGCTGGGTCGCGACCATCGCCAACATGCCGAGCCAGACCACGTTGCAGAATTACGGGCCGGACAAAGCGCATGGCATCGTCAGCCACCAGCATCCGGACCATGAGTGAGAGGTGATAGAATGACGGTTCGGAGCTATCGTGATATGCTCGCGATCAAACGCCGTCATGTCCGGGCTCGTCCCACGGCTGTCCGGCTCGATTTTTGCTGTGCAAGGTGCACGGCATTGATTCTAATGGTGTCCAGAGTTTTGCGACTCAACTGGACATGAAAAGGATCAGCGCCGTGCCGCATACGAATACTGTTTT
>JBDTKZ010000059.1:0-38611 GCA_039935075.1 Bradyrhizobium sp.
TGGAGAAACGCTGATGCACCAGCGCCAGCGCGCTCTCGAAGTCGGGCTCGTGCAGATCGGGATAATAGCTGCCGAGCTGGTCGGCGAGGAACATGCCCTTGTAGATCACGGTGCGGCACGACATCGAGACCGGGTAATAGCCGGCCAGCCCGCGGTCGCGGCGCTGATAGATCGCCTGCGAGATCGACTTGCGCAGGATATAGAGCCGCCGTTCGAACTCGTCCCCGCTCTTGATGTGACCGCCGCGGCCAATGAACACCTGCATGTTGGCAGGCTCCGTTGGCTTGACGGTTTCGCCGAGCGAGGAATTATCGGTCGGTACGTCGCGCCAGCCGAGCAGCTTCAGGCCTTCGTTCTTGATCTGGTCGGCGATGATGCTCTTGATGACGTTCCGCCACGACTTTTCCCGGGGCATGAACAGCGCGCCGACGGCGTAGTCGCCGGGCTTCGGCAACTGGAAGCCGATCTCGGCTGCCTTGCGGACAAAGAAAGCGTGCGGAATCTGCACCAGGATGCCGGCGCCGTCACCGGCGCGCGGGTCGGCGCCGACGGCGCCGCGATGCTCGAGGTTGCAGAGAATGCTGATCGCGTCCGATACGATCTGGTGGCTCTTCTTGCCCTTGATGTTGGCAATGAAGCCGACGCCGCAGGAATCCTTTTCCAGGCTGAGGTCGTACATGCCTTCGGCCGGCGGACGCCAGGTGTGTTCGCGCTGGATGCCGTCGTGCAGGGACTCTGTGTGCAAGGACTCTGTGTGCAAGGACTCGGCGTGCAAGGATTCGGCCGGTTTCGAGGCCGGGGCCGCCGACAGCGCATCCGTGATGATGCTTTCGCGCTCGATCTTCGACCCGCTCATTTCAAGTCCTCTCAATCCGGCAAGGGCCTCACCGTTGTCGGCGGCGCACCTTGGGCGCTTGCGGCACCCACCGGGCCACCGCTCGTCCTCCGCGAGCCACAATTTCAGAATTAAGGCCTGAGCGTTCAACGTCCCCGAGGAACGATCTTGCCTTTATACTTCCCGGCGCGTGGGCGCCCGACTTTCGTTGCAATCCCCGTGCCGGGTCTGCCCCGCAATTGAGACAGGGATGCTGTCCTAACTCCGACCATGCCAAATTTTTTTCTATCATACAAGCGCGCGAAAGTCGCTGGCCGCATGCGTCTGCGTTGGGCCAGGGCGACCCGGCCGAGCCGCCGGATTTGGCGCCTCGGATTTGAGGCAAACACGCCGCGATCCGGCCCAAGGACTGCCGGATTCGGCAATGAAACTCGTTGCGGGACTAAGGAGCGAAAATGCTCCGGGGCGTTCGGGCAAAGGATCGGACATGTCACAGGAGCGACGGGCGATGAAGCTGTTCACGGGATGGGTCATGTCGGCGGGGCTGGCACTGGCCGCCACATCGGCAAATGCTCAAATGCTGGCGCCGGTTGAAGTAGCGAACTCGTTGATTACCACCGTTTCCGACGTCGGCGGCGCTTATGCGGAAGCCCTCATGCCGGGCGAGGGGCCGCGGTTGCTGCCGGGGCCGGAGGTTTACACCGTGGTACGCGAGAACGGGTTTTCGCCGCTCGGCATTCCGCAGCAGCGCGGCTTTTTCTACACCATCGCGGTGATGGACCGTGGCGGTGAAGACGGACGGCTGGTGATCGATGCCCGCGACGGGCGCATCGTGCGCTTCGTGCCGGCCTATCGGGTGGGCCTCAATTACGATGAGGGCCTGCAACCGGCTTATGGCCCGGGAGCGCTGCCGCCGGTCAATCAGGCCCGAGGTGCGCCGCGGCCGCCGGCGTCGGTGCCGCATGTGGCGAGCCGCACGCCGTCGGTGCCGCTGCCGAAGGCCATGCCGCTGCGCGCCGGCGAGCCACCGGTCGCGGCCAGGTCCGATGCCAAGTCCGATGCCAAGTCCGATCGGGGGCCCGCGCCGCAATCAATGGCGATGCAGGCCAGGCCTGCCGAAGCCAAGCCTGCCGAGCTGTCAAAGTCTCCGCAGAATACCGCCCCCGCGCCGATCGACGCTAAACCCGCGGCGCAGATCCAGCCGACCCAGGAGATGCCGAAGATGCAGGGGCTGGAGTGAATTGTCATTCCGGGATGCGCCACTTGGCGCAGACCCGGAATCCATACTTCCTGTGGCTGTGTTCGAAATGAAACGCTGACGCAGGGGTTATCGATTCCGGGCTCAGCTCTGCGCGCTGCCCCGGAATGACGAACGCAACAAAAAACGCCCCGGTTGCCCGGGGCGTTTTCGTTGGTTCCGGCGAATATCCGTCGAAAATCCGTTCCTTAGGCGGCAACCTTCGTGGCCGAGCCGTCGACGACCTGCGGAGCCTGGCTGCTGGAGCCGATCGGAATGCTGCGGGGCTTCTTGGCTTCGGGAATCTCGCGGACGAGATCGACATGGAGCAGACCGTGCTCGAGCGAGGCGTTCTTCACCTGCACGAAGTCGGCAAGCTGGAAGGCGCGCTCGAAGGCGCGCGCCGCGATGCCGCGATAGAGCACCTCGGATTTATCCTTGGCGTTCTCATTGGCGGTTTTCTCGCCCTTGATCGTCAGGGTGTTTTCCTTGGCGACGATCGAAAGCTCGGCCTGCGAGAAGCCGGATACGGCGACGCTGATGCGGTAGTCGTTCTCACCGGTGCGCTCGATATTGTAGGGCGGGTAGCCGGGGCTGCCGTCAGCGGCGGCCTGGTCGAGCAGCGAGAAGAAGCGGTCGAAACCGACGGTGGAACGATAAAACGGGGTGAGATCATAGGTACGCATAGGGTAGTCCTCCATTGAGCGACTGTTTCAGTTAACCCGCCCGCCATTGGGCCGGGCTTTCACTGGTGTGCAGCCTTGTTCCGGTTCCGAAACACTGGTAGCGGCCTGCACGAAGGTGATATGGGAGAGCCCCAAAGCGCGTTCAAGAGGGTCGAATCGCGCCGCTTTTTCCACGCCGCGCCCTTGATTTTCAGCGCTTTTCACCCACCCGGTCCCCCGCATGACGCTCGTCTCGATTCCCGCCAATCCCGTTCCAGAGAATGTCGTCAGCGGCACGATCAAGACGCCGGATGGCGCGGAATTGCGGTTTGCGCGCTGGGCGCCGCCTGCCAATCGCAAGGGCACCGTCTGCGTGTTTGCCGGGCGCGGCGAGCAGATCGAGAAATATTTCGAGACCGTGCGCGACCTGCGCGACCGCGGCTTTGCGGTGGCGATGATCGACTGGCGCGGGCAGGGCCACTCGTCGCGGCGCTTGCGCGATCCGCGCAAGGGCTATGTTCGCGATTTCTCGGATTTCGAAATCGACGTCGAGACCTTCGTGCAGCAGGTGGTGCTGCCGGACTGCCCGCCGCCGCATTTTGCGCTGGCGCATTCGATGGGCGGCGCGGTGCTGCTGCGCGTGGCGCATGCCGGCAAGCGCTGGTTCGACCGCATGGTGCTGTCATCTCCGATGATCGATCTTCCCGGCCACACCACGTCGCTTCCGGCGCGGGCGCTGTTGCGCGTGTTGCGGTTGGCGGGGCAGGGCGGCCGTTACGTTCCCGGCGGCAGCGACCAACTGACCGGCGTGATGTCGTTCATCAACAATCCCCTGACCAGCGATCCCGTGCGCTATGCCCGCAACGCTGCGATCCTCGAGGAGGATCCGACGCTGGGCATCGCGGCGCCGACGGTGGCCTGGGCCGATACCGCTTTTACGGCGATGCGCGGTTTTCGCGCTGCCAATTATCCACTGGAAATTCGCCAGCCGATCCTGATGCTGGCCGCCAGCAACGACGCCGTCGTTTCGACGCCCGCGATCGAGGAGTTCGCCTATCATCTGCGCGCCGGCTCGCATCTGGTGATCGCCGGCTCCAAGCATGAGATCCTGCAGGAGCAGGACCGCTACCGCGGGCAATTCTGGGCGGCGTTCGACGCCTTCGTGCCGGGAACGCCGTTGTTCGGATAATTGATTTCGAGGGGATCGATGCTCGGCATTCATGACCTCTGGCTCTTCGTGATCTCAGGTGTGCTGCTCAACATCACGCCCGGACCGGACACCGCCTATATTGTCGGCCGCAGCGTGCAGATGGGATGGCGCGGCGGCGCTGCTGCGGCGCTCGGCATCAGCTCCGGCTGTCTGGTTCATGTGTTCGGCGCGGCGATCGGGCTGTCGGCGTTGTTGATGGCGTCATCGGCCGCGTTCACCCTGATCAAATGGGCCGGGGCGGCCTATCTCTGCTTCATCGGCGTCACCATGATGCTGTCGCGGCAGCGCCCGCCGGCCGAGGACGTCATCGGCAGCACTGCTGTTTCGCTGCGCCAGGTGTTCTGGCAGGGCGCTGCGACCAACGTACTCAATCCGAAAGTGGCGCTGTTTTTCCTGGCCTTCCTGCCGCAATTCGTCGAGGCGGACGCGCCGCACAAGGCGGTCGCTTTCCTGTTGCTCGGAATGATCTTCATCACGTCGGGTACGCTGTGGTGTTTTGGATTGGCGGCATTCGCTGCCCGCGCCGCCGGCCGCATCAGGCAATCCGGTCGCGCGTTGCTCTGGGTCAACCGGGCGCTTGGCGGGCTGTTCGTCTATCTCGGCGTCAGGATCGCCGCCTTTCAGGCGAGGTGAGTGTTGTAGATCGCGCTGCCGACGAGATAGATCCCGAGCAAGATCATCGCGATCAGGAACCAGCGGCGGAAGGCGTCGGGCTGCATCCGCGTCCGCACCGCCTGGCCGATGAACATGCCGGTGAAGCCGCAGACCATCGCGACGGCGCCCGGCAGCGCGGTCGCCGCCGTCAGCAATCCGGCACGGGTCAGGTTGAAGGCCAGCGCGACGGTCGCGATCGTGAAGAAGACGCCGAGCGCCTGCACCAGTTCGTCCTTTTCCATGCCGATCGACTGCATATACGGCATCGACGGGATGACCTGGACGCCGGTCGCGGCCGAAATCATGCCGGTGACGACACCGACGAGGCCGCCGATCCATTTCTCGTTGCTGCGGGCGATCGGGAAGTTGAATTTCTTCAGACCGATGATCGCATAGATCACCAGCAACACGCCGAGCACGACGGTGCCATAGCGCGCATAGGGGCCGGTCAGCATCCCCGAGTTCAGCCAGATGCCGACGACGGTGCCCGCCATCAGCGGCCATAATCGCTTCAGGATGTCCCGCAGATAGGGGCCACCAAAGGTCTGCCAGATGTTGGTGACGATCGCCGGCACGATCACGATGGCGAGCGCCTGTGCCGGCGGCATCGTCACCGCGAGCAGGCCCATCGACACCGTCGGCAGGCCCAGCCCGACGACGCCCTTGACGAAGCCCGCGATCAGGAATGCCGCGGCGATGAGAAGTAAAAGAGGTTCGAACATGCCGATCAGATTGACCGATCGGCGCGGCCGGCACAATCTGGAGGTTACAGATCAAGCCTTCGGCCATGACGAAGGCAGATGCACGAGGCGATCGTCATGCGTTTCGACCTGGTTGACCTGCAATTGTTCATCGCGGTGGCCGATTCGCGCAGCATTACCCGCGGCGCGCTTCAGGTCCATCTCGCGCTGGCCTCGGCCAGCGCGCGGATCAAGGGCCTGGAAGAGGCCTTGGCCGTCACGCTTCTGAAGCGCGGCCGGCGCGGTGTCGAATTGACCGCGGCCGGCGAAAGCCTGCTCGACCATGCCCGCATCGTCATGCATCAGGTCGACGCGATGCGCGGCGAACTCGCCGCCTATGCCAGCGGCGCCAAGGCCAGCGTTCATCTGCTCGCCAACACTTCGGGGCTGTCGGAGCATCTGCCGAAGGCGCTGGCGGCCTTCCTGCGCACCTATCCCGATATCAATGTCGACGTCGAAGAGCGCGAAAGCAGCGATATCGTCACCGCGATCGCGACCGGCGCCGCCGATCTTGGCTTTGCGGCCGAACATGCGCTGCCGGATCATTTCGAACGCTTTCTGTTCAGCGAAGACCGGCTGGTGCTGGTGGCGTCGCGGCGTGGCGTGTTCGCGAGCCGGCGCCAGATCGACTTTGCGGAGATGGCCGGTCACGATTTCGTCGGACTGACCAATTCGACCGCCCTCAATCAGCATATCGCCAAACACGCCGCCCGGCTCGGTATGCGTTTCCACGTCCGGGCGCGTTTGCGGGATTTCGATGCGATCTGCCAGATGGTGGCGGCCGATGTCGGCATCGCGGTGGTTCCGGAAGCCGCCGCACGGCGCTGCGCGCGATCGATGCCGATCGCGATCGTCCGGATCCGCGATCCCTGGGCCAACCGCAGGCTGGTGATCTGCGCCCGCAGCTTCAAGTCGATGCCGCGTCCGGCCAAGCAATTGGTGGATCATCTGCGCGAGGCGGCGCGACACTAACGCGAAGAAACGAAACTTATTTCTCGATTGGCACGCCGGCGTCCTTGATCACCCGGGCCCACTTCTTGGTTTCGCTGTCGATGAAGCTACGAAACTGCTCCGGCGTGTTGCCGGCTACCGTGAGGCCCTGCTCGGCGAGTTTTGCCTTTACCGCCGGATCATTCATCGCCTCGTTGGCGACGCGGTTCAAGGTAGCGACGATTTTCTCGGGCGTGCCGGCCGGCGCGATCATGCCGTACCAGTTTTCAATCAACAGGTCCGGCATGCCGACTTCCGCCGTGGTCGGCACGTCGGGCGCAGTGGGGGCGCGCTCAGGCGCGCCAAGCGCGATCGGCCGCAGCATGCCCGCCTTGATCTGCGGCAGGATCACCGGCAGATCGAGGAACGTCATCTGCACCTGTTGCCCCAGGAGATCGTTGATGGCGGGCGCCGCACCGCGATAGGGCACATGGACGATGTCGATCTTGGCCGTCAGTTTGAACAACTCGCCCGCCAGATGCGGCAGGCCGCCAATGCCGGCGGAGGCAAAATTGAGTTTTCCGGGTTGCGCTTTGGCCAGCGCGACCAATTCGGCCATGTTGCTGGCGGGAACGTTGCTCGCCACCACCAGCATCTCCGGCACCGTGGTCACCAGTGTCACCGGCGCGAAATCCTTCGGCACGTTGTAGGCGACCTTTTCCATCGTCGGGCTGATGACCAGCGAACTCGCGCTGACGATGCCGATCGTGTAGCCATCGGGTGCTGCCTTCGCGACCACATCGGTTCCGAGCACGCCGCCTTGTCCGCCGCGATTGTCGATCACCAGCGGCTGCTTGACGATTTCGGACATGCGCTGGCCGACCAGGCGCGCGATGATGTCGTTCGGGCCTCCCGGCGGGAACGGCACGATCAGCCTGATCTGCTTGGTGGGGAAGTCCTTGTTAGGGAAGTCCTCGGCTCTCGCTGCCATCGGCGCAATCAGCAGCGACAATCCGACGACCAGCGTGCTGGTAAACCGCATCGATCCTCCCGGCGGACTCTCGCGTATTATCGTCGCGTTTGGGGCCGCCTGCGGCAAATCCTACGGGAGAGGCGGTGTCATGGCCAGAGCATGATCCGGAAAAGTGGAAACCGGTTTTTCGAAAAGATCATGCTCGAACAATAAGATGACCGACGAGCATGATTCAACTTAGTTGAAGCATGCTCTAGAGATCAGTCTCCGACGGATGATCCGGCTCCGTCATGGCAAGTCGCTGCGATCGGAAAAGCTGGTTCCCTAGCCGTTGAGCAGCTTGAGCGCGGCTTCATGCACGCGGGCATCGCCCGCGGCGATGATGCGGCCGCCATTCTGCGCGGGCTTACCGTCCCAGGTGGTGACGATGCCGCCGGCGCCGGTGATGATCGGGATCAAGGCCGCGATATCGTAGGGCTTGAGCTCGGTCTCGACGACGAGATCGAGATGGCCGGCCGCCAGCATGCAGTAGGAATAGCAGTCGCCGCCAAAGCGGGTGAGCCGCGCCGCGCCCTGGACGCGGCCGAAGGCGGCGCGGTCGCCGTCGTTCATCAATAGCGGACTGGTGGTGAACAGGGTCGCATCCTGCAGCGAGGCACAGCGGCGCACCTGGAGTTTCCGTTCACCCGTTGGTCCCTTGTAGTGTGCCGAGCCGCTGTCACCGGAAAAGCGCTCGCCGATATAGGGTTGATGCATCATGCCGAACACGGGCGTGCCCTTGTGCAACAGCGCGATCAGCGTGCCCCAGATCGGAAACCCCGCGATGAAGGATTTGGTGCCGTCGATCGGATCCAGCACCCAGACATATTCGGCGTCTTCGCGCTCATTGCCGAATTCCTCGCCGACGATGCCGTGCTGGGGAAAATTCGCCTTGATCAACCGCCGCATCACCGCCTCGGCGGCGCGATCGGCCTCGGTCACCGGGTCGAACTCCCGGCTCTCCTGGGCGCTGCTCTTGTTGTCGATGGACAGCGACGTCCGGAAAAACGGCAGGATGGTTTCCCCGGAGGCCGTCGCGAGGCGTCCGATGAAGGCGGTGAAATCGATGACCGTCACGGCGGTTCCTTAAGGTCGGAAGAGGGGTTGGGGCTTGGGGTCTCTGCACACTTGCCTAGCTCAATCCCGCAAGCGGTGCACTTGTATCCGGGCCCTTGTCGCTGGCATTTTGCATGCCCGACTCAGGCACGCGTAAGCGTGCATTTTCGGTAAGGGCGCTCATCACGAAATCGAGAGCAATCTAGGGACAAACCGGATAACGGGCCAAGCCGCGACGTAAACTATTGAGATGATTTTGAAATTTATGACACCGCCAATGTGTTGCCAGCGTACAAGCCCTGCGATTTTTGCATGGGAAATTACCTAAAAACCCTTGCGTTTTGTGCAGCGCGGTCGCATATTGCTGCGGTGCGGTAGCGCCTCGCGCTATCGCTGCCCTCCTTGGGCGTTTCCTCCCTAGACTTGGGCCGCTTGTTCATTCAAGCGGCCCTTTTTTCTTTTGAGTTTCGTTTTCACGCTCGGTCATTGCGGGACACGCTTCGCATGCTCCGAAATAGCGGCAGCGTTTTTTACTCCGCGGCCGCCTGGAACGGCCCGAGGTCGCCGAGCGGAACCGCCGCCAGCGCATCCGCCAACGCGGCGAAATCCGTTGCGATCTGTTCGAAGCGCGGCCCGCGTTCGCGGCGCCGTTCGTCCATGTAGATCGCGCGGTTGAGTTCGAGTTGCACGGTATGCAGCCCGCTGGCGGGATTGCCGTAATGCTCGGTGATGAAGCCGCCGGCATAGGGCTTGTTGCGCCCGACCGAATAGCCGAGCCCACGCATGGTTTCTTCCACCGTGTCGGCCAGTAGCGGCGCGCAGCTGGTGCCGTAGCGGTCGCCGATCACCACGTCCGGCCGTCGCGGCTCGTCCCGCGACACGCCGATCGACGGCATCGAATGGCAATCCACCAGCACCACCGTTCCGAAGGTCTGATGCGCCTTGTTGATCAGCCGCCGCAACGCGCGGTGATAGGGCTTGTAGAGCGCTTCGATCCTCGCCAGCGCGTCATCGACGCTGAGGCGGTCGCGATAAATTTCCTGTCCGTCGCCGACCACACGCGGGATGGTGCCGAGGCCGCCGGCGACGCGCATCGATCGGGTATTGGCGAAGCTCGGCAGCCGCCCGGTGAACATCCGCGGATCGAGCTCGTAAGGCTCGCGGTTGACGTCGACATAGGAGCGCGGAAAATTGACCCGGACCACCGGAAAGCCGCGCCGGCTCAAATCCGTGATCAACTCGTCCATGAACGAATCTTCGGAGCGGCGTAGTGCTGCGAGATCAATCCGCGATGCATCGAGAAAATCGGCAGGATAGACCGAGCCCGAATGCGGAGAATTGAAGATGATCGGCGCCCGCCAGGCTGCCGGCTCCTCGATTTCGAATGGGGGCGACAGTTCGCCGTCCAATTGGGTCATCCTCGGGCGCCGTCCCTGGAATCCGCGGCTCTGGACAATTCAGCCTCAACCAGAAACGCGGGTGTTTTGTGGTCTCATATTGTCTGTAATCGCGGCCGTTCTGCCAAGCGAAAAAAGTCCCCAACCGGCTGGAACGACTCTGAGATGCAGAAAATGGCCGTCTTCATTGCGTTGCGCGGCATTCCGGTACACAAATAGCGTCGCGTGTCGCAGCGCTCGCTTTCGGCCCTTTCACCCGAAATTTACTCTCTATCGGGCTTAGTGGGCGGAGTGATCTCCTACCGGGATTCGACGACCAACCCATGCACAAAATCCTCCTCGCCGAAGACGACAACGACATGCGCCGCTTCCTGGTCAAGGCACTGGAAAATGCGGGTTTTCAGGTCTCGCCCCATGACAACGGCCTGTCGGCCTATCAGCGGCTGCGCGAGGAGCCGTTCGAGATGCTGCTCACCGATATCGTGATGCCCGAAATGGACGGTATCGAGCTGGCGCGCCGCGCTTCGGAACTCGATCCCGACATCAAGATCATGTTCATCACCGGCTTCGCCGCGGTGGCGCTGAACTCGGATTCGGAAGCGCCGAAGAACGCCAAGGTGCTGTCCAAGCCGGTCCATCTGCGCGAATTGGTCAGCGAAGTGAACAAGATGCTGGCGGCCTGATTCGCAGCGCCAGACCCCGGCAAACAGCCCCAAAAGCAGGTCCAAAAGGAAGCCTAAGTGTCCTTGCCTGCCCGCTTGGGAGCCGATATACGGACGCCACCCGTCACTTAAGGCCTCAGGGCGCGTAGCTCAGCGGGAGAGCACCTCGTTGACATCGAGGGGGTCACAGGTTCGATCCCTGTCGCGCCCACCATCTAACATGATGATGTCTGATGGTTTTCCGGTCTAGCCGAGCCGTTGAATGGCTACGCGCGGACATTTCCTGCAAAATATGATCCCAACAGCGCAGGCCGACCGACAGCGGCAGGATGTTGCCGACCGCAACCGTGTGCATGGAGGAGACCAAATGAATGATTTAACCCGTGTCATGCGAGCCGCCGACGCCGCTGCTCGCTGGCACGTCGACCAGCGCCGCAAGGGTCAGGCGGCGGAGCCGTACGTCAATCACCTGATCGAAGTGGCCAGTCTGGTGACCACAGCAACCGAAGGCCTTGAGCCTGACGCGGTGATAGCCGCTTTGCTGCACGACGCGGTTGAGGATCAGGGCGTGGCGATCGACTTGATCGCGAGCGAATATGGTCAGAAGGTCGCCGGCATCGTCACCGAAGTGACCGATGACAAGTCGCGGCCCAAAGCTGAACGCAAACGATTGCAGGCCGAATCGGCTGGCCACAAGAGCCGGGAAGCCAAACTGATCAAGCTTGCTGACAAGACCAGCAATTTGCGAGCGATTGCCCACAGCCCACAGCCCGCCGCCCGATTGGTCGGTCGAACGGCGGCTGGAATATGTGCGATGGGCGCGCGAGGTTGTGGCACAGGTTCGGGGTACGTCACCGTGGCTGGAACAACGTTTTGATGAGGCTGCCAACCACGCCGAGCAATCAGCGACCAGGAGTTAGGCTAAGGGCAAGCAGCAACGCGCCTTCCAGCCGTTGGGTCGAGTGCAAGGCAGCCTCGCTTACCAGTGACCGCGACGACGGCCCCAGTATCCGCCGCCACCGAACAACAGCACCACCACAACGATAATCAGGATCAATTCCATGACAGTTCTCCGTTGATGGGGGTGGCATGATTTGCCGCCAACCGAACATCTAACGGAGTCTACAAGCGATGGTTCCCGATAGGCGGGCACGTCTTCATCCGCCGCTATTGTCGCGGCGAAAGAATCGGGCCAATCCGATTCAGGAGTTTTGGATGTAGCCGCTACGGCGCGGGACAGGCGGCGCCGGTTTTGACCCAGGCTTCGACCAGCGCGCCGGCTTGCGCTTGCGTACCGGGGGCTGGCGTGCGGCCGAAGCCGGGATGCCAGGCCCAGCCGACCAGCGTGTCGGCGCCGATGTGATGGATTAGATCTTCGACCTTGCGGCCGCCGTTGCGGTCGGGATCCTTGAGCTGGGCGCAGATCTCGGCGAGCGTCTTGCCTTCCCAGGCCATTTCACGCGGCGCGAGATGCCATTCCGGATGACCGGGCATGCGGCCCGGCTCGAAATTGGCGGCCTGGTGGCAGATCGAGCAGTGCATGCCTTCGACGCCGTGACCATCCGCGCCGCGCATCACTGGCGGCTGATGCAGCCGGCCCTCGTCGCCCTGATGCGGGCGGTCACCGGCCGGATGACAGTTCACGCAACGCGGATTGGTCAAGACCTTGCCGAGTTCGGTGAACATCGCGGCCGAGCGTTTGTCGACATCGGTGATCCCGGCAAAACTCTCCGGGCTGGCCAGCGAATGGATCGCGGTCGCCGAGCAGGCATAGCCGGCAAGCAGGCTGGTCGCGAGTGCTGCGACGGCGGTCAGGATATGAAACCGGATCTCGGACTTCATGTGCGCGCTGCCTTGGATCGCATCAGCGGTTTTCCACCAGATAGCGTTTGGAATCCGCGAGGATCACGTCGCGCACCGCCTCGTGGTATTTGACGTAGCCGGTACAGCGGCACAAATGGCTATCGAGCGCGTCGGCAACGGTCTTCTCCAACTCGGCGCGCGTCACCGGCGCTTTCGCCAACCGCTCCAGCAGCACCTGGCCCTCGTTGAGGAATCCGGCGGTGCAGTAGCCGCATTGGAAGGCGAAGTGCTCGATGAAGGCCTTCTGCAACGCCGACAGTTCGCCGTCTTTGGCATGGCCTTCGACGGTGCGGATCGATTTGCCGTCGAAATTGGCAGCCGAAACGATACAGGTCGGGCTGGTATAGCTGGTGCCGTCGGGATTATCGATGATCACGGCACAGCTCAGGCACTGCGCGGCGCCGCAGCCGAATTTAGTGCCGGTCATTCCGAGATATTCGCGCAGATAATCGTTCATGCTCAAATCGTCGCGGACATCGGTCGGTCCGTGCGCGTGGCCGTTGATGGTGATGCTCATTTTGATCACGCCAGCGCTCCCTTGAGTAGGCTCGATGTCACCGGCAGCGACTGGAAACGGCGTCCGGTGGCATCGAAGATGGCGTTCAGCAGCGCCGGAACCACCGGGATCATCACCACTTCCGCGATGCCCTTCGGCGGTTCGTCCGGGGTCAGCGGCGGCAACATCTCGATTTCGAGATCGTGCAACGGCAGGTCCGATCCGCGCGCGACGAGGTATTGGCCGAGATTCCATTGGCCGTTGCCGGGACCGCCTTCATAAGGCGGCAGCGTTTCCAGCAGCGCGTAGCCGACGCCCATCGCAAAGCCGCCTTGCGCCTGCCCGAGCACGACCTCTGGCACCAGCGCCTGGCCGCATTCCAACACGCTATAGGCCTTGGCGATGCGCAAAGCGCCTGAGGCGCGCTCGATCTCGATCCGGACCAGCGTGCCGCACATCGAGGTGTAGGTGTTTCCGCTCTGGTTGTTGTGGGTCGGTGGGAATTTGACGCTGGCGCGCTTGAGGGCGGCGAATTTGCCGCCGCCCTTGCGCAACGCCAGCGCATCGATTTCGGCCGTGAATTGTTCGCCGCCAACCGCAAAGCGCGCGCGCGACCAAGCCCAGCGGGAAAAGCTGTGCGCGACCGCGCCGGTCACGAAGTTACGCGCATGCGCGGTGGCGGCCAGCGCCGGCAACGAAAGCGGCATCTGGCCCGGCATCGTGAGCTGCCCGTCTTTCCAGTTCGCTTTGGCCCAGTCTTTGGCGCGCGGATCGTGTGGCGGGATACGCCACAGCTCCAGCGCCGCCGGCCACAGGCCAAACCGGAAGATCACCCGCGCGGCCTCGGCCGACGCATGGGTTCCGACATGCGCGCCGATCGAGGCGCTGGTGGGCGAAGAGATCGACGGCACCCAATGCGGATTCTTCTCGGCGGCGTCCTGCGTCTTCTGGTCCATGGTGTAGCAATCGCCCGAGGTCACCAGCCTCAGCACATCGAAGGCGCCGACTTGCGCCATCGCGATTTCGTCGGCGACGCCGCCAAGATGCTGAGCCACCCGGTTGGCCAGCGCGGTGCCGATGCCGTTACCCATCTCGACATGGTCGCAGAAGATCGCAATCCGCCCATCCGGGCTGATTTCCACTCGCCCGTTCGAACTATCCCCGCCGGTGCCGTAATCCTTGGTGACACAGGCCATGCCGGTACCGACCAGCGTATCCCTGGTTTGTCTGCGCGCCTTCTCGCCGGCGCGCTGCGCCCAGATCGGATGCCTTTCGAGCTTGTCCAGGATCTCGGTGGTGCGGACCGAGACGGTGTACGGATTTCCCACCATGGTCCGGCCGTTCGGCTTCAGCGCGTTGCGCCGCCTGAACTCGATCGGATCGAGCGGCAGCGCCGATGCGACTTCGTCGATCAGCACTTCCAGCGCCGTCATGGTCTGCAGCGTACCGTAGCCGCGCATCGAGCCCGCGGTGACGCCGCGGGTGTGCAGCGCCACCGAGGTGACATCGACCTTGGGAATGTCATAGATGCCGATCGCGGCGGTCGCGGCCACGACAGCGACATTGGCCGAGAAATTCTTCAGGCCGCCGCCATCCAGCACATGATCGGCGGCGAAAGCCGTGATCTTGCCGGTAGCGCGATCGACGCCGATCCGGGTGCGCATCTTGATCGGATGGCGTTTGATACCGCCCTGAAACTGCTGATAGCGGTCGTGGGCGAGGCGCACGGGGTGGCCGGGAAAGAACATCGCCGCCAGCGCGGTGTAAAAAATGAACGTGGTGTGGTCGCGCCCGCCGAAGCCGCCGCCGATATAGGCGAAATGGCCCTTGATATGCACCGGTTTGAACGGCGCGCGGGCCTTGCCCAACAGGAATGCGATCGACTCCGCCGCCTCGTAGGGCGATTGCACGCCGATCACGAGCTCGAGTTTGCCGTCGTTCTTGTTGTACCAGGCGAGACCGGATTCCGGCTCGAGAAACATCGGATCGACCGATTGGGTATCGAACTCGCGGTCCAGCACCAGCAGCTTCGGATTGTCCGCGGCGAGTTCGGCGCGGATCGCATCGCCCAGCGCGGCGGCCTTGCCATAGGCAGGATCGGTTTCCCTGGCGAGCGGCGACCACACCGGCAGCGTCGTATCCTGGAAACGTTTCGGAGAGACCCAGCCGGCCTGGATCGGCGAATAGACATCGGGCGCGTCGGGCTTCGCGCCGGCCACCCGGGTGAACCGAAAGGTGCCGTAGTCGGGCAAGGCGACCGGGCCGGTTTCCTCGCCAAATTTGACGAACGTCCCGTCGCGCAACGCCAGCCGCGCCTGGTCGAAGGCGTCGAACTTTTCGAAGATCAGCAGCGCGACCGGTTGGCCCATATAGATCGGCGTCTTGCCGATCGGGCAGAACAAATCGCCGGTATAGAATTCCGGAACGCGGGTGCCGATTTTTTCCAGATCGGCCGCGGTCACGATCACCGAGGGCTTGAGCGCTCCAGATAGCCGGGCGAGGTCCATGCCGATGTAGACATGTGTCGCATCCGGCGCCCGCACCAGCAGCGCGTGCGAGGTCACCTTCGGCCAGCCCGGCATATCCGCGGCGCGAAAATCGGAGGCGTAGAGTTTCGATCCCGTGACTTTGGCGACGCCGTCGATGCGGCCGAGGCCCTTGGCAGCCGGATTCCAGTTTTGTCGTCCCGGCAGTGTCTCGTGTGCGTCGAAGCCGGCTTCGGTGGCCGCCGCCAGTCGCGACAGGCTGAGCGAAATGCCGCTTGCCGTAACCCACTTCACGAACTCGCGTCGCGAGGGCCGCATGTCTCCGCCTTTTGGTCAAATCGCCGGGGGCACCGACGCAGGAATCAATTACAGGCAAGCGCCACGCTAAGCCCGCAACGGTTAAGATTGATTCGTTACAAACCATAGAATGGTGCGCGACGTTTACAACCAGTGATCGCGTCGGTTCACGCGAGCAAAGGGACAACCCGCGATGCCGCTCCCGACTGGAGCGCGCGCCGCCGGAAATTATTTGAGGTCGGCGATCGATCCCGGCCCCGGTCCCGGCGTGATCAAAGTCGGCCATTGGTGCGAGCCGAACGGCACCACCGGCGGCAGGAACGGCGTCATGCCGCGCTTGCCGCTTTCGGAAATGATCGCAGCGCGGGCGTCGCCCCCCATCAACTCATAATCCATCAAGTGGTAATTGCCGAAGAACAGCGAGCCAACGGAGCGGTCGGCGATGATACGGGTCAGCGAATCCAGCATGTCGGCCTGCGTGGTGGTAAAGGACACCGTTTCAATCAGCAGCAGGCGATCGTTGACGGCGTCCGGCGGAAAGAACTGCGCCAGCACGCTGAACAGCACGTTGTTCTGGCGCGCCACGTAAATCGTGTTGCTCGCCGCATAGGTCTTGTCCCAATCGGTGCCGAGCATGGTCTTCCAGCCCGCCAGCACGGTCATCCAGTGATTGACCTGGGTCTGCGCGGCCCAGGCCACGTTGCTGGCGAGAAAAGGCGCCTGCTTCTTGCCGAACGCTTCCAGCGCGGCGAAGGCAATGACGCCCTTGGTCAGGCAATCGTCCATGAACGCGATGTTGTTCTTCAGGATGGTGCGATTGTTGTCGCGCCATTCCGGCTGCATCGGCGTCAAATCGAGCCCGTCGAGCGCTGACTGCATGCGGCTGCGATAGGCGAGCATCGATCCGCGCCAGGAGGTATTGGCCGGATTGTCGAGATAGGGCCCAACCACTTCCGCCAGCGCCATCGTGCTGTGGCCGACCGACTTCAGGAGTTGATACACCACCGGCACCTGGGGCGCGTCGAGCGGCGTCGCGCCGGGACGATACAGCGTGAAGTGTCCACCGGCGCCGGAGAAAAGCCCGAGGATAACCGGGTGTTTGGCCAGGATATTGGCCTGGAACACACGTGCCGCATCGCCATAGAGTTCAAACATGCCGGTATTGAGGGCCAGCATGTCCTTGGTCGCGACCTCGGCCGGGGTGGTCGTCGTCAGGCCGGAGATCGGCTCCATATAGGCGGGAAGGTCTTGGGCCTGCGCGACGGCGGTGCTGCCGAGCAACAGTGCTGCGAGGGCGAGGCCAGGATAGCGTTTCATGTCGACACTCCTTGTGGCGCGTTGTGGCGCGGCGCTGGTCGATGCGCTTGATGGCGGGTCCGCTTATGAATTGCGCCTGCGTCGGTTAATATTCTGCCGTTAACGCAGCCATGGGGTGCTACACACGCGTTGATGGTTCGGATGGTTATGACCGGGTTGCAGCGATTCGCCTATTGCGACGGAGTTTTTCCCGACCCGCAGCGGCCGCGATGCGCGTAGTCCGGACAATCAAGCGACGGAGACTGATTCATGATCATCCGGATTATCGCAGCCGGTCGTCAGGTCGAAATCGACGATGCCAGGAATTTCAGGGCGTTCTCGGTGCGCATCGAAGGACCGTTCGACGATCCGGCGCTGCAGGCTGAATTACTCGGTCGCGTCGCGCTGGGCAGCGACCATGAACACGCCTGGATCTCCGAGAAAGCCTTGCGCGAATGGCCGTCGCTCGCATCCGAGGCCTGGTGGCAGGAGGGGCTAACGAACATGATCGCGGCAGTGCAGAAATTCGGCTGGATCGACAACGCCAATCATTCGATCCGGGCGCATATCGAACGCGCCCCGTAGCGCCCGGCAGCGGCGCTTGTGAAAAGCATCGCCCAATCCTTGGCCTGTCACACTGCAATCCTTTTGCCGCAAGCGGCGTCCGCCAATTGACTCACCTTCGCGACAATGTAGTCTCCCGCCCAAGAAAGAATATCTATCCAAAAATGGATAGGGCATAGGGGAGGACGCGATGAGCTTTTGCTTGCGCCTTGTTTGCTATTCTTTTGCGATCCTTGGATTGTTGACGTTTGGACGGCCGGCCGCGGCGGAAGAGACCATCAAGCTCGCTTACACGGACCCGTTCTCGGGTCCTTTCGCCTCCGCCGGTGACGAGTTTCTCAAGGTCTTCCAGTTCGTCATCGCGCGCAAGAATGCGCAGGGCGGCGCGCTCGGCCGAAAGTTCGAGCTGGTACCGTTCGACGACAAGCTGCAGCCCGCGGAAGCGCTGATCGCGTTGAAAAACATCACGGACCAGAACATCCCCTTCGTCATGCACTGCGTCGGCTCGAATGTCGGCTCGGCGATGATCGACGGCGTGTCGAAGCACAATGCGCGCAATCCGGATAATCGCATCCTGTATCTGAACTGCGGGGCGCTCGCGACCGAACTGACCAACGAGCAGTGCGATTTCTGGCAGTTCCGCTTCGCCGGCAACGTCGACATGCGTGCCGCCGCTCGGATCAAATCGCTGCCGGCCGATTTGAAGAAGGTCTATGTTCTCAATCAGGACTATCTGTTCGGCCAGTCGATGCAGCACGACAGCAGGAAATGGCTGGCCAAGCTGCGGCCCGACATCGAGGTCGTCGGCGACGAACTGATGCCGTTCGGCAAGGTGCAGGACTTCTCGCCCTACGTCGCCAAGATCAAGGCCTCCGGCGCCCAGAGCGTCATCACGGGCAACTATAATCGCGATCTCAATTTGCTGATCAAACAGGCGGTCGATGACGGCCTCAATGTCCGGTTCGACACCTTTCTGGCGCATCTGATCGGGGGGCCGACCGCGATCGGCGCCACCGGCGAGAACCGGCTGTCGTCGGTGATGGAGTTCAACGGCAACGTCGCGGTCGACGAGAAGAGCACGGAAGCCGAAAAGATCGTTACCGACTGGCGGAAGGATCACACGACAGACTTCTCGGAGTCCAACTTCATTACCATGATCGACATGCTGGCCGATGCGATCAACAAGGCCGGCTCGACCGATCCGCTGAAGGTGGCGCTGGCGCTGGAAAACATGCACTACAAGGATCTGGACGGCCAGGAAAACATCATGCGGAAGGAAGATCACCAATTGCTGATGCCGTATTATGTCGGCGTCTTCTCCAAGGACGTGAAATACGACTCCGAGCATACCGGCTTCGGCTGGAAGAACATCATGACGGCGACCGCCGCCGACCTGACCCTGCCGACCATTTGCAAGATGAAGCGGCCGGAATAGACAGCACGTGAAAGGGCGGTGAAGGGGGAACGAGGCGGTTATGGAGATAGTCCTCGTTTCCCTGTTCAATGGCCTGGTCTACGGCATGTTGCTGTTCATGCTGGCGAGCGGCCTGACACTGATCTTCAGCATGATGGGCGTGCTGAATTTCGCCCACGCCTCGATCTACATGATCGGGGCGTATCTGGCGTTCACGGTCAGCCGGTTCGTCGGCTTTTTTCCGGCGCTGATCATCGCGCCGCTGCTCTGTGCCCTGATTGGCGCCGCTATCGAGGTGTGGGGCCTGCGGCGGGTTCATCACAACGGGCATATCGCTGAGCTGTTGTTCACCTTCGGTCTCGTGTTCATCGTCCAGCGTGGCGTGCAAATGACCTGGGGCATGCTGCCGATGGCCTATCGGGTGCCGCCGAGCCTCGACTTTCCGCTGTTCACGATTTACGGCGCCAACTTCCCGGCCTACCGCGGCTTCATGCTGCTGGTTTCCGTCGGCATGCTGGTGGCGACCTGGCTGCTGCTCAAGAAAACCCGCATCGGCCTCGTGATCCAGGCAGCACTGACCCATCCGCAAATGGCGAGCGCGCTTGGCCATAACGTGCCCCGCGTTTTCACCATCGTGTTCGCCGGCGGCTGCCTGCTGGCCGGTCTCGCAGGCGTGATCGGCGGCAACTACCAGACCACCGAGCCGGGCATGGCCGATGCGATGGGCCCGATCGTTTTTGTCGTGGTGGTGTTCGGCGGGCTCGGCTCGCTGGCGGGCTGCTTTATCGCTTCGATCCTGATGGGACTGATCATGACATTTGCGGTCGTGATCAATTATTCGATGCTCGATCTGCTCAAGCCGCTCGGCATCGCCGTCACCGGCGACAATCTGTTCACGGAGATCCTGAGCGTGCCGGTCGCCCGCATCGGTGCGCTGCTGCCGTTCGCGATGATGATCATCATCCTGCTGTTCCGGCCGCGCGGCCTGATGGGAACGCGCGACACATGAGCGGCGGCCGGTTCAAACAAGGCTGGGTCTGGATCGTAGTGCTAACGCTGGCGATCGCGGCGCCGTGGGTGTTTTACAATTACCATACCGGGCGGCAGTCCGGTTTCGTGGTGTCGATGCTCACCCAGATGGGCATGATGAGCATCCTGGCGCTGTCCTACAACATGCTGCTCGGACAGGCCGGGCTGTTCTCGCTGTGCCACGCGACGTTTTTCGGCATCGGCGGCTACGCCACCATCCACTTTCTCGGTATGGCCGGCGCGGGCAGCCTGCCGCTGCCGATGGAACTGATCCCGTTGCTGTCCGGGCTCTCCGGGCTCGGGATCGCGATCGTGTTCGGCTACATGGCGACCAAGCAGCGCGCGACGGCCTTTGCGATGATCACGCTCGGGATTGGCGAACTGATGGTCACGGCAGCGGTGATGTTTCAGCATTTCTTCGGCGGTGAGGGCGGCGTCAATACCAACCGCATGATCGGTCGCAGCCTGTTCGGCCTTGCTTACGCGCACGGCATCCAGGTCTATTATCTGACGCTGGCCTGGACCTTGCTCGCAGCGCTGGCGATGTTCTTCCTGACCATGACTCCGCTGGGCCGGATGGCGAATGCGTCGCGCGACAATTTCGAGCGGGTGCAGTTCGTCGGCTACGACCCGCGCATGGTGCGGTTCTTTCAATTCGCGCTGTCCGGCTTCTTCGCCGGCATCGGCGGCGGATTATATGCGATCACCTATGAGATCGTGACGTTCGATGCGCTGGCAGCACCCTTGTCAGCCAATGCATTGTTGATGGCCTATATCGGCGGCTCCAGCGCATTCGGCGGGCCTATCCTGGGCGCGGTGCTGATTACGCTGTTGCAAAGCGGCGTCAGCCTGTTGTCGAACTCCTGGCTGGTCTATGTCGGCGTGCTCTTTATCAGCATGGTGATCTTCGCGCCCGGCGGCATCATGGGACTGGTGATGGCGCAGGGCCCGATCGTTCGCGCCGGGCAATTTGGCCGTCTCGCGGTGCCCTATGTCAGGGTTCTCGTGCCCGGCATCTTGATGGTATCAGGCTTTGTCGGCTTGGTGGAATTGACCTCGTTCCTGACCATTGGCGCGGCGCAGGGCAAGTCGCTGGTTCTGTTTGGCAACAAGATCGATATCCATGCGAGGCTGCCCTGGCTGTTCGCGACCGTCTTTCTGTTGGGCGGCGGCTTCTGGCTGCGGCTGGAAGCGAAATCGTTCCGGCGCGTCTGGGAAGGTCTGATGCTCGATCTCAAGCCGCAGCGGAGCATGACATGATCGGCTCGGCGCTGTCGTTGCGAAACGTCGGCAAGGCGTTCGGCAGTCTCGAAATCATCCGGGGCGTCAGCCTCGATATCGCCAAGGGCGAACGTCACGCCATCATCGGCCCGAACGGCGCCGGCAAGACCACGCTGTTCAATCTGATCAGTGGACGCTTCCATGTCTCGACCGGCGAGATCCTGCTCAACGATGTCAGGATCGACGCGTTGCCGCCGCACAGGATCAACCGGATGGGGCTGTCGCGCAGCTTCCAGATCACCTCGATCTTTCACCGGCTGTCGGTGTTCGAAAACCTGCGCTGCGCATTGTTGTGGAGCATGGGCTATCGCTACTCGTTCTGGACGCCGCTGTGGCTGCAGCGCGAACTGACCGAGCGCACCAACGCGATGCTGGAGGACCTCAATCTGGCGCCGCGCCGGGACACCGCGGCGGGGCTGTTGTCCTACGCCGATCAGCGCGCGCTCGAGATCGGCATGACGATCGCGGGTGGTGCCTCCGTGATCCTGCTCGATGAGCCGACCGCGGGCATGAGCAACACCGAAACCGACAATGCGGTCGAACTGATCCGCCGCGTTTCCAGCGGCAAGACGCTGTTGATGGTCGAGCACGACATGAAGGTGGTGTTCGATCTCGCCGACGTCATTACGGTGCTGGTCTATGGCCAGGTGATCGCCTCGGGACCGCCGCAAGCCGTGCGCGCCAATCCCGCGGTTCAGGAAGCCTATCTCGGGGCCCTGGACGCAGCATGATCCTCGAAGTCAGAGATCTTCACGCCTATTACGGCCAAAGCCATATCCTGCATGGCGTGGCGATGGACGTGAATGATGGCGAGATCGTCAGCCTGTTGGGACGCAACGGCGTCGGACGATCGACCGCGTGCAAGTCGATCATGGGACTGGTGACCGCCCAGGGCACGGTCAAATTTCGCGGCAAGGACATCGCAGGTCTTCGCCCCGACCAGGTGGCGCATTGCGGCATCGGTTACGTGCCGGAAGACCGCCAGATCTTCCCGACGCTGACGGTGCGGCAGAATCTCGAACTCGGACTCAAACGGGCCGGCACATTCGGCCGCTGGAATTTCGACGATGTGTTTGCGCTGTTTCCGAACCTGAAGGCGCGCCAGGATACCTCGGCGGGCGTGCTCTCGGGCGGCGAGCAGCAAATGCTGACGATGTGCCGCACCTTGATGGGCGATCCCGACCTGATGCTGATCGACGAACCGACCGAAGGGCTGGCGCCGAAGCTGGTCGAACAGGTCGGCGAGTTGTTGGCCGAGATCGCGCGGCGCGGCGTTTCGGTGCTGCTGGTCGAACAGAAACTCGCCATCGCGCTCAAGATCTCGTCTCGGCTTTATGTCATGGGCCACGGCCGGATCGTGTTTGAGGGAACACCCGACGATCTCGGCGCAAATTCCGCCGTGCGTAAAGAATGGCTTGAGGTCTGATCGGCTCCGCGGTCCGATAGCTCTGATCGCGCCACGCCATCGCTCCGCGCATGGCAACATCCCGCGCGCTGAAATTGTCCCAAACGATTTGCTCGACCGGCTGATATCGACGATACTGAAAAAAACAGAAGACCAAACGGGAGCAAACTATGTCTGGGGTAAAAACGGGGATTGTTCGCGGGGCTGCGGCGTTGTTCGCGCTGACGTTCATGCTGGCGCTACGGCCGGCCGCCGCGGCCGAAAAATGGGATCTCTACGTCTATAACGCCGTCGGAACCGTCGCCGCCGTCAAGGGGCTGGATACGGCGATCGAGCAGATCGAAAAAGAGACCAGCGGCGAACTCTCGATCCGGCTGCACCTGGGAGGCTCGCTCCCGATCAATACCACCACCATCACGCAAGCCGTCAGCGACGATGTCGTGCAGATGGGCGACGACGGCTATTTCCTCGGCAATGTGCCGATCGGCGGGGTGTTGCGGCTGCCGATGCTGCTCAGGACACTGTCGGATTACGACAAGGCCGCCGCGATCATGAATCCCTATCTGGTCAAGGCGTTCGAGAAGAAGGGTCTGGTCGTGCTCGGGCAGTATCTCTACCCGTTCCAGGTGGCGTATTCGAGCAAGAAGCTGACCTCGCTGGCCGACTTCAAGGGTCAGAAGATTCGCGTCACCTCGCCGGAACAGGGCGAATTCATCAAGCGATTGGGTGGCATCCCGCAGACGATCGGCGCGCCGCAGGTGCCCTCGGCGCTCGATCGCGGCGTGGTCGACGGCGTTCTCACCGCCAATACCGGCGGCGGCAACATCTGGAAGGACCTGCTGAAATACAATTACCGGATCGGCATCAATTATTTCAACTCGGTCATCATCGTGAACAAGGACCGGTTCGAGAAGCTGTCGCCTGATACCCAGGCCAAGGTGCGCAAGATCATCACCGCCAACCTGCCGCTGATGACCAAGGCGATGCAGGATGAGGAAGAAGACCTCACCAAAAAATTCGCCGATGGCGGCATGACCATCACCAAGGAAAGCCCTGAGGATATCGACGCTGCCGTCAAGCTGATTGCACCGTATTGGGAAGAATGGGCCAAGACCCAGGGCCCTGACGCCATCGCGGCGTTGAAGCAAGTCCGCGCCGCCATCGGCCGATAGCCATGACCACGCCGGGTGAGCCGTTGGCCGATGGGGCGACGCCCCATGCTGCTGAACATGTCATTGCCGGATCGACACTGGTCGAGGACATCTGCGAAACGATCTGCGCGCTGTTCCTGATCGTGTCGATCGTGCTGATCGCCGCCGAAGCCATCGCGCGTAACCTGTTCGCGACCTCGTTCCAGATCACCGACGAAGTCTGCGGCTATCTGCTGGTCGCGCTCACCTTTCTGAGCATGTCGGTGGCCGAGGCCCATGGCGCGTTTCATCGCGTCGAACTGGTGCAGAGCCGGCTGTCGCAGGCGGGCCGGCTGATGACGCAGCTGGCGTTCGATTTTGTTTCGCTGGTCGCCTCCGCACTGGTGACCTGGCAGTTATGCAGGCTCACGCTCAACTCCTGGCATTCCGAAGACGTCGCGCCGACGCCGCTGCACACGCCGCTCTGGCTGCCGCAAAGCACGATGGCGATCGGAATGGTGCTGCTGTGCCTCGCCTTGATACGGGCGATGCTGACCAAGGTGTGGTTTCTGGCGCGGGGTGATCGCGCATGACCCCCGGCGTCGAATTCGTCGTCGTGATGCTGGTGTTCCTCGGCCTGTTGACCGTGGGCATGACTATTCCGTTCGCGATCCTGGTCCCATCCGTGCTGTATCTGTTCATGCATGCCGGGCTGGCCGGCTTGAAGGGCATCGGCCTCGTCAGCTGGGGCAGCATGGACAGCTTTACGCTGACCGCGATCCCGCTGTTCATCCTGATGGCCGAGATTTTGCAGGAGAGTAAACTCAGCCAGCGCGTCTATCGCGGCCTGTCGACGCTGGTGGCGTGGATGCCCGGCGGGCTGTTGCAGACCAATATCGCGGGCTGCGCGATCTTCGCGGCGATCAGCGGCTCCAGCGTGGTGACGGCGGCGTCGATCGGCCGGGTCGCGCTGCCGGAATTGCAGAAACGAAATTACAGCCCGCGACTGTCGGCGGGTTCGCTCGCCGCCGGCGGTACGCTTGGGATCCTGTTTCCGCCGAGCATCGCCATGATCGTCTACGGCACCTTTACCGAAACCTCGGTGGCCAAATTGTTCATGGCCGGCGTGATGCCCGGTTTTCTGCTCACCTTCCTGTTCATGGGCTACATCGCTGTGCACGCCTGGCTGAAGCCCGGCGTCGCGCCGGTCGAACGCGGCCCGCAATCGCTCAAGGAATTTTGGCGCGCGATCCTCGACGTGCTGCCTTTCGTGTTCCTGATCGGCGGCACCATGGGCAGTATCTATTCAGGCCTGGTGACGCCGACCGAAGCGGCGGCGGTCGGATGCCTGCTCGCGATGGTGATCGCCATGATCTGCGGCGAGTTCAATTTCGGCGTGCTCAAGGCGGCGTTGAAGACCTGTGTCCGGATCTGCGGCAACATCCTGTTCATCGTCTATGCCGCGTTCGTGTTTTCCTACGCCATCAGCTATGCCGGCGTCGGCGAGCAGATCACGCAGTTTCTGGTCGATCTGAAGCTGTCGCGGCTGGAATTTTTCCTGGCGCTGTTCGTGCTCTACACGGTGCTGGGCTGCCTGGTCGAAAGCCTCGGCATGATCGTGGTGACGGTGCCGCTGCTTTATCCGGTGCTGGTGCAATATGGCATCGATCCGATCTGGTTCGGCGTCATCCTGGTGCTGTTCATCGAAATGGGTCAGATCTCGCCGCCGATCGGCATCAATCTGTTCGTGATCCAGAGCATCTGGACCGGCAAGCTCAAGGACGTCGTGCTGGGAACGGTGCCGTTCCATTTGCTGCTGTTCGTGCTGCTCGGCCTGCTGGTGATATTCCCCGATATCGCGATGTGGCTGCCGTCGCGAACGACGCTGGTGCCTTAGACCGTTCTGGCCGGAGCGGCACGCCGCAGTCGCGCGAGATAGACCAGCCCAACCATGGCCGCGAGCAGTCCGGCCGCGGCGCCGACGCCCATCGCCCAGCGCGGGCCGAAACGGTCCGCGACCCAGCCGACGATCGGGGCGCCGATCGGCGTTCCACCCAGCGCGATCGCGAGCAGGATGGCAATGACACGGCCGCGCATCGCGGGCTCGGTCGATGTCTGCACCAGGCTGTTGGTCGATGTCGTCAGCGTCTGCGCGGCGATGCCGATGACGAACAGAACGGCGCCGAACAGCGCGTAGCTCGGTGCCATCGCCGCCGCCGCGCAGCCCGCCCCAAAAACAATGGCGGCGGCCAGCAGCACCGGAATTCCCTGTTTTGCCCTTGCCGCGGTCATCAGCGCGCCGGTGACGGATCCCGCTGCCATGATTGAGGTCAACAATCCGTATTGGCCGGCGCCGGCGTGAAAGACCGACACCGCCATGGTCGAGATGTAGATCGAGAAATTGAACCCGAAGGTGCAGACCAGGAACAGCATGAACAGGATAACCTTGAGGTCGGTGCGCCGCAGCACGTACCGAAAGCCCTCGACGAAGCTGCCCGGGGTGCGGACGGCGCGGTTGTTTCGCTTTAACTTATGAACGCGCAGAAAGCCCAGCGAACCGAGTACCGCGAGAAACGTGACGGCGTTGATCAGGAACACCCATCCGGAGCCGACACCGGCGATCAGGAGGCCGGCAATCGCCGGGCCGATCATTCTTGCGGCATTGAACGTGGTCGAGTTGAGCCCGACCGCATTGGGAAGATCGCGCTCGTCGACCAGTTCGGAGACGAACACCTGCCGCGCCGGTGAATCGAACGCTGCCGCGCATCCCAGCAAAAACGCGAAGATATAGACGTGCCAGAGCCGGACCAGGCCTGTGACGACCAGCAGCCCGAGCCCGAGCGCCAGCAGACCCATCGCAGCCTGGGTGCATAACAGCACTTTGCGGCGGTCGAGATGGTCCGCGGCAAAGCCGGTGAGTGGCAGCAGCAGGATTTGCGGGCCGAACTGCAACCCCATCACGATTCCCATCGCGGTCGCGTTGCGGTCGGTCAATTCGGTCAGAACGATCCAGTCCTGCGCGGTGCGCTGCATCCACGAACCGATATTGGACACCAGCGCGCCGGCGGCCCAGATCCGGTAGTTGGGGTTTCGCAGCGAACGGAAGGTGCCTCTCAAAACGATGGACCGGGCTTCAAGGGATTATTGCCGCCGTTGAAGCGGCCGAACTGGCGGGCGAGGCCGAGGCCCAGCAACAGCATGCCGAGCCCCAGCGGCGCGACATCGTCGGTGGCGCGCAGGTCGAAATCGCCGACCCGGCAGATCAAGAGATAGGCGACGACGAGGTTGGCAAAGCCCCAGAGCACGTTGACGCTCGACGAAGAGAAGCCTTCACCGCGCGGCCTGGCGAACGGGCTCTGGAACGGGCGGCCCATGACGCCGCTGACGATATGGGGAACCGCGTTGATGAAGAACGCGCCGCCGCCGACATAGGCCAGGGTATGAGACCATGCCATCTTCAGATACTCCCTTTGGTAGGTCCGAGCAGATCGAGAAATTGTTGCGTGGTTCCGGTCTCGGCCATCCTGGGAAAGATCCGCATCACGCTGTTGTGGTGGATATCCGCGTCCGTGTCGGTCATGGCATCGACGGCGAGTGCGACATTGAAGCCGAGTTCGTGGGCATGGCGCGCGGTGGACTCGACGCCGGAGCCGGTGGCGACGCCGGTAACGACGACTTGCGTGACGCCATTCTTCTTCAGGTATTGTTCGAGATCGGTGTTGGTGAAGGCGCCGCGGGTTCGCTTGGTCACCACATGGTCGCCTGGTTGGCGGTTCAGTTCGGCGATCAGGTCGGTCCAGCCTGCGGAGAATTCGCGTGGCGTGCCGGATTGCTCGGAGCGGCCGGGCGGGACGCCGTCGACATTGATCAGCACCACCGACAGCTTCCGCGCGCGAAACGCCTCGATCAACGCGACCGAATTCCGGATGACGCCGTCGATCGGATGAATGGTCGGCATGCCGACGATGCCCTTCTGGAGGTCTACCACCAGCAAGGCCGGCTTCGGGTCGAGCATGCTGATCGTCATGTTGTTGGTCTCCTTCGGATCGATAGCAGGTGAGCGTGGTCGCGGCCGATGGATCAGGTCTCGACGACGCGGTTGAGCAGACGCAGCGACAACGCCAGTTGCGCCTGTTCCTCGGCCGATAATTTGCTCTGGATGGCGCGCAGCAGCCAATCCTGCCGCGCGGCCCGGCCGGTTCGGATCAGGTCGCGGCACGCCGGCGTCAATGACAGGATGGTCTGCCGGCCGTCTTTGACATCCGGCGCTCCCTTGACCAGCCCCAGCGCCTCGAGGCCCGCGACCGTGGCCCCCATCGATTGCGAGCGGACGCCTTCCATGCGCGCCAGCGCGGTAACCGTGGTGGGACCATTCTGACCGAGATGCCGCAGCACCGCGCCTTGTGACGGCGTCAAATCTCCTGCCGAAGCCTGCTCGCGCAGCCGCCGCTTCAGCTTGCCACTCAGCGCATGCAGCTCCGCCGCCAGCACCGAAGCGTTGACCGCTTCGTGTTCGGTTTTCCGTTTACTCATGGGTTTGCGTGTAGCAGATAGGAAGGAAAACTACAAAGGTAAACTTCATATCAAAAGACGGTGATTGGGCGATGGAGTGGGGTTTGTTCAATTGAATTAGGGGACGTCATTCCGGGGCGATGCGAAGCATCGAACCCGGAATCTCGAGATTCCCCGATGCGCAACTGCGCATCTGAGGTCTGGCGCTATCGCGCCATCCCGGAATGACTCGTGTTGTTCCTGGATTGCTTCGTCGCTTGCGCTCCTCGCAATGACGGAGGGAAGGGCCAATCCCTCACTTCCCCCCGCGCAACCGCGTCGCCAATTGCCGTATCAAACGCGCGACGATCTGCGTGGCATCCGATGGCGGATGGTGCGAACTGACGGACATCCAGGTGGTCTGCAGGATCTTTGGCCGCACGATCGGAATGGCGCGCAGTTCACCCGCCGCGATTTCGCGCGCGAACACATGCCGGGGCGAGATGGTGGCGAGGCCCGAAGCCAGGATCACGTCGCGAATGAGGGGCGTTGATCCGGCTTCCAGCCGGATATCGAGTTCGAAATGCTGCGCCGCTGCCAGGCCCGTCAACATGCTGGTCAGGCTGTTCGGCCGCACCGGCAACGCCAGCGGGATTTCGGCCAGCGCGCGTACCGCAATTTCACGCCGGCGCACCATCGGGTGGTCGTGCCGGACGATCAGATGCACGTCGGCGCGCGCCAGCGGCTCGGCGCTGGCGATCCGGCCGCGACGGTAGCGATTGTAGATGGCGATCTCGACCCGGCCTGCCGCCAGCCATTCCTCGACCTGCCCGCTATAGCCTTCCAGCGCGCGCAGCCGGATCGCCGGGTAATCCTTGCGAAGCTCGGCTGCGAGCGCCGCGATCAACCCGCGCGAGGCGACCGGCACCACGCCGAGCGTGACTTCACCATGTGGCTCGGCGCGTTCGCCCTTGGCGGCGTCCTGCCAGGCCGCGGCGTCGGCGACCAGCGCGCGGGCCCGCGGCAACATGCGCTCGCCGAGTTCGGTCAGCACCACGCCGCGTCCGGTGCGGTGAAACAGCCGGCCGCCGATGCCGCGTTCCAGCGCGGATATCTGCCGGCTCAGCGCCGACTGCGCCACGCCGACGATCGCAGCGGTGCGGGCGTAGCTGCCGTTGGCCGCCACCTCGACAAAGGCCTTCAATTGCCTGATGTCCATTTTACGAAATGCCGATCCGGTAATTCTGATTTATCGGATATGATCATACCGCATATCGAGATGGCACGATAGGATCGCGGTATGAGCATCTCATCATCCCAGGCATCGGCGTCCCCCGTATCCGCGCCGACCGGCCCGCTGGCCGGCTTGCGCGTGCTCGACATCTCGACCGTCATCGCCGGCCCGTTTGCCTCGACCTTGCTCGCCGATCTCGGCGCCGAAGTGCTCAAGGTGGAAATGCCCGAAACCGGCGATGCGCTGCGCCGGCTGGCGCCGCACAAGGATGGCGTGCCGCTGTGGTGGAAGGTCACCAACCGCAACAAGCAGGGCATCACGCTCGATCTGCGCAAGCCGGAGGGCAAGGCGTTGCTCGGCCGGCTCGTTGCCAGGCATGACGTGCTGGTGGAGAATTTCCGCACCGGCACGCTCGATGGATGGGGGATTACGCGGGCCTGGCTGCAGGCGATCAACCCGCGGCTGACGATCCTGCGCGTCACGGGCTTCGGCCAGACCGGCCCCTATCGGGGCAATCCCGGCTTTGCGCGGGTGTTCGAGGCGATGAGCGGCTTCACCCGGATGTGCGGCGAGGAGGGCGGCACGCCGTTGCATCTGGGCTATCCGATTTCGGATCCGATCGGCGGGCTGTTCGGCGCTATCGGCATTCTCGCCGAGTTGTACCGGATCAAGGATAATCCCGACGCCCGCGGCCAGGAGATCGATTGCGCGGTCGCCGAAGCCATGATGCGCACGCTTGAATTCCTCGCCATCGAATACGACCAGCTCGGCGCTGTGCGCACCGCGAGCGGCAACCGCAGCCAATATGCCGCGCCCGGCAATATCTACGCGACATCGGACGGCAAATGGGCGTCGATCGCGGCATCGACGCAGAGCATCTTCGAGCGATTTTGTATGGCGCTCGAACTGGAGCATCTGATCGCGGATCCGCGTTTCATCGATAATCCATCGCGGGTGAAGAACTATCAGGCGATCGACAGCATCGTCAGCGACGCGATCGCGCGCCTGACCCTCGAGCAGCTGCGCGACCGGATGCACGCGCATGAGGTCGGATTTTCACCGATCTATGATGCGGCGGACGTTTTCGCCGATCCGCATTTCATCGCGCGCGAGGCCATCGTCAGCGTTCCGGACGACGAACTCGGCGACGTCCGCATGCAATGCGTGGTGCCGCGCTTTTCGGAGACGCCGGTTTCGGTGCGCAGCGCCGGCCCATCGCTCGGCCAGCACAATGACCAGATCTATGGCGCGCTCGGACTGACACCCGCGGAAATCGGGCGGCTGCGCGCCGCTGGTATCATCTGACCCGGAGGAGATGCGCATGCGCCGCATGTTGATTGCGATCACGGCCGTCTTGCTGACGCTGACGGGCGCGCACGCCGCCGAGATTACCCGTATCCTGGTCGGCTTTCCGCCGGGTCAGGCCACCGACATCGTGGCGCGGCTGTTGGCCGACCGTCTGGGACCTGCGCTCGGAGAGACCGTCATTGTCGAGAACCGGCCGGGGCAGGGCGGCAGCATCGCATTGGCGTCGCTGTCGCAATCGCCGCCGGACGGACATACCATGGTGCTGGCGCCGCTGGCCTCGCTGGTCGTCAACCCGCATATGTATCGCACGGTCGGCTACGACACCTTCAAGGATCTCGCGCCGGTGGCGCTGGTCGCCGATCTGCCGCTGCTGCTGGTGGTCAATCCGTCGCTGCCGATCAAGACCGTGCCCGAGCTGATCGCCTACGCCAAGGCCAATCCCGACAAGCTCTCGCATCCGTCGTCGGGCAACGGCACGCTGTCGCATCTCGGCATGGAAGTCTTCAAGCAACGCGCCGGCATCACCATCCTGCACGTGCCCTATCGCGGCAGCGTGCCCGCGATGGTCGATCTGATGGGCGGTATCGTCAATGTCGCGATGGATACGGTCGCAGTGACCGAGCCGTTCATTCGCGCCGGCAATATGCGGCTGATCGCCAGCGCCTATTCCAAGCGGGTCGCTTCGTTCCCGGATGTGCCGACGGTCGCGGAAGCGGGCTTTCCGGAAGTCGACCTCTCGGCCTGGCTCGGCATTGTCACCGCTGCTGCCACACCGAAAGATCGGATCGATCGTCTCGGCGCCGCCATCGCAAAAATCGCAGAGTCGCCCGAGATCGCCGCGAAGCTGGCATCGATCGGCGCTCTGCCGCGTCCGATGGAGCCAAAGCAATTCGGAGAATTCCTCAAGAGCGAAGATGCCCGCTGGGCCGCCATCGTCAAGGCGTCGGGCGTCAAGATCGAGTAACGGGCCGCTCGCCTACACCGCCGCCCCCGCGATGTGCTTCCCGGCGATATACCCAAACGTCAGCGCCGGGCCGAGCGTGATGCCGGCGCCGGGGTAATTGCCGCCCATGATGCTGGCCATGTCGTTGCCGGCGGCATAGAGGCCGGCGATCGGGCGTCCGTCGGCGTCCAGCGCCCGGGCATGTTCGTCGGTCTTGATGCCGGCATAGGTGCCGAGATCGCCGACCACCATCTTGATCGCATAAAACGGTCCGTCCTGGATCGGCGCGATACAGGGATTGGGGCCGTGCAGCGCGTCGCCCTGATAACGGTTGTAGGCGCGCGAGCCCTTGCCAAACTCAGGATCGCGGCCTTCGGCGGCGCCCTGATTGAATCGGGCGATCGTGGCCTCGAACGCCTTCGGATCGATTCCTGCCTTGGTGGCGAGTTCGGCCAGGGTCGCGCCGCGCAACAGATAGCCGGTGCGCAGATGATGACCGAGCGGCATCGGAAACGGTGGCACACAGCCGAGGCCGTATTTGCGTAAGCTTCGGTGATCGGTGACCAGGAACGCGGTGATCTCCTCGCCGGGTTTTGCGGCCTTGACCATCTCCTGCACGAAGTCGTGGTAGGAATTGCCTTCATTGGCAAAGCGGACGCCGCCGCGCGTCACCGCGATTACGCCCGGCTTGGCGCGATCGATGAAATGCGGCATCACGCCCTTGCTGCCGTCCTTGCGCGTGGTGATCGACACCGGCACCCAGGCGGCGGCATTCGGCAGGCTATCCTGGACGCTGCCGCCGGCGGTCTCCGCCAGCCGCAAGCCATCGCCGGTATTGCCGGTCGGGCCGGGCGAGAAATGCTCGTTGCCGGTGGGCGTGTGCGGAAACATCTTCTGACGCCTGGCAACATCATGCGGAAAGCCGCCGCAGGCGAGGATCACGCCGCGTTTGGCGGTGACGCGCACCGGCTTCCCATCGCGCTCGATCATGGCGCCACGCACCACGCCATCCTCGACGATCAATTCGCGCACCGGCGACGACAGCCATAGCGGGATCTGGAGGTCGAACGCCGATTTGGCGAGCCGGCCGGCCAGCGCGTTGCCGTTGGTCAAGGTCATGCCGCGGCCGTTGCGCATCACGTCGCCGGCGTGCCTGGAAAGACGTTTGGCGACATAAACCGCCGAGGTCAGCGACTTGGTCGCGCGCATGAAATGGATGATCTCCTTGCCGGAGCCCAGCATCATGCCGAACACCGTGAGTTCCGGCAGCGGAGCGCCGAGATTTTTAATGTGTTCGCCGAGTTCGTGGCCGTCGAACGGCCGCGTCACCATCGAGCGGCCGCCTTGCGCGCCGCCCGGCGCTTCGGCGTGATAGTCCGGAAACGTCAACGGCATGTCGAACCGCAGCGCGGTCTTGCTGGTAAAGAAGTCGACCGCCTCCGGTCCGTTGCTCAGGAACGCGTCGACGCGGGCGGCGTCAAAGCTGTTGCCGGCCTCATGACGCAGATAGGTCCGCGCTTGGTCCGGGCTCTCAGTGATGCCCCAGTCGCGCGCCAGCGAAGTGCCGGGGATCCACAGCCAGCCGCCGGAGCGCGCGGTGGTGCCGCCGAAGCGCGGCTCCTTCTCGACGATCAGGACATTGAGACCCCGATGTCCGGCGGTGACCGCGGCCGACATGCCGGCGCAGCCGGAGCCCACCACCAGCGCGTCGCATTCATACGTTTCTTCTTCTTGTGCGCTATTTGCCACGTCGCATGTCCTACTTCTTGAGCAGTGGGCATTTGGATTCGGAAACCGGACGGTAGGCGTCGTCGCCCTTCACGGTCTTGACGATGTCGAGATAGTCCCACGGCTCTTTCGATTCCGACGGCTTCTTCACCCGCGCCAGATACATGTCGCGGATCACGCGGCCGTCCTCGCGCAGTCTGCCGCCGTGCACGAACACGTCCTCGATCGGCAGCTCGCGCATCTTCGCCATCACCTTCTGCGGGTCGTCGGTGCCCGCGGCCTTGATCGCCTTCAGGTAATGCAGCACCGAGCCATAGACGCCGGTATGGATCATGGTCGGCATCACACCGGTCTTGGCAAAGAACTTCTTCGACCAGGCGCGGGTCTTGTCGTCCATGTTCCAGTACGACGCGGTGGTCATGTAGGTGCCTTGCGCGGCCTCGAGGCCGATGGCGTGCACGTCGGTTTCGAACATCAACAGGCCGACCAGCTTCTGGCCGCCCTTCACCAGGCCGAACTCGCCGGCCTGCTTGATCGAATTGTCGGTGTCCTGACCGGCATTGGCGAACGCCACCACGTCCGCCTTCGAGCTCTGCGCCTGCAGCGCAAAGGACGAGAAGTCGGCGGTGTTGGTCGGGTGCCGTACGCTGCCGAGCACGCTGCCGCCAAGCTCCTTGATGAAGCGCGTGGCGTCCTTTTCCAGCTGCTGGCCGAAGGCGTAATCCGCGGTGATGAAGAACCAGGATTTGCCGCCCTCCTTGATCACGGCGGACGCCGTCACCTTGGAGAGCGCGTAGGTGTCGTAGGTGAAGTGGACGGTATTCGGACTGCAGAGCTCATCGGTCAGCGAGCTGGCGCCGGGCCCCGACAATAGCGCGATCTTGTTGCGCTCCTTGACCATGTTGTGGACGGCGATCGCGATCCCCGAATTGGGGATGTCGGCGACCGCGTCGACCTTGCCGTTGTCAAACCATTCGCGGGCGATCTGGACGCCGACATCGGTCTTCATCTGGTGATCGGCGCTGATGATCTCGATCAGCTTGCCGAGCACGGTCGGGCCGAACTCCTCCACCGCCATCTTCGCGGCTTCCACCGAGCCGGGCCCGCTATTGTCACGGCCCCAACTCGACAGATCGGTCAAGACGCCGATCCGGACCACATCATCGGAAATTTGCGCCGATGCCACCTGTGGCATCGCTAGCAGGATGGCGCAGGCCGAAGCCCAAGACGCAGCGTAAATGCCCCAAATTCTCATGATTGTTCCTCCCTGTTTTTCTTTCATTTATAAAGCGATCGTGCAGGACAGCAATGCCGGAAGCAGCCTGTGCAGCCCTTGCGCTTGGCCGCCTCTGGGGGCACTCTTTGGCCGCGGCGCAGGCCGCCAAGAAGTGCAAAATTTAGGGAACGTCCATGGCGGCGACGGCCACGCGGATCGACTGCGATATTCATCCCGCGGTAGGTGGAACGCGCACCACGCTGTTGCCCTATCTCGACGACCACTGGAAAGAGCAGGTGGTCAGCCGGGCGATCGACGGGCTCGATCTCAATTCCTACCCGCCGAACATGCCGTTCTCCGGCCGCGCCGACTGGCGTCCCGCGCACGGCAAGCCGGGCAGCGATCTCAAGATGGTGCAGCGCGGCGCGTTCGACCAGCTCGGCGCCAGCCATGCGATCTGCAATGTGCTGTACGGCGCGCAGGCGGTGTTCGATCCCTACATGGCGTCCGCGTTCTGCAAGGCGATCAATGACTGGATCGCGGCCGAATGGCTGTCGCAGGATGCGCGACTGCGCGCCTCGATCGTGGTGCCGATGCAGGCGCCGGATCTCGCGGTCGAGGAGATCGAGCGGCGCGCGGATGATCCGAGGTTCGTTTCCGTGCTGGTGCTGGCGCAGGGTGAAACCCTGCTCGGGCGCCGGCATTATTGGCCGGTCTATCAGGCCGCCGAAAAGCACAAGCTTCCGATCGCGATCCATGCCGGCAGCCAATATCGCGGCGCGCCGAGTTCGATCGGCTGGCCATCCTACCGCTACGAATATTATCTCGCCGAGGCGCAGGCGTTTCAGGCGCAGGTCCTCAGCCTGATTTATGAGGGCGTGTTCGGCAAGTTCCCCGGCCTCAAGGTGGTGCTGATGGAATCCGGCGTGAGCTGGCTGCCCGCCTTCATGTGGCGCGCCAACAAGACCTGGCGCGGCGTGCGCGTCGAGGTGCCCTGGGTCGAGCGCGAGCCGGCCGCGATCATCCGCGACCACATCCGCGTCACCATGCAGCCGTTCGACGGGCCGCCGGATGCGACCGGCGTCGCCGATATCATCGAGCAGATCGGTTCCGACAAGATGTTCCTGTTCGCGTCCGATTACCCGCACTGGCAATTCGACGGCGATGACGCGATGCCGCCGCATCTGCCGGCCAGTATCGTTTCGCGTATGTGTGCCGACAATCCGCTTGAAACCTTTCCGCGGCTGAAGCTTGCCGCCTGAACTACCAGGAGGATCGCATGAGTGACGTCATCGACCGCCCCATCCTCAAGGAAGAAGTGGCCGGGCAAAGCCGGCTGCGCATCATCGATTGCGACGTGCATCCGAGTATCCATGCGCAGAGCGACCTCTATCAGTTCCTGCCGAAACGCTGGCAGGAACATCTGCGGACCTACGGCAGTCATCTGCGCACGCCCTATATCGGCACCACGCCGTATCCGCGGTCCTCGCCGCTGATCGCGCGCCGCGACGCCTGGCCGCCGACCGGTGGACCTCCGGGCTCCGATCTCGCTTTCATGCAAAAGCAGCATCTCGATCCACTCGATGTCGAATACGGCATCCTGCAGGTGCTCGATCTCTTCATCTTCTCGCAGCAAAACCTCGAATTCGGCGCGGCGATCCAGCGCGCCATCAACGATTGGCAACTCGCGTTCTGGTCCGATCGCGATCCGCGCCTGAAGGCGTCGATCCTGGCCGGTCAGGACGACACGCAGCTTGCGATTGCCGAGATCGAACGCTGCGCAAAAATCGGCCGCTATGTGCAGATCAATGTCTGCCCGCGCGCCAACGAGCCGCTCGGCCGCCGCCGCTATTGGCCGATCTATGAACGCGCGCAGGAACTCGGCCTTCCGCTCGGCATTCACGTCGGCGGCTATGGCGGGCATGCGCCGACCGGTGGCGGCTGGCCGTCATTTTATGTCGAGGAACATCAGAGCAACGCGCATACGGTGGCCGGGCAGCTCACCAGCCTGGTGCTGGAAGGTATTCCGGAGCGTTTCCCGCGGCTCAAGATCGTCTTCATCGAAGGCGGGTTCGGCTGGATTCCGTCGGCGACCTGGCGAATGGACAGGCATTTCGAAAGTTTCCGCAGCGAAGTTCCGCACCTGAAGCGGCGGCCGTCGGAATACGTCAAGGAGCATTTCTGGTTCACCACCCAGCCGATCGACGAGCCGGATGAAGCCAAACATCTGCGTTCGCTGATCGAGTGGGTCGGCGTCGATCGGCTGCTGTTCTCGTCGGATTATCCGCATTGGGATTTCGACGATCCGCGGTTTGCCTTCAAGACGCCGCTGACCGAAACCGAGCGGGCCAAGATCTTCAGCGGCAATGCCCGCGCGCTCTACAAGCTCTGATCGCGATAGATCGCGTATGGCCCGTCACATCGTCGCCCGCACCAGCGATATCCCGCCCGGCGGCAACAAGGTCGCCAACGTGGAGGGCCGCGATATCGTGGTGTTCCACGTCAATGGCGAGTTCTTCGCGCTGCTCAATCGCTGCCCGCACGAAGGCGCGCCGCTGGAAAAGGCCGCCTGCGTGGCGCGGCTGACCTCGCCGGAGCCCGGCGTTTACCAGCGCTCCCGCGTCGGCGAACTGTTGCGCTGTCCCTGGCACGGCTGGGAATTCGACATGCGCAACGGCCAGTCCTGGTTCGATCCCAAACGCGTCAAGGTCCGCTCCTATCCGGTCGCGGTCGAGAGCGGTGAGGTCCTTGCTGAAGGAATGGCCAAAGGGCCCTATGTGGCCGAGACCTTTCCGGTGCATGTCGAGGATAGCTACGTCATCGTCGAAACGTGAGCTGACATAGCGTTTTCGAGCCAACGGGTCGTGCGAACGCGCGCCCGATGACAGGCTCCGTGGACGCCGGTTCGCGTCAAGAAAACGCGTCAAACAAAAAAAAGTTGAGGCCGGTTTTGAGTCGTCAAAAACGGCGCTCGAACATATCGCCAATCGTCATGTGCGTGCTATAGACTGCGCGGGCAATTCAGGACAGGTGCGGACGATGTCGAAGCAGGAGATGCGTGAGGAGGCCGAGCGGCTGATCCGCGAAACCATGGCGAAGAAGGCGCTTGTCATCAAGCAGGGCAATACCCGCATCGAAGCGGTCTGCGGCAAATGCGGCGCGCCCAATCGCGTCTCGGCCGAAAAAGGCGTCTCCCGGGTGAAATTCGCCTGCAAGGAATGCGGCCACAAGCAAGAGACGCTGTAGTTTTCCGTCATGGCCGGGCTTCGTCCCGGCCATCCACGTCTTTCTTGCTGAGGTGTAGCAAAGACGTGGATGCCCGGGACGTCTAGCGCGAAGACGCGCTTCGCGCTTTTGCCCGGGCATGCCGACCTTTTAGGTCGTCGTCCCCGCGCGTTTACTTCAAAACTTCGCAGACGCTTTGGCCCGACGGGCAAATCACTTGCGCTTGCCAAATCGTGTCCAGCCCCGTTCCGAAAAATATTTCACTTCCTTTTTTACCCAAATCACATGCGTATTCTCAGTCATCCCGTGCCCGCAAGAGGGGCGTATCGCGATCGTCACGGACGTTGGGTGCGGGGAGCGATGGACGCGGTGGCTGCGACTGACGAGCGTGGCTGACGCGGACGGCGAAGTCGTGTGGTCCTGATGCCCCGACGCTGGCATCACGTTCTTGAGAAGCAAGCTTCTCGGGGGCAACGGTGGCAAGAAAGCCGGTCACCGGGGAGAGCACGAAATAAGCCGTAAAGCCATTGCGCAGGGAAGGCCGGACTGCTTCCGCTGAACCTGTATGCTCGTGTGCGCTTTTCTTCGCTACTTTTGCGCACGAGATCGCGGGTGCAGCGCGCACCCGGTCTTCCCTGCGCCCTCTCTTGAGGGTCGCCTGCGTCCCTCTTGGGATCGCACTGCGCCCTCTATTTTTGGGGCGAACGAATTTGCAAAACTCGGGCGCAGCATGTCGCGAGAACGCGAAGTTGTGTCAGTTTTATCGAATCGCGATTATCCGTCGACGTCGTCCCGGCGAACGCCGGG
>JBDTKZ010000060.1:0-51069 GCA_039935075.1 Bradyrhizobium sp.
AAGCCCGACGCCACCGACGAGGCCGCGGGCGGCCTGACGGCACACTGAAGCCGACCCATGAAACCAGAAGCGGCGCTCTCATCCGGGGCGCCGTTTTTTATGACAAGTGTTTTGTGACGGCAGCCACGGCTTGCGCCGGGGCCCACCGCGGCGCTAAACAGAGGGTGAGGGCGATTAGCTCAGTTGGTAGAGCGCTTCCTTTACACGGAAGATGTCGGCGGTTCGAGTCCGTCATCGCCTACCAGCCTTTGCCCAACGGGCTTCGGCTCGGCGAGCCGAAAGATCGCAGCGAAGGCGGACTATACCGAGGGCCTTCATGCGCCGTTTCTTCGCCGCACTGCTTGGGCTGCTGATCGGCTACCCGGTGTTTGCGGTCGCAGGGTATTGGGCGATCGGTTTGTTTTCGCACAACCACTTTGACGGCAGCGTTGAAGCCAGCATGACGGCGGCGTTCGTCTTTGGACCGGCGGGCGCGCTCGTTGGCTTGATCGCAGGCGCCATCCTCGGCAAATCGAAGCCGGCCTCGGGCGATCTTGCCCCGGAAAACAAAGACCTCTCGTGAATCGAGAGCGGGTCCCAGATTCATGCAAAGCCAGGGTGAGCGCAGATGGATGCACCAACAGGTCACGATCAAAACGCCGACCAGATCGCTTACTGGAACGGACCGGGCGGCCAGCGCTGGGCCAGCCGGCAGCAGGCGCAGGATATCCTGCTGGCGCCGGTCGCTGACGTTCTGATCGATCGCGCCCAACCCCGGGACGGCGAACGGGTCATCGATATTGGCTGCGGCAGCGGCGCCACCACGATCGCGTTCGCGCAAAAAGTCGGTCGGTCTGGTCACGCGCTGGGCGTCGACATATCCGGGCCGATGCTGGAACGGGCGCGGCTGAGTGCACCCAAGGATGCGGCGATCGATTTCGTGCTCGCCGATGCCACGATCTATCCGTTTGAAGCCGCAAGCTTTGATTTGCTGGCCTCGCGGTTCGGCGTGATGTTCTTTGCGGACCCTGCGAAGTCGTTCGCGAATGTGCGAAAAGCGCTGCGGCCGACGGGGAGGCTGGCATTCGCCTGCTGGCGCGAGCCGCGCGAAAATCCGTTTTTCATGGCGCCGCTCCAGGCGGTCTACAAACACGTCGCAAAACTGCCGCCGCAGGGGCCGGAAGATCCCGGCCCGTTCGCGTTTGCCTCGGAGGCGCGCGTCCACCGCATCCTCGGCGAAGCGGGCTTCACCGGGATCGCGATGGAGCCGTGCAATCTGGCGCTCGATGTCGCCATCGGACGCGGGATCGATGCGGCGGTGCAGGGCGCGCTCGAAATCGGCCCGGCCAGCCGCGCGCTGGAAGGCCATCCGGAAGACATTCGCGCCGCCGCGACCAATTCGATCCGCGAGGCGCTGACGGCCTTTGCCAAGGGAGAGACGGTGCCGCTTCCCGCATCGATCTGGATCGTGACGGCGCGGGCTTCGTAAGGCTTTAAGCCCGCTCTTCCCAGATCATCGCCAGATGCACGATGGTCTGCATGGCTTTTTCCATGTCCTGCACGCTGACCCATTCCAGTCGCGAATGGAAGGCGTGCTCGCCGGCGAAAATGTTGGGGCAAGGCAACCCCATGTATGACAGCCGCGAACCGTCGGTGCCGCCGCGGATCGAGGTCTTGACCGGCTTGAGACCGGCGCGGCGGATCGCTTCCATGGCGTGGTCGATCATCTCGGGGTGACGGTCGATCACCTGCTTCATGTTGCGATATTGCTGCTTGACCTCCATCCGGTAGGTCGAGTGCGGAAAATCCTTCATCACCGATTTGACGATGTCTTCCAGCAGGGCCTCTTTTTCCACCAGGCCTTGATCGGTGAAATCACGCACGATGAAACTGACGGTGGCTTGCTCCAGCGCGCCCGAGATTGCGATCGGATGCAGAAATCCCTGGTTGCCCTCGGTGGTCTCGGGCGAGCAGGTGTCGTTCGGCAGCCGGTCGACGATGGCGGCGGCGATCTTGATCGCGTGCTCCATCTTGCCTTTGGCAAAGCCGGGATGGGTGGAGACGCCCTCGATAGTGATGATGGCGCCGTCGGCCGAGAAGGTCTCGTCTTCGACATTGCCGGCGGTCTCACCGTCCATCGTATAGGCAAAATCAGCGCCGAGCTTTTTCAGATCGGCCTTGTCGACACCGCGGCCGATCTCTTCATCGGGTGTGAACAGGATCTTGATGGTGCCGTGCTTGATCTCGGGGTGGCGCATCAGGAATGTGGCGGCGTCCATGATCTCGGCGACACCGGCCTTGTTGTCCGCACCCAATAGCGTGGTACCGTCCGTCGTGATGATGTCGTTGCCGATCTGATCAGCCAACGCGGGATGATCGCTCGCGCGGATCACTTGCGCTGAATCGCCTGGCAGCACGATGTCGCCGCCGCGATAGTTACGCACGATCTGCGGCTTGACGTCCTTGCCGGTGCAGTCCGGCGAGGTGTCCATGTGCGAGCAGAAGCAGATCACCGGGACTGTCTTGTCCGTCGTCGCCGGGATCGTCGCATAGACGTAGCCGTGTTCGTCGAGATGGGCGTCGGTGATCCCGATCGCCTGCAGCTCGCTCGCGAGCAGGCGACCCAGATTCTTTTGCTTGTCGGTGGAAGGGCAGGTGGGAGAGGCCGGGTCGGACTGGGTGTCGATCACGACGTAGCGCAGGAAGCGTTCGGTGACGGTATGCGAAAACGACAGGGACGGAGCCAACATGATGACCGCGGCAAAATGAGAAACGGGACCGCTCTATAACAGAAAAGCGCCATTCCGGGGCCGCGTCACGAGCCGGAATGGCGCTTACGGTCGGATCAACAAGGGCGTCTTGTCAGACGGCTTCCTTGAGTTCCTTGGCAGCGCGGAAGGCGACCTTCTTGCTGGCCTTGATCTGGATCGCTTCGCCGGTGGCGGGGTTGCGACCCATCCGGGCGGCGCGCTTGCGAACCTGCAGGATGCCGAGGCCGACGATGCGGATGCGCTCGCCCTTTTTCAGGTGCTTGGTGATCCGGGTGACCAGATCGCCCAGAATCGCCTCGGCGCTCTTTTTCGACAATTCGTGCTCTTCCGACAGCGCCGCTGCGAGATGTTTCAGCGTGATCGTGGTCGGGGTCGCTGCTTTCTTCGCCATATTTGGCCCTCCTCGTTGTTGATGGCTCAAGAAACTAAGACGTAGCAGGCCTTAAATGATTCGGAGGCCGGCTGACTACGCTGTTTTGCCGATAAAATGGGCCTTATTTGCATCGAGTCCGCGAAAACGCCCGACTGCTGCGGGGATTCTCAATCGCCTTGACTAAAAGCGGACGGCCCTTTATGCCCTCGTTTCTGCGCGGATCAGGATCTGATTACGGCATCCGCGGGAGTAGCTCAGTTGGTTAGAGCGCCGCCCTGTCACGGCGGAGGCCGCGGGTTCGAGTCCCGTCTCTCGCGCCATTTTCCTTAATGTTTTCAATGATCATGTCGTTCGAGCGCTCGCGACCGCCGGACCTTGATAGGACCGCCAAGCGCTCCTACACGTCGTCGGTCGCTTTGCTCGCGTTGAACTTCGACCATACCGCCATCCGCAAGCCCTCGACGCCAGTATGCTGGCCGGCTGAGCGATGTTTCAGCGGTTGGTTGCGTCGTCGAGTTCGAACACGAGATCCGCGAGCGCATCGTGGAGCGACTCCCGGGGGCATCTGTTAGCTTATCCAGCTACTGATCGTGCGGTTGATGGACGGGCGCGCCGCATCGTTGCTTTTTTCTTCGGAACGACATCTTTCTTCGGAACGACATCAGCGGGTTCCCCGATTGCGACCATGTCGGCAAGCGTTAGCCCGTCCAGTATCTCGGATATCGCATCGCGCACTTTAGCCATCGTAATCCGGACCGTGCATGTGCGCACATCGCGACAATCGCGACAGGCTTGGTAGGCCGTGCGGCTGGCGCAACGGATCGGGGCCAGAGGCCCGTCCAGCGCGCGAATGGCGTGGCCAATATTGATTTCGGCAGGCGGTCGCGCCAACATGTAGCCGCCGCCAGGTCCTTTTTTGCTGAAGACGATCCCGGCGTTGCGCAGATCCCCGAGAATCGTATCGAGAAATTTCTTGGGGATGTCATGGGCCTCGGAGATCTCAATCGCCTGCAATGATTTCCCGGTATCGAGCGTGGCAAGGTGTCCGAGCGCCTTCAGTCCATATTTTCCTTTTGCGGTTAGCATGTCAGGGCCATCGGTTAATTTATTCCGAGCGCGGGAGCGTATTGCTCTACGATAAAGTCCATCAGAAAAATAGAGTTCTCCGGTACATCTGGAAGCTCTGTCACCCGTTGGCTTGGCTCAGGCCGGGTTGTGGTTCCGCGCTGGTCGATAGGCGATCCGTTAGATGTGCCGCCAACCGGGCACACTGCGTGCGGATATCGGGCACGGCGACGATCTCCCAGAACTCCGCGCGAGTCAGTGGGCCGACCGCATAGAGCCGTTTGGATGCGATCCCACGCCGATCGATGAGGGAGCAGTCAGGCGTCACGTCCAGCCCAATGCACAGAGGATCGAGCCGGGCGTGACCCTTTTCGAGGACGGTACGTAATGCTGGGTTGCCCGTATTGGGCGAGACTGGGGCTACTCCCCTGCATTCGACAATCTTGTCAAAATGCAGGGCTTCAACCGTGCTTTCGCCGCGCCGCCGATAATTTACGCTTGCGCCCGAAAGGCCAGCTTCGACTGCGAGCAATTTTGCGCCGACAACGTGTAATTGGCCGGAGGCCATAATGGCGTTCAGACGGATTTCGACTTCCGGCGCCATGCGATGGCGATGCACGTCCCACCAGGCGCGGGCGTGGTTCTGAAAGCGTCGGCGGTTGTCGATCGAGAGGCCTTGCCAAATTCGCTGATTGAACGGCCGGAGGCCGTCGATGACGCTGCGCCAATCACCACCGCGCGCGGTATGACTCCTGACGCAAATTCTTACCCAACGCAGCAGGTCGGTGAGACCGGCCCCGAACGGGACGTCACGCTCTTCGATCGGGAATGACTCGATCGGGCGATGCGCGCGGGGCAGCAGGCCGCGCCTGGACATTGCGACGATGGGGCCCCGATGCCCGGACAAGATCAGTGCGAGTACATAATCGACCATGGTCAAGCCGGTGCCGATGATGAGAACCCGGTCGTCTTGCGCAATGCCAGCTTCGGCTGGTGAGGTCCACGGATCGGCCTGATAACTTCGGCAAGGCGCGGGTGGCTCGTGGCCGGTCGCCAGCACGGCCATATCCGCCGTGTGGAGTTCGCCATTGGCGAGTGCGACGGCGACGCCGGATTGCGTTTCGCTGACCGAAACGCACTCGCCCTGAATGATGTGCAGTCCGGGGCCTCGTTCATCGCCGGCCAGCAGCGGCTCAACCAGTTCCGCAATGTAGTCGCCGTAAATTTGCCTCGGCGCGAAACAGAAGGGATCACCGCAATTCGGAATAGCCGCGCCGGAATTCGGTCGATTTCGGCGCACCGCAAGCCAACGCCAAAAATGATCGGGATCATCTGGAAATGCGCTCATGTTTGCAGCCCGCACATTGAGCAGGTGTTCCGGATTTGCCGTTGCGTAAGCTATTCCGCGTCCGACCTGCGGGCGCTTTTCGATAATTGTAACGTGCAGCGAAGTCGCGCGATCGCGCAAAAGATGGCAAGCGAGAAAAACCCCGCTCGCTCCACCGCCGATGATGATTACGCGCTGTTGAAATTGGTGAGGCATGGACATGTCACCTCGTGAAAAGGAACAGAAACAACCCGATCTATATCGCTCGTAGATGAAGTATCTATAGTCTATAAATTATATAGAGTAATCATATTTCTTGGCATCGGAGCGTCCGAAAGGGTCGATTGCGGCTTTCGGGCTTTTTGCTGGTGGTGGGCACATGACCCGAGCGTCGCGCCATTGTTTCAATGGCTTAGCGATCTGAAACCGTTAACGCCTGCCTGGCGTCTGCCGTTCGGCGATCAGCGCCATGAGTTCCGCGCGAATGCGCCCGGCCATTTCGGCGTAATCGCGCGATTTGGTCTGCCGGAACAGCCGCATGGCCGGATACCAGGGGCTGTCCTCGCGATCGAGCAGCCAACGGAAATCGGGCCGGTAGGCCAGCATCAGCCAGGTCGGACGACCGAGGACCGCGGCCAGATGAGCGACGCTGGTGTCCACTGATATCACCAGATCGAGGCAAGTCACCAAGGCGGCGGTCTCGCTGAGGTCGGTCAGGTCAGCCGTCAAATCGATGATGTCGGGGTGTTCGCGCAAGGCCGCCTGGTCGTTCGGTCTCGGATCCTTCTGCAGGCTGACGAAGGTCGCATCGAGGTCAAGGATACCGGCCGGCCTGCTTGTGGCGAAGGGCTGCCTCATGTAGCGCCGCCGGCGTGCTTGCGCCCCGGAGGCCGTAATCGGCTTTGGCTTTCTTCCCGGCGGCTCGGCGTTCGCTTCGGTTCATCAGCGTCGCTATGTCAGCTCTGTTTGATGTCGCCGAGCGTCTTGTCGCTGCTATGAATGGCCAGCAGATTGATGCCCGCTTGCATGACCTTGTAGCCGCGCGCCTCCAGCCATCCCAGGAGCTGCGCGGAGTCTGCCTTGATCTTCTCGATCAGCATGACCGGGCGGCTTTTTTCAATGGTTGCGCGCCCGCCTTCCAGCGCCTCCAGCTCCATGCCCTCGATGTCGATCTTGATGAAGTCCACCCGCGGCAGATTGATCTCGTCAATCGTCAACTTCCGAATGATGACGGTGTTCTTCGCATAGTCGATCGTCTGCCCGATGAACTCGTTTCCGGCACGCTGACGCAGTTCCAGGCTGCCGAAGCTGGAGGGGACGAGATAATTGGGGTTGGGAATTTCCAGGGTGCCGGGTTCGGACGACACCGCGGCATGCAGCGCATAGGCGTTGAAGCAGTTGTTGATCGCGATATTGCCCGCCAGGGCATAGAAAATTCGTTCCTGGGCTTCGATCGCAAGTACGGATCCCCACCCGGTCATCGCGTTGGCCCACTCCACAGTGTGGACGCCGATATTGGCGCCGCAATCGAGCGCCACGACACCATCTCCATGATGATGACGGCGGCGGCCGAGCAACTCCAGCGCCATCCTGACCTCACCGAGATCGAAGGTCCCGGTCTCAAGAATCTGGAAGCCGACGCCATATCCCTGGGTGGCGTCGATCATCCGATAGTCCAATCGGTTGACGATCATTGTCCCGTGATTGGAGGAAGCAAGTACGAAGGCCAGCTTGCGTCCCATCGATGTCTCCCGAAAGGGCCTGGAATAGAGCCCGAATTTGAACCGGCGAATTACGAATCACTTGTGTGGAGCTTACGTTGACTCAGCCTTGAGCCGCACCGCCTTATCGAAGGCTTTGAGGCTTCCTCGCGCCGCTCGATGGATTGCAGCATGCTCCCAAGGCTCGAAAGGTATAGTGGCCTCGGATTCTGCCGGATCGCGCGGGAGCTAGATGGTTCCTTCTTCATTGCGAACAGTGGCTGTTCCGGCCCGGTATCCGGGAGGGCCATGCGATACTGAAAAGCAAAACGGCCGCCCCAACGGCGGCCGTTTTGCAGGCAGTCAATCAGGTCGGCCTAGCGGACCATCGTCGTATCCGAGCTTGTCACAGCGACCGGCTTGCCAGCCTTAATGACGTGCGCGGTCTGGGTGTAATCGGTATTGGTCCGGGCCGAAATTGCCAGCCCCGTCACCGCAATACCGGCCACCAGGGCGATCACCACGATCTTGAGGTGGGTGGCACGATCCGCTGAGTGAATTGAGTGGTTCATCTGAGCCTCCAAGGCGTCCCTATCGCCATTTGTTGCCCATAGACGTATCCCGCATGTGTTTCAGGATGGTTTCGCGGGTTCCCCTAAATGGTTTCAACCCGCTTCAAAGCGTGTTTCGTCCGCAGAGCCGACGGTGGCCTTGCCCGGCTTGCAGTGCAGGGCGGTTCGGCCGAAACTGCTGTAAGCATCAGGGAGAGAAGCAATAATGAAGAATATGACCCGCAGGGGCGTGCTAGGGGCGGCTTCGGCCGCATGGGCGACCACTATTCTCGGCAAACCGGCGAAGGCCGCGGCCGAATTCGACTTCAAGCTTGGCGTCAATACGCCCGATGCCCATCCCCTGACCGTTCGCCTGATCGAGGCGGCGCGCGCCATCGGGGCGCAGTCGAGCGGCCGGATCAACATCACGGTTTTCCCCAACAGCCAGTTAGGCGGCGATCCCGAAATGCTGTCGCAGCTTCGCGCTGGCGGCATCGATCTTTTGGCGGCGCCGAGCTTGACGCTATCGACACTGGTGCCCTTGTCGGGCCTGCCAAGCATCGGATTTGCCTTTCCGGGCTACGATCAGGTCTGGGCGGCGATGGATGGTGGCCTCGGCGATTTCGTTCGCGACGCTATCGGCAAAACCGGGATCGTGCCGATGAAGAGGATTTGGGATAACGGTTTTCGTCAGATCACCTCATCTTCCAGCCGACAGATCAACAGCGTCGAAGATATCAAGGGGTTCAAGATCCGCGTTCCGGTCACCGCGCTTTTGACCTCGCTGTTCTCCGGGCTTGGCGCGCTGCCATCCAGTATCAGCGTCAGCGAGCTTTACTCGTCCCTGCAGACGCACATCGTCGAAGGGCAGGAAAATCCACTGGCGCAGATTTCGACCAACAAGATGTACGAAGTGCAGAAATATTGCGCGCTGTCGAACCACTGCTGGAGCGGCTATTGGATCGTCGGCAATCGCCGGGCGTTTTCCAGCCTGCCGCCGGACCTGCTCGAAATGGTCAATGCCGGTTTCGATGCCGCGGCCGTCAAGGAGCGCGCCGACCTCCTGGAGCTGGACCGTTCGCTGCAGGCCGAACTGACCGGCCAGGGCATGGTCTTCAACAAACCGGACCCGGTGCAATTCAGGGCGGCGCTGGTCAAGGCGGGCTTCTACACCCAGTGGCAGAAGACCTATGGCGCAGAGGCCTGGGCGCAGCTCGAAAAATATACCGGCAAGCTGACTTAAGACGATGCCGCCCGCTTGATATCGGCGCGGATGGAGATCGCGGCCCAGACGAACAACAGCGCGCCGAGCGTGGTGGTGGCCGCCGCCGACAGTAGCGAATAGCGTACGGCATTGGCGCCGTAGTCGTTCTTGAGGGCGTCATTGATCATGCCGACCGCCAGCGGCCCGACGCCCTGGCCGAAGCAGGTCGCGGTCAGCAGGATGATCGCGGACGCCAGCGCCCGCATGCTTGGTCGCGCCACCGTCTGGGCGATGGCGAAGATCGGCCCGAGGTGAAAGCCGACCAAAAACGATGTCGCGGCCAGGGCGGCGACCATGGTCGTGAAGTTCGGTGTCAGCATGCACACGGCAAACACGGGTCCCGCGAGGCCTGACGTGATTGCCGGCGCCCACAATTTCCAGCGGTCGTCGCGGCGGCTGATGCGGGCGACCACGAGGCCGCCGGCCAGCGTGCCCGCCATCCCGAACAGGCCCTTGAAGGTGCCGGCATAGGTTCCGATCTCGGCGCTGCTCAGATGGTGCACCCGGGCGAGAAACGGCGGGATCCAGGCCGCGGTGGCGTAATTGGTGTAGGTGGTCAGGCAGAAGCCGATCAGCACGATGACAAAGCTTTGCTGGGAGGCGAGAAAGCCCAGCGTCGGCCCGATCGGCTCAGGCGTGAAGGTCTCCGCCATGAGGCCACGCCGAGGCTCTGCCACCGTCAGCCATACCACCGCGGCGAGCGCGATGCCGGGCAGGCCGGCGGTGAAGAACGCCATGCGCCAGCCGTAGTGCTGGTTGACATAGCCGCCGATGAAATAGCCGAGGAATACGCCGAGATAGGTGCCGATGGCGTAGATGCCGAGCGCGCGCGGGCGTTCGTTCTTGCCGAAGAGATCGGCGACCATGGATTGCGACGCGGGTGTGCCGGCGGATTCACCGATGCCGACCCCGATCCGTGCCAGCGTCAAGGTCGCCACGCTGGAGGCCATGCCGCACAGGAACGTCATGGCGCTCCAGAACGCGAAGGCCACCGCCACGATATTGCGCCGGTTGAGCCGGTCGGCGACCCGCGCGATCGGAATGCCGAGCAGCGAATAGAACAGCACAAAGCCAAAGCCCGCCAGCAGGCCCATGGTGGTGTCGCTGAGCGCAAATTCCTTTTTGATCGGTTCGATCAGGACGTTGAAGATGGTGCGGTCGAGGAAGTTCAGCGCATAGATGATGGTGAGCAGTCCCAGCACATAATATCGCCGCGTCGACGGCGCGGCCGCCGCATCTGCCTTCCCGGCCATATCTGCCTTCTCGGCCACGACAGGCGCGAAATCGACCATGGTTTCCCCCGAAACTATTTTCTCGCGACGTTTTTTTACGACGCTTTCTTGCAACGAGAGGCGCGCTGTCACGCCTCCCGAATATAATTCCCCGCTTCGAATTCGACCGGCGCGGCGTTTTGGTCGAAGCTGACGCCGATCGGATCGTTGCCTTTGGCCATGACGTCGAGCTGGTCGCTGAGCATCCGCCGGATCATCAGGATGCCGCGGTCGCTCTGGCCGAAATGTTCCTCGGAATGCAGCGTCACCGACCCTTGGCCGACCTGCGCCTCGTAATCCCCCGGGAATTGCTGGTGTTCGGGCTCGGTCATGTCCCACCAGAACTTGCCGTTGAATTTGGAGCGCATCCGGCCGATATCGCCGGATGTCTTGACGCGGCCGGCGACGTAGATCCGGAACGAGCTGTCGTCGATCGGCAAGGTCCAGCCGATCGACTCGACGCGGGCGAATTGCGCGACCCGCGGATTGGGTACCACGCGTAAGGTTGGGAGGGCCGCCTCGGTGACCCGATAAAACAGTTTGCCGTCATCCTGGTTGCGGATCGAATGCACGGCGACGCCGCGCGGCGTCGTCTCGAACTTCACGTCGGGCATCGAGGCCATCATGTTGGTGAATTGGGGACCGCTGAACGATCCATGCAGCACCGGCACGTGGTAGGGATCGACCACGTTCTCGAAGTGCTGCAGCCAATTGCAGGGAATGACGGCGGGGCCGCCGCCGCCAATCGATGAGTCATCGGCTTCGACGAATTCGCCGTCGTCCATGGTTTCCAGCGCCTGATAGCGCGGCAGCACCGGCTTTTTTTCGGCCGGTCCCATATAGGCAAAGACCAACCCGTACAGCTCCTGGACAGGGTACCAGGGCTGGCGCACCTTGTCCTTGAACTGGCCGCCGTCGGGTTCGCAGGGCTGCTCGAGGCAATGGCCCTCGGTATCGAACTTCCAGCCGTGATAGCAGCAGCGGATGCCGTCTTCCTCGACCTTGCCGTAATAGAGCGTGGTGCCGCGGTGGCAGCAGCGCGCGTGGAGCAGGCCGACCCGGTCATGCCGGTCGCGGAACAGGATCAGGTCCTCGCCCAGTGCACGCACCTTGCGCGGCACGTCAGCGGCGTCGGTCGCAAGCCCGATCGGGTGCCAATAGCGCCGGAGTAACTCCCCCATCGGGGTGCCGCGGCCGACCGCGGTGAGTTCGGTCCGGCTGGCCGAGGGCCTCATGGTATAGGCGGTGCCGAGATCGCGATCTCGTTGGGTGATATTCACAGCTGTCCTCCCGCCACGGCTCGCTGCTGCGATCAGTTGCAAGCTTTGGCGAAGTGAACTGTAGATCGATGACAATGTCAACGATATCGCGAGGGCGCGGCATAATCCTTGGCAGCGGCAGACTTTGTTGGCACAGGTTGGCGATGACCGAGAGACCCCAAAAGGCAGGCCCGACGGTGGCCTCCGGCGGCGGCGATGAACTCGCACCGATCACGGCGATGATGTCGTCGCGACTGATGGTGCTCGCCAATCTGCTGAGGCGAGGGGCTACCTTGCGTTACAAGCGCCTGGCAGGGCTTTCGTCGGTTGAATTCGGCCTGGTGGCGTCGCTCGGGCGGCGGCCGCCGATGAGCGTGGTCCGGCTGGCGGCGGCGGTTGGCATGGACAAGGGGCAGATCAGCCGGGCGCTGGCGGAACTGGTGTCGCGCAAGCTGGTCGCAAAGGCGGTCAATCCGCGGGATAACCGCGAGGTGCTGGTTTCGCTGACCCGGACCGGACTGGTCGCGCATGATGCGATCCTGGCCGGTGCGCTGGAGCGCAACCAACGTTTGCTGGAAAAATTGAGTAACGAGGAACTGGCCATGCTGCTGGGTTATCTCGATGGCCTGAGTGACACGGCGGCGCAGATGCTGGCCGCTGAGAAAGACCTGCACTGAACCAATTGCGCTGCCCGGAACGACCGCGTCCGAGCGAAGTTGCTGCGGAGTAGCGGGGTTGCCGGAAATCGGACCGATCAGCCGATTTCGAGTTTTCCCGCCGCGGCTTGGGGGCAGGAGCGAGTGTCAAGATAGCTTGTCTTGCGCCCCTTGTTGCGCTGCGCTAAGCCTCAGAATAATTCCAATCAACGAATCTGCGGGGCCCAAACCGCGGGAAAAGGCATCGCCGATGACCGGCATCTTGCAGAATTATCTTCCACTTGTGGTGTTTATCGGGGTTGCAAGCCTGATCGGTGTCGTCCTGCTGATCGCCCCCTTTGTGGTCGCGTTCCAGCAGCCCGATCCCGAAAAGCTCTCCGCCTATGAATGCGGATTCAACGCTTTTGACGACGCGCGCATGAAGTTCGACGTCCGTTTCTATCTGGTGGCGATCCTCTTCATTATCTTCGACCTCGAAGTGGCATTTCTGTTTCCGTGGGCGGTGGCGTTCGGAAAACTCGGCGCCACCGGATTCTGGTCGATGATGGTTTTCCTCGCCGTCCTGACCGTCGGCTTCGCCTATGAATGGAAGAAAGGCGCGCTCGAATGGGATTGAGCCCCGCTGCCACAACGGCAAGACCTGAAACGACAAGACCTGCAACGGCAAGACCCGCGGTCGCGCAAGCCGCGACCGGTATTTTGGATCCGTCCACCGGAAGGCCGGTCGGCGCCAATGATCCGTACTTTCTCGAGGTCAATCACGAGCTATCGGACAAGGGCTTCTTCGTGGCCGCCGCCGACGACCTGATCACCTGGGCGCGCACCGGCTCGCTGATGTGGATGACGTTCGGTCTCGCCTGCTGCGCGGTCGAGATGATGCAGGTGTCGATGCCGCGCTATGACGTCGAGCGGTTCGGCTTTGCGCCGCGCGCTTCGCCGCGGCAGTCCGACGTGATGATCGTGGCGGGAACGCTGACCAACAAGATGGCGCCTGCGCTGCGCAAGGTCTACGACCAGATGCCGGAGCCGCGTTACGTGATCTCGATGGGGTCGTGCGCCAATGGCGGCGGCTACTATCATTATTCCTATTCGGTGGTACGTGGCTGCGACCGCATCGTGCCGATCGATATCTATGTGCCGGGTTGCCCGCCAACGGCGGAGGCGCTGTTGTACGGCGTCCTGCTGCTGCAGAAGAAGATTCGGCGCACCGGAACCATCGAACGCTAAGGGTTTAGGCATGGACGACGGCAGGCTCGACGCCCTGGGGCAGACGATTGTTAGCGCGCTTCCGGGCGCCGCGACCGGTCATGCGATCGCCTTCAACCAGCTGACGGTGACGGTTCAGGCCGAAAAGATCGTCGACGTGGTGCGTTTCCTGCGCGACGATCCAGGGTGCCGTTTCGTCAACTTCACCGACGTGACGGCGGTGGACTATCCCGGGCGCGAGAAGCGCTTCGAGGTGATCTATCATTTTCTGTCGCCGACGCTGAACGCGCGCATTCGCCTGCGCGCGGAAGCCGACGAATCCACGCAAGTGCCCTCGATCATCGAGGTGTTTCCAGGCGCGGACTGGTTCGAACGCGAGTGCTACGATCTCTACGGCGTAATCTTCACCGGCCATCCGGACATGCGGCGGCTGCTGACCGATTACGGCTTCGACGGCCATCCGCTGCGCAAGGATTTTCCGCTCACCGGTTTCGTCGAGGTCCGCTACGACGACCAGGAGAAGCGGGTGGTGTACGAACCCGTCCGGCTCAATCAGGAATTCCGCAAATTCGATTTCCTCTCGCCGTGGGAAGGCGCGGACTATCCGCCGCTGCCAGGGGATGAGAAGGCGGGGCCGAAAGTCTGACCATGAACGAGCAAAATCTCCGCAATTTTACGATCAACTTCGGGCCGCAACATCCCGCCGCCCATGGCGTGCTGCGGCTTGTGCTCGAATTGGATGGCGAAGTGGTTGCGCGGGTCGATCCGCATATCGGCCTGCTGCATCGCGGCACCGAAAAGCTGATCGAGCACAAGACCTATCTGCAGGCGATTCCGTATTTCGATCGCCTCGACTACGTCGCGCCGATGAACCAGGAGCATGCGTTCTGCCTCGCGGCGGAAAAGCTGCTGGGCATCGAGGTGCCGCGCCGCGGACAATTGATCCGCGTATTGTATTGCGAAATCGGCCGTATCCTGTCGCATCTGCTCAACGTCACGACGCAGGCGATGGACGTCGGCGCGCTGACCCCGCCACTGTGGGGTTTTGAAGAGCGCGAAAAGCTGATGGTATTTTACGAGCGCGCCTCCGGCTCGCGGATGCATGCGGCGTTCTTCCGGATCGGCGGCGTGCACCAGGATCTGCCACCCAAGCTGGTAGATGATATCGATGCCTGGTGCGACCCGTTCCTGCAGGTGGTTGCCGATCTCGAAACCTTGCTCACGGGCAACCGCATCTTCAAGCAGCGCAACGTCGATATCGGCGTGGTGTCACTGCAGCAGGCCTGGGAATGGGGCTTTTCGGGCGTGATGGTGCGCGGCTCAGGTGCTGCCTGGGATCTGCGCAAGGCGCAGCCGTACGAATGCTACGCCGAGATGGACTTCGATATTCCGATCGGCAAGAACGGCGATTGCTACGATCGCTACTGCATCCGAATGGAAGAAATGCGCCAATCCGTGCGCATCATGAAGCAGTGTATCGCCAAGCTGCGCGCCGTCGACGGGCAGGGGCCAGTCGCGGTGCAGGATCACAAGATTTTCCCGCCGCGCCGCGGCGAGATGAAGCGTTCGATGGAAGCGCTGATCCATCACTTCAAGCTCTACACCGAGGGCTTTCACGTACCGGCTGGCGAAGTGTATGTCGCGGTCGAGGCGCCGAAGGGCGAATTCGGCGTCTATCTCGTCTCCGACGGCAGCAACAAGCCGTATAAATGCAAGATCCGTGCGCCGGGCTTCGCGCATCTGCAGGCGATGGATTTCATTTGCAGGGGCCATCTGCTGGCCGACGTTTCGGCCATCCTCGGTTCGCTCGATATCGTGTTCGGAGAGGTCGACCGGTGATGGCGCAGCCGCCAATCCAGTTCGACCGCGCCTCAGGAGCCCTCGAGGGGGCCAACCTGTGGGAGCGGACGGCTGCACTGGCGCTGGTGACCGGCTCAAAAATATCGTCGCATTTTTCGCATCGCGGCTACAACACTTGCGCCAATTTGTTGCGCAAGACGCTGCCTGGTCGCGATATCGCGATCAAGCTCAACTCCGATGCGACGTTTGAATTTCCGTACGGCGACGGCTACTGGAGCAAATTGCTCAACCGCTCCTTTTCGTATGAAGACGAGCTGGAGTTGTTGTTCCTAGATTCCGTCGGCGTCGATTACATGTTGCTCGATTGCGGCGCGAATTTTGGTTACTGGTCGGTGCTGGTCTCCAGCGCGCCCTATGGCTCGCACAAGGCGATCGCAATCGAACCCTCGTCGCAGAATTTCGCCAAGCTCAAGAATAATTCCGAGATCAACGGCAAGCGCTTCGAAGTCATGAAATGCGCGATCGGCGCTGCGCGTGGCACGGCGCGGCTTTCCGGCACCAAGCATGAGGCGTTCAGCATCGCCGGCGAACAAGCCGACGATGGCGAAGAAGTGCCGGTGCTAGCGCTCGACAATCTGCTCGACGACGGCAAGATATCGGCCGGCGGAAAATATCTGATCAAGCTCGATGTCGAAGGCGTCGAGATCGAGGCCATCAAGGGCGGCACACGGTTGCTGCAGGGCGACAGCGTGATCCTGTGCGAGGAGCACGGCAACGATCCGCAACACACGGTATCGCGCTATATCCTTGAGCAGACCCCGCTGAAGCTGATCGTCTACGATCCCCGCAGCAATCGGCTCGAGACCGTTACCGAGCTTTCGATCCTCGACCGCATCAAGGTTTCATCCCACGTCGGATATAACGTATTCGGCACCGCAAGCGCGTTTTGGCAGGACAGGATCAATGCCCTGAACGCCAACGTCGCGCGCCGCGCGCAATGAGAGACTGAGAGAATGTCCGTCCGCCGCCTTGCACCAAAGGAACAACAGCCCGCGAACTTCGAGTTCTCGGCGGAAAATCTGGCGTGGGCGAAAGCCCAGATTGCAAAATACCCGGAAGGGCGCCAGGCCTCGGCGGCCATCGCGATCCTGTGGCGGGTGCAGGAACAGCACGAAGGCTGGGTTTCGGAAGCCGCGATCCGTGGCGTCGCCGACCTGCTCGATATGGCCTACATCCGCATGCTGGAGATCGCGACCTTCTATACGATGTTCCAGTTGCAGCCGGTCGGCAAGAAGGCCCACGTTCAGGTTTGCGGCACCACGCCGTGCCGCTTGCGCGGCGCCGGCGATCTGATCGAGATGTGTCAGAGCCGAATCCACCACGATCAGTTCCATCTATCCGCCGACGGCAATTTCAGCTGGGAAGAGGTGGAGTGCCTCGGCGCCTGCGTGAATGCGCCGATGGTAATGATCTGGAAGGACACCTACGAAGACCTGACCAAGGACAGTTTTGGCAAGGTGCTGGACGGCTTTGCCTCCGGCAAGCCGGTCAAGCCGGGGCCGCAGAACGGACGTCAATTCTCCGCACCCTTGGGCGGGCCGACCACGCTCAAGGAAACCACATGATGCGTATTCGCGCGCAGTCCCATCGTTGATCCGAGGAAACTTCACGTCATGCTCGACGACAAGGACCGTATCTTCAAGAACCTCTATGGCCTCCAGGATTGGGGCCTCGAGGGTGCGCGCCGCCGCGGCGCCTGGGATGGCACCAAGGCCATCATCGACAAGGGCCGCGACTGGATCATCAATGAGATGAAGGCTTCCGGCCTGCGCGGCCGGGGCGGGGCGGGCTTTCCGACCGGGTTGAAATGGTCGTTCATGCCCAAGGAATCCACCGACGGCCGGCCGAGCTATCTGGTGGTCAATGCCGACGAGTCGGAACCCGGCACCTGCAAGGACCGTGAAATCATGCGGCACGATCCGCATCTTCTGGTCGAGGGCTGCCTGATCGCGAGCTGCGCGATGAACGCGCACGCCTGCTACATCTATGTGCGCGGCGAATTCATCCGCGAGCGTGAGCATCTGCAGGCCGCGATCGATCAGGCCTATGAGGCGAAACTGGTCGGCAAGGACAACATCAACGGCTGGCCGTTCGACATCTACGTCGCGCATGGCGCCGGCGCCTATATCTGCGGCGAAGAAACCGCGCTGTTGGAAAGCCTCGAAGGCAAGAAGGGCCAGCCGCGCCTGAAGCCGCCATTCCCGGCCAATGTCGGCCTCTATGGCTGCCCGACCACCGTCAACAATGTCGAGTCGATCGCGGTCGCGCCCGACATCCTGCGGCGCGGCGCGGCCTGGTTCGCCGCCATCGGCCGGCCCAACAATGTCGGCACCAAGCTGTTTTGCATTTCCGGCCACGTCGAGCGCCCCTGCAACGTCGAAGAGGCGATGGGCATCCCGTTCCGCGAACTGATCGAGCGCCATTGCGGCGGTATCCGCGGCGGTTGGGACAATCTCAAGGCCGTGATCCCCGGCGGCTCATCGGTGCGGATGGTACCGGCCGACCAGATCATCGATACGCCGATGGATTTCGACAGCCTCGGCAAGTTGCGCTCCGGTCTCGGTACCGCCGCCGTCATCGTGATGGACAAGTCGACCGATCTGATCCGGGCGATCGCGCGCATCTCGTACTTCTACAAGCATGAGAGCTGCGGCCAATGCACACCGTGCCGCGAAGGCACCGGCTGGATGTGGCGAGTGCTGACCCGGATGGCCGAAGGCCGCGCCCACAAGCGCGAGATCGACATGCTGCTCGAGGTCACCAAGCAGATCGAAGGCCACACCATCTGCGCGCTCGGCGACGCCGCGGCGTGGCCGATCCAGGGTCTCATCGCGCATTTCCGTCACGAGATCGAAGCGCGGATCGACGAATATTCGCACAAGGCGGATATCGACGATGCCGGCATCCTCGATCCCGAGCATATGGTAGCGGCGGAGTGATCCTGATGTCGCAATCGAACGCCTTCTGGTGGCAGAAGTTCGGAACGCTGGCGCAGATGGCGCAGGCGGCCGTGGCGCTGCTCGGCGTGGTTGCGATCGCCACCCAGATCGGCGAAATCCGGTCGAACAATCGCGCGTCCAGCGCGCGGCAGGCGTTCCTCGGCTATACCGATCTCGCGTTCAGAAATCCCAAATTCTCGTCGCCCGACTACGCTGCCATCAAGGCGAGCGGTCGCGAAGAGCGGGTGCAGTATGAGAGCTTTGTTTCGTATTTCCTGTATGCCTGCGAGGAAGTCACCGCGGCGTTCGCCGGCGAGCCGGAATGGCAGGCATCCTGCGACTACGATTTGAGGCCGCATCTGCCGTTCCTGTGCGAAAAGAACGCGGCCGAGCCCGCTTATCTCGCGACCTACAGCGCCGACACCCAGCAATGGGTGAAGGCCTCCATGAAGACCGCCAGCGTTACACCTCCCGACTGCAAGCTCGGAAAGACTTGAGATCGCAATGACCAAACTCATCGTCGATGGCAAAGAGATCGATGTTCCTGCGGAGTACACGCTGCTGCAGGCGTGCGAAGCTGCGGGCGCTGAGATTCCGCGGTTTTGCTACCATGAGCGGCTGTCGATCGCCGGCAATTGCCGGATGTGCCTCGTTGAAGTGAAGGGCGGCCCGAAGCCGGTCGCCAGCTGCGCCTGGGGCGTTCGCGATTGCCGTCCCGGCCCCAAGGGCGAGCCGCCGGAAATCTCGACACGCTCGCCGATGGTCAAGAAGGCACGCGAAGGCGTGATGGAATTCCTGCTGATCAACCATCCGCTGGATTGCCCGATCTGCGATCAGGGCGGCGAGTGCGATCTGCAGGACCAGGCGATGGGTTATGGCGCCGACACCAGCCGTTTCGCCGAGAACAAGCGCGCCGTCGAAGACAAATATCTGGGCGCGCTGGTCAAGACCTCGATGAACCGCTGCATCCAGTGCACGCGCTGTGTTCGCTTCTCGGCCGAAGTTGCCGGCGCCCCCGAAATGGGCGCGACCGGCCGTGGCGAGGATATGGAAATCACCACCTATCTCGAATCCGCGCTGAGTTCCGAATTGCAGGGCAATCTGGTCGATATCTGCCCGGTCGGCGCGCTGACTTCGAAGCCATATGCGTTCGCGGCGCGGCCGTGGGAACTCGGCAAGACCCAGTCGATCGACGTGATGGACGGCGTCGGCTCGGCGATCCGGGTCGATACCCGCGGTCGCGAAGTGATGCGGATCCTGCCGCGCGTCAACGAGGCGGTCAACGAGGAGTGGATCTCCGACAAGACCCGCCACATCGTCGACGGGCTGCGTACGCAACGGCTCGATCGCCCCTACATCCGGGAAAACGGCCAGCTTCGCGCCGCCTCCTGGCAGGAGGCCTTCGCCGCCATCGCAGCCAAGGCTGGCCGCATCGACGGCAAGCGTATCGGTGCGATCGCCGGCGACGTCGCCGCGGTCGAAGAGATGTTCGCGCTGAAGGAATTGCTGGCGAAATGCGGCTCGGCCAATCTGGCCGTTCAGGGCGGCGACGCCTTCGACCCGAAGGCAGGACGTGCCTCCTATATCTTCAACCCGACCATTGCCGGCATCGAGCAGGCCGACGCGCTCTTGATCGTGGGCTCGAACCCGCGCAAGGAAGCTGCGGTTCTCAACGCGCGCATTCGCAAGCGCTGGCGCACCGGTCAGCTCAAGATCGGCGTCATTGGCGCCAAGGCCGACCTGACCTACACGTACGATTATCTCGGCGCCGGCACGGACTCGCTCAGCGACCTCGCCGCCGGCAAGCATTCCTTTGCGGATGTACTTAAGGGCGCGAAAAACCCGATCGTTCTGGTTGGTGCGGGCGGGCTGGCGCGTCACGACGGGCCCGTGGTGCTGGCGCTTGCGGCAAAAATCGCGGCGGATTTCGGCGCGGTCAAGGACGGCTGGAACGGCTTTGGCGTGTTGCACGATACCGCTTCGCGGGCCGGCGCGCTCGATATCGGGTTTGCCGCGGGGGCGGGTGGCCTGAGCGCCGCGCAGATGACGACGTTCGGGACGCTCGATGTGCTGTTCCTGCTCGGCGCCGACGAGATCAAGGTACCGGATGGGACATTCGTGGTTTATATCGGCACCCACGGCGATCGTGGCGCGCATCGCGCCGACGTCATTCTTCCTGGCGCGGCCTATACCGAAAAGCAGGGCCTTTACGTCAACACTGAAGGCCGGGTCCAGATGGCCAACCGCGCGGCGTTTCCGCCAGGGGATGCGCGTGAGGATTGGGCGATCATCCGCGCGCTGTCGGATGTGCTCGGCAAGAAGCTTCCGTTCGATTCGCTCGGCGCGTTGCGGCAGGCGATCTTCAAGGCGGTGCCGCATCTGATGCGCGTCGACCAGATCGAGGCCGGCAACGCCGCCGATCTCAAGACCCTCGCTGGCAAGGGCGGCAGTGCCGAGAAAACGCCGTTCAAGACCGTCGTCGAGGACTATTATCTGACCAACCCGATCGCGCGCGCGTCGGCTGTCATGGCGGAATGCTCCCGCCTGGCATCCGGGCAAATGCTGACCGCAGCGGAGTGAGCGTGACCTGATGGCTGATTTCCTTGCTAGCGGATTCTGGACCGGCTTCCTGTGGCCGCTGATCGTCATGATCGCGGAAAGCCTGCTGCTGCTTGTGTTGCTCCTGATCGCGATCGCCTACATCCTGCTGGCTGACCGCAAGATCTGGGCGGCGGTGCAGATCCGGCGCGGACCCAACGTGGTCGGGCCCTGGGGCTTGTTCCAGTCCTTTGCCGATCTCTTGAAGTTCGTGCTGAAGGAACCGACCGTTCCGGCCGGCGCCAACAAGGGCGTGTTCCTGCTGGCGCCGCTGGTGTCGTGTGTGCTGGCGCTGGCGGCCTGGGCCGTGATTCCGATGAATCTCGGCTGGGTGATCTCCGACATCAATGTCGGCGTGCTCTATATTTTCGCGATTTCGTCGCTGTCGATCTACGGCATCCTCATGGCCGGCTGGTCGTCGAACTCGAAATACCCGTTCCTGGCCGCGCTCCGCGCGGCGGCGCAGATGGTGAGTTACGAGGTCTCGATCGGTTTCGTCATCATCACGGTGCTGCTGTGCGCGGGATCGTTGAATCTGTCGGCGGTGGTCGAGGCGCAGAATACCCGCGGGCTCGCCAGTCTGATCGGCCTGCCGCAACTCACCATCCTGAACTGGTACGTCTGGCCGCTGTTCCCGATGTTCGTGGTGTTCTACGTCTCGGCGCTCGCGGAGACCAACCGTCCGCCGTTCGACCTGGTCGAGGCCGAATCCGAGCTGGTCGCCGGCTTTATGGTGGAATACGGCTCGACGCCGTATCTGCTGTTCATGCTTGGCGAGTACGTCGCGATCACCACGATGTGCGCGATGGCCGCGATCTTGTTCCTCGGCGGCTGGCTGCCGCCGGTGGCGCTGCCACCGTTCACCTGGGTGCCCGGGATCATCTGGTTCGTGCTCAAAGTATTCTTCATGTTCTTCATGTTCGCGATGGCGAAGGCGATCGTGCCGCGCTACCGCTACGATCAATTGATGCGGCTCGGCTGGAAAGTCTTCCTGCCGCTGTCGCTGGCGATGGTGGTGATTGTGGCCGGTGTGCTGCAATTCGCCGGGATCGCGCCGAAATGAGGTCGCTATGAGTGTCAACATCAACGCCACAGCCCGTTCGCTGCTGCTGACCGAATTCGTATCGGCGTTCTTTCTCGCCATGCGCTATTTCTTCAAGCCGAAGCCGACGCTGAACTATCCGTTCGAGAAGGGGCCGATTTCGCCGCGCTTCCGGGGCGAGCATGCCTTGCGCCGCTACCCGAACGGCGAAGAGCGTTGTATCGCCTGCAAGCTGTGCGAGGCGATCTGTCCGGCGCAGGCGATCACCATCGAGGCCGGCCCGCGCCGCAATGACGGCACCCGCCGTACCGTGCGTTACGACATCGACATGGTGAAATGCATCTATTGCGGCCTGTGCCAGGAAGCCTGCCCGGTCGATGCCATCGTCGAGGGACCGAATTTCGAATTCGCGACCGAGACCCGCGAGGAACTTTATTATGACAAGGCGAAACTTCTCGCCAATGGCGACCGCTGGGAGCGAGAGATTGCAAAATCGATCGAACTCGACGCGCCGTACCGGTGAGGTGAGGGCATGATCGCGCGCCAAATCACCACGTCATTCCGGGGCGCGCAAAGCGCGAACCCGGAATCTCGAGATTCCGGGTCTGGTCCTTCGGACCATCCCGGAATGACGGGGGACATCCGATGATCCTTCCCGCGTTGTTCTTCTGGCTGTTTGCCGCGATCTGCGTCGCATCCGCCGTGATGGTGATTGTGTCGCGCAATCCCGTGCATTCCGTGCTGTTTTTGATCCTGGCGTTCGTCAACGCGTCCGGGTTGTTCGTGCTGATGGGCGCCGAATTCCTGGCGATGATCCTGGTCGTGGTTTACGTCGGCGCCGTCGCGGTCCTGTTCCTGTTCGTGATCATGATGCTCGATGTCGATTTCGTCGAGTTGCGCGAGGGTTTTAGCCAGTATCTGCCGATCGGCCTCGTCATCGGCGGCATATTCCTGGCGGAATTGCTACTGGTCGGCGGCGGCTGGGTCATCAATCCCGGCGTGGCCAAATCGATCACCTCGGCGATCCCGACCAATGTCAGCAACACCGAGGCGCTCGGCCTCGTGCTTTATACGAAATACATTCACTACTTCCAGGTTGCCGGCATGGTGCTCTTGGTCGCGATGATTGGCGCCATCGTGCTGACGCTGCGCCACAAGGTCAGCGTCAAGCGGCAGGACATCAACGTGCAGAATGCGCGGACGCCGGAACTTGCGATGAGCATCCGCAAGGTGGCATCGGGGCAGGGCCTGCAGGAAGCGGATGCTGCGGAGTGGGTGCAATGACGATCGGTCTTGGACATTACCTCGCGGTCGGCGCCATCCTGTTCACGATCGGGATTCTCGGCATCTTCCTCAACCGCAAGAACATCATCGTCATCCTGATGTCGATCGAACTGATCCTGCTGGCGGTCAATATCAACCTGGTGGCGTTCTCGACGTTCCTCGGCGACATCGTCGGCCAGGTGTTTGCGCTATTGGTGCTGACGGTGGCCGCGGCGGAAGCCGCGATCGGTCTCGCGGTGCTGGTGGTGTACTTCCGCAACCGGGGTTCGATTGCGGTTGAAGACGTCAATCTGATGAAGGGCTAGCGTTTCCATGATCCAGGCAATCGTCTTTCTGCCGCTGATCGGCGCTATCCTTGCGGGGCTGATCTCGATTTTCGGCGCGCATGCGCGCAATCCGGGCGGCGACACTGTCGAGCATCATGACGATGCGCACGGCGCCGATGCTCATGCATCGGACGCCCATGACGATCACGCTCATGACGATCATGCCGCCGACGACCATGGCCATGACGACCATCATGCGGTCGAACCGGCGGCTGCCGGCTCGCGCGCAGCCGAATTGATCACCACCTGCCTGTTGCTCGCGGCGGCAGGAATGTCCTGGGCCACGTTCATCGACGTCGGCTTCATGCACCACGATGCGCGGATTGCGTTGATGCCGTGGATTAACTCCGGCGATCTGCAGGTTTCGTGGTCGCTGCGGGTCGATACGCTGACCGCCGTGATGCTGGTGGTGGTGACCACGGTCTCCTCGCTCGTGCATCTCTATTCGATCGGCTACATGGACGAGGATCCGTACCGTCCGAGGTTCTTTGCCTATCTATCGCTGTTCACCTTCGCGATGCTGATGCTGGTGACGGCGGATAACCTCGTGCAGCTGTTCTTCGGCTGGGAGGGCGTCGGTCTGGCGAGCTATCTCTTGATCGGGTTCTGGTACCAGAAGCCGTCGGCGAACGCCGCGGCGATCAAGGCGTTCGTGGTCAACCGGGTCGGCGATTTCGGGTTTGCGCTCGGCATCTTCGCGATCTTTGCGCTGATCGGCTCAACCGATTTCGAGACTATTTTTGCCGGTGCGCCGGGCCTGACCGGCAAGACCATCGACTTCTTTGGCTGGCACCCTGATGCACTGACGCTCACCTGCCTGCTGCTGTTCATGGGCGCGATGGGTAAATCGGCTCAGTTCCTGCTCCACACCTGGCTGCCGGACGCGATGGAAGGCCCGACGCCTGTCTCGGCCCTGATTCATGCCGCGACCATGGTCACCGCCGGCGTATTCATGATGGCGCGGCTGTCGCCCTTGTTTGAACTCGCGCCAGACGCGCAGGCCGTGGTGATGTTCTTTGGTGCCACAACCGCGTTCTTCGCGGCGACCGTCGGCCTCGTGCAGAACGACATCAAGCGCATCGTGGCGTATTCGACCTGTTCGCAACTCGGCTACATGTTCGTGGCGATGGGAGCGGGGGCTTACTCCGTCGGCATGTTCCATCTGTTTACCCACGCCTTCTTCAAGGCGCTCTTGTTCCTCGGCTCGGGCTCGGTGATCTACGCGATGCATCATGAGCAGGACATCCGCAACATGGGTGGGCTCTGGCGCAAGATCCCCTATACGTTTGCGATGATGTGCGTCGGAACCCTGGCGCTAACGGGCTTTCCGTTCTTTGCCGGTTACTTCTCAAAGGATGCGATCATCGAATCCGCGTTCGCCTCGCACAATCCGCTGGCGTTCTACGGCTTCCTGATGACCGTGATCGCGGCGGGGCTGACCGCGTTCTACTCCTGGCGGTTGATGTTCAAGACGTTCTTCGGCGAACCGCACGACCAGGAGCATTATGAGGCCGCGCACGAGGCGCCGCTGTGGATGCTGGTGCCGATCGGCGTGCTTGCCGCGGGCTCGATCTTCGCGGGCTTCCCGTTCAAGGAAGTGTTCGCAGGGCCCGGGGTGGAGGAATTCTTCCGCGAGTCGGTGAAGATGCATCCGGGTATCATCGAAGGGATGGAAGGCATCCCTGAGTGGATCAAGCTGCTGCCGACCGTGATGATGGTGATCGGCGCTTATGTATCCTACGTCTTCTATATCCGCCGGCCCTACATTCCCGTCGAACTCGCCCGCCAGCACCAGATGCTCTACCAGTTCCTGCTCAACAAATGGTACTTCGACGAACTCTACGATTTCCTCTTCGTTCGTCCGACGAAGCGGATCGGGCGCTTCCTGTGGAAGTTCGGCGACGGCTACGTGATCGATGGTTTCGGGCCCGACGGCGTCTCGTCGCGGGTGCTTGACATCACCCGCAATGTGGTGCGGCTGCAGACCGGCTACCTCTACCATTACGCCTTCGCGATGCTGATCGGCGTCGCGGGATTGATTACCTGGTTCATGTTCGGCGTGGGAGGCCAGTGATGACAACCTGGCCCGTTCTTTCCGTCGTCACGTTCCTGCCCGCGTTTGGCGCGCTGCTGATCTATCTCAGCCGCGGCAGCGATGAGGCGGCGCAGCGCAATTCGCGCTGGATCGCGCTGTGGACCACGCTGATTACCTTTGCGGTGTCGCTTGTGCTGGTGATGCGCTTCGATCCGGCGCAGGCGGACTTCCAGTTCGTCGAAAAGGCGCCGTGGCTTGCCAGCGCCATCACCTACCACATGGGCGTCGACGGCATTTCGCTGCCGTTCGTGATCCTGACCACCGCCTTGATGCCGTTCTGCATCGTCGCGAGCTGGAAATCGGTGACGATGCGGGTGCGCGAATACATGATGGCGTTCCTGGTGCTGGAAACGCTGATGGTCGGCACCTTCTGCTCACTCGATCTCGTGCTGTTCTACCTGTTCTTCGAAGGCGGCCTGATCCCGATGTTCCTGATCATCGGGGTGTGGGGCGGTCCGCGCCGGGTCTATGCCAGCTTCAAGTTCTTCCTCTACACGCTGCTCGGCTCGGTGCTGATGCTGCTGGCGATCATGGCGCTGTACTGGAATGCCGGCACCACGGACATTCCGACGCTGATGCACACGACGGTTCCGCGCAGCTTGCAGACCTGGGCATGGCTGGCGTTCTTCGCGTCGTTCGCGGTGAAGATGCCGATGTGGCCGGTTCATACCTGGCTGCCGGACGCCCATGTCGAGGCGCCGACCGCGGGCTCGGTGGTGCTGGCCGCTATCCTGCTGAAGATGGGCGGGTACGGTTTCCTGCGGTTCTCGCTGCCGATGTTCCCGCTGGCCTCGCACGACTTCGCGCCGCTGATCTTCACGCTCTCCACCATCGCCATCATCTACACCTCGCTGGTGGCGCTGATGCAGGAGGACATGAAGAAACTGATCGCTTACTCGTCGGTCGCCCATATGGGCTTCGTGACGATGGGCATTTTCGCGGGCACCGTACAGGGCGTCGCCGGTGGTGTGTTCCAGATGATCTCGCACGGCATCGTGTCGGGCGCGCTGTTCCTCTGCGTCGGCGTGGTCTACGACCGTATGCATACCCGCGAGATCGCCGCCTATGGCGGCCTGGTCAACCGCATGCCGCTTTACGCGCTGGTGTTCCTGATTTTCACCATGGCCAATGTAGGTCTGCCCGGCACCTCCGGTTTCGTCGGCGAGTTCATGACGCTGCTCGGTACCTTCAAGGTATCGCTGCCGACCGCGTTCTTTGCCACCACGGGCGTGATCCTGTCGGCGGCTTACGCGCTGTGGCTCTATCGCAAGGTGGTGTTCGGGGCGCTGGTCAAGCCGTCGCTGGCGAGCATGAAGGATCTCACGGCTCGGGAATGCCTGACCTTGCTGCCGCTGGTGGCCCTCACATTGCTGTTCGGCGTCTATCCAAAACCGGTGCTCGACATGTCGGCGGCGTCGGTGCAGCAACTCGTTACCAATTACAGCCATGCGCTGACGACCCAGGCCGCCGCGCTGTTGCAATGAGAATATCGGTTAGGACGACGCCATGAGCTTTTCGACTGCAGGTTATCAGTTGCTGCCCGTGCTGCCGGAGCTGGTGTTGGCCGGCGGCGCCATGGTGCTGCTGATGCTCGGCGCCTACCGGGGGCAGCAGGCCACCGGCGTCGTCACCGTCCTGGCGGTCTGCCTGCTGGTCGTGGTCGGCGTGCTTGAGCTGACGCTGCCGGCCGGCAAGCTCACGACCTTCGGCGGCAGCTTCATTGTCGATGATTTCGCCCGGTTCCTGAAAGTTCTGGCGCTGATCGGTTCGGGCGCCACGCTGCTTCTGTCCGCGGAATTCCTCTCCGACCCGTCGCGGCGCATCTTCGAGTTTTCGATCCTGGTGTTGCTCTCGACGCTTGGCATGATGGTGCTGATCTCGGCGGGCGATCTGATCATGCTCTATCTCGGGCTCGAATTGATGTCGCTCGCGCTCTACGTGGTCGCCTCCAGCAACCGCGACAATGCGAAATCGACCGAGGCCGGCCTGAAATATTTCGTCCTGGGTGCGCTGTCCTCGGGCATGCTGCTGTACGGCGCCTCGCTGATCTACGGTTTCACCGGCACGGTCAGTTTTGCCGGCATCGCCGCCGCCGTGAAGACCGGCAGCCTCGGCATCGTGTTCGGGCTGGTGTTCCTGCTGGCAGGGCTGTGCTTCAAGGTTTCGGCGGTGCCGTTCCACATGTGGACGCCCGACGTCTATGAGGGCGCGCCGACGCCGGTGACCGCGTTCTTTGCCTCCGCGCCGAAGGTCGCCGCACTAGCGGTCTTCACCCGCGTGGCGCTGACCGCGTTCCCGGGCATCGTACCGCAGTGGCAACAGATCGTGGTGTTCGTCTCGATTGCCTCGATGGTGCTCGGATCGTTCGCCGCGATCGGCCAGAAGAACATCAAGCGGCTGATGGCCTATTCCTCGATCGGCCATATGGGCTTTGCCCTGGTCGGTCTTGCCGCCGGTACGGCCGAGGGCGCGCAGGGCGTGCTGGTCTATATCTCGATCTATGTCGCGATGACGCTCGGCAGCTTCGCGGTGATCCTGACCATGAAGCGCAATGGCCAGCACGTCGAGAACATCAGCGATTTCGCAGGGCTCTCGCGCACCAATCCGTTGCTGGCTTTCTTCTTTGCGATGCTGCTGTTCTCGCTGGCGGGCGTTCCGCCGCTCGCGGGCTTCTTCGCCAAGTTCTATGTCTTCGTCGCCGCGATCAAGGCCGGTCTGTTTACGCTTTCCGTGATCGGCGTGCTCTCCAGTGTCGTTGGCGCGTTTTACTATCTCACCATCATCAAGGTGATGTATTTCGATGAGCCGCTGACCAAGCTCGATCCGATGCGGCTGGAACTGCGCACGGTGCTGGCGGTCGCGGGCCTGTTCAACATCTTCTTCTTCGTCTATCCGGGGCCGCTGGTCAGCGTCGCCACGGTTGCGGCGAAGTCACTGTTCTAGATGGCATTCGCGCTCGGTCCACGAGCCATATCGGCGGGCTATCGGCTCGCAGCATTCGACAACATTGGCTCGACCAACGCGGAAGCGATGCTGCGCGCGCGCGACGGCGAGGCGGGACCGATGTGGTTCGTGACCACGGAACAGACTGCCGGGCGCGGGCGGCGGCATCGCCCCTGGATCGCGCCGCGTGGTAATCTCGCCAGCAGCATCCTGGAGGTCATCGACGTATCGCCGTCGATCGCGGCCACCCTGGGATTCGCCGCTGGACTCTCACTCGAAACGGCGCTGCAAAAAGTAAGCGTCGAAGCATCGCTGAGGTCGGCGGGATCGGATCATATGAAGTTTTCGCTGAAATGGCCCAACGACGTGCTGGCGGGGAGACGGAAGCTCGCCGGTATCCTGCTGGAGGCCGAGGCCGTGGCCGGTAATCGGCTCGCCGTGGTGGTCGGGATCGGCACCAACGTCGTTGCCGCCCCCGAAGGCACGCCGACGCCGGCGACTTCGCTGGCGGCGCTGGGCGTCCAGATTGCTGCTGAGGAATTGTTCACGGCGCTGGCGGAGGCCTGGACCGGGTTCCGCGGCATCTGGGACAATGGCCGTGGCTTCGGCGAGATCCGCAAGCTCTGGCTCGAACGCGCGGCGGGACTGGGCGAGCGGGTCGCGATCCAGACCGGCAGCGCAACGCTCGAGGGGACCTTCGAGACGCTGGATGAGACCGGCTGCATGATCGTCAGGACCGCGGAGGGCAAGCATCTGCCCGTTGCCGCCGGCGACGTCTATTTCGGCTCGGCGGCCTCAGTGGGAGCAGCATGATGGCGCGGCCGGATGAATTGACCTTTGCGCCGCTTGGCGGCGTCGGCGAGATCGGCATGAACCTGTCGGTCTATGGCCTCGGCAACCGCCATCAAGGCTCGTGGCTTGCGGTCGATCTCGGGGTGTCCTTTGGCGATGAGGAACATCTGCCGGGCATCGATCTGATCATGCCCGACATCAGCTTCCTGCAAAAAGAGCGCAAGAACCTGGTCGGGCTGGTGCTGACCCACGCTCACGAAGACCATTTCGGCGCGATCATCGACCTCTGGCCGAAGCTCAAATGCCCGATCTACGCCACGAAATTCAGCGCCGCTCTGTTCGAGGCCAAATGTGCTTCCGAGCGCAAGCCGCCCAAAATCCCGGTCACGGTGGTGCCATCAGGCGGCCGCATCCAGCTCGGCCCGTTTACGGTCGAGTTCATTCCGGTCGCGCATTCGATTCCGGAATCGCACGCGCTCGCGATCCACACCTCGGCCGGCACCGTGCTGCACACCGGCGACTGGAAAATCGACCCGACCCCGATCATCGGGCCGCCGACCGACGAGCGCCGCCTGCGCGAGCTCGGCGATGCCGGCGTGCTGGCGTTGGTCGGCGATTCCACCAATGCGGTGCGGGAAGGGCGCTCGCCGTCCGAGACCGAAGTCGCCAAAACCATTGCCGAACTGGTCAAGGGCGCCAAAGGCCGTGTCGCCGTCACCACGTTTGCCTCCAATGTCGCGCGGCTGCGTGCGGTCGCCGACGCGGCCCGGCTGGCCGGCCGCGAGGTGGTGGTGGTCGGTCGCGCCATGGAGCGCGTAGTGCAGGTGGCGCGCGAAACCGGGCATCTGGATGGCGTGCAGAATTTCCGCGGCGCCGACCTCTACGGTCACTTTCCGCCCGACAAGGTGCTGGCGCTGTGCACGGGAAGCCAGGGCGAACCGCGCGCGGCATTGGCGCGCATCGCCAATGACGATCATCCGCAGGTGACCCTCAATAAGGGCGATTGCGTGATCTTTTCCTCCCGCACCATTCCCGGCAACGAGAAGGCGGTCGGCGGCATCATCAATGGCCTGGTGACGCAAGGCATCGAAGTCATTACCGATCGCACCCATCTCGTGCATGTCTCCGGCCATCCGCGCCGCGACGAACTGCGCGACATGATCTCCTGGGTGCGACCGCAATTGCTGATTCCGGTTCATGGCGAGCCGCTGCATCTGTTTGAACACGCCAAGCTGGCGCGGGCGGCCGGCGTACCGAAAGTCCTGACCTGCCGCAACGGCGATCTGGTCAGGCTCGGCCCCGGCGAACCCGCGATTATCGAGCAATTGCCGTCCGGGCGGCTCTACAAGGACGGCTCGATCCTGGAAGATTCCAAGTCGCGCGCCGTGGTCGAACGGCGCAAGCTGGCGTTCGCCGGCTGCGCCTTCGTGGCGATCGCGGTGACCGACAAGGGCGAACTGGCTGACGATCCCGAGGTCGATCTGGTCGGCATGCCGGAGAAGAATAGCGCCGGCGAAATCATCGACGAAATCGTGTTCGATGTCGTGGTCTCGACCGTGGAAGGCCTGCCACGGGCGCGGCGACGCGATCCCGACGCGATGGCGGAGTCGGTGCGCCGGGCGGTACGTGCCACGCTGAACGAGCAGTGGGGCAAGAAGCCGCTGTGCTATGTCCACGTTTTGACGGTCTGAACGGCACGCGTTTTCAAAAATGGCCGCCGCTGTGCGGTTGGAATGCGCGCCAACGATAGAGAGGGAGCTACGCATGCTGGGTCGGCTCAATCATGTGGCGATCGCGGTCAAGGATGCCGAGAAGGCCGCAAAAATCTACGGCGCCGCGTTCGGCGCCGATATCTCCGCCGCGGTGCCTTTGCCCGAGCATGGCGTTATCACGGTGTTCGTGACACTGCCCAATACCAAAATCGAGTTCATCCAGCCGCTCGGCGATAGCTCGCCGATCGCCAAGTTTGTCGAACGTAACGCCGATGGTGGCATCCACCATATTTGCTATGACGTGCCTGATATCGCGGCGACACGCGACAGGCTGATCAAGGATGGCGCGCGCGTGCTCGGGGACGGCGTGCCGAAGATCGGCGCTCACGGCAAGCCGGTGCTGTTTTTCCATCCGAAGGATTTTTCCGGCGCGCTCGTCGAAATCGAACAGGCCTGAAGCGATGGTCTATGAAATCTCGACCGGGTTCGCGATCTACTTCGTCATCTGGTGGATCGCATTGTTCCTGACGCTGCCGTTCGGCGTGCGGAGCCAGCACGAGGACGGCGAGGGCAAGGATGGCACCGATCCCGGCGCGCCTGTCGTGACACGGATGGGCGCCAAGCTGATCTGGACCACGGTCATCTCGGCAGTCATTTTCGCCGCCGGCTTGCTCGCCTATAATGCGGGTTATCTGAATGTCGATCGGCTAGCCCGGCTGATGGGGGTGGCGTTCTGATCGCGGTATGTTGCTGGCTTCGAGGGGGTGGGGAAATGACTTTTCAAAGAGCAGTCATCGGATTGCTGATCCTGATTATCGCGGGCCTCGGCGGGGCCTTTTACATCGAGTGGAAGATGGCGGTTCAGCTGCGGACGGTGAAGGCCTTCGTCGAAGGCCATGTGTTTGCCGAAGCGGTCGCGGCCTGTGAAAAGGCGCAGAGCACGACGCCGTTCAAATGGAACGATGGCGCCCGTACCTCGGTCGTCGGTTTGAATTCGGTCAAGCTCGACAAATACAATGTAAGCGCGAGCTACACGCTGGTCGCCGACGGTATCTATTGCGACTATGATCCGATCAAGAAGAAGGCCGATATCGGCTCGAATTTCATCGAGCGGGAGTGAAATCGCAAGTCCCGCTAAAGCACCGGACGCAGCGAATGGATTCACAACAGCGAGCATTGGGCGCCCCCGGGCAGGATGAATACCGAATTCTGCGGGACACGGACCTGCGAGACTACCTTGCAGAACTTCCCGAGGTCGCCGCCCTCCTGGGTGGATCGCCGGCAGGGTGGTCGATCGGCGAGATCGGCGACGGCAACCTCAACCTGGTGTTCATCGTAAGAGGAGCGAAAGGCGGAATCGCCGTCAAGCAGGCGCTTCCCTATGTACGTCTGGTTGGCGAGAGCTGGCCGCTACCGCTGTCGCGGTCTCACTACGAGTACCTGGCGCTCGTGCATCAGGCCCATTTGGCGCCCGGTCTGGTACCGGCCGTGCTTCACCACAATGAAGCTCTCGCCCTGATCGCCATGGAGTTCCTCGAACCCCACATCATCATGCGCAAGGGGCTGGTCTCGGGAACCCGTTATCCGCATTTCGTCGATCACATCACGACCTTTCTGGCGCGCACGTTGTTCTTCAGTTCCGACCTGGCAGTTCCGGCCGCGCGGAAAAAGGAGGATATCGCGGCGTTCGCAGGCAACCATGCGCTGTGCAAGATCACCGAGGATCTGATCTTCACGGATCCCTATTTCCAGGCCGAGCAGAACCGCTGGACTTCGCCCTGGCTCGATGCGACCGCGGCCCGCTTCCGCGAAGATCTCGACCTGCATGTCGCAATCTCACGGCTCAAGCTCAAGTTCATGGCTTCTCCCGAAGCGCTGGTTCACGGTGACCTCCACACCGGATCGATCATGGTGACGGAAAGCGAGACGCGGGTGATCGATCCCGAGTTTGCGTTCTACGGCCCGATGGGATTCGATCTTGGCGCCGTCATTGGCAATCTCATCATGAGCTATATGGCTTCGGCCGGCCACGAGCGCTTACCCGGCGAACGGCGCGCGTTCGAGGCATGGGTGCTGGAAACGATCGAAAACGTGTGGGCGGAGTTTTCCCGTAAATTCGTTCAGCTTTGGCGCGACGAGGCCAACGGTGACGCATATCCCGCGACGCTTTTCTCCGGCGTGGCCGGCGCGGCGCGGCTGGAGGCCGAACGACGGGCCTACATGGACACGCTGTTCCAGGACACGGTGGGATTTTCGGCCGCGAAGATCGTCCGCCGCATCCTCGGCCTGGCGCACAATATTGATTTCGAGTGGATCGAAGATCCGCAGGCTCGGGCAATCTGCGAGGCACGGAGCTTGCGTCTCGCCCGTGCGATGATGGTAGACACGCCGTCGTTTCGCAGCATCGGCGCGGTGACGAAGGCGGCGCGCGAGTTGCGCGATTGGCAGCCCGACCTTGCCGGGTGACAGGCCGCAACTGTTCGCTCGCCTTAGTCCACCGCCCTTTCCCGAAACCTCTGCGCATAGACGTTGATGACCAGCGCCGCGAGCAGGATGATGCCGCGGATCAATATCTTCAGGAAGCTATCGATGTTGACGTGATCGAGCCCGTTGTTGAGGACGCCGAGTACGAACAGGCCGACAATGGTATTGCCGATGCCGCCACGACCGCCGAAAAGGCTGGTGCCGCCGACCACGACGGCGGCGATCGAATCCAGCAAATAAGTGTCGAACTCATTCTGCTGCGCGCTGCCGAAATGGGCTGTTCCCAGCATGCCGCCGATACCCGAGCATACCGCCGAGATCACCATCACGCTGCCGAGGATCAGCTTGACGTTGAGCCCGGAATATTCCGCCGCCTCGCGATTGCCGCCGACCATGTAAACGTAGCGGCCGAAGCGGGTATAGGTGAGGACCAAATGGCCGCCGAGCAGCATCACGGCGGCCACGATGACGATCCAGGGAATCCCTGATATCGACGACGATCCAAGCGTCGTCACGATATCCGGCACCTTGTAGGCGATCTGACCGCGCACCAGCAGCGCCGAGATACCGGCGGCGATCTGCATCATCGCCAGCGTCATGATGAAGGACGGGATGCCGATCACCGTGAGCCCGAAGGCGTTGACGAGACCGAGCGCCGCGCAGAGCACAAGGGCCAGCAGGATCGCGGCCCAGCCCGGCATCGGGATATTGGCGATGTTCACATAGGATTCCTGCAGGGTGAAATAGGCAACCGCGATGCCGGTAACGTTGGCGATGGCGGCGATCGACAGGTCGATTTCGGCGCACAGGATCACAAAGGTGAGACCGACGGCGATGATGCCCGTCACGGAAACCTGGGTCAGGATATTGCCGAGATTGTCGAGCGTCGCAAAGGAGGGGCTGGCGGCGGCAAAGAAGCCGCTGAGGAAAATCAGCGTCAGGAACGGCGCAATGTTGCGCATCTGCGAGCGCAGGAACACGCCGAGGCTGTTCGGTCGTTTGCGATCCGCCGCAGGGGCTGTCGCGCCTTCATCAATAGCCATTATGCTCTCCATCGGAGCGTTTTCAAGCGAAGTGGATACCGGTTCGCGTGAAGAAAACGCGTCAAAACAAGAATCTAGGCGGCTTCCAGCAGGCGGTCCTTGCTGACCACCTCGCTTGCGAATTCGCGTACCACCGCGCCACGCTTGAGGACCAGGATGCGATCGGCAAGCGACAGCACCGTCTCGGGTTCGGTCGACAGCACGATGATGGCCAGTCCCTTGGCGCGGAGGTCGCGGATGATGTTGATGACGTCGTTCTTGGCACCGACATCCATCCCGCGCGTCGGCTCGCACAGCACCAGCAAGCGTGGCGGATAGGTCAGCCATTTCGCCAGCGCCACCTTCTGCTGATTGCCGCCGGACAGCATGCCGAGATCGAGACCAACGACCGGCGGCCTGATCTGCAATTGCTCGACCTGGCGGGCGGCGATCGACCGCTCGCGCGCCGGCTTGAGCCACAGGGTGGAAATGCGATCGAGGATGCTGATCGAGATGTTCTTGTAGACCGGCTCCTGATGAAACAGCATGGCGCGCCGGCTTTCGGGAACGAAGGCGATGCCGGCGCGCCGCGCGGCCGCGGTGCTGCCGAAGTTCCTCTGGTCGCCACCCACGAAAAGCGTGCCGCGGTCGGGCTTGATCTTGCCGAACAGAATCCGCGCCAGTTCCAGCTGCCCGCATCCCATGAAGCCGTAGATGCCGAGCACTTCGCCGGCGCGCGCCTCGAACGAGATGTCCTGCAGGCTGCGGGCGAGCGAGAGCTTGTCGGCCTTCAGGACCGCCGGACGATCGCCCGGTGGCGGCAGCGTGATGTCGTTCGAATAGGTCTCCTCCAACGCCTCGTGACCCTTGCCGACCATCGCTTCGATCAGGGCGGCCTTGCTGGTCGCGGCGGCTGCCATGTCGGCCACCTTTCGGCCGTTGCGAAACACCGTCACGGTGTCGGAGACGCGCAGGATGTCCTCGATGAAATGCGAGATGAAGACGATGCTGGTGCCCTCGTCGCGCAGTCGCCGCAAGGTCGCAAACAGGCGCTCCACCTCTGGGGGGGAGAGCGCGGAGGTCGGCTCGTCAAGGATGATGATGCGGGCGCCCGAGAACAGCACGCGGGCGATCTCGATGAGTTGTTGCAGGCCGATCGGCAGGTCGCCGAGCCGCGACATCGGATCGACGTCGATGCCGAATCTTGCAAGTTGTTCACCGGCTTCGCGCGCCATGCGCCGCCATTGCACAAGGCCGAAACGGTTGGTCGGCTGGGTGCCGAAAAAGACGTTCTCCGCGACCGTCAGGTCGGGTGCGACGCTAAGCTCCTGATGGACCATGGCGATGCCGGCTGCATGGGCGTCGCGTGTCGATCTGAAGCGGGTCTCTCGCCCGTCCAGGGTGAAGCGGCCGGAGAACTCCGGATGCACGCCGGCGATGATCTTCATCAGCGTGCTTTTTCCCGCGCCGTTCTCGCCGACGAGACCATGGATCTCGCCGGCGGAGAGCGCGAAGTCGACCCCCCGAAGCGCCTCGACACCGCCGAAGGCCTTGGTGATCTGGTTCAGCTCAAGGATGGGTGAGGGTGAGCTTGCCTGCGACATCAGGGCTCACTCAGATCAGGAAATGATCCTCCATCCACTGCATGCCGGCCGCGTTCGCCTTGGTCACGACCGGACCGTCCGTCACCACGCTCTTCGGGATGCCCTGGCCACTCTTCTCGCCCGCGGTCACCGCGGCAACGCCCGCGACGATGGCGCCGCCATGGATGCGGCACGACGGATTGCGCACGGTTGCGTACATGCGGCCCTCGCTCACCGCCTGGATCGCCGGCGGCATGGCGTCGACCCCACCGATCAGGATGCCGGTGCGATTGTGCGCCTTCATGATGTTGGCGGCCGCCAGCGCCATGTCGTCATTATGGAAGAAGGCCGCATCGATCTGCGGGTATTTGGTGAGATAGGTCTCCCATAGCCGGGCGGTCTTCGAGACGTCCCAATCCGCCGGCTGGGTATCGAGCACCTCGATGTTCGGGAACTGCTTGACGACCGAGTTGAAGCCTTTGGCGCGGCCTTGCGCGCCGGTATGGCCGAGCGCGCCCTGCGTCATGATCACCTTGCCTTTGCCGCCGATCGCGTTGCAGAGCGCCTGCGTCACCGAAGCGCCCATGAATTCGTTGTCGGGCGCCAGCAGCGAATGCACATTGATCTGATCTAGCGGCGCGATCAGCGTGTCCATGTCGATCACGGGAATGCCCGCATCGATCATCTTCTGCACCGGCTGGGTCAGGGTGCCGATGCCAAACGCCTGGATGGCGACGAAATCCCATTTCTGCGAAGCCATGTTGTCGATGGCCGCGCGCTGCTTGACGGCATCGAGCTGGCCGTCGAACCAGGTGACCTCGACGTTGAACAGCTTGCCCCACCATTCAGCCGCCTGCTTGCCTTGCGCGCACCAGGTGGCCTGCAGGCCTGCATTGGAAAACGCGGCCTTCAGCGGCTTCTCTGAACGTCCCATTTCCGCTGCTAACGCGGGGCTTACGCCCAGGCCGCCGAACAAGGCGGTTGCCGCGCCGGCGGTTGCCGCAGCCTGAAGAAGATCGCGCCTTGTCGTTGAGGAATTGTTTGTCCCGGACATCGCTCGCTCCCATGATTTAATATTTTCACCGACGGCGTCATTGCATGCGCCGCGAAGCAAGTGTCTCACAATCGGTACGCTTGCGCCACCTGCGCTCGCATCTCGGGATGATGGATTTGCATCCCCCGTTTATTGCAATGCAAAACGATCCTGTTCAGGCTTCGCTTCCGGCGACGATAGCTTCGATCTCTTGAAGCAGTTTCCGCCAGCTGTTCTCGATCTCGGCCGACCAGTCGAACCCCAGGATCTCGCGCAGCGTGTCGGCGATGATGCGGAAGAACTCGCCGAATAATTGGCGCGGCGTGCCGTAGGCATCATGTGAGACAACTTCGCATTCGATCATGCGAAAATGGCCGGTGCGGTCGCCGGCGTAATCTAGGATCGCGTCGATGGTCAGCGCCAGCATCGAACCCATGACGAGGTCGCTGCCCTGGGTCCGGAACATCGCTCTCGTTTCCGGATGCGCATCGAACAGACGCCGGTAGACCAGCGGCGTCAAATCCTCACAGCGCTCGGCGGCGAGTTCGAAGCTGCGCTCGATCGGATTGGTTGATCTCATGATGCCGGCTTTCGTCATTGCGAGCCAACGGGTCCGGCGAATGCCCGCCGATGACAGGCTCCGCGAAGCAATCCCGAGCCACGAGCAAGAACTGGATTGCTTCGTCGCAAGAGTTCCTCGCAATGACGAGCAAAAGCGTGCACTCGCCCCTGCGAGACAACGCCATCTCGAAAAAAAGAGCAGGGCTTGCGCCCTGCTCTAAAAATTGTGTCGACCCTATTTCCCCGAAAATTTGGATTTGATCTTGGTTTGACGGGGCGACGCTGCTTGTGCGCGCCAGGGCTCCTCCCGAGACTTGGACCACCAGACTTGAACCTTGCGGCTAGCCTGAGCCCGCAGTGGTAGACCATCTTTTTCGACTTGTCATCAATTTCAGCAACGATTGTTCAAAATTCGTGCATTCTGCGAAATGATTGGGATTTGGTCATCTGGAGTTGCGTTTTCGCGCGGGCGATCGAGGTTTCCAGGCCCTCGGGAACGGCAGGCCTACGGGACGGAAGCGGCCAGCCTCGGTGACACCGGAAATGGCCGGTTATTTCCCGGAGACCCGCAAGATATAGTCCGCAAGCCGGTCTCGACTTCGGGCTTTCCCGGTGATTAAGGTAACGCCATCGAGAAGGTGGGTTAATCAATGCGCCGGCGGTTAAGGAAATTTCTTCCGATCGTCATGATTGCTTTGATGGTGCAGATTTTGGCACCCATCGCGGCCTGCTGGGCGGCGGGCATCGCCGTTTCCGATCCTCTCGCCGCGGCCGTCATCTGCCATGACAATTCGGCCCAGACCAATGGCGGCAGCGGCCAGACCGGCGGCCATCAGGCACATGATGGTTCATGTTCGCTGTGTTGTGCCGCGCATGCGGCCGCATCCGCGGATACGCCGGAGGCCACGGTCGCGACGCCGTATCGGGCCGCCCTACGGGTGGTCTGGCACGACGCCGGTTTGACGCTGCCGGGTTCCCGGAGCGGCGCCCACGCCCAGGCCCGCGCGCCCCCCGCCATTTCCTGACCTCCAAAAACCTCACGATCGGCGCGGCTACGACCGTGCCGATAGCGCCGTTGAGCAGGCTGGCCGTCGTGCCAGCGTCAGGAATTCAGGATGTTCCGTTTTCATGCCCGTGGTGGCGTGAGCATCGTTGCCCTTCAGGTGGCGCTGACCGCGCCCGTGACGGTGGCGAACGCTCAAACAGGCGAGCAGGCGCTGCCGATGGTCACGGTCGATGCACCCAAGGTCGTGGTCAAACGCGTCGCGCGAACGCGCGTGGAGCGGACCGCGCTACCGCGGCGTTCGCAGGCGGCGAATACCGCGCGGCAGCAGAACAGACCGGTCGTGGTCGTCACCTCCGACGGCGGAACCAATGCCTCGCTGACGACACCACCGATCAAACAACGGTTCGCGCTGCCGCAGGAATCCTTCAGCGTCACCGCCAAACAGATCAACGAGACCATCAATCTCAAGGACCCCGAAGACGCCGTCAAATACATGCCGAGCCTGTTCGTCCGCAAACGCAACGACGGCGACAATCAGGCGGTGCTGGCGACCCGAAGCTGGGGCCTTAGTTCGAGCGCCCGCACGCTGATCTATTATGACGATCTGCTGATTTCGGCGCTGATCGGCAACAACAATTCAGGCGCCTCGCCGAAATGGAATCTGGTCTCGCCGGAGGCGATCGCGCGGATCGATTTCCTCAACGGTCCATTCTCGGCGGCCTATCCCGGCAATTCCATCGGCGGCGTGCTGCTGATCACCTCGAAAATGCCGGACAAGCCGTTCGCCGTTGCCAAGGAGACGGTGTCGGTGATGCCGTGGAATCAATACGGCACCAAGGACACCTATGTCAGCAGCCAGACCAGCGCCGCCGCCGGCAATCGCGACGGCGCGCTGTCCTGGCTGGTCACCGCCAACTATCAGGACAGCTATCAGCAACCGCTGACCTACACGACAAGCGGCTCGATCCCGGCTGCTACCGCCGGCACCTTTCCGGCATTGAACAAGCAGGGATTGGTCGCCGATGTCGTCGGCACCGGTGCGCTGGCGCATTCGCAACAGACCTCAGGCAATGTCAGGCTCGCATACGACGTCACGCCGCTGGTACAGGCGACCTATTCACTCGGGGTCTGGAATAACGTCCAGACCTCCAATCCGCAGACCTATCTGACCTCGACCGCGACGGGATTGCCGACCTTTGCCGGGCTGTCGGCATTCGCGAGCAACAAATACATCTGGGATCAGACCCATCTCAGCAACGCCATCTCGCTCAAGAGCGACACCAAAGGCGTCTACGATTTCGATCTGTCCGCATCAAGCTACAATTATCTGCAAGACATCATGTTCAATCCGTTCACGGTGGCATCGACAGGCGTGGGATTCTCGCAGAACGGCAAGATCACGCGCAACGACGGAACCAACTGGCAGAACGCCGACGCCAAGGGCATCTGGCGGCCATACGGTTATGATGGCCCGCAGGAGATCAGTTTCGGTGTCCATGGCGACCGGTATCGCCTGGAAAATCCGGTATTCGCATCGGCCGTCTGGAGCGCCACCTCTTCCACAGGTACCGGTCAGATCTACTCCGATGGCGAGGGTGAAACCCGCACCGGTGCGCTATGGCTACAGGACGCCTGGAAGATCGTTCCCAATCTGAAGCTGACGCTCGGTGGCCGGCTGGAAACCTGGCGTGCGCTGGACGGGTTCAACGTCAACACTTCCACCAACGCTGCCGGCGGTATCACTTCGTCGATACCCACGATTCAACCCGAACTCGGTTCGACCAATTTTTCGCCGAAGGCGTCGCTGTCCTATGATCCCAACAAGGATTGGAACATCACGACGAATTTCGGCGAAGCCTATCGCTATCCCACGGTCTCCGAACTCTACCAGAACGTCGCGGTCAGCAACGTGGTGGTTCTGCCTAACCCGTCGCTGACGCCGGAGCAGGATTTCAACGGCGAACTCAACATCGAACGACATTGGAGCGATGGTCGTGTCAGGCTGACGCTGTTCGAGGAAAGAACCAACAATGCGATCATCTCCCAGACGAACACGGTGACCAATGCGAACAACGCGCAGGTGGTGGCGACGACCTTCAGCAATGTCGCGGCGATCCGGATACATGGTGTCGAACTGTCAGCCGAAAAGGACAACGTCGGGATCAAGGGCCTGCAACTGTTCGGCAGCGTCACCTATGTCGATTCCCGGATCCTTTCGGATCCGACCTGGGCCGGCACCAATCCGCTGACCGGCGTACCCGATACCGTGGTCGGCAAGCGCGTCCCCTATGTGCCGGACTGGCGCGCCAAATTCGGTGTGACCTATCGACCGAATGAAAACTGGGCCTATACGGTCGCGGCGCGCTATAGCGGCAAGCAGTATTCGACGCTGGACAACACCGACATCATTTCGCGTGTCTACGGCGCCTTCGACAATTACATCGTCGTCGACATGAAGGTGCACTATAAGGCCACCCAGAATTTCGCATTCGATTTCGGGATCGATAATCTGTTCAACGAGCAATACTTCCTGTTCCATCCATTCCCCGGCCGTACTTACGTGCTCGCGGGAAAATACACGTTCTGAACCTTGCCAAGACCGATGAAGGAATTCGCCATGAGACCAGTTGCACGAATGTTCGTTTCCGCCATCTTGTTTGCGGGCCTGATCGCGGCACCCGCCGGCGCGGCGGAGGTCAAGGCCGGCGATCTCGTGATCACGCAGGCCTGGAGCCGCGCCACGCCGAACGGCGCCAAGATCGGCAGCGGCTATTTCACGGTCGAAAACAAGGGGACCGCAGCCGATCGGCTGATCGGTGTCTCCGCCGATGTTGCCGGCAAGGTCGAGGTTCACGAGATGGCGATAAAGGACGGCGTGATGACCATGCGCCCGCTCGACAAGGGCCTGACCATCGATCCCGGCAAGACGGTAAAGCTCGCGCCGGGCGGCAATCATCTGATGATGTTCGATCTGAAGGCGCCGCTCAAGCAGGGCGACGCGGTACCCGTGACGCTCGAATTCGAAAAAGCCGGCAAGGTGAAGGTTTCGCTCGACGTGGAGGGCATCGGTGCGCAGGCGCCCGCCGGCGCGGCGGCGGGCGGCATGGAGATGAAGAAGATGCCCGACGGCATGAAGTGAGACGGCAGATGTCCAGCACCAGGCTTTCCTGCTGTCTCGTCGCCCTCGCAGCCGCGGTTCTCGCGGCGCCGCCGGCCCGCGCCCACATCACGCTCAAAGCCAAGGAGACTGCGATCGGGAGCTCTTACGACGCGGTGTTCGTCGTGCCGCATGGCTGCGCTGGTTCGGCCACGACCAAAATACGCGTGCAAATTCCTGATGGCGTGATCGTGGTGAAGCCGATGCCGACGGCAGGCTGGAATGTCGAGGCCATCACCGGAAAATACGCCACGGCCTATGACTACCAGGGATCGAGCATTTCCGAGGGCGTCAAGGAAGTGGTGTGGAGCGGGGGCAGATTGCCCGATCATACGCGCGAGGAATTTGTCATCGGCACCTTCGTCACCGGCGCACTCAAACCCGACACGGTGCTGTATTTTCCGACGGTGCAGGAATGCGAGCAGGGGGTCAGCCGCTGGATCGATATTCCGGCCGATCCGGCCCACCCCCATGACAGCAAATGGCCTGCCCCTGGCGTGAAGCTGCTGGCGAAGCCCTGAAAGGCGCTCTCGACGATGCGTCTGATCGCGGGCCTCGCAACGTTGCTGTTTGTCGTTTGCTTTGCCACCGGCGTATCGGCGCATGCCTCGCTGGTATCGGCCGAGCCTGCCGACGGCAGCGTGCTGGCGACGGCGCCGAAGACGGTGCAATTGCGGTTCAACGAGCCCGTCACTCCGGCGGTGATCAGTCTGGTCGATGCCTCAGGCAAAAGCCGCAGCGATGTTGCGGTTCATGCCATCGGTCCGACCATCACCATGATTCTGCCGGACAATCTGCCGCGAGGCACCCAGGTCGTCAGCTATCGCATCGTTTCGGCTGATGGCCACCCGGTCGGCGGCGCGCTGGTGTTTTCGATCGGCGAAATGACCACTGCCGCAGTGACGGCGGCGCCTAAGAGTTCAGTGTTGGTGTCCGCCCTGATTTGGCTGGCGCGGGTTGGTGTCTATCTCGGGCTGTTCGTCGGCGTCGGCGGGGCTTTCTTCGCGGCGTGGATCGGGCAGGGCGCTGATGGCGCGAAAGCGATCGTCGCCGCGCTCCGGATCGGTTGCGTCAGCGCGGTGGTCTCGCTCGGGCTGCAGGGCATCGATCTCCTGAACTTGCCGCTCACCGATATCGTGACCCCGGCGCCCTGGACCAGCGCATTCGCCACCAGCCTCGGGCCGTCGCTGCTGATTGCGATCACAGCGATGGCGATCGCCTATGTCGCATTGTGGTATCAGTCGATCGCGATCGGTTGGGTTCTGACCTCGGTGGCCATGCTGGGCGTCGGGCTATCGCTGGCGAGCAGCGGGCATGCCGCGACGGCGCCCCTGTCATGGCTGACCCGGCCGTCGCTGTTCCTGCACGGTGTTGGCGTGGCCTATTGGGTTGGCGCGTTGGCCCCGCTGGTGGCGATGGCATGGCGGCGATCGGACTCGCTGCCGCGCGTACTGAAGGATTTCTCGGCGTTCGCGGTACCCGTCGTCGGCGTGCTGGTGCTGACGGGACTCGGGCTCGCGGTGGTCCAACTCGAGAGTTTTGGTGCGTTGATCGAGACCGGATACGGCATCATCCTGCTGGTCAAGTTGGCGCTCGTCGTGCTGCTGCTGGCGCTGGCCGCGTTGAACCGGTTTTATCTGACCGCGATGGTCGTGGCCGATTACCGCAACACCGGTCCGCTGCTGCGATCCGTCGTGTTCGAATGCGTGCTGGCCGTCGGCATTCTCGCCGTCGTCGCCGGCTGGCGCTTCACCCCGCCGCCGCGGACGTTGGTGGCGGAGGTCGATGCGCCGCTGGCGATCCACATCCACACCGATGCGGCGATGTTCCAGGTGCTGGTTTCGCCCGGCAAGGCTGGCCGCGACAATTTCGTGCTGCAGCTGATGAACGGCGATGCCAGCCCGCTTCCGGCCAAGGAGGCCACGTTGATCCTCAGCCTGCCGGAGCGTGGCATCGAGCCGCTGGAGCGCGCCGCCGCCTTGGGCGCCGATGGCTACTGGCACGTGCAGGGCGTGCCGCTGCCTTATCCGGGCCACTGGCACATGCGGATCGAGGCCCTGGTGACCGACTTCAAGAAAGTTACGCTGGAAGATGAGCTTGATATCCCTTTGTATTAGAAGCTTACGCTAAGCTTTTCTTCCCAAAGCCGGTTTGTGACGTATTCGCGCCTTGATCGCGCGCTCAATAGACGGCCGATGCGGTCGTCAATCCGCTGTCGTTATCGGTTGCCGGGGTACCTGGAGCGGCTTTCGCAGGCCCAACCCTTGTGTTTTGCCGCCCGATCCGGTTTCACTGCGGGCCTGCCGTGTTTCACCGATTCTTTGAGTGTCCCCATGCGACTGTCGCGTTTTTTTCTGCCCATCCTGAAGGAAAACCCGAAGGAGGCCGAGATCGTGTCGCATCGCCTGATGCTGCGCGCGGGCATGATGCGGCAGGAGGCGGCGGGTATCTATGCCTGGCTGCCGCTGGGCTTGCGGGTGTTGAAGAAGATCGAGCAGATCGTGCGCGAGGAGCAGGACCGCGCCGGCGCGCTCGAGCTGCTGATGCCGACCCTGCAACTGGCCGACCTCTGGCGCGAGAGCGGCCGCTATGACGCCTATGGTCCGGAGATGCTGCGCATCACCGATCGCCACAAGCGTGAATTGCTGTACGGGCCGACCAACGAGGAAATGATCACCGAGATTTTCCGCAGTTACGTGAAGTCCTACAGGAGCCTGCCGCTCAATCTCTACCACATCCAGTGGAAGTTCCGTGACGAGCAGCGCCCGCGCTTCGGCGTGATGCGCGGCCGTGAATTCCTGATGAAGGACGCCTATTCGTTCGACATCGACGAGGCGGCGGCGCGGCGCTCCTACAACCGGATGTTCGTGGCCTATCTGCGCACCTTCGCGCGGATGGGATTGAAGGCGATCCCGATGCGTGCCGAAACCGGCCCGATCGGCGGCGATCTCAGCCATGAATTCATCGTGCTCGCGGAGACCGGCGAGTCCGGCGTGTATTGTGACAGCGACGTGCTCAATTTGCCGGTGCCCGGCGATGACATCGACTACGAAGGCGATCTCACCGCTATCATCAAGCAGTGGACCTCGGTCTATGCCGCGACCGAAGACGTCCACGATGCCGCCCGCTTCGACAGCGAAGTACCGGCCGACAAGCGGGTGCACACGCGCGGCATCGAGGTCGGCCAGATCTTCTATTTCGGCACCAAATATTCCGACGCCATGAAGGCGATGGTCGCTGGGCCCGACGGCGCCGACGTTCCGATCCATGGCGGTTCCTACGGCGTCGGCGTCTCGCGGCTGGTCGGTGCGATCATCGAGGCCTGTCACGACGATGCCGGGATCAAATGGCCGGAAGCGGTGGCGCCGTTCCGGGTCGCGATCCTCAATCTCAAGCAGGGCGCCGCGGACACCGATGCGGCCTGCGAAAGCCTGTACCGCGAACTCAGCGCCAAGGGAGTCGATGTGCTCTATGACGATACCGACCAGCGTGCCGGCGCCAAGTTCGCCGCCGCCGACCTGATCGGTATTCCCTGGCAGATACTGGTCGGCCCGAAGGGGCTTGCCGAGGGCAAGGTCGAGATCAAGCGCCGTAGCGACGGCACGCGCGAGAATCTGAGCCCGACGGATGTGCTGGCAAAGCTGACCGCGTGAGTAAATTATCCACCGGTGCTGACGGGGTCTCAGCCACGAAGGCCACAATTGGCCCGAATCGTGCGAAAATCGACCTATGGATGAAACCATGACCGAGCCAGTCCGGACCCCACCTTTCGCCGCCTTCGAATGGCTGCTGTCGGGACGCTATTTGCGGGCGCGCCGCAAGGAAGGCTTCATTTCTGTCATCGCCGGCTTCTCGTTCCTCGGCATCGTGCTCGGCGTCGCCACGCTGATCATCGTGATGGCCGTGATGAACGGCTTCCGCAAGGAACTGCTCGACAAGATCCTCGGCCTTAACGGGCATCTCTTGGTGCAGCCGCTGGAATCGCCGCTGACCGACTGGAAGGACGTCGCCGACCGGATCAGCCAGGTCAAAGGCATCCGTCTTGCCGCGCCCGTGGTGGACGGTCAGGGCCTCGGATCGTCGCCGTTCAATGCGGCCGGTGTGTTCATTCGCGGCATTCGCGCCGACGACCTCAACAACCTCACCTCGATTTCCAAGAACATCAAGCAGGGCTCGCTGGAAGGCTTCGACGACGGGCAGGGCGTCGCGATCGGCCGCCGGCTCGCCGATCAATTGTCGCTGCATGCCGGCGACATGATCACGCTGGTTTCGCCGAAGGGCGCGGTGACCCCGATGGGCACGACGCCGCGCATCAAGCCGTACAAGATCGCGGCCGTGTTCGAGATCGGGATGTCCGAATATGATTCGAGCTTCGTGTTCATGCCGCTGGCGGAGGCGCAGGCCTATTTCAATCGCAACAACGATGTGACCGCGATCGAGGTTTTCACCGACAATCCCGACAACATCAACGCGTTTCGGAAATCCGTGACCGAAGCCGCGGGTCGGCCGATATTTCTGGTGGATTGGCGGCAGCGCAATTCGACGTTCTTCAATGCGCTCCAGGTCGAGCGCAACGTGATGTTCCTGATCCTCACCTTGATCGTGCTGGTGGCAGCCCTCAATATCGTCTCGGGCCTGATCATGCTGGTGAAGGACAAGGGCCAGGATATCGCGATCCTGCGCACCATGGGCGCCTCGCAGGGCTCGATCATGCGGATATTCCTGATCACGGGTGCTTCGATCGGTGTTGTCGGCACCCTCGTCGGCCTGATGGTCGGATTGTTGATTTGCTTCAACATCGAGTCGATCCGGCAATTCCTGTCATGGCTCACCAGTACGGAATTGTTCGATCCGACGCTCTACTTCCTTTCCAAGCTGCCCGCCGAGATCGATTTCGGCGAGACCAGCGCGGTGGTGATCATGGCGCTGACGCTGTCCTTCCTGGCCACGCTCTATCCGTCGTGGCGTGCCGCGCGCCTCGACCCCGTCGACGCGCTGCGGTACGAGTGAGGGGCAGATGGCGCAGCAGGCGGCGGAAGACGTACCGGTCGTTTATCTCCACGAGATAAAACGGCAGTACAAGCAGGGCGAGACCACGCTGACGATCCTCGACGGCGCCAAGCTCGCGCTGTGGGCGGGGCAGTCGGTGGCGCTGGTGGCGCCATCGGGTTCGGGCAAATCGACGCTGCTGCACATCGCGGGCCTGCTCGAAAGCCCCGATGACGGCGAGGTCTATGTCGGGGGCACCGCGACCTCCGGCCTGTCGGATGTCGACCGAACCCAGATCCGGCGCACCGATATCGGCTTTGTCTACCAGTCGCACCGGCTGCTGCCGGAATTCACCGCGCTCGAAAACGTCATGCTGCCGCAGATGATCCGCGGCCTGAAACGCGCCGAGACCGTCAAGCGCGCCACCGAGATCCTGGCCTATCTTGGCCTCGGCGATCGCGTCAAACATCGGCCTGCCGAGTTGTCGGGCGGTGAACAGCAGCGGGTTGCGATCGCCCGTGCCGTTGCCAATGCGCCGCGGGTTCTGTTCGCCGACGAGCCGACCGGAAATCTCGATCCGGTCACCGCGGATCACGTGTTCCGTGCACTGATGCAGCTCGTCAAGGCCACGCAAGTGGCCATGCTGATCGCGACCCACAACATGGAACTGGCCGGCCGCATGGACCGGCGGGTGTCGCTTGAGGGCGGCAAGGTCATCGAGCTCGAATAGGCCAGCCGAGGTTCGAGCGCGCCCGCCGCTTAATGGGCGTGCCGATAGCGCCGGTGACGGCGTGGCGGCGACGGCTGATAGGCGTTTGTGAAATAGGGATTGACGACGCAATCCGCCGAGCGGCCGGATGCGGACATCGCGCACTGCGGCAGTGACGAATAGCGGCATTCGTAATAACCGACCCGGCCGAAGACGTGCAGGCAAACCGGATAACTCGGATCATAGGTCTGAGCCCGAGCCGGGCCGGCCGTCGTTATCGTTCCGATCGCCAAAATCGTCAGAGCTGCCAGGGTTCGGGTGCGCATCACTGTCTCCGTCGTGAGTGGCGGCCGGGAGCGGGCGGCGTCTCGGCGTTGCTGTAATAGGGATTGCTGGAGCAGCTGGCGGCTCGTCCCGAGGCCGTTGCCTGGCATTGTGCGTAACTTGTAAAGCTGCAATCTCCCGCGCCGCCGGCCCCTTGATAATCGTCCCCACTGATGCAGAACGGGAAATTGCCCGCTGGCGCTGCGATTGCCGGCGCCATGTCAATTGCCGCCAACACGCCGATCGCCATCAGAGCCGATAAGCACCACCGCATTGTGTCCTCGCAGAAGGGTTCGACCGATGTCGCCACTTGCAAGCAGAGCGTCCTGCCTGGCTGGCGTCAATTCACGTTTGCGCGGCGGGCAACGCAGTCAGTAGTGCGCGCGCTGCGATGTCGCCGTTTGCAATGATTGCTTTTAGAGGCAACCCCGGCGGCATCGCCATATTCCCGTCAACGCGGGCGCATAACCGGCTGCGGGTCGCCGGGTTGTCACAGCCGTCCACCATGCAAGACGGACAACGGCACGAGCGCGTGTTCGCTACATGAAAAAATCCGATGTCATTTGCCCGAATTGCGGCACCGGTAATCGGCGAGTCGAACTGGCAAGCGGCGCGCGAACCACCGGCGAGTTCCGCTGCCTGTTGTGCGATCACGTGCCAGAGGTTTTCGACGGTACGACCGAGGTCGCCATCGGCCTCACGGTACAACCCGAACGAGCCTTTCAGGGCATTAGCCACTGAGGCCTTTTCCCGCCGAGCGCTCCATTTGGCTAGTTGGGGTTAGGGTCAAAAAAGTGCCCGGGTAAGGCCCGGGCACTGTCGTGATTTTACTACCTAAAATTAGTACCGCGCGACGACGGGACCGCCGAAATGATAGTTCACTCCGGCCTTCACGGTATTGACCGTTACGCCCAAGCCAACGCCGCCGGGCGCAAAAGCTGTGAGGTATGACGCGTTTCGATAGTCTGAGTACATATACTCGACTTTTCCGGACCAATTGGGCACGAACATATATTCAAGACCGCCGCCGATGGTCCACCCGGAGTGTACGTGGCTTTCCGAAAAAGTCGCACCGAGTGCGGAAGCAGATATCTGATTGTCTGCCCACGCATAGCCGCCCTTGACGTAAAACAGAGCCGCGTTCGCCGCGAGTCCAATGCGTCCGGTCACACTCCCGAACGACTGAAGTTTATCGGCGAGTGTTATACCGAAAGCAGTTTCGGAATATTTGATATCTGACCACGCTGCATCGGTTTCGATGCCGAACACTGCTTGTCCAGATTGCCAGTTGTAACCCAGAGTGCCGCCGCCGAAGCCGCCTTTTAGGTCACTGCTGGATGCCGTAAAGGCCAATCCACCAATCGTGGTTCTGACGCTGTCAGACCACCCGTACCCGCCCATGGCGCCGATATAGAAGCCGGTCCAGTTGGTGCCCGGATCAACAATATAAGGCGCCTTCTGGTACGGCACCGCGCTTGGCATATCGGCGGCCATCACCGCCGAGCACGAAGCCATCAGCGCCAGTCCTGCAATTTTCAATTTCATGGAATTCCCCCTGCCCATTGATTAATGTCTGAGCACGATTTGCAGTTGCATACAACCCTAGGTCTCTTGACTCCTAGAACATAATAGGAACAATGTTCCTATTATGTTCTCATCGTGGGAGGCGGGTATGTTGAAGGTATTCGTGGAAGAGGCTGCGGCGCTGGCCTCGATCGTGCTGTTTGTCGGGATGATCGCGGTCTGGGCCCAGCTGATTCCGCAGCTTTGAGCAGGGCATCAGGGTTGAGCCTGGACTGGGCAGGCACGTTGGGGAAAAGCGGGACGGCGGCCTCAAACCGCGCGTTCCGCGTGGACAGCGTCGGCCCTTCGCTTCACCATTGATCGGCGAGTCGGCCGGCCGGTCGATTTTTGGCGGCGGCTCGCGCTCCCTGAAGCCTGACCGAGAAGCCTGTCGCGACCATGCCCAATGCCGGATTTGTTCATCTCCACGTCCATTCCGCCTATTCGCTGCTGAAGGGCTCGATCAAGATCGCGAAGCTCGCGGAACTGGCCAAGGCGGACCGCCAGCCGGCATTGGCGCTGACCGATACCGACAACATGTTCGGGGCGCTGGAATTTTCCGACAAGCTGGCCGGCTATGGCGTCCAGCCGATCATCGGCTGCGAACTCGCGGTCGATTTCGGCGATCAGGATCCGAATGCGCGCAATGCGCTGGCCGCGGCGCCAGCGCGGCTCGTGTTGCTGGCGTCGCGCGAGCGCGGCTACCGCAGCCTGATGCGGCTGAACTCGCGGGCGTTCCTGGAAACGCCGGTCAACCAGCCCCCGCACATCAAGTTCGAATGGCTGCGGGATGACGCCGAAGACGTGATCGTGCTGACCGGCGGGCCCGAGGGGCCGATATCGCGGGCGCTCACGGCCGATCAGGCCGCATTGGCCGCGACCCGCTGCGACCGGCTGGCAAGCCTGTTCGGCGACCGGCTCTACATCGAATTGCAGCGCCACGGCATCGACAAGGAGCGCCGCGTCGAGGCTGGCCTGATCGATCTGGCTTACGCCAAGGGCATCCCTTTGGTGGCGACCAACGAGCCGCATTTCGCCACCACCGACGATTACGAGGCCCACGACGCGCTGTTGTGCATCGCCGGCGGCCGGCTGATCGCGGAGACCGATCGCGAGCAGCTCACCCCGGATCACCGCTTCAAGACCCGCGCTGAAATGGCGGTGCTGTTTGCCGACATACCGGAGGCGCTGGCCTCGACGGTCGAGATCGCCGAGCGCTGCTCGTTCCGGCCGATGACGCGCAAGCCGATCCTGCCGCGATTCACGGTCGGCGCCGGCGCCAACGCGGTCGATGCGCAAAGCGAAGAGACCGAGGAATTGCGCCGTCAGGCCGAGCAGGGGCTCGCCAACCGGCTCAAGGTCCACGGCCTCTCGCAAGGCACCTCCGAGGAAGACTATCGCGCGCGACTGGCGTTCGAGATCGACGTCATCACCCGGATGAATTATTCGGGTTACTTTCTGATCGTGGCGGACTTCATCAAATGGGCGAAGGCGCAGGGGATTCCGGTCGGACCTGGCCGTGGTTCCGGCGCAGGCTCGCTGGTCGCCTACGCACTGACCATCACCGACCTCGATCCGATCCGCTTTGGCCTGCTGTTCGAGCGCTTCCTCAATCCGGAACGCGT
>JBDTKZ010000061.1:0-1852 GCA_039935075.1 Bradyrhizobium sp.
AACCCTGCAATGGCTCGAGGCTACGCTGGAATCGTCCTCCGATCGGCCGACGCTGTTATTCCTGCATCATCCGCGTTTAAGACCGGCAGCTGGCACATGGACCGCCAGAACCTGCTCAATGCCAGCGATCTCGCCCCGATCGTGCGGCGCCATCCGTCCGTGCAGCTGATCGCCACCGGGCACGTTCATCGCGCCACGTTCACGATGTTTGCAGGCGAGGGGTTCGGCAGCGTCGTCACCCACCAGGTTCCGATCGGCGATTCGACGGCCCGCACCCGTTTTTTGGGCCGGATGGGAAGTTGCTGTAACCGATCGAGGCCAGGCGTCACTCGATAAGCGAGGATTGCGCCTTACGCCTCCTTCAATCCGAACAGCCGCGCCGCGTTGCCGCCGAGAATGGCCAGCTTCTGCTTGTCGGTCAGAGTGGTGGTAGCGAAGACGTGGTCGACCGGGTGTTGTTCCCAGGGAATCGGATGGTCGGTGCCGAGCATGATTTGACTGGCGCCGACTTGCGCCACGAGGTGCCGCAGAGCTTCCGGAGTGAAGACCATGGCGTCGAAATGGAGTTGGTTCAAATATTCCGAAGGTTTCTTCTTCAGTGTGATGTTGGGATTGCAGTTTTGCGGCGACACGAAGCAGGCATGATCGTCGCGCGCCGCGTAGGAGCCGAGATAGCCGCCGCCATGGGCGGCCAGGATCTTCAGGCCGGGAAAGCGATCCAGCGTTCCCTCGAAGATCAGGTGCTGCAGGGCGATCGTGGTGTCGAGTGGGTTGCCGATGGTATTCGACAGCCAACCATTGCCCTTGAAACGCTGGGCCAATTGCGGCGTGCTTTGCGGATGGATGAACAGCACCGCGCCAAGCTCTTCGGCCTTGGCCCAAACGGGATAAAATTTCTCGTCGGAAAAATCCGTGCCCATGACGCTGCCGCCGATCGCGGCACCGCGCAAGCCCTGCTTCTTGACCGCGTTTTCGAGCTGCTGAACGGCGAGATCGGGAAATTGCAGGCTCAGTGAGGCAAAGGCCGCAAAACGGTCGGGCCGCGATGCGCAGAGTTCGGCCAGCTTGTCGTTATTGACCTTGACGATCGCCGCCGCGGTATCGCGATCCTTACCGTACCAGAATGGGTTGATCGACAGCACCTCCATGTCGATCGCCATCGCATCCATCTCCTTGAGACGCTGTTCGACGACAATGAAATGCTCCGGCACGCCCTTGACCGGCGGCAGCACCTTGTCGGCCTGGTCGCCCATCAGATCGATCGCTTCGTGGAAATAGCAGTGCGCATGCGTGTCGACCGTCATGACCCGCTTGCCACCGACCTTGACCGGCAGACGCGGCGGCCCCGGTTGCGCACGCGCGGCATCCAGCATGCCGCAACTACAGAAGGCGATTCCCGTTGCGGCCGCGCCTTTCAAGAAATTCCTGCGGGTGGTCATTCGTTCTCTCCCTGGTGACCGATCGATCTGGACGCCGGCCTATTTTCAATTGCTCTTTCGGTACATTGCCAACGTGGAAGGGATAGAGCAATCATGCCGGCTAAGGATTACGACCGGTTGCCCGGAAACGTGATCGGTCCGGTCAGGGAGAAACTTGGTATGCGCTTGCTGAAATCGTTCGTCCCGGCGCTCGCGCTGCTCATCGGTTCCAGCGCGATGGCGCAGTCGGTCTATCCCGACCGGCCGATCCGGATGATCGTTCCGCTGGCCGCCGCCAGCGCGGTGGATGTTGCCGCGCGCATCGTGACGCAAAAGATGGCCGAGAACATGGGCCAGCAGATCGTGATCATCAACCAGCCGGGCGCCGCTGGGCTGATTGGCGCCGAGCAGGTCGCGAAGGCCGCGCCGGACGG